>JBNLED010000068.1:0-19112 GCA_050304755.1 Polyangia bacterium | reverse complement strand
CGGGACTTCCGTGGCGCTGGTGGTCTGGTTCGCCATTCGACTCGTCGACGGGCTCGCGGAGATATGGTCGGAGAAGGCCGCCGCCACCGAGTCCAAGCTGGATGATCAGCTGGTGCCGATCCTGAGGAGGAGCTCCAAAGTCTTCCTCATCGTCATCGGGATCGTGCTGGTGCTGCAGAATATGGGGTACTCGGTGGGCAGCCTACTCGCCGGACTCGGTATCGGCGGCGTGGCGCTGGCCATGGCCTCAAAGGACACGGTGGCGAACCTGTTCGGAAGCCTGGTCATCTTCCTCGACAAGCCGTTTCAGATCGGCGACTGGATCGAGATGGGGGAGGTGGAGGGGACCGTCGAGGAGGTGGGGTTGCGCACCACCCGGGTGCGCACCTTCGCCAACAGCCTGATCACGGTTCCGAACCTCCTGTTTACGACGACGACCATCAACAACTGGTCTCGGATGCAGAAGCGCCGCATCAAGATGAGCATCGGGGTCACCTACTCGAGCTCGCCGGAGAAGGTGGATCAGTTGGTGGAACGGATTCGCGAGATTATCCATGATGACGAGAAGATCCGCAACGACTTCTATCTCGTCAACTTCGATGCCTTCGGCCCGTCGAGCCTCGATATCTTCATCTATTGTTTTACCATCACCACCAACTGGGGGGAGTTTCTGCAAGCCAAGCAGGAGTTCATGCTGGAGGTGATGCGAGCGGTTCACGCGCTCGGGCTCTCCTTCGCGTTCCCCACGCAGTCCGTCCATGTGGAGAGCCTTCCCCCCGATGCCCCCCGGGCGATGTCCGGCCAACGACCCCGCTGAATTTTTGATGGGTTGAAATTATGCTATAGTCACCCAAGAGATGAGCGACGATAAAAAGCGGCCCCTCGTCGGGAAACGCGCCCCAAAAATTGACACATGGGACGACCTTTCATCTGTTGTGGAGGTCCGTAAGCCTGTGAACATCAGCGCCAGGCGACGGCCCGTCTCATCCATTCCTCCGGGAAAAATCCTCCCCTCGACCCCCCCGAACCCGCCCGGAGGACCGTGCATCCGGGGCATCAAACTCTTCGTCATTGATGACGATCCCATCCGCGTGGATGCCCTGGCCATGGATCTCCGCCATCTCGGGGCCGAGGTGGCGGTGGGCGATCGATCCCAGAGCGGCTACGGACAGGCGGTCAAGTTTCTGCCGGACGCCATCGTCTCCGATCTCGTTCGCCCCGGAGATCCCGGATTCAGCTTCATCCAGAACCTTCGCCGTCATCCGCTGTTGCGGTGGAGCTCCGTTGTCCTGATACGGTGGTGGACCGAGGTGGCCGAAGGGGAGGGGCAGGTCGTCCTGGAACCCGTGCTCGACCAGTTGGAGGAGGCGTTGGCGCCCGTCCGTATCATCGAGGAGCGCATCGCCACCGGTCGATCCGTCAAGGAACGGGTGGAGATGACCGGCCCGGCGGCCCTGCTCCGCCTCATCTCGAACGCCAAGCTCTCGGGGGTGGTCTCCCTCAATGACGCCTGGAACCACTTCACGCTCGAGATGATGCAGGGGAAGCTGCTCTCCGCCTATCGAAAGGGAATTGACGGCGGCTCCGATGACGATCAACAGGCGCTCCTTCAGTTCCTCCTCTGTGACTCCGGGCGGTGGCTGTTCAAGCAGGATAGCATCGTCACCAAGCGGGCCTCCTCGGATACCGAGGCCTCACTGACCCGCGCCAACAAAGCACTTTCCAGGCTGTTCGGTCCCCAGCGTCCGCCCCGGCAGGACCTCCATGAAAACATCGTAATCCGAGGGGACTTTCTGAGAAACGCCGCGGCCCTCTTGCCCAATTCACCGATGACGATTCCCGAGGCCATTGCCGCTGGTGCCGATTACGCCTCATTCAGGGCGACCATCAAGGGCAAGCGGTCCATCATCGAGGCGGAGCGGATCCTTCAGACCCTCTTTCGCTCCGGGACGATCCGTTATGTGGACTCCGGTTCCGAGGATGACGGGAAGGCGGTGAAGACCCCCCAGTCGGCCAGTGTGGCATCGCTGCTGCGGGTGCTCAGCGAGATACCGTTCAACTCCCTGAACGATCCATCGACCCTCCAATGGAGCTCCAGACCGCCCAAAATCGCCTACACCAAGCCCACCGGCAAGGGGGAGTATCACCGACAGAATCTCGCGTCCGAGCGGTTGGACGAGAAGACGCCGAAACCGAGAGCACTGCGGCTGGAGGTGAAGAAACCGAGCTCGCCGGAGGAGGCGTCCGACGAAGGCCCTAGAAAGCCGTCCGCGAGTATCACCGATGTCATCACGGATCGCCCCTCCACGAGCCTCGCCGACCCCCGGCCGACCCCTGTGGAGAATACGGGAACCGAGAAAATGATTCTGGAATCGCAACAGCTGGCGCTCGGCGATCTTCCGGAAGGGGTGGAGGTCTTTCCCCCGAAGGAGAACAGCCACAAGTGGGTGGCCATCCTGTTGGCGCTGATCCTCGGTGGTCTGCTCTTCTTCGGCATCTACATCATTGCTTCTTCCGGGAAATCCCCTCACGAAGTGAAGCGGGCTCCCGAGGTTCAGTAAACGCGAATCTATAATTTCGTTATAAATGCAAAAATATGTGTTAATTGTTCTCGCGGCGGGTGGGAATTCTGCTACTATATCCCATTGGAATCGGGAGGTTGACTATGCAAAAATGGATTCTCTTGTTGTTCTTTACAGTGGTTATGGGGTGCGGCGGCGCGACGCCGGGTGACGTGTCCGATCCGTCAGGCGATGATGATGATCTCGGTGTCGGATATACAGCGGAAGATTTTGTTCCTCGGGCCGAGCTCGTCCGGGCGGAGCTCACCACCGCCGTGGACGCCAAGCGGTATCGGGCGGCGGCTCCCGTGACGGATCGGTTTGAAGCCGGAGAGGATATCATCTTCTTTGTCGGACGGCTCAAGAAGGTACCCACCGACGCCAACATCGAGGTGCGGTGGTTTCTGGACGCGGATCCCAAACCGATGCTCATCTCGGATATCCAGGGGTCCGACAACTTCCAGTTCATCGCCTCCTTCAGCCCGCAGGACGCCCGGTTCATCAACGGCTCCTATTCGGCGAGGGTGTTCATCAACGGCGACGACATCGGGGGCACCTCTTTTGTCATCGGAAATCCGGACGAGGCCGGCGTGGTGTTGGTGAAGAACGTCAAATTCTCGACGGCCATCTCGGGCAACATGGCGGCCAAAAAGCCCAAGACCAAGTTCAAGAAAGGGATCCGCAAGCTGTATGTCAGCTTCGACGTCAAGGGGGCGGAGATGCGCTCCTTCGCGGATGTCCACTGGTATCGGGGCCAGGAGGAGTTTCACAACTCGGAGGTGGAGCTCACCGGCAACAAGCGCTACGCCGCCCATGTGGCCTCTCCGAGCGGCCTCCCGAACGGGGAGTACAAGGTGGACATCCTGGTGGCCCAGCAACCGATGGCGACGAAGACCGTCGTGATCGGAAAGGCGCAGGGGGGACCCGCTATCGATGAGATCGCCCTCGGCCTGGCCCTCCAGGACAACAACATGCCCAAGCGGGCCATGTCGAAGTTCAAGCGGGACACCACGGTGATACAGTGCGGCCTCCGATTTCTGGATCTGCCGGCGGAATCGGTGATCGAGCTCCATTGGTTCCTCATCGAGAGCGACGGGGAGATGCTGCTGTACAAGAACCGATCGAGCCTTCCCTCCGGGGGATCCGGCACCATGGGGGCCGCCTGGGAGCTCACCCACGAGCTCGATCCGGGGGAGTACAAAGTCGTGGTCATGGTCAACGAGGAGCCCCTCGGTGAGGAGCCTTTCGAGATTATTTAAAAGGCTTGACATACGGCGTCCGTCGCGATAGGCCATTTCGTCCTTGATTAGGAGGTTTTGAGTTGGCGAATCATCTACAGGCAAAAAAAAGAGCACGTCAGACCACCAAGAGAGCGGCGAGGAATCGCCACATCCGCACCACCATGAGGACCTGTGTCAAGCGGGTGCGCGAAAAGATTGATCAGAAGAACGGTGATGAGGCCAAGGAGGCCCTGAAGACGGCCGTCAAACAGCTGGACAAGTCGGTCACCAAGGGCATCCTCCACCGCCGAACCGCTTCGAGAATGATCTCCCGTCTGACCGTCGCTGTTAACAAGATTTAACAAGATTCAAGCCCCAAACGAGCGAGCGTTTCGTCTTTTCGATGGGAAGAGTCCATCGGCGTGATCGCCGTTGGAAGCAACCGCGCGCCCGAACCGACCCAGAATCAATCCGAGCGGCACTCTGCGGGCTGACGCGATGTGACTTTCCAAAGCGACGGCTTTCCGGTATCCATGAAATACCATGTCACACGCCGGTACAGCGAGGACCTCTACGCGACAGAGCCGGGTTTTCGGGAGGCCCTCCGCCACCCCGGGGATCCTGTTGGCGTATGCGCCTCCCGGCGCGGCCACCACGGATCGCTGCCTCGTCACCCCTCCCTTCGACGTCGGACGGAGCTCCCGCTGCGATCTTAGCCTCAATGACGGAAAGATCTCCAAGCGGCACTTCCGGATTCTCAAAAAAGAGGGTTACTATGTGGTGGAGGATCTGGAGAGCACCAACGGCACCTATCTGAACGGCGGACGGCTGAAGGGCAAGCTGGTCTGCACCGATCAGGCGGTCATCCGTGCGGGTCGGGAGGTCTTTGTCTTTCACTTCAACGCGGGACCGATGCTGATCCCGCCCCCGCCCAACCGATATGGTCTGGCGGGACCGTTTCACAGCGGCGCCATAGTCCAGGAGCTCACGGAGGCGGCCCACTCCAGGAGGCATATCCTGCTCTCCGGTCCGTCCGGAGCCGGGAAGGAGCTCGCCGCGGGGACCCTGGCCGCCATCTGGGGCGAGGCGAGCCCGCTTCCCATTCTCGCCCACAACGCGGCGCGATTCACCTCCGAGGACGAGGCCGCCGCCACGCTGTTCGGGGTCGGCGCCCGCGTCTTCTCGAATGTGGATCCGAGACCGGGGCTCATCGAGCGAGCCGGCGGGGGGGTTCTGTTCCTGGACGAGGTGCACAACCTCCCGAGCCGCGTCCAACGCACCCTGCTTCGAACCATCGAGGATGGACGGTACGCCCGGATCGGTGAGTCCAGGGAACGGGACACCCAGGTCCGCTTCGTGCTCGCCTCCAACGCCCCGTTACCGGACTACGGTCTGGCCCACGATCTCCTCGCGCGGCTCCGCGTCGCGAGGATTCCTTCGCTCAAAGAGCGTATCGCGGATATCCCGGAGATTTTTTCGAGCGTGCTTCGAACCTCAATCACCGAGAACCGGATGGATCCCGGAGGAGTGCTTTCGCTCCTCGGCGGAGACCACTTCGAGGCGATGTGCCTGGACGGCTTTGCCAGTGATAATGTTCGGGGGATCCTCGACCTCGCGGACCGACTGGTGTCCAAGATCGTCACCGGTGTCTCCCCCGGGGACGCCGTAACCCAGGTCTTCGGCGACCGCTTCGGACAAGGTCCCGTGTCCGCCAGGTACTCCGAGTCGACGGCTCCCGTGAGCGCGATGAGCTCGGCCGGTCCGACACCTTCTTCGGCGCCCGCGGAGTCCTCGGACGAGAGCCACTCCCACTACGAGGCCCACAAGGAGCAGATCACCGCCGCCTTCCACCAATGCGGGGGGAACCTCTCGGCCACGGAGCGCCTTCTGCGGCAGCGGGGCGTCCGCTGCACCCGTCGCTGGATCGGCATCTTCGCATCCAAGTGGGGGCTCCGGTAGCCCGTTCTTTTGTCCTGCAGGTGACACCCCGTTGAGGTAGAATCAGAGATTAAAAGAAAGGAGCGACTCATGAAGGGTCTCATTCTAGTGACGATCATTTTTTGTCTCGGTGGTGTCTGGGGCTGCCAGGATAGCAAGACGGACAAGGGTGATGGCGGAGACCCGTCATCCGGCGACGGCGACGCGGACGGCGACGGTGACGGCGATGGTGACGTGGACGGTGACAGCGATGGTGATGCCGACACTGATGGGGACGGCGACGGAGATACTGACGCCGATACGGATGGGGACACCGATGCCGATGGTGATGCCGACACCGATACGGACGGCGATACGGATACGGACGGCGATACGGATGCCGACACCGATACGGACGCGGATGGCGATACGGATGCGGACGGCGATACGGATGCCGACGGCGATACGGATGCGGACGGCGATACGGACGCGGACGGTGATACGGACACGGACGGCGATACGGACACGGACGGCGATACGGACACGGATGCCGAAACCGACGCGGGCACTGATGAAGACACGAACACCGGGACGGAGGAAGGCACCGACACGGCGCCCGACACCTCCTCCAAGTGCGACACCCTGGACAACAACTGCTGCAACGCGGAGTGTCCCTGCCCCGGAGAGCAGGAGTGTGTCTATTCACCGGACCGAACGAACGGGGTGTGCAAGGCGCCCCCGCGTCAGGACGGCTGCTGGAGCGACGCGGACTGTTTGAACTTTGAGCAGTGCTCGGGAGAGGACGTCTGCGCTTGCGGGATAATGTGTCTGGCGCCGGATCGGGAGGGGGTCTGCCGCACGCTGAGCTCAGGAGCGTGTGACCAAGGGACGTGTGATGAGCACTACACCTGCCTCGACATGGTCGGCGTCCCCACCTGCCATCTGGAGCAGGATCCCCCCGACTGCTGGACCGACGAGGATTGCCCGGGCGGAATCTGTGAGGGAGAGATCATCTGCTCCGTCGACATGAATTGTATCTCCACCCCGGGGCAATGCGCCTACCCCATCGACCTCTAGAGAAAAGCTTTCCTCAACAAGCGGCTTGCGGTGTCATTTCGGGTAAGATATTTTGACACAATGTAGGATAATGGCCTACAGTAAGTTCAGCTAACGGAGGAAACCATGCAAAAGCGAACAGAAGTCCGCCGATCCACGATACTTCCCACCGAAGTGACATCCCCTTACTGGAGCGAGTCGCAAGACCTCATCGCCGCCGATCTCAGCCCGCGGGGGATGTATCTCATCAGCGAGAAGATGCCCCAGATAGGGGACTGCCTCTGCTGCACCTTCTCGCTCACCCGGGAAGCTCCGGAGTTCTACTTCTTCAGCCGGGTCAAGCGGATCAACTGGCATCGGCGGAGGAACGACCGGCTCCGACCGGGCTTCGGGGTGGAGTTCATCGATGTCTCCCCCAGGAGGTTCGTCACCCTCGAGCGGGCCCTTCGGGGGTTGCCGCCGCCCATCCCCTCGAGGCGTGCGCGGAACGCCGCCCGGCGGGAGAGCTTCATCCGGAACCGGCCCGGGGACACCATGGTCTCCAAATGGTACTGGTATCAGACCCAGGTCCGGAAACTGGATTACTGACGTCCCGGTGCATCTGCGCCGTTTTCGACCATCGCGACCCGGTGCGCCTCGGTGAGGTCGGGCATCTCCCACTGCCGGAGCATCGACCGGATGATCCCTTCGGGCACGGCGGCCGCCCGGGCGCGGTTCCGCTCCCGCAAGGTCCCGCTCTCCAGCTCCACCGCTACGATGTTCACCCGGGCGCGGTAGCCGCGACACAGCTTGACGATCTTCCGCCGCCGCAGCGCCGACAGGTTGGTGGCGTCCCAGACGAAGTCCCGCCGATTCCGCAGATACGCCTTGGCCCGCGCGACCGCCTCCTGCCGCACCCGCCCCTGGTCGCCTGCGGGAGAGACCCCCCACTCCGAGCGGATCTCGTCGAGGCAGACCACTGGAAGATTCGCCAGGTGCTGCCGCCTCCAGGTGGTCTTTCCGGCGCCGGGAAGACCGGAGAGCAGGGTCACGGTGAAGCGCGTGTCGTCGTAGGCTTCGAACCCCGCCGGCCGCCCCTCGTCGAAAAAAAGAACCCGCGTGTGATCCGATGGAAAGTCCCGCGGGCCCTCCCAGCACCCGAGCTCCTTCGCGATCTCGGAGAACAGGTCGAGGGCGTTCCGGCTCTCTTCCGTGTGAGAACACTTTCGCCCGAGGAGGTCCGCCTCGGCCAGGAGCGCCAGGTTTCGCAGGGCGCACCGCAGGCTGCCGGCGCTGACTCGCCGCTCGGTATCGTCGCCCTCGAGGGCGTTCTGGGGCAGGGAGTGGTGCCGGACCAGTCCTGAGACATGCTCCCGCTCCGTTGCGTCGACGCCGACCTCCCAGAGGATCTCCCGGGCCCGGATGGCGCCCCGGGGGGCGTGGAACGGGGTTCGGATGCGATCCCCCTCAACGCGGGTGACCTCCGGCTTGGCCACGTCGTGCAGCAGAGCCGCCAGCCAGAGCACCCGCCGGCCGGCGGGATCCAGGGCGCGCCATCGGGCCATCCCGGCCAGCGCCTCGCAGACGAGTCGTGTGTGGATCCAGACGTCCCCCTCCCGGTGCCATTTTGGATCCTGGGGCACCCCCCGGAGACGTCGGACCCACGGGAAGCGCGCATCCAGGGCGTCGTAATCCACCCGCCAGTCAGGGGGCGCCGGGACGCGAAACAGCTCGTCGACGGAGGCGCTCATAAGCACTCCGGGTGGGGGTCGGCGAGCCGGTTGGGCACGATGGGCCGGTTCAGCCAGTGGCTCCCCGAGGTCTGGACCGACTGGAGGAAGCTCGGGCGGATGAACTTGTAGCGCCCCACCACCCGTCCCCCCTCCTCGTGCTTGAGGTAGAGCCCCTCCGCCGCGTCCAGGGCATCGGTCTCGGCGATGACGCGAGCGACGTCGAGCCCCTGCGCGGCGGCCGTGTCCGCGAGGTGCGTCCGCCATTTCGGGGTCTTGTACAGGGAGGAGCCGATGAGCGCCCTCAAATCATCGATATGTCTGATCGTCCCCCGCTTCAGGACGGGGACCTGGGAGACCGCCACCGGCGACAGGAGCCGGCGGCGCCGATCCGTATCCAGGAAACACTCCTCGTCCCGATCCCAGAGGTCGAACTCCATGAACCAGTGGGGGAGCGCGTCGTAGTAGACCGTGTGCTTGGCGAAGAGCCACTCGCCGAACATGACGTAGCGCCGCCCGAGCACCTCCCGGAGGGCCCGCCGCTCCGTCGCGGCCCACGCCTTGAACCGGGCGAAGTGCTTCTCCCGGTGGCCGCCGGTCAGGAAGTGTCCGCGGCTCTGCAGCAGCAGGCGCCCGTCGTCCTGGAACGAGAGCCCCGCGTTGGCGCCGTCCAGCTTCTCCTCGATGACCAGGGGACGGCCGGCGAGGGCCTCGACGGGCACCTGTGAGAGATCCTCGTCCCCGGGCTGCAGCTTGGACCCGGCGATGTGCCGGGTTCGGGGGTACTTCACCATCCGGGCGTGAATCGGGGTCGTCATCGTATCACCGCTATCATGTGTCCCCGCACATAGTCGACCTGGACCCGCCTCGCGCCGGCATCGAGAAAGAGGTCGGTGAGCTCGTTTCGGGTGAAGCAGCGAAGGTGCTGGGGGTTGTCGTCCTCGTGGGACGGGACGCTGGCGATGACGAACCGGCGGGCCACCCGCAACACCTCGGCGGCTGCCGCGGCCGGATCCCGCAGGTGCTCCAGGACCTCCAGGATGGTAACGATGTCGAACGCGCCGTCATTGAAGGGGAGGTGGGAGACGCTCCCGCGGGAGGCGCTCAATCGCGCGATCCCCCCGACCCGCACCGCGTCGATGTCCCGCACCCGGTGGGCCAGCACGTCCACCGCGTGGATCTCGAGATCCGGGAACCGGGCCGCCAGGGGCCACAGGAATGCGCCGCGTCCGGGGCCGATGTCGAGGAGGCCCTCGGGGCAAAGCCCCTGCAGACGGGCGAGCACCCCGGTGACCCGGGGGGGACCCGATTTTCTCTTGAATCGGTGGAGCTTCGCTCTGCCGGTGTCGCCGCGACCACGGAGGAAGGCCTCGGCCAACGCCGCGTAGTAGAGCCGATCATCCACTTTGTGGTCCGACGGCCCGGCGGTGCGCTCCGGAATCTTGGGGTATGAAAAAAAAGGGACCATCTCATCCTGCCGTTTCGCTCGCGACCCTCGGGCGCGCCTCGGAAAGCCCGTCAGACGGTTCTACCCGGAGTTGTGTTCAATCACAATTCGAGAAACCGGCCCGAAGCGATGTGGAAAAGATGAAAAAACGAATGGTTTCGGTGTAGACTGTCGCCTTGAGGTGGAGGAGATGCAGGTTATCACCCGGCAGCATACCTTCGAGTTGGAGGAGAAGAAGAGTCGGTTCATCGCCGTGGCCGTCCCCGTGGGCTCCCCGGAGGAGGCCATGGAGCGGGTGCGGGAGCTGAGCGAGCCGGAGGCCACCCACAACTGCTTCGCCTATCGCATCGGCGATCGGTACCGGTTCTTCGATGACGGGGAGCCGTCGGGCACGGCGGGGAAGCCCATCCTCGCGGCCATCGAGCGACGGGATATCGATCGCTGTCTGGTGCTGGTGATCCGGTACTTCGGGGGCATCAAGCTCGGCGTCGGCGGGCTCGCCCGGGCCTACGGGAAGTGCGCCGCCGAGTGCCTTCGAACCGCCCCCACCGAGGAGCACCGTCCGCGGGCGGCGGTCCGCGTCACCGCCCCCTTCGACGCCATCGGCGAGATCTACCCCGTGCTCCAGACCCACAACGCCGCGAAGCACCTCGAGACCTACGAAGCGCAAGGCGTCGTCCTGGAGCTCGAGCTCGACGCCTCGGCGCTGGATTCCTTCCAGGCGGCGATGGCCGACGCCACCCGGGGCCGGGCGACGATGGAGACGAGTGATGATTCGCGAGACTGAGCGTCGCCGGGTTCACGCAGCGGCGGGGCTCATGCGCTTCGTCTTCCCGGTCCTCGTCCTGCTGGCGGCCTTGGGATGCCGACGGGAGTCCCCGCCCGAGCCCGCCGCGAAGTTCCTCCCCGAATCCCACGCGGAGTTCAGCCGGTCGGTCGGTACGGGGGACGAGCTCCTCGAATACATCGAGCTCTATACCGGGGGAGCGAAGGAGGAAGAGACGCTCCCGATGATCATCGGCGTTCATGGTCTCGGGGACACCCCGGAGCACTTCCGGGCGCTCTACGAGGCCTTCCCCCTCAAGAGCCGGGTCATCCTCCCGCAGGGATTCATCCCGTGGCGGGGCGGATACTCCTGGTTCGACATCGACCTTCCCTACAGCGGTCGGGGGGAGCGCTTCTCACAAGATGTCGTCCTCGCGGCGGAGCGGGTCGCGACCCTGGTCGAGTACCTGCACAAGACCCGACCCACGGAGGGGAGCCCCATCATCACCGGGTTCTCCCAGGGGGGGATGATCGCGTTCACGGTGGCGGTCACCCGTCCCGAGGTGGTCGCCCTGGCGATCCCCATCGGCGGCGCGCTTCCGCCGGGAGTGACCCTCGTGAAACGGGATGACGCTCCCGGGATCCGAGCCCTGCACGGTTCGGGGGATTCCGTCATCCCCGTGCGGTTCGCCACGGAGAGCATCTCCCGGCTCAAGGCGAAGGGCTGGGACGCCTCCCTCGTCGAGTACCCGGGGGTCCCCCATACGGTAACCGCTGATATACAAAGAGATCTCTTCAGAAATATCGCCGAGCGCCTGAAAGCGAGGTAGACTTCTGGAGGGAAGTGGTCACTGTCGTCATCTGTACGACCCACACGATGGATAGGTTGCGCAATGAATATAAGGTCCCGATTTGTTGTCTTTTTCCTCGCGGGCGTCTGCACGGCGCTCATCCCGGTCATTGTCCTCATTTTAACAGGGGTGTTGACCAACGTTCAGGATGTCGGGGTGCAGGATCTCCTCGCCGGGATCATCATCACGCTGGTCCTGATCGGGCTCTCCTCCGTTGCGATGTACATGGCCATCCGGAGCTTCAACCGCCCCCTCGCGCTCGTCCTCGAGAGCATCCGGGAGATCTCGCGGGGGAACCTCTCCCCAAACCTCCCGGACGAGGCCCCCGCGGAGCTCGGGCGGATCCGGGACGCGCTGGCGGCCATGTGCGAGCAGATGCGGACCATCATGTCCCAGCTCGGCGGGCTCTCCAGGCGGGTGGCCGAGACCACCGACGGCGCCGGGGACTCCTTCGACGAGGTGCAGGACGGCATCAAGATCCAGTCGGGGGTGGCGGAGCGGACGTTCGAGGCGGTGGGGGAGATGAGTCAGGGGTTACTCACAGCCTCCAAGGATATCGAGAAGATGGCCTCGCGGATCGAGAGCAGCGCCTCCCAGGTCTCCCAAATGGACACCGCCATCAGTCAGGTCGCCAGCTCCATCAGCGGCCTGAACTCCATCATCGGCAAGGCCAGCCATTCCACCAACGAGAGCAACCAGAACGTCCAGCTCCTCAACCGCGACCTGGCCAGCCTCACCTCCCAGATCCAGACGGCGAGCAACGCCCTGAGCGAGATGGCGAGCGGCGCCGAGAAGGCCCAGTCGGACGCCAACAACACCGCCTTCCTCATGGGAAACCTGAGCAACGAGACCGAGCGCATCGGGGAGGCCATCGAGGCCACCATCGAGGGATCGGACGCCATCCACCTCTCGAACGAGCGGATCCTCGAGGTGACCGCGAGCCTCCAGTCCCGGGTGGATCGGGTGGACGACGTGCTGGTGGCGGTGCACAGCCTGGCGGAGCGGACCAAGCTGCTCTCCATCAACGCCTCCATCATCGCCTCCGAGGCGGGGGAGCACGGCCGCGCCTTCGCCGTGGTGGCCCGGGAGGTCAAGGAGCTCGCCCAGTCCACCGCCACCGCCATCGCGGAGATCTCCATCGTCCTGGAGGGGCTCAAGCAGGGGTTCTCCCAGACGGTCAAGACCATCCAGAACGGCCAGCAGGACGTGGACAACGGCATCCGCATGGCGCGGAACGCGGTGGTGCTCCTCAAGGGCATCCCGGAGAAGGTGCAGCAGGCCGCGGTGCTCAGCAACGAGATCGCCGAGACCAACGCCGGGCAGGTCCGGGAGGGGGAGCAGGTCAAGGATATCATCGACAAGGTGCGCTCCACGGTGGGGGCGGTGAGCAAGCTCCTCCGGGAGCAGGTCTCCCAGAACGAGCACACCCTCGAGCTCTTCAACGCCATCAGCATGACCGCCGAGCAGGTGCTACGCTCCTCCAGCGACCACGCCCAGGCCTCCTCGGAGGTCACCCGCACCGTGGAGCTCATCAGCGGCGACTTCCGCGTCCTGGCGGAGCGGGTCCGGGAGAACGTCTCCTCGCTCAACAACATCGTCACCCTCTCGGAGGAGGTGCTGCTCATCACCGATAAGAACCGGCAGCGCTCCGAGGAGCTCTCGGCGCTCATCAGCGACCTCAACCGTTACGCCGTGGATCTCGGCGAGGACTCCCTCAAGCTCGGCTCCTGAGAAGGCCGCCGGTTACTCCCCTTCCGACCAAAAATTCCAGCGCAGTCTTTTATGTCTCAAATGGCCCTAATGTCGTATTATCGATCTCAATCTTCCTGTTTGGACAATAATTATAGATAAATTAAAAAATGTTGATTAAACTGGATAAAGAATGTGTGTTACAATGGGTGCTGCGAAATACGCCTTACGTGCGTGCAAGGCGCACCGGTTACACTGCGAGGACGCCGCAGGAGGATGTCATGGAGACAAGAGCAAGCCAAATTAATCCGTCGAACCCGCTCGGTTTACCCAGACTTTCGAGAGGTCTCCTCGTTATACCTCTCATCGCCTGCATCGGCTGTAGTGAGTCCTCCGAGAAACCCGCCCCGGCGGTCACCGCCGCAAAGCCGAGCCCCCCGATCGAGGTCCGGCCCGCCGTAACGGAGATCCCCCGGGCGCAGCGGGAGGTGACGCGCTCCCTCCTCGCCCCCTGGCAGGAGATGCAGCTTCGCGCCAACGACGAGTGCTGCAGCGACCCGGGGGAGATCGCCGACTGCTGGTGGCAGGACGCGCTGCGGGACGGGGTGACCTATGAATCGGATTTCGATGGTACCGGGGGACCCGACCATTGCGACATCGGATATGACGGAAACGCGGGATCCGGACAGGCGGCCGATGACAGCGGCGACCCCCGCGGGCCGAACGGCGAGAGGTTGTGTCAATGCTCCTCCAATGACGAGTGCACCACCAACATCTGTATCGATAATCTGTGTCGGCCGGACTACTGCAACGGGTACATGCAGTGCTCCTGCTTCGGTGGCTGTGCCGAGGGCAAGTACGGCAGATTGGACAGCGGTGGCGCGGCCGCGACCCCCCAGGAGCAGTGTGAGGACGACAGCCTCATCTGCTGCCAGAACGACTACCCCGACAACATCGACGGCAACGGGATGGGGTACTGCGCGGATGTCTGTATCAGCTCGAAAATCCCCTGTAACAACAACGATGACTGCGTCGCCGCCGGGGCCACCGTGATCAGCCTGAGCCCCGTCATGAGCCCGGATTGCGCCACGGTGGTGTGCGCCGGAAACGAATGCCAGGCCACGCCGGTCACCGCCACGGAGAACGACCCCTGCACCAACAACGTCCTGTACGCCGGGGGCGCCTACGGTGCGATGCCGCGGACCGGACCGGCCGACGGGGCGAGCTGCTACTACGCCGCCTGCAACGACACCGGCAAATGCGAGGCCGACCTCACCGGCGCCAACGGGGAGCCGTGCGACGATGACGACGGCACCATCTGCACCATCTCCGAGTGCGATACGGGTGTGTGCGATGTGACCGCGGTGAACCAGCCGGACGGCACCGTGTGCTACGACGACGAGGACGGCTGCACTGTGGAGGAGTGCCAGATCGGCGTCTGCACCGTTATAGACACGCCGTGCCCGGAAGATAGCTACGCTGGCGAACCGAACACCTGCACCCTGGATTGCGAGGACGACGACTTGGACACCACCGACCTTCACATCTGCTACGTGCCGTTGGATGAGCCCTCGGACTCGGGGGCCAAGCCCAGCACCGGCATCTGTGACTACTGGGACTGCGAAGACGTCTCCGGCGAGAGGGTTCCGGTCCACCACGACATGGCCTTCGAGTCCGAGTGTCCGGACAGTCAATGCGCCGTCATAGAGTGCGATCCCTCGGGCGCTCAGGGCAACTGTGACGACGTGACCCCCATCAACGTGGGGGGAGCCTGCACCGAGTACGACACGGACAACGCCTGCCTGGAAGCGGAGTGCGACACCGAAGGGGACTGCGAGGACCACGAGATCGCCGTCCCGGTGGACGATCCGGCCGACTGCCGGGATTTCACCACCTGTGAAACCGCCACCGGCGTGTGGAACTGGGTCGCCGATGACTCGGAGCTCTGCACCGACAGCATCGACTGTACCGATGACGTCTGCAACGCGGGCACCTGCGACAGCACCCCAAACTGCGATCCGGACGGGCCGTGCCTCGACTACGTCTGTAACCTGGGGCCCGCCTGCGACGAGGACTACACCAACTTCCCGAACGACTCCGACCGCCGCGGGGAGTCCGGGAGCTGCGTCAAGTGTGACGGCGACGGCACCTGGTCGGAGCGGCACGCGCTGTGCCCCGAGCCCGCCGCGCCCCTCGACGTGTGCAACGATCCCCTGTGCCTCCCGGACGGCACCTGCGATTACGAAACTGCGGCCCTGCCCCTGGACTGCACCCCCACGGACGATCCCTGCGAGTGGGAGTGCGTCGACGTGGCGGGAGTGGGGGACTGTCAAATCGTGGAGGGGACCTCCGGCAACGACGTCTGCGCGGAGGCGGTGAGCCTGTTCGCGTTCGACGGCACCCACCTGGACGGCCAGTCCAGCGGCGAGGTCCCCGGCAACACGTCTTGCGCGTTAGATGACTATCAGGCCAACGGCAACCAGTGTTTCGAGAACGCCCGACGCCTGGGGGCCAACGCCAAGGACTCGGTGTTCCACTTCTCCTATGTCCGCAGCGCCGCGGGCCACGATCGCTACTTCGTGAAGGTGGAGGCGGCCTTCGACGTGACAATTTACGCCGAGACCGGCGGGTGCGGCGGCAGCGGCACGGACCTCGCGTGCGAGTACGTGAACGGTGTGTCCGGGACCGTGTACGAGGACCAGTGCGGCGCGCCCTACGACTGCGGCACGGGCCACCCGGGCATGGCGGACGTGGCGGTGACGACGGTCAAAGAGGACACCAGCCAGGCCGCGGGGAGCACCGTGGACGTCTATATATATGTCGACGGGGCCGGGGCGGCGCCGGGGACCGACGGCGAATTCTACATCTCGGTGACCAAGGAGACCGGCTGCCCGGACGTGGCCAGCTGGTATCGCGGCACGGTCAACACCAGCTTCGTCCACACCGACGGCAACCCCTATCCCATCGTCATCAACGGCGAGACCTTCATCGACGGCGGCCCGATCTCGACCCGCTCCGGGTCCCTGGGGGGCACCTTCGCCATCCTGCTCGAGGGGGACACCTCGGGCCTCACCAACGGCTATGACGGACCCGGGGGCGGCAACGCCAACGACGAGCTGTGGGAGCTGTCGGTCAGCGTCGACGATGCCTGGTTCAACGCCACCCTGTGCGACTACGGGGGCAACGCCAGCTTCAACAGCCAGCTGGCCCTGTTCAACTGCTACGGCGAGCTCATCAGGTCGGATGACGATGGCTGCGGCGGTGGCGGCGAGTCTGAGATCCAGCCCACCGGTATGCTCCAGACAGAGGACACCCCCCACTACCTGCTCGTGGACGGCCACAGCAGCACCGGGGACTACGACCTGGCCCTCTACTACGATCCGTCCATGGCCCACATCATCTGTGAGACGGACGCGTCGGGCAACACGGAAGGGCGGGTACAGAACGCGATCACCCGCTCCAGTATGTGCGGCAACGAGGACCACTTCCTCAACAACGAATGTACCTTCATCAAGGAGTACTTTACGGCGCAGGAGTACTGCGACAATTGTTATGTGTGCTGGGACTGCGGCGGCCCCTGCTGTCCCGCGGACCCCTGCTCGCTGAGCAACAATCAGAGCATCGTGGGCAAGGACGTGGCGTTCCACGCGGACAACGGCATCGCCGGGTGTGATATCACCGACTGCATCGAGAACGCGGTGCTCCACTACACCCTCTACTTCGAGGATACCGAGGGCAACCCCTTCCGGGCCGACGCCGGCTCCTTCACCGGCTTCAACGACCACCTCAACCTGCTCGCCGGGGGCGACCCCACCATCCACGTCCCCACCGTCGCGGAGGTTTCGGGCGCGGTGGGTTATTACGGTATCGCGCTGATGTTCGAGATGCCGAGCTCCTGTCCCAATCCGGACGACTGCTATGCGATAAGGTTCAAGGCCGACTGGGCCCAGGACTGATCCGGAAAAATAACCACGGAGAATGCAATGACACACAGCTTCCAGATTCGGAGATGGATATCAATCACCGCCATCGTTTTGGCGGCGGTTTTCGGCCACGCGGGCTGCTCGGGCTGCAAGGAGGAGGGGTGCAAGACCAACTCGGACTGTCCCTCCGGACAGATGTGCGACAACGGGAAGTGCGTGGCGCCGCTGGACACGGACAGCGCCGATAATGATGAGGACTCGGAGGTCGGGACCGGGAGGGGCACCGACGACGAGAGTACCGACGAGCCCGGGACGGACAGCGCCCCCGAAGGCACCGACCCGGAGGGCACGGGGTGCACCGGAACGACCCTTGGCGGACAGCCCTGCTCGGAGGATTGCGAGTGCCGGTCGGGATATTGCGGCAACGGGTTCTGCTGTGAGTCGGGGGAGTGTTGCGGAAACTCGGAGGACTGCGGGGAGGACCTTTGCGCCATGCCCCTCTGCTCCCTCAGTATGTGCAGCTACCTCCCCGGCGCCTACGCCTGCGGCGAGGAGGATCTGGACGGATCCGCCGTCTGCGAAGGGGACGCGGTCTGCAACGGCGAGGGCGGGTGTGTTCCCGTCACCGCCGATTGCGGCGCCTACACCTCGAACGGTGAGTTCACCTGCGACGAGTCCTCGGCCACCGAGCGGTGCTACGCCTCCTGCACTGCGGACAACCAGGAGACCCGCTGCGCCGCTGGCGCCGTCTGCCACGAGGGGGCGTGCGTCAACGCCGACGCGGAGAGCAACGGGACGGCGTGCACCGCCGACGCCGAGTGCCTGTCGGGCCACTGCGGTGACGGCTTCTGCTGCGCCGAGGGGGAGTGCTGCGGCACCGCGGAGGACTGCGAGTCCCAGTGCCGCACCGTGGCCTGCGGCGAGGAGACCGCCTACCGTTGCGTAGCCTCCTTCGCCCACTGCGGGAACTCCTTCGCCGATCCGGTGTGCACGGGGGACGAGCGGTGCGACGGCGAGGGCAACTGCGTTCCGCTCCGCACCTGCGAGGACCAGGGGAGCCCCTACCAGAATGACGGTCGTTTTACCTGCACAGCGGGCAGCGTCTCCGAGACCTGCCTGGCATCCTGCGACTCGAACCTGGACTGCGTCCAGGGATACCAGTGCCACCTGGAGAGCAACACGTGCAGGACCGCGAACGGCGGGCCCTGCGCCGGCGGCGCCGACTGCGCCTCCGGGTTCTGTCAGAACGAGATCTGCTGCAGCGAGGGGACGTGCTGCGTCGATGACGAGGAGTGTGCCGAGACCCTCTGCGCCGAGGGGCAGGTCTGCAGCCTGCTCACCTTCAACTGCGTCGGCGGCGTGCCCTCCGACTGCGGCGAAGAGCACACGGCGGGGGGGGACGCGTGCGAGGGAGACCGCCGGTGTGACGGCGACGGTCACTGCCTGGAGGTGGCGGATGACTGCGACGGCAACTACTCCACTGGATTCCCGTATACCTGTGCGGTGCCGCCGGCGGATCCCGCCGTGGAGCGCCGCTGCTTCGAGTGCGAGTCCGATCGGGACTGCGACGACAACGCCGACTTCTGTGACGGCTTCTTCCGCTGCTTCAACAACGCCTGTGACTACGACATCCCGGTGGACGCCTGTCCCGAGGACTCGATCTGCGGTACCTGGACCTGTGACGAGGCCACGGATACCTGCGAGGTGAGTGACGATCCCTGCGAGGGGCAGGGCACCGAGTGCGTCCCCATGCGGTGCATCCTGGAGGGGGAGACCGACTACACCTGTATCGAGAACCCCAAGGTCTACGGGGAGCCCTGCGACGACGGGCTGGGGTGCAACGGTGACGGGGATCGCTGCGTCGACGGCAGCTGCGTCCCCGGCCCCGCGGACCAGTTCGCGCCGTGCTTCGACGCCGATCCCTGCACCATGGACAACTGCACCGAGAACGGCACGAGCACCCCGGACTGCGCC
>JBNLED010000067.1:0-59909 GCA_050304755.1 Polyangia bacterium | reverse complement strand
CCCCGCCGGCCTTCGCCAGCGTCTTCGTGATCGCCGCCGTCAGCGTCGTCTTTCCATGATCGATGTGACCAATCGTCCCTATGTTCACGTGGGGCTTGTTCCTTACAAATTTTTCCTTTGCCATGACAAAGCTCCTTTTATTAATGCCAACTTTGGCTCTTAAAAGAGCCCACGACCAGACTTGAACTGGTGACCTCCTCCTTACCAAGGAGGTGCTCTACCGCCTGAGCTACGTGGGCGTAGAAAACTCCTGTTAAACTCCTCGGGGCGCTCAAGCACCTGAAAAACCCAACAGAGCGGGAGACGGGAATCGAACCCGCGACCCTCAGCTTGGAAGGCTGATGCTCTACCAATTGAGCTACTCCCGCTGACCTTCTGACCAGCACACAAACCCGTCCTCAGTGGCGGGAGGAGGATTCGAACCTTCGTAGGGCGTAGCCCGGCAGATTTACAGTCTGCTCCCTTTGGCCACTCGGGAATCCCGCCAAGATATAAAATTCAAGGCTACATGTGCCAGAGCTGGCGATGGGACTCGAACCCGCAACCGCCTGATTACAAATCAGGTGCTCTACCGATTGAGCTACGCCAGCAATGCTCATGCGGGACCGAGAGTCATCGCTCTCAAGTCTCCAAATACATACTTTCAAACAACAAAACAAAAAATAGTGTAAAATACACCACCTCGCAACTCGTACGGCGAGCAGCGAGGCGTAGATATAGAGATACCTTTTAATAAAGTCAAGCAGTATTTGTACCAAAAAAGAGATTAATGGTTTAGCGATGATTTCACGATAAATTACTTTGTATTTTCGGGAAGATAATAACACCCGGAATCCCGGGTGGGCTCACCATATGGAACCTTGGCATCCTTATGTATCGTTTACTATTAAACCAACATCTAAATCAACGCCGTTTATAGTACCTTGACAACCCCTCCTCTGAAAAAGGAGGGGCGTCGTCCGCCTTGCAGCAGCACGCGATGCCTTCGCGACAGTTCAATCGTATTAAACCCGAAGCGGTCTAGAATCGGCGATTCAGTAAATAGCGGATCTCGCCTTCTTTCGTGAGCGGTATAATGTGCTGCCGATAAAACCCCATGATAATGCGGGAGGGAATCCATCTTCGGACGAGCGGATTGATCTGCGCCTGGATAGAATCCACTTTATCTTCGATCCGCTCCAGAATCCGCTCCTCCACCTCGGCCCGGGTCAGGCGCCGCATCAGCCTCTCCCCGTCCCCGTCTCGCACCAGCCGCTGATAGATTTCGCGATCCGACTGGTATTTACTCTCCGCGACATAGAGCGCGCCGAAGTGCACCCGACGGGCGATCGCCTGCAGGGCCGCCACATCGTGCTCCACAGCGGATCCGTACTGTCCGTCATCCACCGATTCACAGATATCGCTGATGAGCGACAGGTAGGCGGCTAGGATTTTCTCCGTGACGTTAACGACATCGTAGTCCTTAATGTGGAGCCCCATATCCGGCAGGTCCACCCTTCGTTTGGCGTCGGGCAGTCCCTTCATGAACGGCCGCTCCTCAGGGACATGGAACCGACCGAACTCCGCATCCATCTCCTCGTGCCGACGGAGCCGGATCTCGAAAAGGCTCTTCCCCTCTCCCCCCTCGAAACCGCTGGCGCCGGCCTCATAGACGACTTGGTTTCTGGCGAATTGCGCTCGATTGAGGAGCATGAAGATGATGGTCTCCTCGAGCCCTTCGAGATTGGCGGCTATGGAGCTCAAGTCAAACCCGTTCTCGTTTTGTATCGGAAGTAACATGGTCCACCTTTTTTGGATCAGACAACCGTTTCGGCCCCCAATACCATGCGCGACAGCGGAACACTACTTCATTATTATCCCCTGTCGCACCGGGCGCCAGCCCCCCGACGACACAAGGATCTTGTCCCGGCCGCTCAATCCGATATGATGCCCCGGTGCCCGATTTTTTGAAAAGGAATCACGACGGATGGACAAGCCCGGGTGTATGCCTATCGGCGAGGAAGAGTGAGATGCCCCCCATAAAATACCATCAAGATGGAGCGATTGCCACCATGACCGTGAACCGTCCCGAGGCCTTGAACGCGCTCAACACCGCGGTCCTCGAAGGACTCTCGTCCGCTCTCGATCGGGCCGTCGATGATGCGGTCTGTGCCGTCATCATCACCGGAGATCGGCGCGCCTTCGCGGCGGGCGCCGACATTTCCGAGATGCAGGCTCTCGGCCCCCGGGAAGCTCTGGCCCTGAGCGAGCTGGGACACCGGGTCATGTCGCGCATTGAAACGCTGGAGATACCGGTAGTGGCGATGGTCCACGGCTATGCACTCGGCGGCGGCATGGAGCTCGCCATGGCCTGCGACCTCATCTACTGTGACACCGACGCCAAGTTCGGACAGCCGGAGGTGGGGCTCGGGATCATTCCCGGATTCGGTGGCACCCAGCGGCTCGCGCGGCTGGTGGGGCGCGGCGCCGCAAAGGAGCTCATCTACTCGGGAGAGATCATCGATGCCCGAAAGGCCAAGGAAATCGGTCTGGTGAGATCGGTACACAAGCCCGAGGCGCTCGAAGCCGTTGTTCTCAATCGCGTCAGGCTGATGGTCTCAAGGGGGGGGCTCGCTGTCGGAGCGGCCAAACGGGTCATGAATTCAGGTGTCGATCTCCCCATCGATGCCGCTATTGAGCTCGAAAAGCAGGCCTTCAGCGTCCTCTTCGACACCGCGGATCAAAAAGAGGGGATGTTGGCTTTTCTGGAAAAAAGGTCTCCTTCATTCAAACGTCGATAGCCCCGAGTCCGAATTATCACTATTGTATTTATTAATAAATCCAGTCGATAGGGGAGGAACTTTTTGGGTTGAATTGTTGCCCTGAACACCGGTTCATGTTAGGTTCAAATCTAAAATTACTGGAAATCATCTGGGGGCATCGAGGAGTGTGAACATGAGGCGGCTGAGATCTCATCAGAAAAAACGATGGCGGCTGTTCCCTCCCTACACGATTCGCAGGAAGTCCAAACAGGAAAGGCCCACCCTCCTCATCGTCGATGATGATGCCCAGGTGCTCAGAGTCGCACAGCGTCTGCTTTGTGACGAGTGGCACATCACAACCGCGTCCAGCGCCTCGGAGGCCATCCAAATTCTGGGCAAGAAAGCGTTCGATGCCGTCCTCACGGACTACGAGATGCCCGGAGAGAACGGCATCTGGCTCCTCACGGAGATCAAGCGCAACTCCCCTGAGACAAGGCGGGTGCTCTTCTCCGGTAGCCAACCCATGGATCTTCACATTCACCTGGGAGGGGTGGTGGACTGCTTCGTTCCCAAACCCACGAGCCGGGAACGGCTTCGGGAATCCCTCATGCACTGACGCGAATTCTTTCGTGCTTGCGTTCCCTCGGTGTTCGAACTAGCATTCTGTTTCAAAGTTGCGATACTATTCGATGTATTTAACCCAACCGGACTTGGAGTGCGAAATGAGAAAAAGACGTAACCCTTTCACTGGCGCGGTGGCGCTGATACTGATTCTGGCGGTCTCGACGGCTGTTCCGGCGCTTGGAGAATCAGCCCCCGAAGCCGAGGCCCAGTCCCCTCGAAGCGCGGAGCCCTCGCAAACAGCGACCCTCGAACGTCCCAACCATCGATTCTTCAATGTCCGGCTGACCGCGGGGGCGGATTTCGCCCTGGGCGATGCGCTCGACAGTCGCGGTCTGGGAAAGGTCGGCGGCCAGGGGGCGCTTGGCATCGATTGGGTCATCGTCGATCCCCTCGCGTTCTCCATTCTGGTCGGATACAACGCGTTCGCCTCAGGGGACGAGGGCGCCCTTCAGGATCTGTTCGCCACCGTGGGGTTCCGTTTGAGGCTCTTCGCCGACAAGAAGGGCGCATTGAACCAACCCGGAGGGAACGCCGCCGGACACCTCTTCATTGACGCTCACTTCGGTTACCACAGCTATGAGAACCAGGAGCACGCCGGTTACAATGTCGGGCTCGGGTACGAGCTCTCCCTCGCCAAGGACTTCAACCTGGGGCCCTTCGTCCGGTTCGCCCATACGCCCATCGGAGACGGCTTCGAGTACTACGCCATCTCGTTCGGAATCCAGGCCTCCGTGGGCGGCAAGTTCAAGCCCGATGACGCGGACAACGATAACATCGAGGACGATGATGACAAATGTCCCTTGGCCCCCGAGGACAATGACAATTTCGAGGATGATGACGGTTGCCCGGACGAGGACAATGACAATGACGGAGTTCTGGACAAGGAGGACAAGTGCCCGGAGGTCGCCGGGGTCGCCTCCAATCGGGGATGCGCCGAGAATGACAACGACAAGGATGACGTCCTGAACGCCGATGATGAGTGTCCGGACGATGCCGAGGACATGGACGGGTTCGAGGACGGGGACGGCTGCCCCGACAACGACAACGACAATGACGGACTGGCGGATGAGAAGGACAAGTGCCCCCTCGCGGCCGAAGACAGCGACGGCTTCAACGACGAGGACGGTTGCCCGGATGCCGACAACGACGAGGACGGCATCCCGGACCTCAAGGATCGCTGTCCGATGATCCCCGAAACAAAGAATGATGTCGAGGACACAGACGGTTGTCCCGACTTCGTCCGGCTCGAGGGGGATCGCATCGAGCTCAAGGATAAAGTGGCCTTCGGCAAGGCCAAGGCCGAGATCATCGAGGGGTCCGTGCCGATGCTGGAGGAGGTGGCGGTCCTGATGACCTTGAATCCCGCCATGACCATCCGCATCGAGGCGCACACCCACAACGCGGGAGGAAAACAAAAGAATCAGAAGACGTCGGAGCGTCGCGCCGAGAACGTAAAGGCGTTTCTGGTCTCCCGGGGTGTGGACGACGGCCGGATCGAGGCGGTGGGGAAAGGCCAGGACCACCCCATCGCGGACAACAAGACCAAGGAGGGCCGAGCGCAGAACGAGCGCGTCGAGATCCACATCACCGGCCCCACCGCGCCCCGGCAAGAGGGGGACAACCAGGAATCGTCCACGCCTGACGAGACGCCACCCCCTTCCGAGGCGTCCCCGCCTGACGTAAATAACGAATAAATACAATACTTTTCCACCGAACAACACAATAGCCCTCGACGGATTGGGACGGTTTGATATCCTAGCCACATGGCAACTGAGGAAAAAAAGCAGAAAATCCTAATCATCGAGGATGAAGAGGACCTCATCCTCGGACTGATGGATGCGTTCAAATTCGAGGGGTACGAGACCGCCGCAGCCGATACCGGGGAGAGGGGGATCACCCTGGCCGCGGATCTCCATCCGGATCTGATTATCCTGGATCTGATGCTTCCGGATATCAACGGCTACCAGGTGTGTGAGCAGGTCCGCCGCCGGGACAAGGTCGTCCCGATCCTGATCCTCTCCGCCCGCTCTCTCGAAAACGACATCATCCGCGGTCTGGAGGCCGGCGCCGACGACTATGTGACCAAACCCTTCTCTATCGGCGAGCTGCTCGCCCGCGTCCGGGCCATCTTCCGGCGGTTCTCCACGCTGTCCCGAATCGAGTCCACCATCGTCGAGATCGGTGATGCGACCATCGACGTGGAAAACAACTCCGTCACCATGAACGGTAAGCAGACGCTGCTCAGCTTCTACGAGACCGCCATCGTCCAGCTGCTGGCGGAGCACCGGGGGCAGGTGGTGACGCGGGACGATATCCTGGACAATGTCTGGGGGTTCGACGCCAACCCCACGAACCGCACCATCGACAACTTCATCATGAAGCTCCGGCGCAAGGTCGAGCCCAATCCCGCCTCTCCCACCTACATCCTCACCGTCTACGGGCATGGATACAAGCTTGTCTGATCCCTGCCCCCGTCCATTGACACCTCTAACGGCGGGACCGAATTCTCGGTAAAACAGAGATCTTTACGAGTGTACAATATCCCATTCTGAGATAATATGGACTGGCAGCACTAAGTGACATCGTGAGAATAGGGGGAAACTCTATGACCCTTGGACCGCACAAATCCGGTAAAACCGTCATCGCATCTGCAAAAGACCGCCAACAGGCGACCTACTTCGCGCGTCCTGAACGGGCGGATCTCGACCTCCTGGAATCCCAGATCAACGTCGCATGCGAGCATCCGATTACCAGCATGATACTAAAAACCCTGGGCGGGGTCGCGCTCATTCTGAACCGGCATCGGCAAGCCGTCGCGGCCAACGATGCGTTGTTCGCCATGCTCGACATCTCGCCATCCGAAGAGGTGCTCGGCCTCAGACCGGGGGAGGCCTTCCGGTGTATCCATGTCGAGAACGCACCGAACGGTTGCGGCACCGGACCCGCCTGTCGGGCATGCGGAGCGGTGCTCGCGGTGGTGGAGAGCCAAACCCGAGGGAGCTTTGTGGAGGAGGAGTGCTTCTTGACCCGGCAGCTGGACCACCACAACGAGGCGGTGGAGTTCCTGGTCCGCGCCGGGCCGGTCTCGGCCAACGGGCATGAGTTCACCATCGTGACCTTTCAGGACATCCGCGAAAAGAAACTGTTCTACGCGCTCCAGCGGGTCTTCCTCCACGATATCCTGAACTACCTCCAGGGGCTGCAGGGATACGCCGATCTGCTATCTACGGAAGAGGAGAGCCACCCCTTCGCCCGGGAGATCGTCTCCATCTCGGACTACCTCCTGGAGTGCATCTACTCCCATCGGGATCTCATCGCGATGGAGAACAACGAGTACACCCTGAGGTCATCGAAGACCACCATCGGCCAGATCTTTCAGACCGCGCGCAAGACCGTCTATCGGCTCTTCGTGACCAAGGAGATCCGCCTGATCACCCGATCCGACGGCACCGACATGATCATCCGGACAGACCCGCCCCTACTCTCCCGAATCATCGTCAATATGGTGAAGAACGCCCTGGAGGCGACGGACCCGGGCGGAGAGGTCCGGCTCACCCATTCCCTTCGAAACGGTGCGCACCTCTTCGAGGTCTGGAACGCCGCGAAGATCCCCGAGACCGCGGCCCGTCGCATCTTCCAGCGGTACTTCACCACCAAGACGGAGAAGGGGCGCGGGCTCGGCACCTACAGCATGAAGCTCATCGGCGAGCGATACCTCAAGGGCCGGGTCGACTTCGAAACCTCGGATGAGGGCACGACCTTTCGCTTCAGGCTGCCCGTCCGCCCCGCCGCCTCATAGTATCTGTTGGAGCGCCGGGTCATCCACGGCGAAGACGGCCGCACAAGTGTTCTCAATCGACGCGCGAAAATCGTCCGGTAAGGGCATGGCGATATTCTCCGAAAATCAGAAAATTCAATCTGGACAGGCAACAATCCGCGCGAAGTGTCCGATAGGAGGGCGAGGCGTGGAGAGTCCGCGCCGGGAAGGAAGGCGCAGATGACAAAAAGCAACGCAATTGGAATTTCAACGTATCTCTTCATGCTGGCGGCGGTCGGATGTCTGGATTTGGAGCTCCTGGACGACATGGAGCCGTTCGACACGGAACAGGAGACCGGTAACGACTTCGGCGGGGAAGCAGGGGGGCCGGAAAACGGGCCCGGGATGCCGGCGACCAATCCGTCGGACAGCACCCCGCCGTCGATCATTGGTTTGGCGTGCGCTTCGGAGGAGGATACGGTCGAGGGGTTCTGCGTCGCCTCGGGCCCCGCCGGGATCTCGCTCCGGTTCGAGACCGATGAGCCGGCGACGGTGGCGCTTGAAGGCCCGGCGGGATGGGAGTCCCGCGTCTTCTCCGAGGCGTGGGACGCTGCCCACCACGGCGGGTTGTTCGGCCCGAGCGGCATGGAGGCGACGGCGACAGTGACCGCTCGGGATGTCAACGGCAACGAGGCCGGCGTGGAGATCCCAATCCGGACCGCCGACGGTGTCCCCATCGCCATCACCGAGATCCTCGCGGATCCCCTCGGCGCGGAGCCGGACCAGGAGTTCGTGGAGATCGTCAACCTCGGGGAGGCGGCGGCGGACCTCTCCGGATGGATGATCGACGATAACGGCGACGCTGACGGCGACCTGATTCCGCCCGGGATGCTGCTCGCCCCCGGACAGACGGCCGTCATCACCTCCCCGGATTACGATCCCGGCGCCCCCGGTGAGACGCCCCTCGCCGCGAACGCTCTCCACATCGTCCTCGACGGCTCCATCGCCTCCAACGGTCTGAAGAACTCCGAGGCCGAGACCATCGAGCTCTACGACGCCGACGCCGCTCTCGTCAGCACCTACCGCGGCGGGGCGGGTCCACCGAGCGAGGGGATCTCGGCGGTGCGAATCGCCGCCGGGCTGCCGGACGATGATCCCCTGGCCTTCGCGTCCCATCCGACGGGCGCCAGCCCGGGTGTCGCTGATGATTTCGATTAGTTGTCGAACTTGCCGCGGTAGATGGCCATGAGCTCGAGGATGTCGGCGAGCTCCGGATCGGCCAGCGCGGATTGGGCCGCCTCTACCGTCGCCATGGCCTCGTCCAGGATAGCGACGATCTCTCCGTAGTTGTTCATGGACGTATAGAGGGTCTGTATCTGGTCCAGCGCCTCGGCGTAGGCGACGATAGCGCTGCCCTTCTTCAGGGCCATGTTGCCGGCCTCGAAGAGGTCTCCCAGGGGAACCTCGAGGGTATCCTTCTTCTCCTCCAGGGTCGCCGGATCGCGGTAGCTCGCCTCCACGCGGACGGCGTCATCATCGCTCACCGCGATATCCCCGCAGGTCGCGACGATCTGATGGAAGATCATCGCATCGTTGGGGGCCAGGTGCTGAGGCTCGACCTCGGAGGCGTTGGTGGAGACCTCCTCGCCGTGGAACTTCTCGACATCGAGATACCACCCCACCGGAAGCGTCAGGCCGACCCGCACCGCCCGGGCCGCGATATCCAGATTGGACACGAACCGCCGCTCGTCCCCGAACATGACCTCGGCCTCCGCCTCGGTATCGATGAAGATGTAGGCGCCCTTGCCCTTGTCGGTCACCCTGTCCATGAGGGTGTCGTCATACCCGTTGCCGACCCCCACCCCCAGCATGTAGATGCCCTCCCCCTCCGTGTCCTCGGACAGATCGGCGATGAGATCGAGGTCGGTGATGCCGGTGTTGGCCTGGCCGTCGCTGATCAGGACCACCCGGTTCATGGCGTGGGGGTTGTAGTTCGCGTTGGCCAGCTCGGCGGCCCGCTGGAGCCCGCCCTGGAGATCCGTGCTCCCTCCGCTCACGATGCCCTCGATGGCCGCGAGGAGCGTAGGATCGTCCGACCCCGAAACCGTCAGGGAGTCCAGGGGAACGGCGGTGACGTTGCTCCACTCGACGATGGACACCACGTCCCCGTCCAGCAGGTTGGCGGCGATCGCCCTCAACACGGCCTTCATCCGCGTTATCGGCGAGCCGGACATGGAGCCCGACGTATCCAGCGAGAAGGTGATGTTGAGGGGCCGCCGGGCGTCGTTCAACCGATCCTCGGAACGAACGCCGATCTGCAGCTCGTATTCCGGATTCCCCTCGCTCTCGAGGGGGCGCATCTCCGCCGAGATGCTCACCGAGCCCGCCTCGGCGGGCTCATAGTCGAAGGTGTAGTAGTTGAGGAACTCGTAGGTCCGGATATCGGCGGTGACGATACCGCCGGCGTTGATCTGCCACCGCGCCACCACCGGGGAGGCCATGGAGTTCGAGTCATCCGCGGAGAGGTAATAGGTCTCCTGGGCCTCGGGATCGCACTCGGGCTCCTCGGTGTCCGCCTCGGCGGTGTCCGTATCCGCGTCCGTATCGCCGTCCGCGTCCGCGTCCGTATCCGCGTCCACGTCCGCGTCCGTATCCGCGTCCACGTCCGCGTCCGTATCCGCGTCCACGTCCGCGTCCGTGTCCGCATCCGTGTCCGTGTCGCCGTCAGAATCGCTGTCCGTATCCGTATCTGAATCGGAATCCGTATCCGAGTCCGAGTCCGTATCCGTATCCGCGTCCGAATCCGTGTCTGCATCCGAATCCGTGTCTGCATCCGAATCCGTGTCTGCATCCGAATCCGTATCCGAGTCCGAGTCCGTATCCGAGTCCGAGTCCGTATCTGTATCTGTATCTGTATCGGAGTCTGCGTCCCCATCTGCGTCGCCATCGGAATCCCCGTCGCTGTAGTCCCCCGCGCCCCCTGTGTCCGCGGGATTCGCCTCTCCAGACGGCGGGGGGCTGTCGGGCTCTGACGAGCACCCCGTCGCAACGATCCCCAGGAAATACACCATCATCAATAAGGTTTTATGGCTTGTCATCTTCTCCTCCATTCGCCCGTTTCGGGCTAAAAACTATTTTACACATCTCCCACCGATGGCCGCCGAGCGGCTGTCCGGCGCGGCCTTGTCCCGCTTTGCCGTTCGAAACGCGGAGCTGAACATGTCGTTGAACGATCCCCCCCGGACGACCCGCTCGTCACCGAGCTCCGGGCCCTCCGGATTCACGCAAGGCCCATCACCACAGCCGGCAAAGGACTCCGCGTAGGAATCCCGCGTCCACTCCGCCACGTTGCCCGCCATGTCGTACAGATCGAAGAGCCCCGCCGGCAGGCTCCCCCGGGGAAGGGTTCCCGCGGTGCCGCATCCCGGACCGCCGTCATTCATCACCACCCGATCGCAGCTCGGCGCCGGCGAGCTCCCCCAGGGATAGATCCAGTAGGGCTCGAGGTTACCGTCGTGATCTCCCCGATAGGCCCGCTCCCATTGGGCCTCGGTGGGGATCTCGCTGTCGATGAAGTCGCAGAACTGTCGCAACCCTTCCCACTCGATGCAGTTGATGGGATGGGAGGGCCGGTTCGCGTTTCTATTGCACTCATCGCCCGTGTCGATGAGCAGCGGGTCGCAGGCCCCGGCCGCCACGCAGGCGTCGTAATTCTCCACGGTGACCTCGGAGGCCATGATCCAGAAGTCCGAGAGCTGCACGTCGTGGGCGACCTCGTCGACGTCACAGTCGGGATCGGTGACGAGGGTGCAGCCAAGGGTCACTGTCGCGCCGGGGACGAATGCCCAGGAGATATCCGGTAGCGACACCGGAACGCAGACATCGTCCGGCGAGCACTCGAAGCCGTCGGCGCAGGGACCGCAGTCCACCCCGAGGCGAGTGCCGCATTCGGAGGCCCCGCACGCATCCACACAGCGGTAGTCGTCATCACACCCGAAGCGCTCGCCGAGGTGACCGCAATCCCCGCAATCCACCCCGAGCACCACCCCGCACTCCGCGTCGGCGCACGCGTCCACACACGCATGCTGCTCGTCACACCCGAAGGTCTCGCCGAGGCGACCGCAGTCGCCGCAGTCCACCCCATCCACGATCCCGCACTCCGCGTCGGCGCACGCGTCCACACACGCATGCCGCTCGTCACACCCGAAGGTCTCGCCGAGGTGACCGCAGTCGCCGCAGTCCACCCCATCCACGATCCCGCACTCCGCGTCGGCGCAGGCGTCCACGCACGCATGCTGCTCGTCACACCCGAAGGTCTCGCCGAGGTGACTGCAGTCGCCGCAGTCCACCCCCAGCAACACCCCGCACTCCGCCTCCTCGCACGGCACCACACAGCGGTGATCGTCACCGCAGGCATACTCCGCCCCCCGGTCCGTGCAGTCACCGCAATCCACGCCGTTGCGCGAACCGCACTCGAACGCCTCCGAGCAGACCTGCTCACAGGTATATTCCTCATTGCAGAGCTCCCCGGTGCCGCAGACGCCGCATGAAAATCCGTCGATGGTGCCGCACTCCCGCTCCCTGCAGGGGAACGCCACCGTCTCGGCATCGCAGCTGACGATATCGAACCCGTAGGCGTTGTAGGTCACCTCCAACGCCCCCCGCTTCTCCTCCCGCTCGACCGCGATGGTGAGGGTCCGGATGCCCTGCGCCCGCGGACTGCAGACGCCGATCAGGTAGTGCGACCTGGCCCGATCCACGATCTGGCGGGAGACCTCCTCGAAGGCGTCGTTCAGGGCATCCGCGTCTTCGGCCCAGGCGGTGCCGTTCTTGCCCAGGGTGGACAGCTCGTTCCGGTCGACCGCCTCCCCCATCCCCACGGTGAACACCTGCGCCTTTGAGCGTTGAACCGCCTGGTTCGTGCTGTCGAAGGTGGCGGTCATGGCCTCGTCCGTACCGTCGGTGAAGACGATTAGGGTCCGTGAGGTCAGGACTCGTTCGCTCGCCCCCTCGGCCTCCAAAGCGTCGATAGCTCGCGGAATGGCGCCGTAGAGATCCGTGGTCCCCAGCCCGTCAGACGTCGCCAGCTCGTCCAGGGCGTCGTCGACGGCCGCCTCGTCGAGGGTAAACGGCTGAACCTCGGCGAAGTAGTTGGGGCCGGCAAACCGGTAGATGGCGATCTTCACCTCTTGGTCGATGAGCTCGAAGGCCAGGGCCCGGGCCGCCGCCACCATCGAATCCAAAGTGCCCGTGTTGACGATTGAATCCGACATGTCGAGGAGCAGCAGGGCGTAGTTGGAGAACTCCACCTCCTGGGTCAGCACGGAGGCCCGATCCCCCTCCTCGCGGATCTCCTCCCCATCGAGGAGCACCGTGAGCTCGTCATCGCGGAGATCGGTGATGGGGGAACCGTCGCAATCGAGCAGTTGAAACACGGTGCGCACCCCCGCGGGGGAAACCTCCGAGGTCATCACCTCTTTCAATTGGAGGCATTCTGAGAGCGGATCGGTCTCCCGCTCTTCTGCGTCCCGCGGTTCCGTCTCCTCCTCTGTCTCGATCGCCTCGCTGTCCCCTGAAAATTTCTCCGGCTTCTGGCTCCAACATCCGACAGTGGATGCCACCATCCCGGAAATAAAAATCCAAACGAAGTAATAAGGTTGTCTCATATTGGCCTCCCCGAATCTCGGTCCTCGTGGTCTGGCACAGGGAATCAGCATTATTTATGCCAACTTGGCTTTAAGCCATAAACAATTGCATTGTTTGGATATTTAAGATTCTAGGCACAAAACATGTGCCATAATGTGCCACTATCGACACAATATCCGGAGCAACAATCAGGATGAGCGATGGGAAAAACCGCCGACTATCGGATGGAAGAATGGAGGCTACTTGCCGAGATTCGGGATGAGCTTGATGTGGTACTCTCTCCACTTCGTGAGGACATGGCGATACCGCTCCAACCGTTTCTTGAAGCGATCCGCGAGGTTCTTCTTCTCTTCGGGGTCGCTTTTCAGATCGTAGATTTCGAAGCGACTCTTCTTCAGATCGTAAATGACCTTGAACTGGCCGTCTCGCATCCCGATGAACTTGGGCCCCCAATCCGCATAGAAATAGGTGAGGGGAGAAGGCGCGTCCTTCAGCAGGCTGTGGCCCTCCCAGACCTCTCCCGCGGGGAGTCCGACGATATCGACGATGGTCGGCAGCAGATCGATATGCCCGGTGACCCGGTGAACCGCGCGGTGCTTGGGGAAGAGGATGGGGTTGTAGAGAGCGGCGGCCACATGGACGTTCTCCTCGTATACATAGATCGAATGGACCCGGTTCCCCTTGTGCTCCAGGAACGCCTCGCCGTGATCCCCAACGATGGCGACGAGGGTGTCCTTCAACACGCCCGCCTTGCGAAGCCCGTCGAAGACAATTTGAAACGCCTTGTCCGCGTATCTAAGGGAGTTATGGTACTTGTCCTCGGGACGACGATTCGGAAAGACGGCGTGATCCCCCTCCGGGTTGTCGTAGGGGACATGGGGGAACACCGGGATGTATTGAATGAAGAAGGGGGTATCTTTGTTCTTCTGGATGTAATTCGAGACCGCGCGAGCGGTGGTCAGCTCGTCTATCCCCCACTTGAACTGCTTGGATTTCTGCCGCCCCGGCATGGACTTGGCGTCCTTCATTATCGAGAACCCACGGTTATTGTAGAACTTCCGCTTGGCCCAGAAGGAGAACTTGCCGGAGTGAAAGAGCGCCGTTTTGTACTTGGCCTTGGCGAAGACCTCGGAGATGGAGTGACAGGGAATTCGCGGGTTGATGTGGGTAATGATACCACCGCCGGGATTGGGATAGAGCGAGCAGCCGATAGAGAACAGGGCGTTCATGCTCGTCGGATGGACGCTGTAGTGGTTCTCCAGAGTCAACATGTTCTTCCGGAGCTTCCTCAGGTTCGGCATGGTATCCTTACCCCCCTCGACCGGTCTCATGAAGCTGATCTGGCGAACCGGCGAGGACTCCATGACGATGAGCAGGACGTTCTTTTTGGTCGCCCGCCACTCGTTGAGGTGCTCGAAGTGCCGAGAGGTCCTCATCACCTTTTGCTCTCCATATATGGGCAAGGTATCGAATCCCTTGACCTTGGAGGAGCCCCCCCCGGGGAGCTTCTTCGACGCCAGGTCCGCGAGGTAATGGATGAACGGATCGGCGGTGGCGACCCCCACGTCGCTGGAGATCCCCATCTCGCACCCCACCCCGAGGCCGATCCAGACGGCGAGAATAACGAGCCACCTTCGCCAGCTCACGCGCAACGAGGCGAGCTTCAGACGGCGAAAGAGCAGGAGCGGCGCCACGATGGCAAGGACCGAGAGGAGGAGACCGGAGAGGGTATAGGGCAGATTCGAGACATCCAGCAGCGAGGAGGTGAAAATGCTCGCCTCTGAGTCCGCCTCGGTCATCTCGAAGGTCGGATAGGTCCGGATGATGTGCTCCACCCTGAGGGAGGCGATATGCACGAACGTGAGGACGATCTGCGCCACTCCCATGAGCCCCAGCGTCGCGAGGCGCGCCGGACGGTTCAGACGCTTGACCCGCATCACCCCGATGTAAACGGCGAAAACCACGAGAGAAGCGATCAGGTTCTGATAGGTGAAAGACGCCGGCGCGAGGAACCACTCATACCACTTGAGCTCAATCGAAGGCTCGGTGACCACCATCGCCACCTTGATTGCGATGAAGACCGCCAGGATGGAGAGCGTCCAATCTCGGGCCTCATCCATCACCTTCCATCGCTGCTTTCTCTTAGGGGATTCTTCTGTGGAGCTGCTCGAACGAGGGTCTGTCATTTACATTTCCTTGTACTAGAGACAACAATCGATGGCATACGGTATTCATTGTAAAAAGCCAATAGCCAAATGACCGGAAGCCGGTATTTGCGAAGATGAATTTGTTCAACGACGCCGATTACTTATTTCGAATCCAAACTTGTTTACCGGGCACCTTTGGCGGTATGCTCCTCGCATGATCGGTCGCCTTCAGGGGAAGATAGCGGACAAGGACACGGAGTCGGTGCTCCTGGATGTCCAGGGCGTGGGATACCAGGTCTGGGTTCCCCTCAGCACCCTCGCCGGGCTCCCCAAGGCGGGGGAGACGGCGACCCTCCACATTCATACTTATGTGCGGGAGGACGATTTCAAGCTGTTCGGCTTCGACTCCAAGAACGACAAGGTCGCGTTCCAGACCATGCTCAAGGTGAGCGGCGTGGGCCCCAAGCTGGCGCTGGCCGTGCTCGGCGGCCTGTCGGGACAGGAGCTGGCCCGGGTCATCGGGGAATCGGACGCGAGACGGCTCTCGGCTATCCCGGGCATCGGAAAGAAGACCGCGGAGCGCATGATCCTGGAGCTGGGGGGGAAGCTGAAGCCCTCCAAGGAGCAGCCGGACGGAGCGCGAACGGGCATGCTGTCCGAGCTCGGCTCGGCCCTCCAGAATTTGGGATTCAAGGCCGGTCAGGTGGATCGGGTGCTGGCGGAGATCCGCCAGAAGGGGCTCCAGGAGGCCCCCTTCGAGATCGCCCTCCGGGAGGCCCTCGGGATGTTGAAGGAGCGTTAGGCCATGGACTCTTCGCCCCCTGATCGCGGCGTTCTCGAGCCCGTCATGGAGGACGGGGATCGGGTCTTCGATCTCACGCTCAGGCCCCGCACCCTCGATGAATACATAGGACAGACCCGGCACAAGGCGAACCTCAAGGTTTACATCGAGGCGGCCCGGAGGCGGAGCGAACCCCTCGACCACGTGCTACTCTCGGGTCCCCCGGGCCTCGGGAAGACCACCCTCGCCCACATCATCGCGGCGGAGCTCGGCGTGGAGATTCACATGACCTCCGGCCCCGCGGTGGAGCATAAGGGCTCCCTCGCCGCCCTGCTGAGCAAAGTGGAGCACCGGGACGTGCTCTTCATCGATGAAATTCACCGCCTCAACCCCATCGTGGAGGAGAACATCTACCCCGCCATCGAGGAGTTCGAGATTGACATCGTCGCCGGAGACGGACCCCACGCCGCCTCCTACAAGCTCCCCCTCCAGCCCTTCACGCTGGTCGGGGCCACCACGCGCACGGGGCTCCTCACCTCGCCGCTGCTCTCCCGCTTCGGCGTCACCCTCCGGCTCGACTACTACCCTCCCGAGGAGCTTGAACAGATCGTGCTGCGATCCGCCAAGCTGCTCGACGTCCCCATCGCCCCGGAGGGGGCCCGGGAGATCGCCAAACGGGCCCGAGGAACACCGCGGATCGCCAACCGGCTGCTGCGGCGGGTGCGGGACTTCGCCGAGGTGAAGGGGGACGGCCGGGTAGACCTGAAGGTGGCGGAATACGCCCTGGAACGGCTGGACGTGGACAGCGCCGGGTTCGACGAGATGGATCGCCGGATTCTCCTGACCATCATCGACAAGTTCGACGGCGGCCCGGTGGGGATCGAGACCATCGCCGCGGCGGTGGCGGAGCCCAGGGACACGGTCGAGGACGTCTACGAGCCCTACCTCATCCAGAACGGCTATCTCAAACGGACCCCCCGCGGTCGGGTCGCCACACGGAGGGCATACGAGCACCTGGGGCTACCCTTCGACGGTCCCTCTCAGGGGAGGTTGTTTTGAGCGTCAGCCTCAACGATGACAGAACCGAGGAGAGGCCGTCGGGGAAGCGCAACTACTACATCGAGTTCATCGAGGGATCCCGGTGGTTGAGAAAGGAGCACGCCGCGGCGAGGGCCATCTGGTTCGACGGCCTGATCCTCCCGGACAAGGAGAACGTCTTCTTCGAGTTCGAGATGCTGCTCAAGGGGCTCATCTGTTTCGGCAACCCGGTCAACCATCCCGGGCCTCCGCTCCGGGGAGAGCCGGCGGTGGCCAGGGCGTTCAAGGAGGAGCTCGCCATCGCCCGCGACATCATCCGGCGAATCATCTCCGTTGGTCGGAAGCTCTCGCGAACCCAGGGGAGCTCCCTGATCTTCCAGCGGTATCTGGAGAGCATCATCGGCCAGGACGAGGCCCGCTTCAAGATGGTGAAGCAGTCCCTGGATCAGGACAACCCCAACCAGAGCCTGAGGCTCATCATCGGCGGCTTCAGCAACCTGCTCGAGATTGTCGACGGCCTCTCCAGGCTGCCCCACGTCTCCTTTCGGCTCTTCTCGAACATCATCCATCTGGCCCAGCGGGAGATCCACCGGTCGACCTTCTTCGACCCCCTGGCCGCCCTGGAATTCCGGGAGGAGTTCGACAAGGTGCACCCGGACCGGATGCTCCACCTGATCCAGAATATCGAGAGCGAACCCGCGAGGCGGGTGATGACCCTCACCTTCCTCTCCATGTTCCGGCTGCTCAAGTACATGCGATGCATCCGCCGCGCCATCAGCCAGAAGGTCCCCCCGCGGGTGCTGCTCGCCTGGCTCGCGGTGCTGCGCTCCGACACCCGGGCGCTCATCATCTTCTTCAAGCGGGAGGCCTCCCGCTGGCTCTCTTCGGGATTCGCCAAGCTCTATGATCGGCTGCCCCCCGTCACCCTCTCATCGCGGTACGCCGGCCTGCACGATGAGTTCAAACGGCTCCGGGCCGTCAAGGAGCTGCTCGTTTCGACGGGAGATCAGCTCCGCCTCGAACAGATCAAATCCTATGAACAGCAGATCCCGGCCATCGGCGCCATCGACAGCTGGAAGCAGTTCACCGACCGGACCGCTGCGGCCTGCACCTCTCTGACCGCGTTCATCCAGAACGCCACGATCCTCCTCGCCCGGGAGTTCGATCCCACGCTCCAGGGGAAGCGGGTGTTCGTCCAGTTCGTCTCGGCGAAGGAGCGCTCCAATCGGCTGCGGCGGGACATCTGGATGTTCCAGAAGGTGCTTCGGGCCTTCATCGAGAAGACCCGGGGAACCATCAAGACCACCGATCGCTGGTCCGGGATGAACACCTTCCGGTTCGTCCGGGAGTTCGTAGGGTATTTCCGCACCATGGGGTACCAGCTCCTCCGCTACTCCGACTACGCCGAGTTCGACAAGTTCATGCAGCTCGTGGATCGGCTGCGGGACGGGGCCGTGCTGGAAATTCAGCAGGTCTCCAACGTCATCACCGCCTGCGAAGACTTCATGAATTTTCTGGATCAGACCTTCGAGGCCGTGAGCCGACGGGACGAGCTGAAGGACTGCCCCTTCGACACGAAAGAGGCCGCCCACACTTTGAAGCTCTTCTTGAAACGGTGATCGCCGAACAGGTCGGCCGCCTTGGTTACTTCGGCGGGACGGGATGGCAGCCCTTGCCCGAGCAGTAGGGACTCGAGTCGAACTGCTTGAGATCCTGCCCCTTCTTCTTCGCTATCTTCGCGGTCTTGTGGCAGTAGACGCAGTTGATTTTCGCGTCGTCCTTTCCCTTCATGCTGAGGTGGGCCTTGTTGTGCTTGCCGTTTGCCGAGAGCATCGTGGCGGCGAACATGGTGCCAAAAATCAGGGTTAGCAGTATCTTTTTCATACTCATTGACTCCTTGGTTCTACTGTCTGGTCGAATAGACGATTTTTGCTCAATTATATTCTTAAGTATCGTACAAACAAGATATAAAATTTATCAATAAATCTGCCGTGCTCCGGGCTCAGTAGAAAACAAGGGAGCACAGGACACGCCAAACACACAAGCAATATCGACAACTTAGCAGTTCGTTCCGTCGTCCGACGTGGTGGTCAACAATCAGAAGCATTTTGCAATCTCCCCTATCGTGCTAGAAGCATTTCGTAATGACGAATGACCCCATTACCGTGGTCGGCGGCGGGCTTGCGGGATGCGAGGCGGCCTGGCAGCTCGCCGAGAGAGGGCTCCCGGTGGTCCTCAAGGAGATGAAACCAGAGCGGATGTCCCCGGCGCACAGCTCCCCGCGGCTGGCCGAGCTCGTCTGCTCCAATTCCCTCCGCGGCGGCGCGCTCTCCTCCGCCGTCGGCCTGCTCAAGGAGGAGCTGAAACGGCTCGGGTCCCTGTTGATGCGCGTGGCGGAGCGGACCGCAGTTCCCGCGGGGCGGGCCCTTGCGGTCGATCGGGTCCTCTTCTCCGAGGCCGTGGAGGCGGCGGTTTCCAGCCACGAGAACATCACCATATCCACTGAAACCATCGAGCGACTTCCGGACGATCGGGTCATCGTCGCCACCGGCCCCCTCACCGGCGGCGGGCTGGCGGAGGCGCTCTCGTCCCACGGCGCCCTGCTCCACTATCACGACGCCATCGCCCCCCTCGTCGCCGGGGACCGAATCGACCGGGAGGTGGTGTTCGCCGCCTCGAGGTACGAGGATCCCGCCGAGGACAGCGCCTACCTCAACTGTCCTATGGACGAGGCGCAGTACTTCCGGTTCGTGGAGGCGCTGCTCGCCGCCGAAAAGGTCGCCCTCAAAGACTTCGAGCACGCGCCGTTCTTCGAGGGGTGTCTTCCGGTGGAGGAGATCGCCCGGAGGGGTCCCCTCACCCTGGCCCACGGCCCCCTCAAGCCCGTTGGTCTGACGGATCCAAGAACCGGCAGGCGGCCCTTCGCCGTGGTCCAGCTGCGGCGGGAGGACCGGGAGGGCACGGCGTTCAACCTGGTGGGCTTCCAGACCCGGCTCACCCGACCGGAGCAGAAACGGATCTTCCGGCTCATCCCCGGCCTGGAGCGGGCGGTGTTCGAGAGATACGGTCAGGTCCACCGGAACACCTTCGTAAACGCGCCTGAAATCCTGGACCGCCGCCTGCGGTTGAAGTCCTCTCCCCGAATCACCCTGGCCGGCCAGATCAGCGGGGTCGAGGGCTACGTGGAGTCCATCGCCTGCGGTCTGATGGCGGGATTGTTCATCGCCGCCGAAATCCGAGGGACGGATCTGGAGCCCCCACCTCCCACCACGGCCATCGGTGGATTGCTGCGGTATCTGACCCTCCCCGCGGCAAACTTCCAACCCTCCAACGTCGTGTGGATGATGATCGATACGCCGCCGAAAAAGCGGGGACAGGGGAAACGGCAGCGGCGGGAAGCGGCGGCCGCGACCGCGCTGGAGGCGGTGGACGCTTACGCCGCTCGCGTCGCGCTTCGCTAGCGCCTCAGGGCCGCGTCGCGTTGATTCTGCTCAGAGGCCTTACTCCTCCTCGTCATGAATATTGATGATCCGCCGTGCCGCCGCGGACGTCGAGGCCCCCTTCTTGGGAGCCGGGGAGCTCGTCTTCTGGTCGGACGGGGCGCGCGACTTCACCGATGACCGGAGCGCTTTCTTTGATGACGGCGAAGCGCTCTTCTGTGCCTGCGGGGGCTTGTCCTCCGGTGGGGGATCGGTGTTCGATACGCGGACGGTCTCCTCCGCGGGAACCGTCCTCTTTGATACCGGAACGGTCCTCTCCGCCGCGGGGATGGTCCTCTCCGGTGCTTGGAACATTCCCGTCGACTCCTCCTCGGAAGTATCGAGGGAGACCGCCCGGGAGGTCTCAATAACAATGGGCTGGCTGTTCGCCATCTGCTCGATGCCGCTCTCCAGGGTCCCCTGAATGGCGCCGAGCCCCTCCCGGAACGTGCTGAGCACCGCGATGACCTGGCGCATGGGATCGCTGTCGTCGCCGAGGAGCTGGTTCCGGTTGAAGGTGCTCCTAATCTCGTTCCAGCGGTCGGCCTCGGGCCCGGTGAGGGCGTCGGTGAGCGCCTTGAACTTGAGCAGGTTGGCCTCGGAGGCGGTGGTCAGGGTCTGGGACTCGCTCGCGTAGTGGTCGTTCACCAGGTTGACGAGCTCCTCGTCGTTCATGATGGGCAGCACCTTCTCGGTGATGCGGTTCATGTTCCGGTACGATCCCTGGAGCTTGAAGGGGGGCTCGGTGCGGTACTCGTCCGCCTGGGCCGCCGAGTAGATGTACTGCTGGTTGACCTTCAGGATCACATCGCGGACCTTGAGGAGCTTCTTCATCACCGAGATGTACTCCTCGATTTCCGGCCCCGAGTAGTTCCCCTCGAAGTCTATCCCCTCCCGGCTCCCCGACGCCGCGGCCCGGATGATGCCGTACACGTCTTTGAAGTTCTTGGCGGCCATCTTCCCGAGGACCGGACTCGAGGTGAGGGCGTTCTCCAGGTAGCTGAGCTTGAAGGCCTCGTCGCTCTCGCCGATGATGTCCCCCAGGTTGTAGGTGTCCGCCCGGTTGGCCAGCATGTCGGGGATCTTGAACGCCTCGCCGCTCTCGGAGTAGGGGTTGCCCGCCATCACCACGCAGACCCGCCGCCCGCGGAAGTCGTAGGTCCGGGTCCGGCCCTTGTACACCCCCTCGATCTTTCGCTGGGCGTCGCAGAGGGAGATGAACTTCTGAAGGAACTCCGGGTTGCAGTGCTGAATGTCGTCCAGGTAAATCATCACGTTGTCGCCCATCTCGAAGGAGAGGCTGAGCTTCTTCATCTCCTCCCGGGCCGCCGCGTTGGGCGCCTCCCCGGGATCGAGAGAGGTCACTTTGTGACCGATGGCGGGGCCGTTGATCTTCATGAAGATGACCCCAAGGCGGTTGGCGATATACTCCATCAGGGTGGTCTTGCCATAGCCCGGCGGGGAGATGAGCAGCAAAAGCCCCATCCGATCGGTGCGGGTCTCCGCGCCCACCACGCCGATCTGTTTGGCCAGGTTATCCCCCACCAGGGGCAGGTACACCTTGTCGATGAGCCGGTTGCGCACGAACGAGCTGAGAATCCGCGGGCGGAACTCCTCCAGCCGGAGCGCATCGGTGGCCTCCTCGACGATCTCTTTTTTCAGCCGCTGGTGCGCCTCGAAGAGCGGCACCGTCTCCATCTCGAACCGGGTCAGCTTCATGGTGAAGCGGTTGTAGTTGAGGGTCACCTTTCCCTCGACGAGCACCGGGTGATCCCCCACCAGCCCGACTATCTCCTGCTCCACCTCGGCGCTGACCACGAGTTGGCTGTCGAAGAGGCCGTTGATAAACAGCACCGCCACCTCTTCGATGTAGTCATCGGATGCCTCCTCATGACGGCTCTCGAGGAAGGCAGATACCCAATCCTTGAGCAGTACGAGCGCGTCGGCAAACCGGTCCCCCAGCTGGTCGAGGGGCTCTTGCAGCGCTTTCGTTGCGCCCCGCCGGTCCAGGTGATCCATGAGGCCGCGGTAGATCCGGTGGGCCTCCCCGCTGATGGCGAACCGCTCCTCGTTGGTGAGGACATCGAAGAGATACTCGGCCGCCGGTGCACAATAAATGATATCGAAGAGCCCTGCTTCCCGAGTGAAATTCTCCAGCTCGGTCTGAAGCTCCGGGAGGTACTGCGCCCGCTGCCTGCGACTTTGAAAAATCTTGTTGATCTCCCCGACGCCTCGAAGCTTGGAGCCCAAAGCGGCACGCCGCTCTTTCCCCGTTTGTCCCAGCTGGTGCCAGTAGAGCATGGCCAGGGCCCTGGCCCGCGGGTGGAACCGGAGCAGCCCGATGGTGGCCTCCATTCGGAGGAGCACCGCCAGGTACTTGGCCGCGTCCACATCGTGAACCCCCTTGACATACCCCTCGGCGTAGAGGGGCGCCATGAACTCCCGAACCTCAGGGACCAGCGACTCCTCATTGAGGGATGCCGCGTCCTCGAACGCCTTGGGATCCCCCCGGAGCGCCTTGAGCATGGCGTAGGCCAGGACCTCGCCGCGGTAGACCTCTTCGTTCTCCGAGACCAGCTGCTGGTCCCACACCGGCCTCGTCTCCTCGATCCGCGGGTCGTCGATCCGCTCGAAGAAGTTGGTGCCGGTGAGGTGCAGGTAGAGCCCGTCCTCCCGGTCCACGATGGTGAGGGCCAGGTCCTGGGTGTTCACCGAGAAGTGGTGCTCGCCGAACTTGATGACGTTCTCCCCCGCCACGAACAGCTCGTTGCGATCCCGAAGCTGACGGAGGGTATCCTGCATCAGGGTCTTGAGCCGCGACTGGATATCGTCCGCCTTGACGATGTCGTCCAGCTCCCGGAGCTGCTCGATAATATCCCGGACCTTGTCCACCATGAGGTCGGAGGCGAAGTAGCCGTTAATCTCCTCGACGGTGGTGAGCTGCTGTACCCGGGTATTGATTCCCGACAGGATCCGCTCGGCGCTCCGGAGATAGGCGTCGGTCTTCTTGTTCCGCGCCTCTACCAATGAGAGCTTTCGGGACTCGAAGGCGTTGTAGATCTCGTCCCGCTTCTCGGTGAGCTCTATGATAAACTGGTCGAAATCGGAGAAGCGCCCCTCCAGCTCCCCCACCTGAACCGTTATCTTGGTGAGGTACTCGTCGCACTTCTCGGGCGTGTCGCACACGTCGAGGTAGTTGATCACCGCCTGGTCCAGCAGCTTGATCTGGGAGCCGAACTCCGCCTCCCCCTCGGCGGAGGCCAGGAACTTGATGCGGTTGCTCAGGGTGGAGCGGGCCTGATTCAGGGTGGCGTAGATCTCGGAAATCCCGTCGATGATCTTGGTGCGATCCCGGGCGTCCTCAATCTTGAGGTTGCTCACGATCTCGATGAGCATCTCCAGCTCACCCCCGGAGGTGACGATCTCCGACTCGAGGGACTTGGCGTCCTTCACCGTCTTGACCGGCTCGATGGCGGCCTTTAGTTTCACCACCTTCTGCTCGTAGGGCGCGAGCGCCTCATCGGAGAGCAGGAACGCCACGCACCGATTGGCCAGGCTCGCTGTGTTCTCCTCGACCACCTTCTCCAGCGCCGCCACCTCCTCCAGGTCCACGTAGCGCAGTTCCTTGAGGCCGATGGTCCGCCCCCGCACCGTCCGGAGGCGGGCCAGCAGCTCCACGAAGTCGCCGATATCGGCGAACCGCCGGGTGGCGATGCCGGACAGGATCTCCTTGATCTCCGCGGAGGCGGCCCCCACCTGCTCGGCGGTGTCCTTCCGGAGCCGGACCACCTTCTCGAACTCCTCGATGGCGTTCCCGGCGGCCCGGCGGATCCCCTCGAGGGGCTCCCTCAGGTTCTCGGCCTCCTCTTTGTCGAGCCAGAAGTAGGCATCCAGGATGTCGTTGGCCTCCCGGGAGATGTCCACATAGACGTTGGCGTAGCTCTCCTCCTTGCCCACCAGGTTGAGCACGGCGCGGCAGGCGGCCATGGCCCGCACGATGTCGCGGTTGCCCAGCTTGTAGAGGAACGAATCGCTCTTCTGGGGCGCCTCGTAGTTGGCGCTCACGAAGGGCGTCTGCCAGATCTGGATGGGGTGGTGCTTCTTGGGCTCCCCGTCCGACTTGAAGTAGATCATCTCGCCGTTCTCGAAGGTGGAGTAGCCGTTGCAGACGGTGGGGGTGGCGACGGTCTGCTCGATCATATTGTAGGCGAGCAGCATGTAGGTGCCGCTCTCCCGGTTGAAGAACACGAAGAGGGTATCCTCGCCGTTGGGCGACGAGATCCGTTTCCGGAAGTGCATGTCCGAGAGCTCGCTCTCGAAGAGCTTGAACTCGCCGTTCTGGAGGTAGTAGCCGTTGGAGAAGATGATGCCGTGGTCCTCGGGGAGGAGCACGCAGGCGTCCTTGATGGTGTCGATGCGCCGCGCCTCCTGAACCTTCTCGTTATAGACGATGTAGCGGTACGCCTCCTCCCGGTAGGGCTTGATCTTCAGCAGGATCAGGTTTCCCAGGACCGCGTAGTGGAACTCCGCGTCGTCCAGGGTCTGGTCGGGATCGTCCACCGGCTCCGCGTAGATGCCGGCGCCCGTTTCCGTATTGTCCTCCACCTTGACGGTCAGGTCCCCGCCGGTGGTCTCCACAAAAATGCGGTCGTCGATGGAGACGTGGGGAAACTCCCCCCCCCGGTGCTGATCGCGGGTCGCCCGCCGCCACTCGAACTCGTGCTGGGGCGGGAACCTGTACTCGTGGTCGCTGCGGTTGTCCACATAGGTGAGGGTGTGGTCCTCGTTCACCACCCACTTGAAGGTCTTGATAGCATCCGTGTCCTTGCCCACCCTAAAGACCATGAACAGGCTGGTGCCGATGCGGGCGAACTGTGAGAATGAGGTCGCCTTGTAGTAATGGTAGAGATTCCGGAAGTCCTCCTGGAACTGCTTGTCCTTGATGAGGGTGAGCTCGGTCTTGGTGAAGGCGTGATCCGCGTAGCTGTAGACCGAGAACACGTCCCCTACCTTGAACTCGCTCTTGAGCCCCAGGTGGACATTGTAGCCGAAGAGGAACTGCTCCCCGATGCACACCATATCCCGCGGGACGCAGTTGTTGTCGGTGGTGACCCGTTCCTGGGCGATGAGCGCGGACTCGATGGATCCGAACACCTCTTTCCGCGCCTGGTTGAGCGCGTCGAGCCGTCCCCGGAGGGCCTCGGCGTGGTTGTTCAGGCGGTTCCGGATGATCTCGTAGGTGCCGCCGGCGAGCTGCTCCTTAGTTTCTTCTCTTTTCGCTTCTGCTTCAGCCATGTCCAGGCCTTCCGATTCGCTCCGACGTTACTTCTTCTTGGTGTCCCCGAGGACCGACGCGGCGTTCTCGTGATTGAGGCCGAGCTCCTTGGCGGTGTCCGAGAGCTTGCCGAGGAGTGAGATGGTCCGGTCGTCGTCCGCCTTCATGATCATCTTGGAGAGCAGGGCGGCTACGGAGAGGTTCTTGAGGTCCCCGGAGTCGATGCCGGACTTGGACACCGCGTCCTTCAGCTTGCGGACGAGGGACTGGGTCTTGTCGCCGAGCAGGGAGAGCCGGACATCCGTGAGCAGCCCGCTGTGGTCCACGATGCGATCCACCGACTTGCCGGCGGTGACGGAGCTGACGATCTTGTCGAAGAAGGTCGTCTCGCCACCCACGATGTCGATCTTCGCGTGCTTGAGGGCCTCGCCCACGATGCCCGCCTGGGCCTTGGCGATCTCGGTCTGGATGCTGATCTGGGCGAGCTCGACCTCCTTGGATTTCTCCAGGCTGAGCTTGAACTCCTCGTGGTCCTTACCCACGTCGTCGAAGAGCTTCATGGCCCCGGCCTTCTCCTCGATGCCCTTGGCCTCGGCGTGGAACTTCCGCTGCGAGACATTGGCCTCGGCGGTCCCGAGCTTCTCCACAGCCACCGCGTGGGCCTCCTCCCCCTTGGCCACCGCGATCCCCTTGCTCTCGATAACCTTGGCCTCGGCCATCCCCTGCTTCTCTATCGCCACGGCTTGGGCCTCGAGCCCCTTGGCCTCGGCCGTCGCCTTCCGCTCGATGACCGCCGCCTCCGCGGTGCCGTACTTCTCCTGCGCCTCGGCCTTGGCCTCCAGCGCCCGGGCCTCGCCGAAGCCCTTGACCGCCTCCTCCTGGGCCGTGGCGTCCGCGATGATCTTCCGGGCGTCCGCCTCTTTCTCGGACGCGGCCCGCTGCCCCTCGGCGATGATGATCTGCTCCTTGGCCCTGAGGTCGGCCGCCTCCTTGGAGGCCTCCGCGATCTTGACGACCTTGATCTTCTCCTGCTCGGCCTGCTCCTCCGCCAATGTGATGGCCACCTTCTTCGATCGCTCCGCGGTGGCGAACTCCTTGGTGTCCTTGATCTTCTCCTCCTGCTCCACCACGGACCGCTCCACGTTCACCCGCTCGCGAATCACCTCCTGGATGTTCCGCTTCTCTACCTCCACGGCCTTCTCTTTTTCGATCTGCGCCAGGGTGACGGTACGCTCCCGCTCGGTGGCCTCCAGCTCCTGGTCCTTCTTGACCCGCTCGGTCTCCACCGCGGTGGTGCGCTCCTTGTTCTTGGCCGCCACGATGATCTGCCGCTGCCGGTTCTCCTCGGCGATGGCGATCTCCTCGTCCGACATGATGCGGGCCTTCTCCGCCTTGAGCCGCTCCTCCTGCTGCACCTTCATCGCCTCGGCGGTCTGGCGGGCCGTGATCTCGGCGATCTCCCTGGCCTGGGTCTGCTCGGCCTCGGCCTGCTGCTTCTCGAGCTGGAGGATGGTCTCCTTGGCCTCCACGTCCTGCTTCTTGATGATCTTCTGTTTCTCCCGCTCGATGTCGTTGGCGAGCACCGCCTGCTTGGCCGTGAGATCAGTGATCTTCTTGATACCGTCCGCGTCCAGGATGTTGTTGGGGTCGAGGTATTTGATGCTGGTCTGCTCGAGGTAGTCGATGGCCGCGTCGTCCAGGACGTACCCGTTGAGGTCCGTGCCGATGACCTTGAGGATCTCCTCTTTGAACCGCTGCCGGTTGTTGTAGAGCTCGACGAAGTCAAACTGCTTGCCCACGGTCTTGAGGGCCTCGGAGAACTTGGCGTCGAAGAACTCTATCAGCGACTGGGGATCGGAGGCGCGGACGCACCCGAGGGCCTGGGCCACCTTGAGCGCATCGTGGGGGGTCTTGTTGACCTGGACGAAGAACGCCACCTTGACGTCCGCCCGCATGTTGTCTTTGCAGATGAGCCCGTTCTGCCCCATCCGGTCGATCTCCACCCGCTTGACGGAGATCTCCATCATCTCCATTTTGTGGATCACCGGAAATACCATCATACCGGAGAAGCTCACCTTGGTGCCCCCCATGCCGTTCCGGATGAGGGCCGTGCCCTGGTTCACCTTTTTGTAACACTTGAGGAGCATCGACAGCAGGCCAAACAGGATGATGGCGCCGATGATCCCCACCGCTCCGAATATGATTGTGGGATCCAGCCCCTCGAAGGGGCTCAACACGATTGTTCCAGGTACTATTCCCGACATCTTACTCCTCCTCGTCCCATCTGCTTTTTACGGTGTACACCCGTCTGTCCTTGATATAGTCGATCACCACGGCCTCCTGGCCTTTTTTTAAAGTCTCTCCCCGGTAGGTCACCACGTTGAGGATAAGCGGCGCGCCGTCCGTCTCGATGGTCGCCTGACCGAAGCTATCGGTCGCCTCGCTGGTGGAAATGACACAGGTCTGGCCGAGGACGTCGTGTCCCGGCTCGATATCCGTGGCCTTGTCGAGGGCCCGGAAGACGTGCTTGATGGGGGTCGTCAGGAACTTCGCGACGATGGAGCTCACGAACAGATTCCCCGCGAACAGGGGCACCCCCAGTATAAAAGACTCGTTGTTCAGCACCACGTTCACCGTCATGGAGATGGCCCACATACACAGCACGAGGACGCTGGCGAACACCATCAGTGGCACCTCCCCCAGGTTGAAGAAAGTGAGCAGCCCGTGGAGGAAGCCGCCGTGGTGGGCATCCGCGTCGCCGTCTCCGTCGGCGTGGGCGTCAGCGTCCGCGTCCGCATCCATATCCGCATCCGCGTGCACATCCGCGTCCGCGTGCACATCCATATCCGCGTCCACATCCAGGTTGGCGTCCACATCCAGGTTGGCGTCCACATCGCTGTCCAGATCGAAGTCGAAGGAGTCGATGCCCAACGCCCCGATGATGACGAGGCCCCAGTAGATGAGGATGACAATCAACAGAATCGTGTATCCCAGATTAATGGGGGCGAACATGGCCGCCGCGAGTAATCCGAGCTGTTCCATCAAAGTCTCCTTCCTTCCCAGGGACCGCAATCGATGCGCCGGGCGGCCCCCTTCAAAGGGCCAGAGGTAACGCACGAGTTTTTCAAGCTCAGCGAGGTGAATGCAGTGATAACTGTAACCCGGAAAGTGAGGTTTGATAAGTTCAAATTTTTTCATAATAGAACTCTGCCGGGGAGGCTCGGAGATTGGATGGAATGGAGAAGATGGACGTTTGGACGAAGGTGCGCTTCATCAATCGTGCGGGAGTGTTTTGGCGGCAAAATCGCGTTTTCACGAGGTGTTCCCCTGCGTTTTACGAGGTGTCCCCCTGCTTTTTACGAGGTGTCCCCCTGCTTTTCACGAGGTGTCCCCCTGCGTTTTGCGCACATTTCCCAGGGGGGAGACCTGATTGCAACCGAGGGGAGACCCGATCGCAACTTGGGGGGAGACCCGATCGCAACCGGGGGATTGCCGAATTGAGAGAGGGGGGAAACCTGGTCGCACCACTCCGATCCGAAGTTCAAATCTCGGGGTTTTAGAAATTGCCTGTTATTCCGAATAGCTTTATCTTGAGAGCAGGACGTGGGCGCAGAGGTTGCCAACCCTGGTGCTTGTATCTTCTCTATGGGAGCTACTCATCAGACAGGGACTTCGGTTCGCTTCGTTCAGCGAGTGAATGCGACAATAGGTGAAACGTAAAAAAGGAGAAGGAAAATGAGTAATCGACAAGAGAGCGTGGAAATCGGCATCGACGAGGTCCGCGCCCTGCTGGTGGAAGCGGGTTACGAGATCGTCGGATCAGACGACTCATCGCTTCAGATTCGCGATCTCGAGAGCAGCGTCCTGATCACATCGGTGCTCGAAAACGACGTGCTCTTCAACACCGTGTCCTGCAAGGTGGTGAAGTCATCCGAGATCACCCCCGATCAGATGCAGGCCATGTTGATGTCGGATAACGGCATCTCCACCTCGGCGTTCAAGCTGTATCCCCTCGGGGAGGACAAGGTCGCCATCACGCTGAACAACTTCTGTAAGCTCCAGGAGATGGGGGATGATGATCGGGACGACATCCTCTCGTGCCTGAACTTCCTGCTGGTGGACACCGTAATGGCAAAGGACCTGCTGGAGAAGTAGGCGTGAGAGCGCCCGGCCGGTTCGGGCGCGATAAAGAAGGAGACGAAAAATGTCAGGACTTTTCAACCGTTTGTCACGGGTTTTCAAGGGCAAGGCCCACCAGGGGATGGATGTTTTGGAAGACGCAACCTTTGAGACGACACTGAAGCAGACCATCCGGGACATGGAGACCGAGCTGAACAATGTGATCAAGGCCTCCGCCGAGGCGATGAGCAACCACAACCGCCTGGTGGCCGAGTACGAGAAGAACAAGGACGCCGCCGCGGACTGGAAACAGAAGGCGGTGAAGGCCCTCGAGGCCGGAAACGAAGCGCTGGCCAAGAAGGCGCTGGCCAAGAAGGGGGAGTGCGATCGCCTGGCCCAGTCCATGGAGAAGGGGGTGGCGGACGCGGACGCGGTCCGGGCCAAGCTGAAATCCCAGGTGGACATGCTGCGCAACAAGATCGCCGAGGCCAGGCGCACCTCCGCCACCCTCATCGCCCGGAAGAACGCCGCCAACGCCCAGAAGAAGGTGGCCAAGGCCCTCGCCGGGGTCTCCGAGGGGGACAACGCCTTCCAGTCCCTGCAGCGGTTCGAGGACACCGTGGCGCGGGAGGAGGCCCTCGCCAAGGCCTATGACGACATGGCAGACACCGAGGATGTGGAGCTCCAGAAGGCGTTCGAGAAGCTCGACATGACGGACGCGGACGCAGAGCTGGAGGCGCTGAAGGCGGAGCTGGCCGGCGGAGAAGGCCAGTAACGCCCATGAGGAGCTGGGAAGTCTACGAACGGGCCCGGAAGATCCTGAAGAAGGCCATCTATCCCATCTACGGCAACCGGAGCTCGCGGATGATCGACTATTGGGCCCAGGATCCCGACTTCTCCGCGGATCCCAAGCGGAACCCCATCGACCGGCTGGAGCAGCTCCTCAAGGCGCTGGTGGAAAACGGGGGCAAGGAGATCGCCATGTCGGCCCTCAGGATACTGGCCAGCACCGTGGACTGCGAGCTCGTCCCCCGCGCGAAGGTCGTCCCCGACAAGGCAACCCTGTTCGAGGAGATTCTGGACGACCTGCCCTTCCTGGTCACCTACCACGAGGCCCTCCAGGGAAACGATCTGGAGGCCGTCGACCGAGCCCGCCAGCAGCTCAACCGGGAGCTCGACGAGAACCGGGTCATCTTTATCGAGAAACGCGGCGCCTGACTTTTTTACGACACCCTTCCCGACCTTAGTGGCTCCTCCTTACGAAACGGCAACAGCGCCCCCAAAAAGGAGAAGTGATATGGCAGCCAATAACATCGTAGAAGGAACCGATTCGAACTTTGACGAGGTGGTGGGTAAGAGTGAAGTGCCCGTGTTGGTGGACTTCTGGGCCCCCTGGTGTGGACCGTGCCGCATGGTGGGTCCGGTGCTGGAGGAGCTGGCGGTCGAGTACGCCGGCAAGGCCAAGGTGGTCAAGGTGAACGTGGACAACGAGCGACAGGTGGCCTCGGCCATGGGAATCCGCTCCATCCCCACGGTGGCGCTGTTCAGCGGCGGCGAGGTGAAGGACGTCGTGATCGGCGCGCGGCCCAAGGGCGACTTCTCGGCGATGCTCGAAAAAGAGATCAACTGAACCGCCGGAGCCCCCCCATGCGGACCCTAACGCCATTCAAGATCCCCCTGACCCTCGCAGCGGTCGCTCTCATCACCGCGGTCGCGGGATGCGGTTCGGCCTCCGAGGTACAATCCGTTCCGGCTTCGAGCCAGGTCATCGATGTCCGCACGCCGAGGGAATTCGCCGCCTGGCACTTCCCCGGCGCGGTCAACATCCCGGTGGGGGACCTGGAACGCCGGCTACACCAACTGGACGCCAAAAAGGAAATCATCGTCTACTGCCGCTCCGGAAGCCGCTCCGCCGTCGCCAAGCAGATCCTCCTGGCGAACGGCTTCACCAGCGTAAAGAACGGCGGCGGCCTCGGGGACATGAAGCGGTTCGTCGATCACCGCCGAACCAGCGCAAAGAAATAGCCCCCAGAAACAGGGACTGAGTGACATTAATGGAGGAGCGCCTCTCCCTCTCCGGAGGAGGTCGCCCCCACCCGATTGATCGTCCGGCTGAGCTCGTATACGTTGAAGGGCTTCGGGAGGGAGGCATTGTTGCGGGGACCGAGTTCTGCTATCTCTTGCCGGGCTCGGTGGACCGAGAGGTATAAAGTGATTGAAAGCGGTAATCGAAATCCCCTCAGGGTGGCCATCACTACGGTGGGGTGCCGGGCCAACCAGGCGGACAGCGGCGCCCTGGTGCGGTACCTGGACCGTGATATCGTCACAATCTCCGATACTACCGATGAAGTCGATGTTGTCATCATCAATACCTGTTGCGTCACCGCCGAAGCAGAGCGGGATTGCCGGAAACAGGCCCGCCGAGTCCTCCGACGCGCGCCCGACGCCCGCGTCGTATTCGTGGGGTGCGCCGTAAACGCGGTGGAGGGCTTCGGGCAGGGGATCGACGAGCGGATCGAAACCCGCGGGGGCCTCGAAGCGGATCCCCGCGCCCTGGCGGACTGGATCCACGACATCGCCGGCGCATCACCGCGCCCCGGATCGCTCGACGCCCTCGAACCCCTGGGCGGCAGGACCCGCGCCCTTTTAAAAATTCAGCACGGGTGCAGCCACGGATGCGCCTACTGCATCGTGCCGCGGGCGCGGGGGCGGGAGCGGTCCACGCCCGTGGCGGAGGTACTCGAGGAGATCGATCGGCTCGTGGAACGGGGCGTGGGAGAGGTGGTGATCACCGGGGTTCAGCTCGGCGCGTGGGGCAAGGATCTTTCAGGCCGCCCGAGCCTGGCGGCGCTCGTCGCCGAGGCGGCGGATCGGATCGCCCCGGGGCGCATCCGGCTGAGCTCCATCGAGCCCTGGTCCGTGGACGCGGCCCTCATCGAGGTGGTCCGGGAGCACGACCGGGTCTGTCCCCATCTCCACCTGCCCCTCCAAAGCGGTGATGATGGTATCCTCGCGACCATGCGGCGGGGCTACACCGCCGGGGAGTACCTGGCCACCGTCGACGCCCTGAGACGCGCCGTTCCGGACATCGCCATCGGCACCGACATGCTCCTCGGATTCCCCGGGGAGGACGAGGCGGCCTTTCGAAACACGATGGCGACCCTCGAGGCCCTCAACCCCGCGTACGTCCACGCCTTCTCCTACTCTCCGAGACCCCGCACCGCCGCCGCGAAGCTCGCGGGGAGGCCCTCGAAGACGGCGGTCCGAGAGCGGAACCGGGCGGTCAGAGCGCTGGGGGAGCGAACCGCGGCGGCCTTCAGGGCGGCCCACCGCGGGCAGGTACGGGAGGTGATCGTCGAGGAGCAGAGGGACGGGAAGTGGCGGGGGCTCACCGATACCTTCGTCAAAGTGGCGTTCGCGGCTGGGGACCTCGCGCCCGGCGGGCTCGTCAGGGCACGGCTCGAGCCCGTCGAAGGGGCGGATCACCTCGCCGCAGTACCCATCCACTGACGATATCCCGCGCCCTGCACATTGTAGATACCCCAATAGAAATCGTTTGAAACATACCCTGGGGTATGGTATGTCGGCAGATAACATACCATATAGTATGGTATTGAAAGAGAGGCGACATGTCCCCCAAGACTCAGGAAAAATGGATCGCGACCGGACTGGAGATTCTCGGCACCGAGGGGGTCTCGGCCATCACCATCGATCGGATGACAGAGGTCCTCGGGGTGACCAAGGGCTCGTTCTACCACCACTTCAAGAATATCCAACACTTCAAGGTGAAGCTGCTCGAGGCGTGGGAGGCGGATTCCACGGCGATCATTCACGCCATCGAGAGGAGCGACACCCCCGTCAAGGTGCTCCTCGGGCTGCTCGGCGAGTTCGAGAAGCGGAGCCCCCTGCCGGAGATCGCCATCCGCGCGTGGGCGGTCTCGAACCCCGTCGCCCGCGAGCATATGGAGCGACTCGACGCGCTGCGGATCGCCTTTCTCACCGAGGTCTTCTCCCGACTGCGGAGCGGCCCCCGAGCGGAGACGGCGGCCCGGACGTTCTACTGCATCATCATCGGGAGCCTGGCCGTGCACCCGCCGTTTTCAATGGAGGTACTGAGCGCGCTCTTCCACGAGTTCTTTCGCCTCCACAGAATGAAACATCCGGGGAAATCCATCCCCGTTTCAAAAGGAGAACAACCATGAAACTGGTATTTCCGATGCTCATCGTCCTGGGGGTCACGGGCATGACCTTTCTGATTGTATGGCTCCGCTACGATCAGCTCGCGGTCGGGGAGGACGGCGCCGCCGGGCCTGTCCCGAACCGGCGGCTCTTCTCCTTCGCATTCACCATGGCGGCGTTGCTGTTCGGCGTGGTGGTGACGACGGGGTTCTATCTCGCCACCGGGTGGTGGGCGAGCGCCGACCGGATCCTGTTCTGGACCGCCGTCGGCCTCACCGCGCTCTTCAGCATCGGCGCGGTCATCGTCCGCACGCAGGTCGTCAAGGGGGGGGCGGCCGAGTCCGTCACCCTCAACCTGCTCTGGGGGCTCGGTTACGGCTGGCTTCTCCCCACCATCATGCGCACCCTGGGGCTGGTTCGCTGAGCTCCCCCTTGCTGTGATGGGGCTTTCACGATAGAACTCCAGTCGGCGGATGGGCGCACGCGCTCTTATCGAGACCACCGTCATGGGACAAAGGAGTGTGACGTGACTCTGAAAGCATCGTTGTTCAGCGGGATGAAGGACAAGGTGATGCCCTGCCGTACGCGCGGGTGCGAGAAGACATGGATATGGGAGGGGGTCGATCAGCTGCGCTGGATGCGGGAGGGCAAAACCGACCCGCCGGCCCGGATGTGCCCCGAGTGCTACGCGAAGTACAACGAGCTCGAGGACCGGGAGGTTCCCTGCGCCAACGACTCCTGCGAAAACACCTGGACCTGGACCAAGGCGGCCCGGCTCGCGGCGCTCAAGCGGGGACGCACGGAGCCCCCCCGGGATCGGATATGTCAGGCATGTAAAGGCAAGTCCCAGGCGGTGGAGAGCGTCGAGGTGACCTGCCGGGTGAGGGGCTGTGACAACAAGTGGACCTGGTCCGCCATGGAGCGGATGGCCGCGGACGGCGGGGAGGGGACCTCCGCGCCCCCGGCCCGGATGTGCGAAGGGTGCTATCAGAAGTTCCGCAAGCTGAAGGAGATTCAGGTACCGTGCCGCGTCCGGGAGTGCGAGGGCACCTGGACGTGGACCAAGGGAATGCAGCTGGAGGCCGCCGCCCGGGGGATGACCGAGCCGCCGAAGCGGATGTGCGTCGACTGCCTGGACGCCATGGGGGACGCGGAAGACAAAGAGCAGGTGTGTCGCGTCAAGGGGTGCGAGAACACCTGGGTCTGGACCCGTTTCATGCAGGCGGAGGCCAAGCGCTTCGGCAACGGCGAGCCCGGGGGTAGGATGTGCGACGAGTGCTTCCGACGCTTCAAGCGCCTCACCGACCGGCCGGTGCGGTGTCGGGTGACCGGCTGCGAGAACACCTGGACATGGTCCCGGGGGATGCAGCTGGAGGCCGCCGTCAAGGGGAACACCGATCCCCCCCGTCGGCTCTGCAACGCGTGCGCCGAGGAGATCGGCACCATGGAGGACAAGAGCGTCCCCTGCCAGAATGACGGCTGTGACAACACCTGGATCTGGAACCGGGAAAACCATCTCTCGGCGATACGGCGGGGACACACGAGCCCCCCCCGCCGTTCGTGCAAGCAGTGCAAGCAGTTCCTCCAGGAGGCCAAGACCATCACCCTCGAATGCGGGGCCTGCCAGGCCCCCATCGTGTGGCCCAAGGAGCACCAGCTGATGGTCTCCCTGGGGGCCTGGGCCAAGCCCACCCACTGCTCCGACTGCCGGGGCGCCGGCAAGACCCTCGACTCGGAGCGTACCAAAGCCGGTTGAACGCAACGGCGGAAACTATAGATAGAGAAAGGGTCGGCGCGTAGCGCGATCTTTACCGCTCGCCCGGGGCCTTCTTGTAGAAATCCGGCTTGAGACCGGCCTTTTGCGTGAAGTGGAAGAGCTGGAACTTGGGGGCGAAGGGACGACCGTTCTCGTCCTTCTCGAGGGGCAGGGCGCGGCCCCAGCGGACCACTTTGCGCATGCCGTCCTCTTCAACGAAGCCGATGCAGTCCGTGGGGCAGACCCACGCGCAGGCGCCGCAGGCGATACAGGCCTTGGGCTCCTCCAGGAACGGACCGCCTACGCCCTTCTTGTCGCCGCGACCGTTGAAGGCCAGCGCGTGAACCCCGACGATATCCTCGCAGACGCGGACGCAGAGGCCGCAGAGGATGCAGTCGTGTCGCTCCCGGTCGGAGTCCTCTTTGCGGGCGAAGCGGCTCTCGGTGACGCCGTATTCGGCGGCGAGCCGGCGCACCCGTTCGCTCCCGGGGGCCTCCGCCATGATCAGCTCCAGCACCGTGGCGCGGTGGCGGCGGATGGCCTCGGTGTCCGTGACCACCTCGATGCCGTCGAGCACCTCGTAGTTGCAGCACGTCGTCATCTTCTTCCGGCCGCCCTTGGTAATCTCCACCAGGCAGACCCGGCAGGCGCCGTAGGGGGTGACCGCCTCGTGGTGACAGAGGGAGGGGATCTCGAATCCGTTTCGCCTCGCAACGTTCAGCACATTGTCGCCGGCCTCGGCTTTCACCGGGACGCCGTTGATCTTGAACGTTACCATCTTCTTCTCAGCCTTCTCCATCGCTCTCCTCCGTCGTCATGCGAACCTTGGCCTGGAGCAGCTTGTACTCTTTTCGCAGGCGCTTCTCAGAGGCATCGATCACGTGATCGGAAAGATGCCGGAACCGCCCCTGGACCTTGAGGTAGTCCCTCAGCGGCCTGAATTCGTCCAGCTCGTAATTGATCTTGTACTTACCGTTTTCCACTTCGTAGAGTGGGAACACGCCGGTTTCTGTCGCGAGGCGGCCGACCTGAACCGCCAGCTCGGGGCGCATGCGCCACCCGGTGGGACAGGAAGCGTAGACATGGATATAGGCCGGTCCGGGGGTATTGACGGCCTTCTGAACCTTGGTGAACAGATCGAACGGATAGCTCGGGTTGACGGTGGCCACGTAGGGGATGTTGTGGGCCGCCATGATCTCCGGCATGTTCTTCTTCCAGGTCTGCTGCCCCTTGACGACCTTCCCCGCCGGGCTGGTGGTGGTGGCCGCGCCGAAGGGGGTCGCGCTGGAACGCTGGATCCCCGTGTTCATGTACGCCTCGTTGTCGTAGCAGACGTAGGTCATGTCGTGGCCGCGCTCCATGGCGCCGGAGATCCACTGCAGGCCGATGTCCGCCGAGGCGCCGTCACCGCCGTAGGCGACGAAGTTGATTTTGCGCTTCGGGTAACGCCCCTTTCGCATCAGGGCCTTGTAGCCGGCCTCCACTCCGGAGCAGACCGCCGCGGAGTTCTCGAAGGCCACGTGAATCCAGGGGATGTTCCAGGCGGTCTCCGGATAGGGGGAGGAGATGATCTCCATGCACCCCGTGGCCGAGCAGGCGATGGTGTTCCGCCCCATGGCCTTGTGCACCAGCCGCATGGCGAGCACCTCGCCGCACCCCTGGCACGCCCGGTGACCGCACTCCACGAAGTCTTCCTTGGGCAGAAGACGGGCCGCGTATACGTTAAACTTCTCCATAATGCCCTCCTCTCGCCTGAATCAGCTCGAACGGTCCGACCTTGCCGCCGCCGGCGGCGGACTTTCCACGCGCGTACATGTCATCGAAGTCCGCGAAGGTGACGTCCCGCCCGCCGAGACCGGCGACCACCTCCACCAGAGGCAACCGCTTGTCCTGGTTGTACAAGAGGTACTTAATCTCCTGGGCCACCGGGCCGCCGGGCCCGCCGGGGGAGAAGTGACGGTCGATGACGACCAGGGACTTGGCGTTCTTGACCGCCGCCAGGAAATCGTCCGCGGGGAGCGGCCGCCAAAGCCTGAACCGGACGATGCCGACCTTCTCTCCCTTCTCCCGCTCCCTGTCGATCCAGCTCATGGCCGTCTCGGAGACGCCGCCCATGCTCACGAAGAGCACGTCGGCGTCCTCCGCCCGGTAGGTCTCCACCGGGCGATACTTGCGTCCGAACTGCTTCCCGAATCCGTCGAAGGCCTCGACGATAGGGCCGTAGGCGCTCCGGAGCGCCTCTTCCCCCGCCATCTTGGCCTCGGTGTACACCTCGGGCATCCCGACGGGGCCGAGGGACATGGGGTTGTCGATGTCGAGCCGCTGTTGGGGCTCGTAGTCCGGGAGGTACTGCTTGACCTCGTCCTTGGTCATCACCTCGATGGGCTCCACCATATGGCTCAGGATGAACCCGTCGAAGTGGACCATCACGGGCAGCAGCACGCGCTTGTCCTCGCTCATTTTGTGAGCCTGGACCACCAGATCCACGGCCTCCTGGCCGTTCTCGGCGAAGACCTGGATCCAGCCGACATCACGCTCGGTCATGACGTCCGAGTGGTCGTTCCAGATATTGATGGGCGCGGAGAGCGCCCGGTTGGCGACCACCATTACCATGGGCAGCCGGAGCGACGAGGCGATGAACAGCACCTCGTGCATCAGGGCCAGGCCCTGGCTGGCGGTGGCGGTGAAGGTCCGCGCGCCGGCGGCGGCGGATCCGATGCAGGCGCTCATGGCGGCGTGCTCGGACTCCACCGGGATGAACTCCGCGTCCAGCTCGCCGTCCGCGACGATTTCGGATAAATGCTCAACCACGTGGGTCTGCGGGGTAATCGGGTACGCGGCGATCACGTCGCAATCGCAGGCGGCCGCCGACTCGGCGATCCCGATTGAGACTTCCATTCCCTTTCGTTCGCCCATTAATCTTTCTCCTCTTTAAGCTCGATGCAGCCCGTCCAGCACTCCAGGATGCAGATGCCGCATCCCTTGCAGTACTCCATGTCCGCGAGGGGGAGCCCGTCCTTCTGCATCTCGATGCACCCTTCAGGGCAGAAAACCGCGCACACGCCGCACTTGACACACTTCTCGAATTCCCATACCGGCCGGCTCGATCGCCAGTCCCCGGTTCGATTGTAACGGGACGAACCGGGCTCGATGATCGCCATGCCGAGGGCCAACTCTCTCCATTTAGGATTGGCAGATTGCCTGGACACGTGAACCTCCTCTATTCCTCACATACGCATTCACTATGCGCGCGCTTGAATGCCTTGATGTTTCCCTCGGCGATACGCCCGAAGCGGACCTTGAGCTGCTCGACGATAGCCTCCGGATCCACCAGCCCGGTGGCGCGGATGGCCGCCCCGAGCATCGTGGTGTTGGTGATGACCCGGCCGATCTCCTCCGACGCGATCTTGTTGGCGTTGAGGGTGACGAGCTTTCCCTTGAGCCCGAACTCCTTCCGGAGGTGCTCCGCCGAGTGGGTGGTGTTGACGATTTGAATTCCGTCTTCCGGCATCCCCTTGGATGTATCGACGATGCTGAGCAGGGAGGGATCCAGGACAATCACCACGTCGGGATTCTGAACCTCCGTTCGATCGCGAATTTGTTTGTCACTGATCCGAGCGTATGCGATCACAGGCGCCCCGCGGCGTTCCGGACCGAATTTCGGAAATGACTGGGCGTACTTACCTTGAGCGATGGCCGCCAGGGCCAACAGCTCCGCCGATGTAACGGACCCCTGACCTCCACGGCCGTGAAATCGAAGCTCGACCATCTCTCCTCCTACAAAAGCTCGTTTCCAGTGGTGGTGTCGTTAACTCGAGGCAGCGGGTTCATCAATTGTATCAAGTCGTTGTGACTTCTGTATATGACTCACCGGAAACCGTTACCGCCGCCTCCAATGAACCGTTGTATTTACATTTTAAAGAGCGGGTATCAAGAAAAAAAACGGCCTCCACGGCGAAAAACACAGGCTCCGCCGGGCAATGGAACCGGGAAGCTATATCGCCGACAGATACACCTTCCGGTGACGCCAGAACGATACCCCGCAGTAAATGGTGGAGATGACGAGCGCGAGGCCGATGCAGAGTTTTCCCGGCAGCACGAGGGCGCCCCCGAGATGAGCGAAGATCAGCGCGGCGGCCGCCAGCGCGGTCTGTCCCAGGGACTTCGCGGAGCTCGCGCCGAAGGTCCGGGGCGTCTTCTCGCTCGCCAGGAGGTTCCCGAGCCCCCCGACGGTCAGCTCCAGGGTGACGATGAGGATGACGGCCGCGCTCATGAGGCCCCCGTCGTACGCCGGGAGGAGGAGCACGAACAGGACCGGCAGCAGCACCCCGTCGACGATGAACTGAACCGTCTCCCGCGCCTTGGGCTCCCCCTTGAAGGCGCTCCACGCGTCCACGAGGTAGGAGAATCCGCTGATGACGGTCATAGCGGTGATGATAAAGAGGGTGACCATGATAGCGAGGTGGATGCCCAGGAAGATCTTCAGGCCGACGGCGAAGATCATCAGCAGCATCATCGTGAAGCTCCGCAGGCCCTGCGGCTGCCCCTTGAAGAGCCGGTACAGGATGAGCCCCAGGGGGAAGGCGATGGGCCCCACGATGAAGAACCACACCATAAAGGCGTCCGGGGTCTGCTCGTAGGCCAGGTAGAGGATGACATAGCCGATCCCCACCATCTGTATCGCCGTCTTGAACTTGGCGAGCTTCGAGGTGCGCATGGGGGCGTCCCGAAGGCTGAGGCTGGTGCGGAGGGCGGTGACGATGAAATCCCGTGAGAAGATGCACGCGGTGAAGAGGAGGGGGATGGCCCCCCGATCCGTCAGGGGCAGGTAGATGACCGCGATGAAGATCTTGTCCGCGATGGGATCCAGGAGCCCCCCGAGGACGGACGGCCCCTCCCGCCGGGCCATGATGCCGTCGATCCAATCGGTGAGCCCCAGGACGATGATGAGCAGGAGCGCCGCGAACAGCTCACTCGCCCCCCCGTAAAGCAGATATCCCGGGATCGGCATGAGGACGATTCGGGTGACGGTGACCATATTGGCGGTGATTTTCACGTTGACTACGCCTCGTTCGCTCTCGATACGCCAGGCAGAATGCAACGATTTACCGGATTTAGCAACCCATTGCGCCCACGCCTTGACAGTTCATTGAAAATGGAGTTGGAAATCCGCGGGGCGCCACCGTATACCAGAGTAGAATGTCCCCTGATGAGGAGTCACCAATGCCGCGAACAATGTTGATACTGTGCCTCGTCGCCATGACCCATGCCTGTAAAGGCGAGGAGACGCTGGCGCCATCCGTCGAACACCTCGGGAGGGCCACGGGACCGGTCGCGCAGTCCCCGCAGACGCCGCCGGCCGCCACCCCCCCCGCCATGCCGCCGGTTCACGACAGGCCGGGCATGATGCCCCCGGACAACGCGGGGACCGAGCCGGCGGTGCGCATCAAGGGCGAGGCGCTCGAGACCATTGACGTCACCCGATACACCTATATCCGCCTCCGGAACGAGGCCGGAGCGGAGGTGTGGGCGGCGGTTCCGAAGACCTCCCTCGAGGAGGGGGAGCCGGTGGAGATCATCCAGTCCCTCGTGATGAAGGACTTCGAGAGCAAGACCCTGAATCGGACCTTTCCGTCGATCATCTTCGGTGTATTGAGCCCCGCTGAAACCCCCTGAAACTTCCTACACTGTCTATTTTTGTCGACGCATTTCCGGACACGATTTTTTTCAGGGTGGAAAATTTAATAGTCACGTCGGTTTAACGGACGGTTCGCCGAACGGCGGATGGCACGTCCCCTGCATGGCTACCCGGCAGGAGGTTATTCATGCACATGCTCGTGAAAGGGTCGTTATTGATCGGTCTCGTTATTGCGGGATGTTGGACATCAAACACTTCGGATCCGCCCGGGGACACCGACACCGGCGGTGCCGACGGAGATACCGACGGGGATACGGATGCGGACACCGACGCGGACACCGACGCGGATACTGACGCGGACACCGACGCGGATACTGACGCGGACACCGACGCGGACACCGACGCGGACACCGACGCGGATACAGACGCGGACACCGACGCGGATACTGATGCGGACACCGACACGGATGTTGATACCGATACGGACACGGACACCGATACGGATGGGGACACCGACGGGGACACGGATGCGGATTCAGATGCGGATTCTGACGCGGATTCGGATAGGGATACGGACACGGCCCCACCGGTGGACCAATCGCCGGTGATCGTCATCATCGTCAACGATACGCCGAACATGAAGTACATCGACGGCATCGCTCCGCTGGTCGGAGAGTACAACGACGGTGAGTGGGGCGAGGTCGAATTGCAGCCCCCCTACTGCATGGACCGGTGCGATGAGTCTGTGACACAGGTTTGCTGCGTCATGTGCGAATACTATCCCTTCACCATCGCCATCGCCCCAGGGGAGCGTTACGAGGTGGAGTGGTCCGGCGATCTCTACAAGCTGAATTCCGATCACTGCGAGGACGGCTGCCCCTGTTATTACGATGACCATCCCCTCGAAGGAGCGTACCGCGCCTTCGTCGATGTCTACAATGAGGTTCAGTGCGCCCTGGAGATCCCGTGCAATCCGCCGGAGACCACGGGCATCTACGGGATGATGGTCGCGGCCGGAACACGCGCGCGCTATTCCACGGCGTTCACGGTCCCGCGCTCCGGCGATCTGACCATCACCATCACCGACAGGAACACCCGCTGTGATGACGGAACCGCCCTGGACTGCCAAAGCCCCATGCCCGACTGCGATCCGGCGTTCGAGATCACCGCGGTGCGGGACGGGTGCTGGAGCTGCGTCAATACCGTCACCTGCCGCCCCTGGGGAGAACCGGGATGCGAATCCGATGGTGAATGCGACAACGGTCACAGGTGCTACGACTGCGGTACGTCCTCCTGTCCGGAATGCGATGATTGCGTCCCGGCTTGTCTTCCGATACCCGACTGACGGATCGCCGAGAAGAAGGGCGATCACGAGACGGTCGTTGACTCTTATGGCACCCATTGCGTCCAGCCGGGGGAACATTGTCGCTATCGCTCGATTCTTTGTGGTATGACTCAGAGTCAACGGCAGAACCCACGCGCCTGTAACAGAAGGACTCGACCTGTGACCGACCACGGAACCCCGGGTGTTGACAAAGCTGAGACGCTCAGGATTGACCGACGAAGAGGAACGAATTTTCAATTTTCCTCAGGAGTTGCAATGAATACAGTCACCCACTCGTGCCCCAACTGCGAAGGACCGGTTGTCCCAAATGAGAAGGGTGCGGCTCCTTTCGCCCGACGAGAGAAAACAATCATGAGATCGCGGGCTCCGGCATGTCCTCAGATTCCGCATTGTTGTTAAATTCGCCAATTCAATGTAGAGGAAGTTCTATGAGCGGTCGAATGCTGAGCGGGCTTATTTGTTACGGGATGTTTTTTGTTACGGCGTGTCTCTCCAAAAGCAGACCTGCGCAGGAGGCATCTCGCGCGGTGGTCACGACCCCCACGGCACCATCGGCGTCTACCCGAGAGGCAGCAACAGATCGCGATCAGGGCTCAACCTCCGTAGAACCATCGCGCGAAGATACAATGACGACTCCCATACCAGTCTGTTCTCAATCCAAAGACGCGGCTACATTGACCGCGGCCCAGATGCACCAGCGTCCGCCCTCCCGGTTGAGCCCGTCCGTCCAATCCAGGATCATCGTGCTGGATCATTGTACGGGGAACTGTCTCCCGGTTCTCGAGGTGCCGGTCGTAGACAGCAATGACCGCGTACAACGGGCTCTGGATGAGACCTGGCGCGAGATGGTCTATCAGCGCGACGGGGACGACACCTTCGAGTGCCAGGTATTCAAAATGGATTCAACGGTGAACTTCGACGATCACGATATCTTGAGCGTGACGTTTTTCCTCGAGGACGACGGCGGCGCCTATCCGGTGAGTGTGCACAAAGACATCACTCTCGATACCAACGGCGAGCGGTTGCCGGCGTCGACCATCTTCCGCGAGGATGCCCTCGCCCACGTTGCCGCCCTCGTCGACCATCGCCTTCAGGAAGCTGTCGCGAATAACCTGAGCAACTCGAGTGATCGCGCAAAGTTCGAAGAGTTTATGCAAGAAACGTACGGTGAGGGGGTCCATTTTCTAGCCCAACATCTGGAGCTTTTTTTTGTCAAAAAGGACGGATTGGTGTTCCGGTTCGACTTCGGGCTGCCCCACGCCATCCAAGCGCTGTCGCCGTCCGAGGAGTACCTTCTGCGCTTCGACGAGCTCGCCCCCTATTTCGATCCGAACGGGCCGTTCGGCTGGGTCACCCGTTAAGAAGTGCAGAAGTGAGGGGTATAGAGTAGCCCTGGCCGGGTAACCTGCTGGCTACTCTACACCCCTCGCTTCCGTGTTTTTCATTATTCGAAATAGATGATCTACTTTTTCTAATTTTCCTGTTTTTTTTATTTTTAGCGGACCGCGTAGGTGATATGAGAATAGGAGTGGATTAAAGAAAAGAAGGTCGTGGCACATCTCTATTCCATTATTGGGTCGTTCCTGCTTCTTTTGCTCGGCGGATGCGCCGAGGACAATCACGATGTGACCCCAACCCTCGATACCGAAACCGATTCGGAGAGCAACGCTCCTACTGGCAACACTGACGACGGCACCGACGGAACATCCGGGGCGGAGCCGGATACCGAGTCCGGCGCTATTGATAGGGATACCGAGTCCCGCGCTATTGATGGGGATACCGCCAGTGGGGACACACAGCCGGACACAGGGACGGATTCGGAGACGGGCACGACCGATTCGGGGGATTCTGAAACCTTGACGGAAACAGAGACGATCCGGGGTGCAGACTCCGGTGAGGGCACGGACTCCGAATGGGACTCCCACACGGACAGGCCAGCGGACAGCGAAATCGTCACCGATGCGGAGACTGACGCCGGTGTCGGCACCGATTCTCTCAAAGAGGGGGATGCCGGTGTCTCTACTCCGTGGCCGGACGGCAAGTATATTACCGTCGACGAGGTGTACGAGCGCCTCACGGCCGCCGATCAGGATATGTTGCTGATAAACGTTGTCGACGAGGTTTTCTATAACTTGGGACACATCGAAGGTTCTCTCAAGATAACTTGGGACACTCTCGCAGCCAACCTGGATCTGGTGGATGCCGCCAAGCACATCGTGCTCTACTGTCGGAGGGGTGTGAGAAGCGAGTCCGCATACGACACGCTTATTGAATACGATTACCCGATGGTATGGGTGATGGAGGGAGGAATCGAGGCGTGGACGCAGAGGGGATATTCCACCGTACCGGACTGAATCGTTCCGTTACGATATCCACACGCAAAAAGGCCTGGTGCACGGGCTCTTTTCACGGCCGGAAATCACCAATCTGACACCGGGGTCAAAGGTGATATAGCGCTCCTTGAACTGTCGGTAAAGCAGCCGCTTTGCAGATTTCCCAGACTCTCCAGACGAGATCCGGTCCGACCTTGCGGGTCGGCTTGCCCGGCTCCCATCCCGCGGGACACGCCTCCCGGCCCTCGGTCTTTCGCACATGCTGAAACGCCTGCACCTGCCGTAGAGACTCCTGCACGTCTTCTGGGTCGGATGGGCATTGCCCAAAGGACAGACTGTGCATCGTCGGCAGGTGCAGTTTGTGCCGTATAGGGGGGTCAGGAAGGTTATTTGCTTTGTCGCTCCACCCGGTAACCGGCGTAATCTTGTAACGTTACACAGGTTGCAGTTTGGTGCTGAATCCATACCTCAGAACTATTGCGGTCGAAAACGCCATAAAGCAAAAAAGTCTTTCATTTCATACTCTAGCTTCAATTTGTCCAGCTTGGCACGGTTCTTCCATTTGAGCTTTCAGCACAATGATAGCCAGGGGATTTCCAAACCCTGCGCCCAGATCAACTAGCTTGCCTAAATGAGGAGGTAGCAATGAAAATGAGAGCCAATAACGTTAACCCAGCTTGGCGGGTCATTCCCGTTGCTGTGTTGTTTCTCCTGTTGGGCGCGGCCTGTGACGTCCGCAACAGTGAGGAAAACGACGCGGGTTCTGAAAACGATACATCCACAGACGCGGATACGGACGCCGACACGGATGCGGATACGGACGCCGACACGGATGCCGATACGGATGCCGACACGGATGCCGATACGGATGCCGACACGGATGCCGATACGGACGCCGACACGGATGCCGATACGGATGCCGACACAGATGCCGATACGGATGCCGACACAGATGCCGACACGGACGCAGATACGGATGCCGACACAGACGCAGATGCGGATGCCGACACAGACGCAGATACGGATGCGGACACAGATGCCGACACGGATGCGGATACAGATGCTGATATGGACGCAGATACGGACGCGGATACGGACGCTGACACCGACACCGATACAGATGCGGATACAGACACAGAAACGGATACCGGGACCGGCGGGTTTGATACCGGAACCGGAGAGGACACCGGCGTTGACACCGGTACCGGCAGTCCACCTGAACCCGAATGTGTCGATTTCGAGGATCTCCCGTTGGATGAAATCTATCATGTCGGGGATACGACATCGGATTCGGGGGTGGATATCGGCTTTGCACCGTTTCTTCAGAGCGACAATACCCTTTACAACATGGGACAAGCCGCGGTCGGGGACGAGGGACAGGCCGGCGGTTCAGGACAAGAGCTCTGGTTGAGTAACATCAACGTCGAAATCGATTTCCCCGAGCTGTCAGATGGGATCATACTCCGGTTCGGCGATTTTGGTGGAGACGTCAATATCAGTATCAACGGCGATCAGCAAAACGCCCATAACTTCGAGGATCTCCACGGAGAGACGATCGGCGGGGCGATCCTCTACTGCGAGGGTTTCGGTTGCAACGGTCAGGGGAGCGGGAGCTTGCTGCTCGCAGGGACAATCGGAAGCTTCAGCATCGGCGGCCAGGAGTTTGTCGTCGACGATATCTGTCCGGCAGACCCCCTCGAGAAGGTGGCGACCCCCGAGATGGATCCCGTTGGCGGCGCGTATGATACCTCCATCTGCGTGAACATCACCACCTCGACCCCCGGCGCCACGATCCACTACACCACCGACGGGAGCCTCCCCACAGTGCTGTCAACCCTGTACACCGGTGCTTGTGTTTTTGTTTACGACGACATAGTGATTCGGGCTTTCGCCAGGCACGACTGGATGGCTGATAGCGACATCGCCGAGGAGGCCTATGTCATCGAACACCCGGCGTTGGCGTGCATCGATTTCGAGGCGCCCGCGGTGGGGACCGAATACCACGTGGGGGATACGCTGACGGACTCCGGATACGATGTCCATTTCACCGAGTTCCAGTGGTCAAACGACATCTGGACGGCAGGGGGCATGGCGTCGGTGAGCAGCGCAGGGGACGCCGGCGGCTCGGGACAGGATCTCTGGGTGAGCAACATCAATGTAACGCCCGACCTTCCTGCCCTGCCCCACGGATTGACCCTACAGTTCGGCGAGTTCGGGGGGAACATCAACATCCGTGTCAATGGCGTCCACCAAAACGTGGAGGACTTCGCGAATCTGCCGAGCCTTATCGGCGGCGTCGCGATCTACTGCCAGGGTGCCGGCTGCGGCGGTCAGGGCACCGGGACCCTGCATCTCTCCGGCGCCGTCTACGACTTCAGCATCGGTGGACAGGAATTCGTCATTGACCATATCTGCCCGGCGGATGACCTGGAGAAGGTGGCCCCCCCGACGATGGACCCGGTGGGGGGTGCGTACCCGAGCTCCCAGTGTGTCCACATGGAGACCGAGACACCCGGGGCGAGCATCTATTTTTCCAGGGACGGATCCCCGGCTTCCACCGCTTCGTTTCTCTACACCGGCACCTGTGTCCCGGTGATCGACGACACGGTCCTCCACGCCGTCGCGGTTCATCCCCTCATGATCGACAGCGATGAAGTCGAGGAGACCTATACCATCGAGACGCCGGAGATCCCCTGCGTCGACTTCGAAGCGCGCCGGGACGACGACGTGTTTCATGTGGGGGACGTCTTCATCGACTCCGGAATCGATGTGGAGGCAATACCCTTTCAGTGGATGAACGACCTATGGACCGCCGATGGGAGCACCACTATGTCGACCGACGGCATGGCCGGGGGATCCGGGCTGGAGATGTGGGTGAACAATATCAACCTGGCCTTCGACTTTCCGTTCTTGGAAGGGATGCGGATCGCCTTTGGCGAGTACGGCGGAAACGTCAATATCAACATCAACGGCGATCATCGAAACGAGGAGGACTTCATAGACCTGCAACACGCGATCATCGGGGGCGTCCACCTGTACTGCGACGGTCCCGGCTGCAGCGGTCGGGGACTCGGCGCATTGTATTTGACCGGGCCCATCAACAGCTTCAGCATCGGCGGCCAGGAGTTCGTCATTGACGACATCTGCCCGTCAGAGCCCCTGCCCAAGGCGGCGACCCCCGTGATGGATCCCGCAGGGGGGACCCATTCCACCTCCGTGTGTGTCGAGCTCTCATGCGAGACCGAGGACGCGGAGATCCACTACACCACCGACGGTACGGTTCCCACACCGGCGTCCCCGGTCTACACCGGCGCGTGCATCCCGGTGATCGACGACAAGGTTCTCATGGCGCTCGCCGTCGCCGAGCGGATGGTGCCGAGCGACGTGGCCGAGGAGGGGTATGAGATCGTCGCCCCGGATCCCCCCTGCCTGGACTTCGAGGACGCCCTCCTCGACAGCGCGTACGGGGTGGGGGACACCCTCAACGACTCCGGTATCGACATCTTCTTCGACGAATTTCAGTATTTCGATCTCACCTGGACCGACGAGGGCGCCGCAATGGTGGCGGACGAGGGCGCGGCCGGCGCCTCCGGTCAGGATTTCCGGATCAGCAACATCAACGCCATCTTCGAATTCCCGGTGCTCCCCCACGGCCTCACCCTCGCCTTCGGCGCGTTTGGCGGCAACGTCAACCTCGAGGTCAATGGCGATTTCCGCAACGCGGACGACCTCGAGGATCTCGACGGGGTCGAAGTCGGCGGCGTGCTGGTACAGTGCGAAGGGTTCGGCTGCATCAACCAGGGTACCGGTATCCTGCGGCTCGAGGGCGAGGTGACCCAGGTCGCCATCGGCGGCCAGGAGTTCGCCGTGGATCACCTCTGCCCAGTCGAGCCCGATATCGACTAACACCCCCATCTCTCCGGCAGGAGCCTCTGCCCTCTTTTTCAAGAGCCACCGCCTGCTTTCTCAAGAGCCTCACCCTGGCACTCCCGCGAGGAGGGTGTTTCAAAAAGGCCTGCCTGTACACTTGCGAGGAAGCGCGCTGCGGCGATGGGTACCTCCGGGAAGGTGTCGAGGAAGTGCGACGACGGCAACACCGTCGACGGCGACGGTTGCCCCGCGACGTGTGTGTTCTAGCCGTGCGGTCCAAACCGGGTCTTTACGAAAAAGGCGACAACGCGAATAGAGCGTCCAGAACTCGGCGGGTACTCCGAGATCTATTTTTCCAGGTAGGTGTCTCATTCGCCGACGCCGGCCGGATCCCGCCCTGCGGTTTCATGGGGGAGATCACGCCCCCCTATTCAGGATCATCTTCACCTTCTTCAAGATCGCCATCGCGGTAAACGGCTTGGGGATGAAGTATCGCCCCTCGGGATCCAGGCCCCCTTGCATGGACATGTGTTCGGTGTAGCCCGACATGAAGAGCACCTTCATCTTCGGGCAGATCCGAGCGAGCCTATCCGACAGCTCGACGCCGGTCATCTTCGGCATGACGATATCTGTAACCATCAGGCTGATGGCGTCGGCGTGTTTTTCGCATTCCAGGATCGCCTCCCCGGCGTTCGAGGCAGATACCACAGTGTATCCGGCCGAGGACAGCATGGTGACGACAAGCTCCCGTACCGAGTCCTCGTCCTCCACCACGAGGATGGTCTCGTTCCCGCGCCAGTCCGCGGCCGCGGACGCGGAGGAGACCTCGGGGATCTCTTCGTCGGCGATGCGCGGGAACACGATGCGGAATGTGGTGCCCCGCCCGGGCTCGCTCTCTACCGCGATATGGCCTGCGCTCTGTTTGACGATGCCGTAGACCACGGCGAGCCCCAGCCCGGACCCCTTGCCCTTCTCCTTGGTGGTGAAGAACGGCTCGAAGACCCGCTCCTGGATCTCGGGGGACATCCCGGTCCCCGTATCGGAGACGGCGAGCGCTACGCCGGGGCCCTCGTACCCGCCGGTTTCATCCGACGGGATATGGATCTCTCCGAGGTTACATGTCTCGACGGTAATCACCCCCCCGTCCGGCATGGCGTCCCGCCCGTTCACGACGAGGTTCATGACGACCTGTTCCAGCTGGCTCGGATCGGCGTGCACGTATCCCAAATCGCCGGCCAGGTGGGTGCGCAGCTGGATGTTCTCGCCGATGAGCCGCTTCAGGATCTTGGCGAGCTCCCGGATGGTCCGGTCGAGGTCGACGGGCTTCGGATCCAACATCTGCTTCCGGCTGAACGCCAGCAGCTGACGGGTGAGCGTGGTCGCCTTGTCGCCCGCGTCCAGGATCTGCTTGAGCGGACGGCGGAGGGGATCGCTCTCGTTCATCTCGAGGAGGGCCATGTCCGCGTAACCCGTCACTACCGTAAGGAGGTTGTTGAAGTCGTGAGCGATGCCGCCGGCGAGCTGGCCGACGGCCTCCATCTTGTGGGACTGCCGATACTGGGCTTCGATGGCGGCCTTTTCCGCTTCGGCGGCCTTGCGCGGGGTGATGTCCTCCCCCACCACGACCAGATGGGTCACCCGCCCGTCGTCGTCACGGACGGCCCGCGCGCTCACCTTCACCCAGATGCTGGCGCCGTCTTTTCGGAAGGATCTCTTCTCAAGGGTGTATGTATCCCGTCGCCCCTCGAGGACCTCGCGGAAGAGGGCGATCTCCGCCTTGAAATCCTCCGGATGGGTCAGCTCCGAAAACGGCATCCGCCGCAACTCGTCCGTCGAGTAGCCGAGGAGGCGTTCGAAGGCTCGATTTACCACGACAGGGACGCCGTCCGGCCCTACAAGAACGATCGAGACCGCCGAGTTTTCGATGATCGTACGCAGCACCGATTCGCTCTTTCGAAGCGCGTCTTCTATGCGCTTCCGCTCCGTGAGACGGGTGCTCGTTCCCACCAGCCGATACACGACCCCCGTTTTGTCAACGAGGGGCGCGACGCGGTTCACCCACCACTCATCGGGGCCGGGGAAATCGATGTTGAGCAGGGTCTCGATGGGCCGGCGTTCCCGAACGCAACGGATATAGAGACCGACGATGCGATCCACCACGGGCTTGCCGAAATGGTATTCGAGATCGCGGGGCGCGCGACCGGACACCGCATCGTTCGTTATGCCCATCAAGGACTCTTGCGTGCTATTGATCGCCTCGAACCGAAACGACGGTCCCTCGGAAACATTCACGACGAACAGGCCGACATCGATGCCGTTGAACACCGCGTCGAACAGATCCGCGCCTTCGGGGGAGGGACCGTGTCCGGATGATGCCCGGGCCTCGGCAAGCTCGCGCTCCAGCGTTTCGACCCGCCGCCGTAGCGCGCTCGGCTCGTCCTCGCAGACCGTCTCGTCGTTGTCTTCTTGTCTCATCACAACGCTCTTATTGTTCTCCCTAAAAGAAACGGCACGAGCTTTTTGGAACCGCAGATTCGATAAATTGTTGTAGTTTTAGCACATCGACCAACCGATTCTATATCTACCTGAATTTTCATCACGAGGCGGTCGCACGGGGAGCGGATCTTCCGCGCAGAAAGAGATCGCAGAAAGAGATCCCCTTTCAAGGGGGAAATTCCACCAGGGCCTTGCCGTTGGTTTCGAGCACCGTCGAGCTCAGCCGTTTCCCCTTGGCGCTCAAGATGCCGGCCGTACAACTTGCCGAGTGGACATCCATTCCGATATACCGATCCATGTGCATTCTCCTTTGTTAGGGTTTCGGTTTTTTTCGCAAAAACGATCGGTCCCGAAAACAATGGAGAATGCCAATTTATGTTTGATATCAAACGGGTATGATCAGCGCGGGACGGTGCAGCTTGTGTAAAACGGACACAGACATCGGGGTCCGTTGTCGCGAGACACAAGGTGTATCATCCTGCGCTGACCCGCACGCCGCCGCGGACTTCGTGCGAGAATGACCTTCTCACCTGGCGTGCGGAACCGAACGGAACGAGATGCCACGAGCATTGAAGAAAGGACGCCATCCCCCTACAATGCCTACGGTCACCCTGCCATGCGATATCTTTGAATTGACCACCGCGAATCACAGGCTGATGCATTGCAATTGCGTTTTGAGAACCTTCTTCAACTGACGCCCCGATCAGGGCGAGGGCTCTTGTCAGGGCACTCTTGCCCGAATTGTTTCGCCCATATAACAGCGTCAGGGGACGCAGAGGTAGTGTTTCACTGTTCGCAAATGCGCGGTATCGAGAAACCGTCAGGGCGTTGGGTGTTGACATTCTGCAAAGATATCGCCCCTGATATTGTCTGTCAACGAATGGAAACTACTAATCCAGTGCAGCGGGGCTCGGTTTCCCGAAGAAATCCCGGAGCAGCCCCGCCGCTCGGCCGCGGGCGACGGCTTCATCACCAGTAACGATCCGCTCCTCACAGTTCGGGCGCCGCTCCCGGTAGCCCACCACCTCTCGGAGGTCTTCGGGGGCGTCGAAGCTTCCGTCGGTATGCCGTACCAGGAGGGCCGGGGCGGGGGCGTCGCGATCTCCCAGCTCGTACTGCTCGATCAGGAGACGGGCGCCGCGGTCTACATCGATCAGCCGGACGCTCCCTCTGCCCAGGACCTGCAGGAGGCGGCCGCCGGCGATCCACTCGACTCGTTCGCAGGGCATTGGCTCGCTCAGAAGCGTCTCGTCAGTCTCGGTTTCGAGGACGACCAGCCGGGGCGTCTTCTCCAATTCGTCCCGGGTGCACAGGGCCACGGTCCGGCTTCCGGGGCGCACCTCGGCGTCTTTGTATGCCGCCTCGATGACACTCAAACGCTGTCCCGTGCCGAGGCGGTAGATCTCTATTTGCCTCGGCCCCTCCGTGACCAGCATCAGCTCCCCTACGATCTGGATCGGCGATCGCTGGCAGGCGATCTCGCGGGACTCGCCCCGCCGCCAGTCGATGCGGAAGAGGTGGGGGCCGACATCCGGGCCTTCGTCGCCGGGATACACCTCCGAGCACTCGTAGTGCTTGCCGTCGTGCCAACAGTCCGGCTCGGGTCCCGCCTTGTAGAGCAACGCCACCAGCACGCCGGGGATCTCCGTCGCGATGAGCCGCGCCGTATCCCGCTTTGCGCCCCTGAGGTTGACCGGGAAAATCCGCTCCTCTCCCCCGCGGGTGACGGTCAGCCGGTAGTCCCGCCAGGTCGCCACGGCGTCCGCCACGTAGGGAATCCGGAGGGTTTGGGGGTAGATCCCCTTCGGTAGGAAGCCGCGGGGTGCGACTCCGTCCCGGGGCTCGCCGGTCTCGAGATCGAGCGTCCGGTACTGATTCCCCGAATGGGAAACGACCGCCGGACCGTCTTTGGCCAACACCGGCCGCTCGCGTTGTTGCCGGTGGATCCAGCGGGGGGTGAGGGTATCCGCGTTCCAGCCGATCATCGCGGCCGGACCGGTGACGCGGTCGACGACCGAGACGAGGGAGAAGGGCTCATCGTATACCCTGAAGGCGTCGAGACGCCGTCGAATGGCCGGGGAAACATCGAAGCCGCGTAAAAGCGCCCCGGAGCCCTGGTCGCGGATTTCCATACGCCCCCGGACGGCCACGAAGGCGCGGCCGCGGGCGTCCCAGTATCCCTTGGAGACCACCTCGTCCAGCCACTCCCCCGACTCGAGATCGACGACCCGCCGATCCGGGCTGCCGCACCCCACCCGAGCGGCGTCAGCGCTGAAGGCCGGATCGTCGCAGCTGCCGGCGACCTCGCGGACGATACCGCCGGTGGACGCGTCCACCACCCGCAGCGTCTCCTCCTCGGACTCCTCGCCGCCCATCAGGGCCAGGCGCTTGCCCCGCCGGTCAAAGGCCATCTGCTCGGTGACGAAGTCCAGCTTCCAGATAGGCCGGACGGCCGGCAGATCGAAGGCTGCGGTCCTTCCGCCCCACGCCACTGCCAGGCGATGGCTCCATGGGGCGAACCCCATCATTCCCTCGCGTTTTTTGTCGGAAGGCCGCTTCGGTTTCGGCAGGGGCACCTCGATGTGCGGCCCCGCGTCCCGGCGCTCGCCGTCCCAGACCAGCAGACGCCCGGCCCGCAGGCTGACCCGAAACCGCCCGTCTTCGCTCACCGCCCAATAGAAGTCGTCGGGGGCACCTGGTCGGTTCCTTGGCGGGTTCCGCCGCGGGACAAGCGATCGATCCGCCCCGGTGGCCAGGTCCCGCGCCATGGCATCGCAGATCATGTCGGGGCGCCTGAGCCGGCCGAAGTAGAGGGTGCCCCCGTCCGCGCTGAACCGCGGGGCCAGCTCGCAGTCGGCCTCCTCTCCGAGGGGGGCCGTGGACCCGCTCGCCACGTCGAGCACAAACCCGCCGTCCCCCGAGAAGACCACCCGATCACCGGCGGGGCTCATCTCCACATAGCGATCCGGGGCGTGGTCTGCTGTCGCAATGACGGCCTCGTGTTCCATATCTACCACGCACACCGGGCCATACCCCATGAGCACGGCGAACCGCCCGTCGGCGCTCACTGACCGGACCCAGCCGCAGTCGCCCCATCGTTGCAGGAGAAAGTCGCGCCCAGCGCAGTGCTCCGTCGTCCCATCGGCGCCGCCCCCTGCAATTCCCTGAGCGGCGTCAACACCGGAAGACGACCCGCCACAGGCGGTAAGGGTCAGCGCCGTTGCGGTCAGCACCCACCGAGAGATATTGGCGATGGCCGATGGTTGTTTCATCACAAGAGACGTTTCATTGCGTTTCGGTTGCATTTCTTCTCCCGCCGAACATAAGGCATGGGTCGATGGCGTTCACGACCTTCGCCGTCGCCTTCGCGATCTTCTTGGGCGCGTCGTCCGGATGATCGGCGACCAGCAGGCGGATGTGCGGGTAGCCGCGGTGGAGCAGGGAGCGATCTTCGGCGTTGAAGGTGGGTGTGGACATGGGCCTCCTCTGTTGTGGGTCGGCGGAAACCGTCGCGACGAGAAACCATAACCCGCATTAACCAACATTTTCAAAAATCCATCAAGAGTCGTGGAACGGGTAGGACGAATGAGAACATCGAGGACCTTGACTACCCCGTTTTTACCTTCAACAGGTTCCGATCACAGCAGAACATCGTTCAGAAAAGTGGTTTGTTTTTCAAGAGGTTCGCCGGCCTCAGCGGCCCTTCATGGGATCTACGGTGTCACCGCGGCGTGCCTTATCTCCGCGTCGAGATCTGCGGGGGAGAGGCCGAGGGTTATCGTCAGCCGCTTCTCATCGCTTCTACACGCGCTGAAGTCCACCGTCGCCTGACCGGCGGCGTCCACGGGGACGGTCAGCGTCTCGCCGCTGCAGGCGGCGACGACGCCGGCCCCTTCGGCGTGCGCGGTGGTGTCGACGACCAGACGCTTGACCCGGTCCGCCCGGACGGTGAGCGCTCCGGTGTCGACCTTGAACAGCGTCACCCGCCGGGACCGGTCCGAGGTGGCGACGTCACGGCCCGTGTGGGACGCCTTGACCAACGCCGCGAGGCCGCGGATCGCTCCAGGGGGCGGCGCGTCGTTCAGGAGCTCATCGGCCAGGGCCGGGGCGGCGCGACGATCATTCAACAGGACCAGGGAGTCGATGATGGCGGCCTTGCGCTCGGAGAACCGCTCCCGCTTCAGCCGGGTGACGATGGCGTCGAGGGCGGTTTTCGCCCGCAGCGCCGCCAGGGCGTGGATCACCTCGAGGGAGATCTGGTAGGTGTTGATCAGCGACATCAGCTCCGCCGCCATCGACCGATCCCCCGCGGTCTCGAGGAGGGCCAGCGCCCGCTGCCGCTCCGGCACGGGGGCCAGCCCGTCGAGGGCCACGTCGAGGACGTCCCGCGCGGCCCCCTTGTCCCCCCCCTCGAGCCGGGCCAGGGAGACGGCGCGCGCCACCCCGCTGCCCTTCTCGAGCCCGGGCGCCGCCCCGGCCAGGAAGCGGAGCGCCTCCGCGGGCTTCGAAGACGTCTGGATCAGGGCGATCCACGCCGCCACCACCGCGTCCGCCTCTCCCTCCCAGGTGAGGGTCCCCTCGGAATCCGTCCCCCCGCTCCCCGTCGAGAACAGGAGCTCCGCGGCCTTCCGGCGAATCCGCGCCGCCCCCCGTCCGTTGATAATCTTCACCAGATCCGCCGCGACGTCCTCGTCTCCGGCGAGGGCCCGTTCGATGGCGGCGGGCCATCCCTCCACCCCCTCGGCCGTAACCACGGGCCGCAGCTCCTCCTCGGCGTGGCTCTTCCGCCAGGCGTAAATGCGCCCCTTCATCCGGCGCAGGCGCTCCTCGTTCTCGGCGGCGACGGAGCGCCGCTCCCCGGGATCGGCCGCGAGATCGTAGAGCCGGCAGAGATCGTCCCGGGTGTCGCACACCGCCTTGTACCCATCCTTCACCGCCATAATCTCGTCGTGGGCCTCGGCGAAGGCCTCGGTCTCGACCGGCACGCCGGCGATGAGGGGGACCAGGTTCCGGGAGCGCACCCGGGCGGGCACCGGGAGGTCGAGCAGGGCGAGGCCAGTGCCGAGGAGGTCCACCAGGCTCACGGGAGCGTCGATGATCCGGTGCTCCACCCCTGGAATCTTCATCACGAGGGGGACCCGCACCTGCTCATCGTATAGCGTGGTGCCATGGTACTTACCGCCGTGGTCGCCGAACTCCTCCCCGTGGTCCGAGGTAACAACGACGATCGCGTCCGGGCGCTGCTGATCCAGGTACTCGAAGAGCCGGCCGAGGGCGTTGTCCACGGTGGAGAGCTCGCAGTCGTAGCGATCCTCCGGCCCGTCGCCGAACCGGCGGCACTGCGGATCGTAGGGTTCGTGGGCCTCGAAGAAGTGGGCCCAGGCGAAGTGGGGCTTGCCGCTCTTTTGTTTGTCCCTCAGGTGCTCGAGGAGCTGATCCACCCGCTCCTCCGCGGTGAGCCGGCTCCCCGCCTTCCGGTAGGAGAAGCCGGCGCCGGTCTCGAGGTAGGGCCGGAAGCGCTCCTTGTCGATGAAGAAGATCGCGGGGGTGAAGAAGGCCGAGGTCTCATAGCGGAACCGGTGGAGGATCTCCGGCCAGGTCTCGTGCCGCTTCGGGGCGCCGGGCACCTCGAACAGGGGCCGGGTGTACTTGCCGGTCAAAAGCGAGGTGACGGCGTAGGAGGTGTGGGGCACCGGGGTGTATGCGCGGGAGAAGACCACGGACCGGCGGGCCAGGGCGTCGATGTGGGGCGTCACCTCCCGGCGGGCGCCGAGCAGGGCGAGCCGGTCGTACCGCATGGCGTCCACCGTGATCAGGACGAGGTCCGCGCCGGGACGGGCGATGAGCCCCGCCGGGACGAACGGCTCGTCCGGCGACACCTCGTCCTCGGCGGCATCGAGGACCGCCTCCGCGTCCAACGGGGTGACGGCCCGCGTGAGCACCAGGATATCCGCGGCGTGGGCGGTCGCGTGACCGATGACGTATCGGGGGTTCTGGGTACCGAGGGCCAGGAAGAGGGCGACCGCGGCGAGCCCGAGGATCCCGGCGGAGGCCGTCAGCAGGAGGCGAGGAAAGCCCGTCCGGGGCCAGACCAGGGCGGCCCCGAAGGCGCCCGCGGTAAACGCCAGCGCGGTGAGGGCATAGTGAAACGCGGGGTAGAGCCTCACCAGAACCGCCGCGTCGGCGGCGTGGAGAGCGGCGATCGTCCCGAGGGTCGCGACGCCGAGAGCCCCCCGCCGTGAGCCCCGATCCGCCCACCGCGGCAGGAGCACCAGCGCGGCCCCCACCGGCGCCGCCAGCAGGATCGCCCCCAGAACCACTAGCGCCCAGCGGCCGGACATCCCGCTCGCTTGGGGACCGCTGGTGAGCCGGAACAGCAGCGCGGCCAGCGGGCCAGCGGCCAGCGCGGTGACGAGGGCCGCCGGGAGGAGGGTGCGTTGCTCCCAGCGCAGCTTCTTGAACACGCTCTCTAGGAGGCGCTGCAGGCCGAGCAGGAGAGCGGCGACCAGCATCCCCGCGCCGAGGTCCATCCCCAGGGCCCAGGCCGCGGTCCTGGCGAGCTCCCTCGTATCGAAGAACATCTCTCGGGCGGCGGCGAGGGCGAAGACGTCCGCGATGCCGAGGAGGGCGCCGGCGACGAGCCCCGCCCGGAGGGCTGCGGCGAGGGGACTCAGCATCTCACCCTGCCTCCTCCCCCACCGGGGCCTCGTCCGCCAGAACCCGCCGGGCCAGCTCCTCCCTGAGGCGGGCCACGTCGGGCCCCCGGAGCGCCGGATCCGCCGCGAGCAGCGACCGGACGTCCTCCCGGGCCAGGGTCAGCATCTCCGCGTCCCGCTGGAGGTGCCCATACCGGAACCCCGGGAGCCCCGCCTGCCGCCGGCCGTAGAGCTCCCCCGGCCCCCGGATGGCGAGATCCGCCTCGGCCACCTCGAAGCCGTCGTTGGTCCGGGCCAGCACGGCCAGCCGCTCCATCGCGTCCTCGCTCTTCGGGTCCGACACGAGGTGACAGGCCGAGGCCAGGTTGGAGCGGCCCACCCGCCCCCGCAGCTGGTGGAGCTGGGCCAGGCCGAACCGCTCGGCCCCCTCCACCACCATCACCGTGGCGTTCGGCACGTCCACCCCGACCTCCACCACCGTGGTGGTGACGAGCAGATCGATCTCGCCCGCCGCAAATCCGGCCATCACCCCCTCCTTGTCCTCGTCCTTGAGCCGCCCGTGGAGGAGCGCCACCCGGCGCCCGCGAAAGCGCGCCGTGAGCTCCTCGAAGACCGCCTCCGCTGCCCGCACGTCCAGGACCTCGGACTCCTCGATGATGGGACAGACCACGTACCCCTGCTCCCCCCGCTCGAGGGCGGCCGCCACCTGCGAGAAGACCTCCCCCCGCCGTTCGCCGGACCAGACCTCGGTCCTCACCGGGGTGCGGCCGGGGGGGAGCTCGTCCAGCACCGAGACGTCCAGGTCGCCGTGCACGGTGAGGGCCAGGGTGCGGGGGATGGGGGTGGCGGTCATCACGAGCAGGTGGGGGGTGGCCCCCTCAGGCCCCTTGCCCACCAGCCCCAGCCGCTGGGAGACCCCGAACCGGTGCTGCTCGTCCACGACGGCGAGCCCCAGCCGGAAGAACCGCACCGACTCCTGGAGCAGGGCGTGGGTGCCGACAGCCACGTGGGCCACCCCCTTCTCCAGCGCCGCCAGGGTCTTCTTGCGCGCGGACGATCGGGCGCCCCCCAGGTGGAGCACCGCCCGGATCCCGAGCTTGCGGAGCACCGGGTGCAGGGTCCGCATGTGCTGCTCCGCCAGGATCTCGGTGGGGGCCATCAGGGCGGCCTGGTGCCCGGAGCGCACCGCCTGGAGGATGGCCGCGAGGGCCACGAAGGTCTTGCCCGAGCCCACGTCCCCCTGGAGGAGCCGCTGCATGGGGCGGGGGGCCGTCAGGTCCCGGGCGATCTCGCCGATGACCCGCCGCTGGGCCGCGGTGGGCGCGAACCCGACGAGCTTCTCCAGCTCGTCCCGGTGCGCCGGCACCGCCGCCATGACCGGCGCCGTCCGGGCGTCGTTTCGGCCGCGGCGCAGGGCCAGGGCCAGCTGGATGAAGAAGAACTCGTCGTAGATCAGGCGCCGGTGGGCCGGGGAGGAGCCCTCCACCCAGGCCCGCAGATCCTCGGAGGGGATGTCGGCGGGGGGCACGTGCACCATGCGGAGGGCCTCGGCCAGGGGCAGCAGCTCGCGACGGGCGAGGAGGGCCTCCGGCACCGGGTCCCGGACGATGGTCTCGGCCCGCGCCGCCGCCGCCCGCACCGCCTTCTCCACGATCCGCCCGGCCACCCCCGGGACCTCCGGGTAGATGGGCACCACCCGCTCCATCGCGCCGCTGGCCTCCGCCTCCCGGGCGATCACGGGGTGGGGGATCTGGCGCCGGCCCTTGTACTCCCCCACGAGCCCCGCGGCCCGAATAATCGCGCCCTTCTCGAACGCGTCCCGGCGGGGGCGTTTTTTGGAGAAATAGATGAGGGAGACCGTATCCTCCCCGTCCTCGAGCACGATCTCGAGGCTCTGCCGCCAGGGGGGACCGAAGCAGCGGACGCCGCTCACCGCCCCCCGGGTGAGCTGCCGCCGCCCCGGCTCCAGCGCGGCGATGGGGGTCACCTCCCGCCGATCGTCGTACCGCCTCGGGAGCAGGAACAAGAG
>JBNLED010000066.1:0-11208 GCA_050304755.1 Polyangia bacterium | reverse complement strand
CATCGGTGTCCGTATCGGCATCGGTGTCCGTGTCTGCGTCGGTGTCCGCGTCTGTGTCCGTGTCCGTGTCTGCGTCGCCACCGAAATTCGTGTCCTCACCATCGCCGTCCCCTGCCTCGCTCTTGGAAGCGCACCCCACCCCCCCCAAAAAAGCAATCATCCAACTGATAAAAAATATCGCGATTTTATCCTTCATCGGAATTCCTTTCTCCAACGGACTGATAAAGGCCCGAAGCTTTGCCTGACTATAACAAATACCCTATATTCGAAAAAACAGACAGAAATTCCATGTTCCGAAAAGAATTCTGGAACAATACTGCGCCCAACTCCGCCCTTCGAGACGCCTCAAGAGGACCTCGGCTCCTCAAGACTCCAATCCTTTGAGCTCGCAGCGCCAAGGGGCATGTGCTCAAAATCTACACGAGGTGTGGGAGCTGCCCGCGGCAATTGTTGCGGCAAGCGTTCGTATCATCGTCGTCGCCGTCGTCGCACTCTTCGTATTCAGGTTGGAGGATGCCGTCGCCGCAGTAGGGGCCTATCAGGCAATCAGGGGTACACCCGCCGTACTCTTGACCGCTGACTCCCTCGTCACATTGCTCCCCGTATTCGGGTTGCACTATCCCGTCTCCGCAGGTGTTCAAGCCGCCGTCCGCGACGCCCCCGTCCGGAATCCTCTCGCAACGGGCGCCCGGCACCGGACACCACCATCCCGGCTCGATGGTGGCGCAGTCTGCGGGGCAACCGTCGCCATCCGATGCGTTGCCGTCGTCGCACACCTCTCCGGCTTCGAGCACCCCGTTGCCGCAAACGATTACAACGATGCAGGGATTGCGGTAGCAGAAATTGGAACAAGCATCATCGTCCACCAGGTTGCCGTCATCGCACTCTTCCCCCTCGTCCAGCACACCGTTCGGACACTGCTCTCGCGGGGGCTCGATTCGACAGCGATAACAGCCGTCCCCGGCCTCGTGGTTGCCGTCGTCGCACGCCTCTCTGCTGTACTGGATAATGCCGTCCCCGCACCGACAGGGGAACGTCGGATAGCAGATGGGATCCCACGACTCGATGCAACAGTCGCTCGAGCAACCGTCCCCTGAAATCTGATTGCCGTCGTCGCAATGCTCCTCGAGATCGACAGCGCCGTCACCGCAACGCGTCAGATACTCGGGCTCGAGCCGACAGTTGTCGTCACACAGGTCATCCAGGTCGGGGTTGCCGTCCTCGCATTCCTCGCCGGGATCGAGCACGCCGTTGCCGCAGAGAGAATTATCCGTATCCGTGTCCTTGAGTATTACCTCGCCTGTATCGGTCCAGATGTCCCCCGTATCTGGAATCGGAACCGTCGGGGTAACCGAGTCCGTCGCCGCGGGATCGGACGTCATCCCCGTATCACGTTCGGAGTCGGGGCCATCACTCTCCGAGTCCCAGGGGACCGCCTCTTCAGTCGTGGTGCGTGTGTCATCTTCAATACGTGGGACATTCCCGGTGTCGCCGTCCCCCGGAAGCCGGGCGGAATAGCAGGCGGTCGTCAGCCCCAAACACAAGAGATAAACAGAGACTAAGCGCATATTCACCCTATCGTTAAGCTCCATCTGATCATGACGGTGTGGGCGATCATCTGTCAAGCGTTGAATAGGAACCGGTAGACGAGCCAGTGGAGTATTCAACTCCGTTAGCGGCGTGAAGGCTGAAACCTCGGGAGGCGTAGCACAGGTATCGGGTGGGGATCTCTACACAAAGACAACGGGGCGGTGCGCGTAGCGATAGGAAGTAACCGCGGCAGCGTGGCCGTCGTCCACGGTGAGCTGAAGGAGGTGGGGGCCCGGTGCCTTGGGAAGCTCCCACACCGTGCCGCCGAGATCGTCGTCTAGGAGGTGTCCGTCCTCGGTGTGCCACTTGTAGGTGACGTGGCCCGTAGCGCCGCGGTGCTCGGCGATGAGCACCATGCGACGACCCTCGATGGCCACGGGAACAATCTCCGCGTCGATGGCGTAGGGCAGGGGCAGGTGGTCGACGGTGGCGTCCGGTCGAATGGGGCAGGGCGCCATTTCCGCCGCTTCCCAGCACTCCCAGCATTCGTCGCCGGAGGAAACCCAGTTGCGCGGAACCTCCTCCTCACAATTGTACTGCCCCGGTCCGGTACCGCACCATTGCAGAAAGTTGGTGGTCTGCACCATGCGGGTGTCGCTGCTGCCGAGGCATTGCAGCTCATAGGTGGCGCGAAGGGTGAGGTTGTTGGGTGTGCCCGCACTCTCATCGAAGACCACCTCGAAGGTGTAACGGGTTCCCTGCAACACCGGTTCGGTTATGGATGAAATCGCCAAGTCGATATTCGCGCTGCGCGGCATCTCTACGATAGTCGGAACGCCGACGATCTGGCCGATGAGCTCGTCGTCGAACTCGATGGCGCCGGTGGCCCGGAATCGATCGGCGCTGTAAGCGTTGAGGGTAATTTTGACCAGCAAGTTGGCCTTCACGGTTCCGCTTTCGGCGCATATCGAGGAGAGATCATGCTCGTCTACGGGGGTTGGATACGAAATCGGATGCGAATAAGCGCAATCAATTCCATACATGGAGGGGGTGCAGGTTTCGGTATCGGTATCCGCATCGGTGTCAGCATCTGAATCGGCGTCGGTATCTCCGTCCGCGTCCGCGTCCGTGTCGGCATCGGTGTCGCCGTCCGCGTCCGTGTCGGCATCGGTGTCGCCGTCCGCGTCGGTGTCAGTGTCGGCGTCGGTGTCTGCGTCCGTGTCTGCATCAGCGTCGGTATCAGCATCGGTGTCCGTATCCGTGTCGCTATCGGCGTCGGTGTCCGCGTCGGTATCGGTATCGGTATCGGCGTCGGTGTCGCCGTCCGCATCGCCGTCGGTGTCGGCGTCGGTATCACTGTCCGTATCGCCGTCGCCGCCGGTGTGGTCCGTGGTCTCTCCTGCAGAGTCTCCGTCGCCAGATGCCGAGGTGGTCTTCGCGCATCCCGATCCGGTGCAGAGCAGGCCCACGAAAAGAAGGACAAACAGGGTTTTACGTTTTCTAATTTTCATATCATCTCCTCATGCAGACCGAACCGTGGACCGGGTCAGGCTAAACAAAATGGTGCCCGTGGCGGAGAGCTGGTTCCAGAGCCCTTCGAACCGCTGGAATCGGGGGGCGTCCCGGGCGACGAGTCGCATCCCCGTTTCAACGGCGAATCTCCGCACCGCGCCGGGGTCCTTCGCGTCTCGGGATTTTATAAAATCAATCGATTCGCGGATTATGTCGACGGTATCCCGGTGGGCGTCTCGAATCAGCGCGTCCACATCCCGGCTGAGCGCGTCCGAGACCTTTCCGGGAAAGTAGCGCTCGTGGATTTGACGCGCAAACGAGAGGCTGATGAGCTTGTTGAGCAGGCTGTCCACATCAAAGGCGTGCTCGTGCAGGCTCACCCGCAGCATGCGAAACAGGGTCTCCGCCTCGGGGTCCTGCATAGTGTATCCAAAGGTTCGATAGTCCCCCTCCAATCGTCCGTCGCCCTGGAGCTGCTCGAACAGGTGGGTGCCGGGGTAGACCTCGGTGCGACAGAGGTTCCACGGAAGCTCGGGGCAGGTCTCGGCAAAGGCCATGACCCGCTCCACGTCCGAGAGACGCGACTCCGGATCGAAAATCATCAGATTGAACGACGGCCTGATGCCCGCCTCGCGGGCCAGCCGGATGGCGCGCACGTTGTCGTCGTGACGGTGGCGGCGGCCCAGGTAGGCGAGACGCGTGTTGTCCGCGTGCTCGATACCGAGGAAGAGATGCCGGGCGCCCATGGCCTTGGCCGCTTTCAGCACATCGGGGGTAATGGATTCGGGACGGCCTTTGATCCAGAACATGCCCTCGGTGACCCGCCGCGCCTCGAGGCTTTTCCGAAGGGACGCGATGCGGGCCAGGGTGGCGCGCTCGTTCGGGAGAATGAAGAGGTCATCCTGGATAAAAAAGACGCGGGCGCCTCGCTCGTGGTAGAGCGCGGCCACCTCTTCGCCCACCAGCTCCGGATGGCGCAGCCGATATCGCGGACCGCCGCTGCTCTTGGTAAAGGCGCGGATGGAGCAGTAGTGACACTCGCCCACGCATCCCCGGCTGGTGAGGAGGAAGGTGACCGGCACCCCACCGATTTGAAAGAGCTGCCGGGGCCTGACCGGCGGGGGCAGTGTATCGATATCCACCGGGGCGCCGATTCGATTGACGCGAATGTCGCCGCTGTCTCGCCAGATCAATCCCTCGAGTTCATCGAGTGGCTGGTCATTCGTGATCGCGGCGGCCAGCGCTGTGAGGGTGGTCTCGCCGTCGTGCCGTACCACCGAGTCCAGACCCGGCGCGTCCCGGAGCAACGCCTCGTAACAGAACGTCGGGACGTGTCCACCGCAGGTAATGTGACCGCGGTAACCGGCGCGCCTGAGGGACGCGATGAGCTCGATCGAATCGATGACGGCGTATTGAAACGCAATGCTCATCCCGACGATGCGGGGATTGAGCGTCATCACGGATTGCACGCAGGCGGCCAGGTCGTTTCGATGGTCGAAGCGGATGAGTCGCGCGGTATGTCCGGCGTCGATGAGGGCCGCCGCAAGATAGGCGAGCGGGAGGTTCTCCTGTTGTCCGGGGCCGATGAGGGCGACAGTCAGGCGCGTTGGGGTCATCGATTACTCCTAAATGTGAATAATAAAAGCATACGGGAAACGCTTAGCAAATTGCAAGCCAACCCGCATATGAATCAGATGTCAATGAAGTTAATGGGTTGGCGGTGCGGACGCCGCTCACGGCGGCTCAGGTTGTGCCACCTGAAGATCTATGCCGCCCTCAATGTCTTCGTCTATGGTTCCCAGGCCAGGTCGCCGAGATCGCCGCCTTCTCACACGGCGTGATGTTGGGGGCTGCTCTGGGTTGTCGGTGTCTTCATCCGCTTCCGGTGTTTTCCCTGACCATTGACAGGCGCGCTACCTCCCCTGCTTCGCCGCCTTCAGGTACCCCCGAATCGCCTCCCGGATCCGCTTGACCTCTCCGTCGGTCCCCTTGATCTTCTTCGAGGCGAGGGCCTGCTCGGCCGCGCCGATGACCCGGCCCTCGAAGCACTCCCCGACGCGCAACCGGTCCCAGAAGGTCGCGTATCCCCATGGGGTGTAGACCTCGGGGGCCAGCGCCGTCATCCGCTGCAGGCGCCGGTCTGTCTCGCTCGGTTTGTCCGGATGCTTCAGCATGCGCCACGCCGAGGGGTCTTCGTCGAGGCGCTCGAAGACCGCCGGCACGAGCGCGGTCCCCGGAATCCGTTCGACGGCCCGGTAGGCCACGAGGGAGAGATACCGATCGGCGCTCCCCAGCATGGCCGGGATCAGGGACTCCAGCCGGCGGGGATCGAGCGCGGCCAGGCTGTCGAAGTCCATGCCGTAGCCGGGATACATCGCCCCGCGGTCGTAGGCATGGAACTGGTAGATGAAGTGGGTGGTCCGCGCCGCCGGGCCGGCCTTCCTCCGATCCAGATAGGGGACGGCGAAGGGGAACCCCAGCGACCAGGAGCCCTCCACCGCGCCGAGGTACTCCCCGATGGTCCGGCCGTCCATCCCGAGGGCGGTCAGATCCCGCCGCACCTGACGCCGCATGTCCCTCTCGACGGCGTCTCGGTCTTTCGACAGCTGCTCCTCTATCTCTCGGGCGCAGGTGTTGTTTCGCCAGACGTCGCGGTAGCCGGTGTCGGATAGGCTCAGGACCCGCATGGTCCTGTAGATATCGATGGAGATCCCGGGGAAGCGCCTCTCGATCGCCCCCCCTGCCGTGTTCGTCGCGCAGAAGTCGCCGTGGGCCGCCGTGCCCTCGCTCATTCTTTTGAGGAACCGCTCAGCGCCCTGGTAGACCTCGGGAAGCTCCCGTCGGATGCGAGACAGATATCGGGCGATGTGGACTCGGTAGCGATCGATCCTGGACTCCACCATTTCCCGATCGCCCAAGGACCGCATGCTGCCGCCGTAGCGCAACCGGGCGCGTCCCTCCGCCGGATGATCCGGGAGGAAGAAGATCCGCGTCTCCCCCTTGGTGAAGGGCATGTGGACCTCCCACGGCGCGCAGGAGTGGATAGGGCCCGACTTGATCCGGATATCAGGTGATGCGTACTCCCCCTGGAGCACCTCGAGCACCCGAACCTTCGCCTCGGTGAGGCGCGGCTCGTCTGAATCGATGCGCCGGGCGCCAAGCGGAATGCCGCGGGGGCGCGTGGCGGCCTCCTCCTTTGGCGACTCATCAATCGCCTCCACCCGCCCGACGATGATGAGGGCGGCGTTCGCCACCAGGGCCTCCGGGCTGTAGTAGTGACCCAGACAGGCGGCGGCCGGAGCGGAGAGCGCCGCGACCGCCAGCCCAGCGAGGATCGCGGTGATCCGGCAACGCCGCGGTGTGTCGAGATGAACCTGTCTATCCATGAGATGCGCCTTTCCGATATCGCTTCGCCCTCCCGGGGGCCACGGGGGTACGACATCAAAGCGGTATAATAGTTCAATAGTTCTCCATGCAAAACGATCGATCGGACATGTTCTCGTATCGTGAAGATTTCGCGACCTGTACAGAAGCGGAGAAGGGCGGAGAAAGGCCGGGGACCCTCCGCGAGAAAGGGACACTCTCCTGCCGAACGACGACGCGACGAAGCCTTCCGTCCAACAGGGGATGTTTCTCACGACCCCCGTCGGTCGGTGACTTCCGTCTCGCCCATGGTCGCGCGGGGGGCAGAACCAATCGCCGTCGGTGTATATCTCCACACCCCGTTTTCTCAGGGCATCCAGGCTGTTCAGGTTCCTGTCCGGAAGGACACTACTATCCGGAACACTCGTGCATCCAAAACGCCTCGCCGGCCACCTCTCCAAATCACCAACCCTCTGATTTCGTTACAACAGTCCATTACTTATAAGGAATGGAACGGCTATTGCAGCTCCGACGACATCCGAGCATGCAGGTCGACAAACTCAGGAGGTCATTGACATGAGACTCGAGCGTCCCAAGGATATCGAACGTTTCGGTGCAATTCGGTTCGGCACGCTGCAGAAGATCTTCGAGCTCGACTGCGGCCCGGAGAACGGGGATCCCGCGGCTTACAGCTCGGTCATCCAACCCATCGCCGGAAGCCGGTTTATCGAGGTCGAGAGGGAGATGGCCGTCATCGTCCCCGTCAGGAACGAGCGGCTGATGCTCATCGAGGGAGTGCTGTGCGGGATCCCCCACGCCCCAACGATCTGCCCCTGCTCACCGCGGTGAACATTCCGATACTGGTGCAGCGCCCGGGGGGACGCTGGCACAAGCTGAAGCTCTCCGGTGTAAAGGCCGTCGAGGGGATCGGCCCGGTGGGGTGGACCCGGGCGGTGGAGTGGCTTCTCGCGGGACGAAAGAACGGTCTCCATTGACCAGACCATCGCAGCTGGCCGGGGGCGACTTAAGGGCGCCTTCACATGATCGGCGTTCCGCCGCGCTGGCCTCGATCGTCATTCTCTCGTTGCTGTCGGTCTCCGGCCTCTTCCGGTGCAACTGCGACTGCACCTCGAACGACACCGGGCGCAATATCGTTCTGGTTTCTATCGATACGTTGCGGGCGGATCACTTGGGCGTGTACGGCCACTCTCGCGACACCTCGCCCAACCTCGATCGATTCGCGAAGGAGAGCATCGTCTACGATGACGCCATGTCCCGGCGAGTATTTTCACGAGCGGGGGCGATTCCTGCACGGCGGAGACGTCTACCGGGAGCTGGTCCACGTGCCCCTGATCATCGGCGGCGCCATCCCCGAAGCCCTCAGGGGCCGGACCGTTCCCCGCACCGTCGAGCTCGTCAGCCTGCCCAAGACCATCGCCGCCCTGGCCGGGATCAGGCGGACGCCGTTCCAAGGAGAAGATCTCGTTCGGGTCGCGAGACAGGACGCGCCGAAGCCCCGCTACGCCTTCGCCGAGGGGACCTGGGCCTGGAAGAAGACGGACCGGACCGTCGGCGTGAAGTACAGGGGATGGAAGCTCGTTCATCACCTCGACGGCAACCGCTACGAGTTGTTTCGAACGCGGACCGATAAAGCCGAGAAGAAGAATCTCTGGAAGCGCCGTGATACCGAGACAACAAAAATGAAACGCCGTCTCAAGAGCGCGCTCGACCGGCACATCTATTCCGTCACGAAGAACTCATCCCGGGGGAAGAAGGTGAACCTGACGCCCGAAGAGAAATCCCGCCTGCGGGCGCTGGGGTATGTCGAGTAGTCTCTATTCCGCGCCTTTATTCCCTGTACGAGACCTCTCGAAGCGCAGGGTCGACAGGGGGGGACGCAAGCTTGGAATCTTACAAAGGAGATGCCCGGCACGGGGTGATCGAGCGCGAGAGTGTTTGGACACGAACCGGCTTGGCGAGGCCAAAATGGGTCGAGAAGGGGGTCTCTCCGACGTCTTTTCACTTTACCAGGCTCACTGGTCGTGCTCGTCTTGCTCACCGTGCTGCTCGACCTGATCGGCTTGTGGCTCCATGATCGCATTGTCCCCGTTTTCTTTATCACCGCCATGATAGAAACCGCGGCGATCGGCGTGTATACATTTTTTATTCCGTTACATCAAAAGACAGGCAAGCTGACCCGGGCACTCCGATGTGTGCTCATTGCGAGTTATCCGTTGATGGCACTGGTGATGCTGGTTTCGGAGACCACCACCCGAAACTAAGGGCTCGCGAAAAATCAACTACCGGTTTGGGAAGCGGATCCATCAATGGTGCCTGCATCGCTCGGCCCCATACCCCCAGAATGAAGGCTTCTCGCTTTTTGACACCATTGCGCCTCCATTCCCCAAAGCTCGGCATTTGTTTTTTCGCGAACCCTTTCGCTTCGTTTCTTCAGGAATTATTCTGTCTAGAGAGCATCGGTGCGTTCAATTACGAGTTACTGCTTTTGGAGCTCGACCACGCCTGTCAACGTACCTGTCAAGTCCGTGCTCAGCGGCGTCATGGTCAACGTGGTTTCGAAGACGCAGTACGCGTACGCCTGGTCGACCCACGTCTCGCTGACAGTGAGCGTGCTGTCCGCGGTTGTGTAGGCGCCGGTTGCCGACATCCAGGAGACCACCCCCACCCCCGCCGCCTCGTCGACAGTGCCCGCGCATATGCAACCGCCGCCACAGTAGCCTGTTTCGGCCGGGTTCGGATCGTCCTCGCAAGTGACCGAGGTGTAACCGACGGACGCGAGGACGCGACCGAACCTATCGCAGCCAATGCAGCTTCCATCAAATTCCTGGCACGTGTGCGGCAAATCGATCCGTACGCTGCCGGTCGTGGTCGTGCTGTCAAAATACGTCCCGTCGACGTCGGCGGTCCACGTCCCCGTTACCTCTAAGGCCCCTGTGATCGGCGCGCTCGGGCAATGCATCAGGCCCATACTCGTCAGGTTCAGCGCGCCACTCACCGTGAGACACGACGAGGTCACGTTCCAGGTTCCGACCGTGTCGCCACCGCACGGCGTCACGTTGGTGCAGTCAGTGTCCGTATCGGTTTCAGTTTCGGTTTCGGTTTTAGCACCCGTATCGGTGTCGATATCCGCATCACCATCGGCCGTTGAACGATCGAGCTCCGCTTCCGTGGAAGGCGCCTCCCCGCTCGATGCCCGATAACATCCGGACACAGCACCCCACATCCCCAACAACATGATGACCCCAATTCGATTCACGGGATGGTCTCCAAAAAGCGCTGATCCATTCCCCCGCGAGGCGTACCAGTAGTTTCCCGACATGGCTTTTTCGTCCTCGTCCTCGATCATTTCAGAAAGGTGCTCATCGGTTTCTCTGAGTGCGCGCCTTATGGGAAGGAAGGACAACGCCCACTTCGAGTGACCCTGAGTAGGCGAATCCACGGCTGCTAACCTCCTCTTTTTCCACGTCATTAATAATTTTCCTTCAATCCCGAGCATCAACAACGCCGCCCCCCTGTTTTTCTCCTTAATGAGTTCCGATGGTAGCATAAAACCACCAAAAATTTTGCCTATCTTTAGATAGATACACGAATGCGTTGACTTCAACGCCCTGAGAAATCCCGGGAGGTTGGGTCTTAGCTCCTCGGTGACAGAAAAGCCGTTCCTGGTGATTCTCCGCATGGGCAAACCGGTGGCGGTCTTCAAACGAGCTAACGGGACGTTGTTCGCGTGGGAGATGGCGTGCACGAACGACGGAGCGGATATGACCAAGGGCGAGATCGAAAACGGCGTGGTGACCTGTCCGATGCACGACCGATGCTTTCGTGGATCGGGTCGTCGAGCGAAGGGAAGAGTTGCCGGAAGAAATGGGGAAAGCCATCGAGCCGGTGCTCAACGCTATCCACTCCCTGACCGAGGAGATCAAGGCCTGCGACCAGCGAATCCGGGAGACCATTGTCCAAGACGAGGAGGCCAAGCTCCTGATGACGGCCCCCGGAGTCGGCCCAATCGTCGCGGCCTGTTATCTGATGGCGATACGAAGCCCCTCTCGCTTTGACACGGGGAGGAAGGCGGGAGCGTACGTGGAGCTCGTCCCCTCGTTGTATCAATCGGGGAAGACCTGTCGGAGAGGCCGTATAACGAAACACGGCAACAGGCAGGCGAGGTGGGCTTTGTCGCTAGCAGCGAACGTGTTGCTCGGTTCCCACATCAAACAGCGCTCTGCGCTACGAGAATGGGGGCTGGGCTTAGCGAAACGGATCGGTCGCAAGAAGGCCGTCGTGGCGGTGGCGCGGAAGCTGGCATCGGTGCTCTGGTCGATGCTGCGCAACAACAAGGCATTCGAGCCGAGGCTGGCCGAATCCGTATAGAGATAGAAAAGGAAATACCATCATGTGTTCGGGAAACGAGTCCCGAAAAGGAACACGTATCGATGAGTGAGGAGACTGGCCGTGACAGAAGTCTGAGCTTCGCTGAAACCGCAGAGGAGACCCAGGACGCATAAGCACGAAGTCAACATGGATGTCGAGCGGCGACTCGTTTCGGAGGCACCCCGTGGAGGCAAGAGACGCCGAGCAGCCGAGTGGCGGACCGTCTTCGGGCGGGGGACCTCCAGCGGTGAGGACATTTCTAAAGATGTCTAATCTCACCGCCTCCGGTTCGTGCGGCTGCTCTACGGTCGGCCTTGTCCCAAGCGGGCGGTAGCTCGTCGAGGGACATCATCCAAGGCGTTTGGAAGAGGTTATTAGGTAAACAATGCAACCAAGATGGCACCACAAAAATGA
>JBNLED010000065.1:0-22847 GCA_050304755.1 Polyangia bacterium | reverse complement strand
AAGTTTCCAAGCTGGCAATTGCTGCGCCCGTCCGGCAAGGCGCGAGGAGTGGAGAATACTGGGGGTATTTGACCGACGAGCAACGCCGGCGGGCGGGATGCAGCGGTTGCCAGATGGCAAGTTAATTTTGATCAGAGGCCTTACGCCGCCTCGGCGATCTCCATGAGCAGCACCGCGGTCTCCTCCCAGCCGAGGCAGGGATCGGTGATGGACTTGCCGTACTCGGTGCCGTCAGCGCTCTGGGCGCCCTCGACGATGAAGCTCTCGATCATGAGCCCCTTGACGAGGTTCCGCACGTCCTCGGAGTGCCTCCGGTTGTGGAGCACCTCCATGGCGATGCGGGGCTGTTCCCGGTGATCCTTGCCCGAGTTGGAGTGGTTGGTGTCGATGATGACGGCGGGGTTCTCCAGGTTCCGCGTCGCGTAGAGCTCCGCCAGCAGGACCAGGTGCTCGTAATGGTAGTTGGGGATGTGGTTGCCGTGCCAGTTGAAGGCGCCCCTGAGAATGGCGTGGGCGAACGGGTTCCCGTCGGTCTCGACCTGCCAGTTGTTGTAGGAGAACACGTGGCTTCTCTGGGCGGCGTCCACGGAGTTGAGCATCACCTGGAAGTCTCCGCTCATGGGGTTCTTGAATCCGGCGGGAACGGAGAAGCCGCTGGCGGTCAGCCGGTGCTGCTGGTTCTCCGTGGAGCGGGCGCCGATGGCCACGTAGCTGAGGAGATCATCGACATAGGGGTAGTTCCCCGGGTAGAGCATCTCGTCCGCCGCGGGCAGACCGGACTCCCGGAGGGCCTTGATGTGCATCCGCCGGATCCGCCGGATCCCCTCCACCATGTTGGGCCGGGCCGTAGGATCGGGCTGGTGGAGCATGCCCTTGTAACCGGTGCCGGTGGTGCGCGGCTTGTTGGTGTAGATCCGCGGGATGATGAGCAGCCGGTCCCGGACCTTCTCCTGCATCTCGGCCAGCCGCCCGACGTAGTCGCAGATCGGCGCCTCGTCGTGCGCGGAGCACGGGCCCACGATGATGAGGAGCTTGTCGGTCTCGCCGGACAGGCTCCTCCTGATCTCCTCGTCCCGGGCGGCCTTGAGCGCGATCAGCGCCGCGTCCATGGGCACCTCCGCCTGCATCCCGCGGGCGCTCGGTATCTCGTGTTGATAATTGAACCCCATTTCGAATCACCCTATCTTCTCCGAGGCAGTCGTTTGACCCCGTGGTTGTTTGACGCCACACTTCATCCATAGGGTTGTAACGGAACTTGTGGTTCAAGTACAGGGCCGGGAGGAAAGTCCGTCACACCGGGGCGGGGGCGCGGCAAGGCGCTCCGGCCCGGTCCCGGCAGCGCCGTTGGAACGGCCAGGAAGGAGGCGATATGTCGATTCGCAACCTGGACATCGAGAGCATGATCGAAATCTCCGGCGGCTGGATCACCCCCGAGGCCGAGCGGCCGCTCATCGAGGGGGTTCCGCTGCTCGCGCCGTTTCTCGAGGAGCTCGAGAAGGCCCATCACGCCCTGGTTCGGATGCAGCACGCCGGTACGGAGGTCGCCGCCCAGAGAAAGGCGCTCACCGGGGAGGCCACCGCTCTCGACGAGCTGCACGACCGAAAGCTCAGGGGCATCTACGGGGTGCTCACCGCCTTCGCGGATCTGGCCGACGATACCGACACCGCCGCGGGATATCTGGATATCGCGGACCGGCTCTTCCCGGCCGGTCTCAAGGGGGCTCAGCGCTCCTACCTCGATGAGGCGGCGGAGGCGGCCCTCGTCAGCGAGCACCTCACGGAGGAGATCCGCCACTCCCTCTCCAACCTGCCGGTGCCGGGGGGGAGCCTGATGGCCGAGCTGGAGGCCTGGCTCGACGCCGGGAAGGCCCTCGGGGATGTGGAGCAGAAGCGCAGGGAGCTCGGCGAGGGGCAGCCGGGCGCGGAGATTTCGATGAAGGATGTCGCCGCCGCCCGGAGCCGCTGGATCCGCGTGGTCAACACCGTCCTCCAGGTCCTCGAGCTCGTCCCCTCCCTCGAAGCGAGCGCCCGGTCGCGCCTCCTGGCGCCCCTCGAATCCGCGACGGCGAAGGCGGAGCGCCCGGTCCCCGATACACCATCCACCTAGACCGCACGTAGACCGCCATCGGGGAATGAATCGAAGAAGTCTGGCTTAGCCTAGGGCGTGCCCACGAAGGTGGTGACGCTCCGGGCCTCGAGGGCGGCGGTGAAGCGGGCGTCGGTGACGGGGACGGGGCTCCGGTCGGCGAGGTCGTCGGCGTCGGACGTTACCCATGGGGTCATGTCACAGGGGGCGGCGCCGGAGATGAAGATCGGCAGCTCGGCGGCGCCGTTGTTCGGGTTGACGGCCACCACCACCACGGTGCCGTCCGCCGGGTTCGTATACGCCGAGACCATCACCCCGGAGGGGGCGTCCCCCGCGGTGGAGACCCTGCGGAAGCCCGGGCGGACGAAGCGGGAGTAGTTGCCGAGGACCCAGAGTCGCTTGGTCCACACGTTGGTCTCGGTGTTGTAGACGCCGCTCGTCCCGCCGGCCCAGAGCCACCAGTAGTGCCAGGCGTTCAGGTTCGCCCGGGTGAGATCGTTGTGGATGGCCTCCGCCATGCGGAACGCGCTGGAGATCCCGTCGCCGGAGGGATCATCGGAGGCCCGCCCGGTGTCCACCTCGGTCTCCCAGTACTCCTTGCCCGCTTCCGAAATCGACGGCTCGGGGCCGCTCGGTCCCAGGCCGTACTCGTGGCTGGCGAAGATGCTGACGTGTTCCCAGGCGTCGCTGTTGTTCCGGATCGCCTCGAAGTACTCCGGGAATCCCCACCAGTTCATGGTCTCCGGCGCCATGACCAACGTCTCCGTGCCGGCGAGAGCGGGGCCCAGATAGCCCCCGATCCAGTCGGCCATCTCGGCGGCCGACATCGAGATGGTGTGGTTCATCCCGTTGCTGTCCGGCTCGTTCTCGGCGGAGATGGCGTAAATCGGCACCCCCTCCGCGGCCATCGCGTCGACGAAATCCACGAGCATGTCCGCCCACCCATCGGGATCGATCAGCTTGGGCGGCGGATCGCAGGAGTCGTTGGTGGGGCACATCGGGCGGTCGGTCACCGCCTCGTTCACCTCCCACGGGGTGGCCCACACCTTGACCCCGTACTCGACCGCTTTCTTGGCGATCCGCGTCTCCGAGGAGGTGCCGCCGCCGATGCGGATGCGGTGCAGCGTCAGCCCGGCCCCGGTGGTGGTGGACCAGAGCATGTCGGGATCGTTCTCGGAGTCTCTGAAATCCCCGGCCCACGCGCTGGAGACGCCGAAGCCGGATATCCTCTGCTGGAGGTCGGCGAGATCCACCGTCAGGTCGCCGGGCTCGGCGGTCCCTGTGCTGCAGCCCGTTACCTCACCCCCCGTATCGGCATCGGCGTCGCTGTCCGCGTCGCTGTCCGCGTCGCTGTCCCCGTCACTGTCGGCGTCCGTATCGGCGTCGGTGTCCCCATCACTGTCCGTATCCGCATCGGTATCCGCGTCTGTATCGGTATCCGCGTCTGTATCGATGTCCGCATCCGTATCGGTGTCCGCGTCCGTATCGGTGTCCGCGTCTGCATCGGTATCCGCGTCCGCATCGGTATCCGCGTCCGCATCGGTATCCGCGTCCGTATCGGTGTCCGCGTCCGTATCGGTGTCCGCGTCCGTATCGGTATCCGCGTCCGTATCGGTGTCTGCGTCAGTGTCCGTATCCGCGTCGGTGTCCGCATCCGTGTCGGAGTCCGTATCCGTATCAGCGTCGCCGTTTGCGCCGCTGTCCGGGTCGTTTCGGCTGCCGCTCTCCCCGCAACCGAGCGCGACAGTCACGCCGAGCCATAAAACCGTGCGTACAATCCATTCCATTTTACCCTCCTATTATAATAAACAGTGCTCCATGCTTGGAAAAAACGGGCGGTGGACCTCGAATTTTTAAAAGCTGAGTCCACGCCCTCGCTGTGGAGCGAGCGGGCACGTCCTATCTGTGGAGAAACCAGTCCTTACAAATTCTACTGTTTGAGTCCGCCCACGGCGCGGACAAAGGCGGGATCGAAGTGAACGTCGCTCTGGGGAAACGGGATGCCGATGCCCGCGTCGTCGAGCGCCTTCTTGGTGGCCGCGATGGTCCGCTGGTGCACGTCCCAGTAGTCGCCGGTGGCGCACCAGACCCGCACCTGCCAGTCGATGGAGTGGGTCCCGAGGGCGGCCAGGAAGATCTGCGGCGCGGGCTCCGTAAGCGTACCCTCCACCCTCCCGGGGACCGCCTCCAGTACCTCCCGCGTCTTCTCCAAGTCCGCCGGGTATTCCGTGCCCACGGGGATGTCCACCCGGCGCACCGGGTGGTGGGTGAAGTTGACCACGTTGCTGCCGAAGATGGCGCTGTTGGGGACGATGAGCCGCTTGTTGTCGAGGGACTTGATCTCGGTGGTGAAGATCTGGATCTCCTCCACCAGGCCGGCCACCCCGCCGGCCTCGATGTAGTCCCCCACCTTGAACGGGCGGAAGATGAGCAGCATGACCCCCGCCGAGAAGTTGGAGAGGGTGCCCTGGAAGGCGAGGCCGAGGGCCAGGCCGCTGGCCGCGATGACCGCCGCGAATCCGGCCGTCTGCACGCCGAGGTACCCGAGGGCCGTCACCACGCCGAGGGTCAGCACCGCGTACTTTGTGAGACTGGTGAGAAACTTCTGGAGCGCGTCATCCGCCTTGGAGAGGGCCTTGTGCACCAGTCTGCTGCTCCAGTTGGCCAGGATTCTCGCCGCGATGATGGCGATGAAGAATCCGATGACCTTGGGGGTATACTCCATGATGGCGGGCCAGATGACGGACGTAATGACTTTGGTATCAAAAAGCTGCGACGTATCCATTGATCGTCTCCTTTCTATTATTCGGTGGCGGGCCAGGATAGCATAACGCAACCGCTTCAATAAACAACCTTGCTCTTTCGGCTCTCTCTGCGGAGCGCCGGCGACGGGGCACGATCTCCGCCGGGGGCCTTGTCGAAACGCATTGATAGAAGATCACGGGACGCCGAACAGCCCTCGGCGGGGTCACTCCGACAGGTAGCCGAGCTCCTGAAGGGCCCGGCGCTCCTCCGGCGTCATCTCGATCCGCTTGCGCGGCTTCCGCTTGCGCTTCTTCGCGTTCTTGACCACGCGCTCCCGGAAGCCGTCGATCTTCTTCGCGGTGACGCCCTTGAGGGGACGTCGCTCCCTTGGATCCTTCCCGAGATTGAAGAGCCGTCCCTCCCCCTCCTGCAGGATGGCCTTCAGGTTTTCCCTCCGGACCGCCCAGCTCCGCTCGGGGTCCGGGTCGCCGTAGAGCAGGCTCTCGGACAGATACCCGTCCTTGGCCGCCCGCGCTCGAGCGCCCCCGGCCGCCTCGATGAGCGCCGGGGCGATATCGATCGATCCCACCACTCGTCCCGGCTTCGTGTATCCCAGGCGGTTCTTCTTCGGCAGCCCCGAGACCACGAGGGGGACGTGGAGGAGCTCCTGGTAGAAGGTGTGGCCGTGCTCGAACCCGCCGTGGTCGAAGAGCTCCTCGCCGTGATCAGAGGTGAGCATCACCACCCGGCCCCGGGGCCCCGGGGCTCCCAGGCCGTCGAGAAACCGCATCAGCGCGGCGTCCGCCACCTCGACCTCGTTGGTGTAGCCGTTCCGCAGCCAGTGCCGTCCCCGAGCCGAGTGCCATCGCTTCTTGCCCCGGACCTTGCCCGCCCTGAGGCTGATGGCCTGGCGCTGGATCGAGGGCGGGAGCGCCGCCTTGTAGGCGTGCTTGTAGGGGAGGTGGGGATCGAGGAGGTGGACGAGGAGGAACAGCGGCCGATCGCCGCGCCGCTTCTCGGCGAGGGCGAGCGCCCGGTCGACCACGTAGTCCGAGTCCCAGTGCTGGGGCAGCCAGTCCAGGATGGGGTGGAGGAAGGTCCCGGTGAGGCGCCGTTCGTAGTCCACGATGGCGTTCAGAATGGCGGGTCTCACCCGGGGGTAACGGCCCAGCCACGCGGATTCGTAATCGAAGGATCCCGCCCAATCGTAGACGGCGAACCCCCGGTCGAATCCGAACTTACCCAGGATATAGGGGTTCTTGGACACCGCGGCGAAGCAGTCGTACCCCAGCGCGGAGAGCTGCTCCGGCAGGGTCGCGAGGTCGTCGTCGATCGGGTTGATTTGCTTCTCTTCGCTGCGGACCGCGCCGTGCTCCCCGGCGGTCCGCCCGGTGAGGATGGACGCGATGGCGGGGAGGGTCCACGGCGCGGCGCTCTGGGTCCGGCGGTGCTCCACGCCGTCTTGCCGGATGCGGTCGTACACCTTCATCTTTCGGGCGATATCCGCCCGGAGGGTGTCCACGATGATGAGAACGATATCCGGCCCAGTCCCCGGCCGTCCGCCGGAGTGCCATCGAATTCGGCCGGTCTCCAGCCTGCCCGGTACGAGGGTGACGATGAACAGCAGCGTCAGCGCGAGGGGCGCGCCGTAGCGCCGGGTCGGGGCCAGGGAGAGGAGCGCGGCGCCGACCAGAAGGAGCCCCCCCAGCGAGAACGGCGGCGGCGAGCCGGTCCGGATGACGGAGGTGATGACCATCGACAACAGCACCGGCGCGACCACCTGCCACGCCGACGGCAGGGCAAACCGCTTCCGGCGCCACACGGTGACGACCAGGGGGACCGCCGCGACCAGTCCGAACACCGCCGCCAACGCAACGAGCGCGCTGTCCAGCTTGATGAGGGGATACCCCGCGGAGACATAGATCGCCGGCAGACCGACGGACAACGCGGTGGTGTAGGGTTTCACGGGGAGCGGGACGAACCGCTCGGACAGGAGCACCAGCGGCCCGGTCACCGCGAGATAGATGGCGGCCGTGAGGAGGGTCTCCGAGAGCGGCTGGGCGTCACCGGTCACGCGAATGAACAGGAGCTCCGCCCCCCAGATTATCAGGCTGAGCTCGAGACATTTCATCCAGAAAGCAGTGCGAGGTTTCGGCATCATCTCCCCTCATCGCGAGCCCACCCTGCCACAATCGGACGCATTAGACAAATGAGGGGTGTTATGGCTTCGGCGGGGCTACCTCAGGTGTCGGTTCAACAGAGCGATGAGATCGGACTTCAGAAACGGCTTCCTGAGGCTCGCGGTGAACCCGTGCTCCTCGGGGAAGGCCATGATAGGATCCGCTGAATACCCGCTCGTCACGAAGAGGGGGAGGTCTTCGTCCATCTCCCGGATTTTCCGCACCATCTCCCTGCCCCCCATACCGCGGGGGACCGTCAGATCGCTGAATATCGCGACTGGGGACCGCCCGGAATGGTTGAGCTCGACGAGGCATTCGAGCGCGGCGTCGCCGCTGTCCCGGCAATAGGGGGTGTATCCGAGCGACGTCAACATCGCGGCCAGGGTCTCCCGGAGTACCGGCTCGTCATCCATTACGATAACGACGCCCTCGCCCCGGTGGCCGCCGGTCGTCTTCGGGGGACGGGAGTCCGCGATCGCTGAAAGAGGCGCGGCGGGAAGAAACACATGAAACGTGGCCCCCCTTCCGACCTCCGATTCCACCGCAATGAAGCCGTCGTGCTGGTTGATGATGGAGTGGGAGGTGGCGAGACCCAGCCCGTGTCCGCCGGCCTTGGTGGAATAGAACGGATCAAATATATGATTCATCACCTCCGGCGAGATCCCGGGGCCCTGGTCGGAGACGGAGATCTGGACGAAGCTTCCGGCCCTTCCGCTCTGGTGCTCGCCGCCCGAGAGGACGACATTCCGCGCCGCGACGCGCACATGTCCGCCCCGCGGCATGGCCTGTTGCGCGTTGGTGAGGAGGTTGTCCATCACCTGAGCCATCTGGTGCTGATCGAAATCGCCCCCCCACAGGTCGCCCGCGATATCCATCTGACACGTGATGTTGGCGCCGCTCAGCGCGAAGGTGGTCGTCTCTTTGAGGAGCGGCGTCAGATCGGCCTTCGTCTTCGCCGGCGTGCCTCCCTTGGCGAAGGTCAACAGCTGCAGGGTGAGGTGGCGCGCCCGATCGATCACCCCCTCGCTCTTCCTGATGTACTCCACGGCCTCGGAGAGGGCGGTGCACTCCTTCGCCATCTCGAGGTAGCCGAAGATGCCGCTGAGCAGATTGTTGAAGTCGTGCGCGATGCCGCCCGCCAGGAACCCCAGGGACTCCAGGCGCTGCGCCTTTTGCGCCTCCTCCCTGAGGCGTTTTCGCTCCGAGATATCGATCGCGATGCCCGAATACCGCAGGGGCGTCCCTGCTTCGTCCAGGAAAAGCCGCGCCCGGACCTCTATCCAACCGCGCCGGCCGTCGGCGCGAATGATCTCGTGGTCGTAGACGAGGACGTCCGAGTTTCCCGCGGTGGCCATGAAGGCTCTGACCTTCCGGTCCACCGCCTCTCTCGCCTCGGCGGGGATGAAGCCGAGGTACGCGTCATAGTCCCCGCCGAACGCCTCGGCGGTGGTCCCGAAGATCGCGATGACCTCGGGAGACCAGTCGTTGATGTTGTTGACGATGTCCCATTCGAAGGTGCCGATGCTCGCCGCCTGAAAGGCGAGACGCAGATGATCCCAGCTCTCCTTGAGCTGGTTGTGATTCCTCTCGTACTGCGCCACCAGCCGGCGGACAATCCGGGCGTCTTCTTCGGACAACCGGGGCAGGACCTCTTCGATGCTGGGCATCGCCTCGGATATGCTCGGTGTCTTGGAGCCTGTGTCGTTCATCTGCGCCTTTAATCAATATCTGCAATGTCTCGCATATAATCCCAAACAATTAATGAATGTTCGATCCCCGATAAGCTTTTACTATTTTTGAAGGATGTTCGAATAATTGTCCAGGGGGAACCGGGTCGGATTTACCTTCGGCGGTGAGATCGCTCTGAAATGCGCTCCCCGCCTTCCGGCCGCGAAGGGTCCGGAGCTCCGTGGGCTAAAAGAATGAGACAGTGTTGAGAGGAAAGTTAAAAGTCAAAGGCACCTTGACGCGCTTTTCTCGGCCAAAAATCGGCTCATCGGAAACATAAAATCAGAAAATCGAGGGGGCCGGGAACCCGCGTAAAAATTGAGACACAACAAACTGGAAGGAGGCCGAAACAGATCCATGCGAAGCGGGCATCATCCATTTATAAAAACACTCCTCCCGGCAACGAAGGTCCGCCGCGGCCTGATCACAGTATGCGTGTTGTCGGTCATCCTGTTGTCAACGGCAGAATCGGCGGCCGCTCCTAAAGTCGTCGTCGCCGTCTTCGACGCAGGGTTCGAGGGGATAGACCGGTTGTCGGCGGACCGCGTGCTCGGGGAGACCCCCTCCGACCATCACCCGATAACAGACGAACGCTGCAATTCGGACCGTCGCTACAACGGAATCGGCGCGTACGAAAAGACCTGGGGCTGGAATTTCTTGGGGTGCGGCGCCCGCCGTTCCAACAGCTTCATCAGAAACACCAACCACGGTTTTCGGATGGCTCGTCAGATTCTGGAAGGCACCTCACAAGCGGCGGTCCTCCCCATTACATCCGTGGTGGATGCGGCAGGTCAGCACATCCTGTTCCTCCCGCCGGATTCGTTTCGAGAGCCGATGCGGATGGCCTCCGAGCGGGGCGCGCAGATCGTCAACATGTCTTTTGCCTTGAGCCCGCCCTACGAGCCCACTCCGGATGACCCCGCGATCATCGGCCGCGACAACAATTTTGATGACGCCTACTCCCGCTACCTTCCGAAATTCGAAGCCGCCCGACAGGCGATGCTCCGAATGCTGAAAGACCACAAGGACACGGTGTTCGTGGCCGCCGCCGGAAACGCGAAGCGACAGTACCGCGCGGGTCGCTGGATGTATGTCCGCAACAATTTGAGCCGCCGCCTCCCCCAGGCGCTGAAAACGAGCCGCGAGGAAGTGCTTCCCAATCTGTTTGTGGTCAGCGTGTGTGATGCAACGGGCAATCCGCTGCAACAGGTCAACTTCGAAAAGGGCGCGGTGGACATATGCCTGTACCGCTCCACCCCCCACACGGTAACCGTCGACAACACCTCACTGGCCATTTCGCATCTCTGGTCCAGCGACGCGGCGGCGGCGTTCAGCAACGTGCTGACCCGCATCTTCGAAGACCGCCCCCTCTCTCCCGACTGCCTACGAAAAACCCTCGACAGCTATCCCGGGATCCGCAGGGATCCGGAGGGGCGCTACGACTTCTTTGTCGACCACAGCGCCTTCTCCGCAAACGACCTTCCGAAACCCACACCGAAACGATAGTGGCTGAGCGGCCTCCTCTTTTCGATTTCAATTGAGACGGTATCAAAGGTATGCTCGCCCCCATGCTCATCTTCCTCCAATACATTTACGATTGCCTTATCGAGTCCCGTCCGCGCGCAAATTCCTTGAGAGAGGTCCGCAGGCGTCTCTCAAGCATGGAGAGTCCGAGGGAGGTGACCGCAAAGGAGTCCGCGTCCGCGCTACGACAGCGCGCGTTGCGCGAGGAATTGAGTGCTCGAATCGGCGGAGTTGTCGCGTGCACCCGTTGCGTGCGGCCGCGGTCGCGGGATTGGCCGGGCGGCGATTGTTGCTCGGGCCCTACGGAGGAACTTTTTGACGATGAGGAGCTGGCCTCTCTCAAGCTCGCCGGTGCGACACCGCGGCATTTTCGGACACCGAAGCTCTCCCGCGCGCACCGTGCAACCCATGCCGGTTGCCTCTTTCGCGGCCCCACCGGCTGCTCACTCCCGCCGTCTCGTCGCCCAACGCTTTGCATCCGCTATACCTGTTTCGCCCTACAACGCGAGCTGGCTCAACGGGTGGACGGTGATGAAATCAACCGCCTGCAAGCCGAGCTCGGCAAAGAATTCGCCGGTTTCATAGAGCAACGCCGCGCGCGACGATTAAAGGAATCCTTCGACGCTCTGGAAGCGAGCCTTTGCGATCCGAAATCGCACTGAGATACCCTACTCTCCAAAGTCCCCTGGATGAAGGCGGTGGCCCCGCCGATCAGCGTGTCGGGCAATCGAAAGACCGGCGTCATCCCGGGATGACTTGCGCGGGGCAGGGGGCTATTGTACGTTCGGGCGGGGCGTCTTCGGAGGTGACCCAGGTAATTCGCGGGAGTGGAGCATGACTTCTCACAATGTGATCTTGGGAATCGACGTGGGCACGCAGAGCACCAAGGTCGTCGCCTACGACGCGGACGAACGCGCGCTTCTCGCGGTCGCGGCGGCGCCGCACGACATCATCCAGGCGCCCGACGGCACCAGCGAGCAGGACGCCGCTTGGTGGCTCGAGGCGCTGGCGCGGTGCCTCGAGGCCCTTCCAGCCGAGGTGCGGCGCGAGGTCCGCGCCATCGGGGTGTCGGGGCAGCAGCACGGGTTGGTGCCGGTAGCGGCGGACGGGACGGTGCTCCACAACGTGAAGCTCTGGAACGACACCGCCACCGCGGCGGAGTGCGCGGACATCACCGCGGCCCTCGGCGGGCGGGACGACGTCATCGCGGCGGCGGGCAACCCCATCCTTCCGGGCTACACCGCCCCCAAGGTGCTCTGGCTGAAGCGGCACCGCCCGGCGGCCTATCGGGAGCTCGCCCGCATCCTGCTGCCCCATGATTACATCAACCATCATCTCACCGGGCGGTTCGCCATGGAGCACGGGGACGCCTCCGGCACCGGGTTCCTCGACATCCGCACCCGTACCTGGGCCGTCGATGTGTTGCGCGCCATCGATCCGGAGCGGGACCTCACCGCCTGCCTGCCGCCCTTCGTCGAGCCCCACCGACCCGTGGGAACCGTGCGTCCCGACATCGCGGCCGGGTACGATCTCCCCGAAGGGGTCCTCGTCTCGGCCGGCGGCGGCGACAACATGATGGCCGCGGTGGGCACCGGGTGCGTGAGTGAGGGGGTCTTCACGGCGAGCCTCGGCACCTCCGGCACCCTGTTCGGATACGCCGGTCGGCCCGTCATCGACAAGGAGGGCACTCTCGCCGCGTTCTCCTCCTCCACCGGCGGCTGGCTGCCCCTCGTCTGCACCATGAACTGCACCGTGGCCACGGAGCTGACCCGCACCCTGCTCGACGTGCCGGTGGCGGATATCGACGGCCTCGCCGGCGCTGTACCGGCGGGGAGCGACGGGCTCATCACGGTGCCCTTCTACACCGGGGAGCGGACCCCGAACCTCCCGAACGCCACCGGCACCCTTTTCGGCATGACCCCCCGCAACGTGACCAAGGCCCACCTCCTCCGGTCCGCCATGGAGGCGGCCCTCTTCGGGCTCCGGTACGGGCTCGACGCGTTCCGGAGACAGGGGCTCTCTCCGGCCCGCATCCACCTCGTCGGCGGGGGGGCCCGGAGCGCGGTGTGGCGCCGGATGGCCGCCGATATCTTCGGTTGCCCCGTCGCGGTGCCCGAGGTCGACGAGGCGGCGGCGTTCGGTGCGGCGCTCCAGGCTCTCTGGATGATGCAACGCCGGGATGACGCGGCCCGGACCGTCGAGTCGGTGTTCGCCGATCACGGGCGGATGGCGGGGGATGAGGTGCCGCCGGAGCCAGAAAACACGGCTGCTTACACTACTGTGTACAAAAATTATCTCGAGGGGGTAGCGCTGCTGACCCCCCGTTTCACCGAATCCGGTTGAGGAGAGGAGAGTCATGGCATTTTTCACGGGCAACAGGGAACACTTTCCGGGGATCGGCGAGATCCCGTACGAGGGGCCGGCCTCCGCCAACCCGTTGGCGTACAAGTTCTACGACCGGGACAAGCTGGTCCTGGGCAAGCCCATGGCGGAGCACCTCCGGTTCGCCGTCGCCTACTGGCACAGCTTCTGCGGCGACGGGGCCGATCCCTTCGGCCGGGGCACCCGGGAGTTCTCGTGGGCCGGCCGCGGCACCCCCATGGACGACGCCGCGGCGCGGCTCGACGCGGCCTTCGAATTCATCACCAAGCTCGGCGTTTCCTACTATTGCTTTCACGACCGGGACCTCGCGCCGGCCGGAGCCACCGTCGCCGAATCCGAGAAGAACCTCGCCGCCGTGGTGGCGCTCGCCAAGGAGCGGCAGGCGGCGACGGGCGTCAGGCTGCTCTGGGGAACGGCGAACTGCTTCTCCGATCCCCGGTACATGAACGGCGCGGCCACCAACCCGGAGTTCGACATCCTCACCCAGGCCGCGGCGCAGGTGAAGGCGGCCCTTGACGCCACCATCGCCCTCGGCGGCGAGGGCTACGTTTTCTGGGGCGGCCGCGAGGGGTACGTCAACCTGATGCTCACGGACATGAAGCGGGAGCTCGACCACCTGGCGCGGTTCCTCACCGCGGCCCGGGACTACGGACGCCGGCAGGGGTTCACGGGCACCTTCCTCATCGAGCCCAAGCCCAAGGAGCCGTCCACCCACCAGTACGACTTCGACGCGGCCACGGTCATCGGCTTCCTCCGGACCCACGGCCTCGAGGACGACTTCAAGCTCAACATCGAGGCCAACCACGCCACCCTGGCCGGGCACACGTTCTCCCACGAGCTGCAGACCGCCGCGGACGCCGGCCTCCTCGGGAGCATCGACGCCAACCGGGGGGATCCCCAGCTCGGGTGGGACACCGACCAGTTCCCCACCGATATCTACCAGGCCACCGAGGCGATGATGATCGTGCTCGGCATGGGCGGGTTCACCGCCGGGGGGCTCAACTTCGACGCCAAGCTGCGCCGCCCCTCCACGGATCCGGAGGATCTTTTCCTCGCCCACATCGGCGGCATCGACACCTTCGCGCGGGGGCTCGAGATCGCGGCCGAGCTGCTCCAAAGCTCCCCCCTCGCGGCCATGAAGAAGGCGCGGTACCAAACCTACGATAGCGGCGACGGGCGCCGCTTCGAGCAAGGAGAGCTCTCCCTCGAGGCGCTCGCGGCCCTCGCGGCGGAGCGGAACGCCTGTCCCAGAACAAGCGGCAAGCAGGAGCTCGTCGAAAACCTCATCAACCAGATTATCCTGAGAGGCATTCACTCATGATCGAAAATCCGATCCTGCCGGGGTTTCACCCGGATCCGTCCATCTGCCGGGTAGGGGACGACTACTACATCGCCAACTCCACCTTCCAGTGGTGGCCCGGCGTGCGGCTGCACCACTCGCTTGATCTCGTCCACTGGGAGCCCATCGGCTATGCGCTGACGCGAGGGAGCCAGCTCGATCTCGTCGGCAACGAGGACAACGGCGGCGTCTGGGCGCCCTGCCTCAGTCACGCGGACGGGCGGTTCCACCTCATCTACACGAATGTGAAGGCGTGGACCGGGCCCTTCAAGGACGCGCACAACTACCTCGTCACCGCGCCCGATATCGGCGGTCCGTGGTCCGACCCGATCTACCTCTGCAGCAGCGGCTTCGATCCCTCCCTGTTCCACGACGAGGACGGCAGAAAGTGGCTGGTGAGCTTGCAGTGGGATCACCGGCCGGGACACAACCCCTTCTCCGGCATCATCCTCCAGGAGTATTCGCCGGATGAGGAGCGGCTGGTGGGGCCCATCCGAAACATCTTCGGGGGCACCGAGCACGGCCTCGTGGAGGGCCCCCACCTCTACCGGAAGGACGGCTGGTACTACCTGCTCACCGCGGAGGGGGGCACCACGTGGGATCACGTGGCCACGATGGCCCGGTCCCGCCGCATCGAGGGCCCCTACGAGGTGATGCCCGGCAATCCGCTTCTCACGTCGAAGTACGACATGACCCTGCCCCTCCAGCGGGCGGGGCACGGATCGTTCGTGGAGACGCGGGACGGCGCGTGGTACTTCGCCCACCTCTGCGGCCGGCCGGTCATGCCGAAGCGGCGGTGCACCCTCGGCCGGGAGACCGCCCTCCAGGCGTTGACCTGGGCGCCCGGCGACTGGCCCCGGCTCGCCACGGGCGGCAACACCCCGGCGGTGACCGTCCCCGCGCCGGACCTTTCGCCCCACCCCTTCGCGGCGGACGCCAAGACCGTCGACTTCGCGGACGACTTCGACGGGCCCACCCTGCACCCGGATCTCAACACCCTCCGGGTGCCGCCGGACGACACCTGGCTCAGCCTGACCGAGCGCCCAGGGCACCTTCGGCTCTACGGCCGGGAGTCTCTCTTCTCCAAGCATCGGCAGAGCCTGGTGGCGCGGCGGATCACCGGCTTCGAGGTCTCCGCCGCCACAGTGGTGGCGTTCGACCCCGACCCCGGAGAGTTCCAGCAGATGGCGGGGCTCATCTTCTTTTACGACACCGTCGATTATCACTACCTCTTCGTCTCCGCGGACGGGACGGGGCGCCGCCTCGGCCTCCTCACCGCGGCGGCGGGCGACAACGTGCGCTATCCCGGCGTGGGGGCCACCCTCGAGCCCGGCCCGGTCTACCTCAAGGGGGAGATGCGCTACGGCGAGCTTAGATTCTACTACGGCCAGGACGCGGACGACTGGCGCCCCTTCGGTCCCGTGCTCGACGCCACGGTCCTCTCGGACGAGTACCGGGTCGAGGTGAAGTTCACCGGGGCCTTCGCCGGGGTCTGCGCCCAGGATCTCTCCGGCCGCCGGCGCCACGCGGACTTCGACTGGTTCCGCATGGCGGCGCTCGTAGAATGAGACCGTCGAGAGAGCGAGCGTCCCTGTGAGCGGACCGGAAAACAGGCTCTCCTTCGGAGAGAAGGCGGGGTACAGCCTCGGCGACGCCGGGGCGAACTTCGTGTTCCAGACCCTGATGTTCTTCCAGGTCACCTACTTCACCGAGGTGTTCGGGCTCACCCTCGCCGCCGCCGGATGGATCTTCCTCTTCGGCCGGTTCTTCGACGCGTTCACGGATCCCCTCATGGGGATCGTCGCGGACAGGACCCGGACCCGCTTCGGGCGGTTCCGGCCGTGGCTGCTCTGGTCCGCCGTCCCTTTCGCGATCATCTTCTGGCTGACGTTCACCGACCCGGGACTGGCGGGGACCCCGAAGCTCGTCTACGCCTGGGTGATGTACCTGGCGCTGATGGCCGTCTACACGGTGAACAACGTGCCCTACTGCGCGCTGAACGGCGTCATCACCGGGGACGTCAACGAGCGCACCACCCTCTCGAGCTTCCGGTTCTTCGCGGCCATGGCGGCCAGCGTCGTCGTCTCGGGGTTCACATGGCCCCTCGTGGCGAAGCTCGGGGACGGCGACGATGCGAGGGGGTGGTCCATGACCATGGGGCTCTTCGCGCTCGCGGCGATCGGCTTCTTCGTCGTGACGTTTTTCAGCGTCAAGGAAAGGGTCGAGCCGGATCCCGGCCAGAAGACGTCCATCGGGCAGGACCTCCTCGACCTCGTCCACAACCGGCCCTGGGTCGTGCTCTTCGTCGCCACGCTGGGCATCTTCGTCACGCTCGTGGTCCGGGGGGGGACGCTCCCCATGTTCACCAAGCACTACGTCGATCACGCGGCGCTCAGGGACTTCGTCGGGACCTTCGGCCTGACGGTCGCCGCGGGAGAGGATCCCACCGCGTGGCAGGAGCTCCTCGACCGGGTCGGTTATCTCGTCAGGGAAGACGGCTCCAACGTGGAGGAGATCGGCTTCGGCTTCATGAATCTGTGTTCACAGCTGATGACCATCATCGGCGTGCTTCTGGCGAAGCCCCTCTCCATGCGGTTCGGCAAGCGGGGGGTCTTCATCGCGGGGCTGGCCATGACCGCCGTGGTCACACTGAGCCTCTACTTCATCCCCCGGGACGCGGTATGGGCCGTCTACTTCCAGGGGATTCTCTGGGCCGCCGCGTACGGCCCGACCATCCCGCTGCTCTGGGCGATGATCGCCGACGCCGCGGACTTCGGGGAGTGGCAGAACGGCCGCCGGGCAACCGGCATCGCCTTCGCGGGGGTGGTGTTCGCGCTCAAGTTCGGCCTCGGGGTGGGCGGGTTCATCCAGGCCCGGGCCCTCGGGCTGTTCGGGTTCGTCGAAGGCGCGGAGTCCGCGCCGGCGAGCATCGCCGCCATCCACAAGGTCGCCGCCGTCGTCCCGGCGGTGTTCCTGGCCTTCTCCGTCATCGTCCTCCTGTTCTACCCGATCTCCAAGGAGCTCAACACCCGGATCGGCAAGGAGCTGGCGGAGCGGCGGCGACAACGGGGAAGTGCGTGATCCGGCTTTTTCCAACCGCGTTATCCCCTCGATCGAAGCTGCCCATGGACAATAAAGCACAGTTGAGAGCCGTCCACATTGTCTAACGATATCCACTCCTGTCGTGCCAGATCATATCAGCGGCCCCGGGTGAACAGCTAAGTTGAAAAACTGAGTGAAATTGAGTGTTTTGGGATCGCGGCTTTTCATCGCGCTGACTCGGGCCATCCCTCGTCCACCGAGGAAGGTTGAATATTCAACGTGTGTCACCGATGCCGCCGGGTTCCCGGCCGTCGAGGACCGCCCGGATTGTCGTGGTCAAGGAGCGATCGGAAAAGGGCTTCTCGACCAGGGAGACATGAGGATCCAGAATGCCGTGCCGCGCGATGGTGTCGTCGGCATATCCGGACGTGAAGACCACCTTCATGGACGGCATTGTTGTGAGCATGCGGGCCGCGAGATCCCGGCCGTTCATATCGGGCATGATGACGTCCGTCAGGAGCAGGTGAATGGGGTCGGAGGTCTCGGCGGTAAGCGCGAGCGCATGCGCGGCACCGGAAGCCTCCAGGACGGTGTATCCCGCGCGGTCCAGGATCTGCCGCGCGATCTGTCTCACCATCTCCTCGTCCTCCACCACGAGGATCGTTTCCCCTCTGCCGCTCGCGTCGGTGACCGCGGGTCGCGGTGTCCTGGATGTGAGCGACTGGTCCACCCTCGGTAGAAACACCTTGAACGTGGTGCCGGATCCCCGCTCGCTGTACACCGAGACGACCCCCTTGCTCTGCTTCACGACACCGTAGACCGTGGCGAGACCGAGCCCCGTACCTTTGCCGTGCGGCTTGGTCGTGAAAAAAGGCTCGAAGATATGAGCGCAGGTCTCTTTGTCCATTCCCTCCCCGTTGTCGGTGACGGACAGCATCACATAGCGGCCGGGCTTCAGGGAGGGATGAATCGCGGCCTCGTCATCGTCGAGGACGCGGTTGTCGGTTCGGATGACCAGCCGCCCGCCGTCCGGCATGGCGTCCCGTGCGTTGACGACCAGGTTGAGGATAACCTGTTCGATCTGGGACGCGTCTGATTCGATGGGGCCGAGAGCGTCCGCCAGCTCGAGGTGCAGGTCGATGTCCTCTCCTATGATCCGCCTGAGAATGGTCCCCATCCCGCGCACGGTGTCGTTGAGGTCTATCACCAGGGACTTGATGGTTTGCCGTCGGCCGAACGTCAGGAGCTGCTGGGTGAGGGCGGCCGCTCGCTCCCCCGCTTCCCGGATATCTTTGGCCGGCTGACGATACAGCCCCCCGTGCCGCGGGTCGGTTTCGATACTCTCGGCGTGAAACAAGATGACCGTCAGGAGGTTGTTGAAATCATGCGCCACCCCGCTGGCCAGACGTCCGACGGATTCCAGGCGCTGGGCGATAGTGAGCTGTTCCTCGAGCTGTCTCTTCTCCTCGGCCGCCCGGCGCGCCCCGGTCAGATCGGAGATCGCGGCGACATAGCCGATCTCGGGGCCGAGATAGGATAGGGCTATCTCCACATCCACGGGCTCTTTGGACTTGTTGAGACGCTGCGTCTCGAAACGAATGATTCCTTTTTTGTCGCGCGCCCTCCTGAGCCGCTCCTCCGCCTCCTCGATCCGGTCCTCGGGGATCAATATCTCGTACGAGCTGTTCAGGATCTCCTCCTCGGTATAGCCGAGCAGCTCCTCGGCGCGGAAGCTCCATGTCCGGATGCGGCCGTCGGGATTGATAGATACGATGGCGTTCGAGGTCGTGTCCAGGATCGCCTCGCAGCGGGTTACATAGTCAGTGATGCTTCTGTCGGCGGCGTCGAGCTGTCTGAGCTTGCGGTCCAGCTTCTCCTTCAACCGGCGGGTGTACCGCTCGTAGAAATCGCTCGTGGTCACGGAAGGCCGCGGGGGAGGACCCTCCTCGGCATCGCGGATGGCGGAGACGACGACCTGCAGGAGATCCTCGGGCTCCGCCGGTTTGATGATGAAGGAGGCCGCGCCCAGATCCAACGCGAGCCGGCGATCCGCCGGATCTGTATACGTCGCTGTGTATACGATAAGGGGAATATGCTTAAGAGCATCATCGCGCGTCCACTCCCGGCAGAAGGAGAATCCGTCCATGCCCGGCATCAAGAGGTCGGTGACCACCGCGTTCGGTATATGCTCACGGGATTTCTCGAGGGCCTGTGTTCCCTCGGAGGCCTCGGCCACGTCGAACCCGTGTCCCTCGAGCAACGCGCGAAGGAGATACCGATTCTCCCGATTATCATCCACGACCAAAATGCGTTTCGTCATGATGCCCACCTCTGTCTATACGGAGGGAACGCCTCACTCTCCCCCCTTCAAGTATAATCCACGCCCGGATGTTCACAATCGCCCGATCACCGAATTGCCGGACGGTCCTTGTTCAGCGCTCCTTTCCCATGTCAAAATGGCGCGCGATGCTGTCGACAAAAGTGCTCGTATCAATCGGTTTCTCGAGATAGCCCGTACAGCCCGCCTCGAGAACGCGCTCCTTGTCTCCCACCATGGCGTAGGAGGTCACCGCGACGATAGGCACCGGACCGAGCGCCGGCTTGTTTCGCAGCCTCTCAGCGACCTCGTAGCCATCCATCTCCGGCAGCTGAATGTCCAGGATAATCAGATCGGGGTGATGCTCGATCGCCGACTCGATGCCCTCCCGGCCGTTGCGGGCCTGGAGTACCTCGAATCCGGCGTGCTCGAGCAGGTAGGTTATCATATAGATGTTCTGCTCATTGTCCTCGATGACGAGGATACGCTGTTTCTCTTTCATTTCAGGGGTCATCCTTTCGCTCCGCTCGTCGCTCTCAAGGGCACGGTGAAGCCGAAAGTGCTCCCCTCACCATACTCGCTCGAGACCCAGATTTTTCCGCCCATCATTTCGACCAGACGCCGGCTGACCGAGAGGCCGAGGCCGGTGCCCTCGTGCCTGCGGCTCGTTCCGTTCTCGACCTGTTGAAAGGCCTCGAAGACGAGCGCCTGTGCCTCGAGCCTGATCCCGATGCCGGTGTCCCGCACGACGGTTTCCGCCGTCCCCTCGTCGGTTGGATAGACCGCGAGCGTTACCGTCCCCGTGTCCGTAAACTTGATAGCGTTGCTGAGCAGATTGAGCAGAACCTGCTCATAGCGGCGCTGATCCCCTATGACCTCATCGAGGTCGGGCGAGAGCTCGGATATGAGTTGCAGGCCCTTTTTCTCGGCGAGCTGTCGTACCGAACCGATGACATTTTCGGCGGATTCCCGGACCCTGAACGGCGCCCTTTCGACCTTGAGCTCTCCCGCCTCGATCTTCGAAATATCGAGCACGTCATTGATAAGGGAGAGAAGGTGCCGCGCGCTCCTTTGCACCATCCCGAGCTGTTTTTGCTGCTCCTCGTTCAACTCGCCCGGTATCTGCTGCAATAGGATCCCGGTGAAACCGATGACGGAGTTGAGCGGCGTGCGGAGCTCATGGGACATCGCGGCGAGGAACGCGGACTTCAGACGGTCCGCGGACTCGGCGCGATCTCTGGCGGCGGCGAGCTCCCGGGTGCGTTCTCTCACTTGCTCCTCCAAATGCTCCCGATATTCCTCCAGCTCCCGTTCCGTCTCCACCCGCTCGGTGATATCGGAACCGATGCTCATTATCTCCCGTATCCGACCCTCGGCGTCGAGCACGACCTTGTTCGTCCAATCGATCCAGACCCGTTCGCCGTTGCGCCGGATGTTTTCATTGGTATTGCGTTCGAATCTCTTCGGATCAGCGCATATCTCCTCCATCAAGGTCTGAAGGTCCCTTCCCGTGCTCTCGCTCGCCGGGACAATGGTTCCGAGGACGTGCCGACCGATGATTTCGTTATTTGTATACCCGAAAAAACGCTGGCCGAACTCGTTCAGAAATCTGATGCGACCGTCGCGGGACCAGCGCAGTATGATACTGTTGGCCAGCATGACGAGCTCACGATACTCTCGCTCGCTGTCGACCAGAGCGTTCTCGATACGTTTCCGCTCGGTGATATCTCGAACAATCGCCTGGAGCAGCACTTCCTCACCAAGGTCTAAACGGTTCAAGCTCACCTCCGCGTCGAACGGTGTCCGATCCTCACGGCAGTGCACCCATTCGAATTGTTGCGGTCCCTCGGTCATCGCCAGCCTGATCTTCTCCAACGCCTTCTCTTCTGAACGCCTCCCGTCCGGCTGCGTCGGCGGCGAGTACTTGTAGGGGGGGGCGCCGATGATTTGATCGCGAGTGCATCCAAAGATGGTCAGCGTCTTGGCGTTACAGTCGATGAATCGATCCTGGCGCATCAGAAATATCGCATCGCTGGCAGACTCGAACAGCAAGCGGTGCTTGAGCTCGCTCTCGCGCAGCGCCGCCTCTACGCGTTTCTGGTCTGTAATGTCCCGAACAACCTCTATGGCACCGCAACGGTGTCCCTCGCTGTCGAACAGGGGGACGGCCTCGCCCCAGAGATGGGCCCCCCGTCCATTCCTTAAGCGCGGAATGAACGACTCGGCGTATATCACGCCGTTCTCTCTTTTGGTATACTTGTAATACGCCTCCACCTCGGGGGAGGCATCATCCAGAAGATCGATGAGGATTGGACGCCGCTCTCCGAAGAATGGCTCCGCATAAGCGTAATCACCCTTTCCCAAGAGCGATTCCTTCTTTACGCCGGTCATCGTCTCACATGCGCGATTCCAGGCAACGATTTGCTTGTCGCGATTGATCACGAAGGTGGCGTCTGGAAGATGTTCGATGACGCTCGTGAGAAACTGGTCGCCCTGTCCCGAGAATACGCAATCTTCGGAGCCGAGAGCACTGCTGCGCAAAGGAGTCTTGTCAGTTGCTTTCTTGTCCATCGCTAGCTCCTCCTTGCTTCCCAGCTACGTGCGTAGGTAAAATAAAGCACCTTTTCTCGTCCATCCAACACCTCCGAGTCTTCCGCGATCACGGCACTAACCCTCACTCACTCACTTCTGTTCGCCTCTTCGAGCCTTTCTCTGTTCGTGGCGTTCACCAAATTCTTCCTCGTGAGGTTTTGATGATACCAGATACATCCGGTTGAGGTGCCTAAAATCATCTGGTGGGTGTACCCGTGCGGTGACTTCACGATTCGGCAAGCCTGGGTTGATCAGTAGTCGCAGTCCGCACAGTCGCAGTCCGCATAGTCCATCTCCAGCCGCGACGGCGCCCGCGCAGGGGCGAATTCTGGACGACCGGGTGTGTACGTTCTTCTGCCTGCAAAACGAGATCCCCTGCGGTAATCATTGCGGCCCCCAGGGCACGATCTGCCTCGAGCCGCCGGACGGCGCCTGCTACGGCGGCACGGTGGAAGGCCCGGGGAACAAGCGCCCCCTGCCGGACGACGAGGCCGCCTGGAGATTGCCGTCACCGCAGTGAGGGCCGATCACGCATCCGGGCGCGCAGTTTCCATAGCCGCCGAGGTTGACGCCGTCGTCGCCAGTAGCGCCCCTCGGGAATTGTCTCGCTCAGACAACCCCCTTGGCAAGACGTCGCCCCTCCCGTAAAATAGTGGGATAGATACCGAACGAGACGCCATGGAATCTCTTAGAAACAATATCTTCAATGCCGGCGTCCAGGTTGCGGCCGCCCTCGGGTTTGCCGTGCTCTGTGTATTAATTGTTATTTTCGGTGCCAAACCGGGGTTGGTCCGGCACAAGCTCAAGCTCGGTTCTGTTTTGGTTTTGCTAAGCAGCATGCTGGGGGGATGCTTCAGCGACGAATCCGGCGGTCTCGTAAGATGCTATGGGGCGCCTGCAATGAGCGATACA
>JBNLED010000064.1:0-4998 GCA_050304755.1 Polyangia bacterium | reverse complement strand
CTCTCCCCAGCCCATGGGCAGGCCGGGATGTCCCGAGTTGGCGGCCTGGATGGCGTCCATCGACAGGCTCCTGATAGAGGTGGCAATGTTTTTGATTGTGGCAGCTTCCATGTCAATCTCCTTCGGACAGCCGGTTTCGGAAACGGATTCATCACTTCTGATTTATCGTTTCCAAAACAATATCTTTTGATGGCGTCCTTTTCGCGAGCCCTCAGATTCCCTCCATCCGATTCCGCGCTATCTTACATATCCTCATTGGAATGCCAAATAAATTTGTGTCACTATAAACTGAGAGGAAGGGTCCGATGCGGCTGGAAAGAAGGCCACTGATAAAACAGGTGGCAGGATTCAAGGGATGTCTGCTGCCCATCATGCTGATCGTCTGCGTGGGATGCAAGCTGAAGATCGAAGAGGGGCAGTTCACATGTGAGGAGTCCCGGGAGTGTCCGGCGAGTTGGGTCTGCTATGACGGCGCCTGTTTCTCCGAGGCGTATGTCTCGGCCATCGCCGAGGCCGATACGGGCAACAGCGACGCGGATACGGTCTCCGACGGGCGCGCGGGTGATCCAACGACGGAGACGGACCTCGGAACCGATTCCGACACCGACGCCGACGCGGATTCCGATACCGATACCGACGCCGACGGTGACACGGACGTCGATACTGACGCTGATACGGACGCTGACGGCGATGCCGACGCTGACACAGACATGGACGCCGATACCGACTCGGACACGGACGCTGACACCGACGTCGACACGGACGCTGATATCGACGCTGACACCGACGTCGACACGGACGCTGATATCGACGCCGACACGGACGCCGACACGGATTCCGATACCGACGCGGACACGGACGCTGACACCGACGGTGACACGGACGCTGACACCGACGGTGACACGGACGCTGACACCGACGTCGACACGGACGCTGATATCGACTCCGACACGGATTCCGATACCGACGCCGACGGTGACACGGACGTCGATACTGACGCTGACACGGACACTGACACTGACACTGACACCGACACGGTCACCGCCGACTCCGAACCATTCGAAGATACGGGCTCCGCATCCGATACCGCCGGCGACACGGATACCGACACCGGGACGGACAGCGTCACCGGCGAAACAGACCTCGATTCGCAACGGGCCGCCTGCCCTGAAGAGCTCGAATGCCTCAATCCCATCGCTTGCGTCAATACAGGCGGCACGGTGCTGGATGAAGAATACTATTGTGTCGAGCACAATAAGGAATGCTGCGGTCATTGATCGCGGTCCCTGAGGAATCGGTCCGGAAAGAATGTGGCTTCAAGCCCCTCTTGAAATGGTGTACATTCAGGAGAGACCTTAGAAAAGACTACGAGCTTGAATGAAAATCTGCGCCCTGATTCCTGTATACAACAATATTGAGACAATTCGAGAGGTGGTCCGCCGTACCCGAGCGGTCATGGAACCAGATGTCCTGGTCATCGCGGACGGCTCCACGGACGGCAGCGATGAGGCCGCCCGGGAGGCGGGTGCGGCGGTCCGTCGGCTGACCACCAACCGCGGCAAGGGGGCGGCCATCCGGGCGGGGCTCGAGACCGCCCGGGATATCGGATACACCCACGCGGTGGTCATCGACGCGGACGGACAGCATCTGCCGGAGGAGATCCCCAGGCTGGTGGACGCCGTCTGGACCGCGCCGGACCATCTCTGGGTGTGCGTCCGACGGATGCCGGAGTCCACGCCGGAAGCGAGCCTGCGGGGGCGCGCCGTCTCGAACTTCTGGACGACCCTGAACGGCTGGCAGCGGTGCCTGGACGCCCAGTGCGGGTTTCGGTGCTACCCCATCGATGCCACTTTGAAGCTCGGCTGTCGGGAAAAGGGGTTCGCCTTCGAGATGGAGGTGCTCGTCCGGGCCTCTTGGTCCGGGATTCGCATCAGCCACCTCTCGGTCGATGTCATCTATCCGCGGGAGGGCCGGATCAGCCACTTCGATCCTTTGAAGGACAACCTCCGGGCGTCTTGGCTAAGCTTCCGAATGTTCTGGTCCATGGTGGCCCGTTCCCCGTTCATCGCCTACAACCGGATTCATCGTTCCTGATTCTCGGGGAGTTATTTTTCCATGAGCCCTTAGGCGGTTCCGATTGCATCCGAGCCGTTTTTCGCATAAATGAACAAAAATCCGAGTGTGTCGTTACCCCTTTCGAGAGCTTCTCGAGAGCTTGACGGGAAACGGAACAGGATGGCAAATGGCTGAGGCATCGCGGCTCGATACTGATCGGATCGAACAGGCGCTCGCGCGTTACGAGCAACCGCTGCTCCGCTATGTCATCCGCATAACACGCAACTTGGAGGTGGCGCGGGATGTGGTTCAGGACACGTTCCTGAAGCTCGTGAGGGCCGACCGGGGCAAGGTGGAGGATCACCTGGCGGCTTGGCTCTTCACCGCGGCGAAGCATCGCGCGTTCGACATCCGCAAGAAGGAGAAACGTATGGGGCATTTAGGAAATGTGGATCTCGTCAAAGATCGACACAGCGGCCCGTTGGACGGGGTCGAGGCCAACGAGATGCTGCAGCGCATCTTTGAGGCGCTGGACGCGCTCAGTGACGATCACAAGGAGGCTTTTCGCCTCAAATTTCAAGACCAGCTCAGCTACCGGGAGATCAGCCAGATCATGGGCAAGTCCGTCGGGACTGTGAGCAAGCTCATCACTACCGCGCTCTGCAGAGTGCGCGACCATCTGGCGGTCGCGGAGGAAGGGGGAGAATCATGACACAAAAAATCTCTCAGGAGATACTCACGGCCTACGTCCTCGGGGAGCTGAAACCGACACAGCGGCAGAAAGTGGCGGTGCTGATAGAGAAAAACGAGAAGGTGCGCCGCGCGATCTCCAACCTCGAAGCTACGGTGAAGCTCACTACAGATGCCTTTTCGAGCAGCGCAGACAGCGCGATTTCTCTGACCGATCAGCAGCGGGAAGCGGTCCGGGATCAGGCCGAGGGGACGCCATTCGCCGAGGGCACGCCATTCGCCGAGGGGACGCCGTTCGCCGAGGGAACGCCGTTCGCCGAAGGGGACGGCCTATTCGATTCCAACGCCGGGCTCTTCGGAGAGACCTCGGAGGCGCTGCAGGCGTCGTCCGGCCTCTTCGAAACGGCGGCGGACGAGGAAGGGGAGACTGCGGACGAGGAAAATGAGGATGTCTTCTCCTCCGCGCCGAAGAGCGGCGAGGAGGAGAGCATCTTCGATGCCTCGGAGCAGGTCAAAGCGCCACCGGAGCAGGTCAAGGCGCCACCGGAGCGTTCCGCAGCGGGGCTGCGGAACGAGAACTCCGTGCTCTTCTCCCTGAACAATCTCGTGAACCTGGCCGCGACCTCGAAAGCGCCGGAGAGCCCGACGGGAGAGCTGCCGCCGAAAGACGACTCCTCGGGCCTCATTGACATCAGGACCCTGGCCCAGACGGTGACCCTCGACTCCGCCGTGAGCCCGCTGCCGCCGATGGAGGACACGACCTTCTCCGGGTTCGGCGCTCCGATTGTCGCAGAGAAGTCGGGGTGGAGCCCGCTGGCCAAGGTGGGTCTGGCGGCGGGGATCGTGGTCGTGGTGGCCGGCGCCGCCATCGTCGCAGCCGTTTCCGTAGGCGGCGACAAGGCGGAGACCAACGCCCGTATCGCGGCCCTGAGCCGTCAGATAGAGGAGCTGTCGAAGAACAACGCAACGGGTCGAAACGACGCCGTCATTCAGAAGCTTCAGGCGCAGCTCGAAGCGCAGCAGTCCGACGACGCTCCACCCGCCGCCGAACCCGAGGACGAACCGAAAAACGAGGGGGTTCGGGAGGTCGCCACCGTGGCCAAGGCGTCCGCTCCCAAGAAGTCGAACGGGTGGAGGAAGTCCGCCGGCAGCGCCCCGCAGGCGTCGAGCCCCGGTAAGGGGTCGCCTTCGGAGCCGGCGTCAAAGGCGTCCGCGGGCGAGACCGGCGCCGGGAAAAAGAAGGTCAGTGAGTTGGACGACCTCCTGGGCACCGCCCCCGCCAAGAAGAAGCCCGCCACAAGCAGCTCGGGGAGCAGCGCCTCGAGCGGCTCCGCCTCGGGCGGCTCCGCGCCGAGCGGCGGGAAGGCCAGCCTCTCCCGCTCGGACGTTCAGCAGGGCATGAGCGCGGTGGCGCCGGCGGTCAAGCAGTGTGGTCAAGGACAGGGCGGCACCATCACCCTGGCCGTCACCATCGGAAAGACCGGGCGGGTCGCCAACGCCGCCGCCACCGGCGCCTTCGCCGGAACGCCCATCGGATCCTGCGCCGCCCGCGCTGTACGCCGCGCCAAGTTCCCCGCCTCCCAGAGCACGTTGAACGTGAAGTACCCCTTCAAGTTATAGGGCGAAGGACACTCCGAGTCCTCCGCCCCCTTCCCTGTATATCACCGGCGCCGCGGCGATCCGGCGGTACCGGTTCCGTTTGGAGGCCCCGGAGAGGAGGAGGCAGGCTCCAACGAGCTGAACGATGCTCGGAAAGAACAGGGGGATGGCGAGGGTGACGAACTCCGCCGCTGCCTTAACGCCCGCTTCGGCGAAGCCGTAGAAGGGGATGAGCATCCGGGCGCCCATCGCCGGCGATCCGGCGTCAATCAAGATGAGCCCCACCACCGCCGGGACAGCCCAGCCGATGCCCAGCATCAGCCCGCCGACCTTCAACTGCCGTCTTGCCGAGCGCCCTGTGGTGGCCCGAATTCGGTTGTCGGAATCCCGTTCGGATACCTCGCCGATGCGGGGATAATAGCCGGAATTGGAGAAGCTCCGGCCAACAGACGAGAAGGAGGCCTCTCCCGCGTCGGCCTCGGAGACCACCGTGATAATGAAGCTGACTATGATTGGAACTAAAAAAACTCTCATTCGAAACGCTCCTATGAGTTGACAGCCCGACTCGAGAGCCAAGCGCTGCATTCCGAAATGAGCGAATCAAGAATGATGCCATTGTTTTATCTCATGTTTTCAAGGTGTTGAGAATCAGGA
>JBNLED010000063.1:0-2956 GCA_050304755.1 Polyangia bacterium | reverse complement strand
GGTCAGCCGCTCCATGGCCTCGTCGATGCGGTCCTGCAGCTCGCGCGCCATCGCGTCGTCGGGCGGCAGGCTGGCGAGGGAGTCGGGGATCTCGACGCGTTCGACCAGCTCGGCGGCATCCTGTCGCCGCCAGCGCTTCGGCTCGGAGGCCAGCCGGACGAGGATGCGGAACAGCCAGGTGCGGAGCGAGCACTCGCCGCGGAACCCGGCCCGACCCTTCAGCGCCCGGACCAGGGTCTCCTGCGCCGCGTCCCGGGCCTCCGCCCGATCCCCCAGGACCCGACAGCAGACCGAGAACACCAGGTCCCCGTGGTGGTGTACCAGCTCCCGCCAGGCCGCCTCGTCCCCCTTCGCGCATCGTCCGGCCAGCTCTGTATCGCCCTCGAGTCTCATCGGGTTCAGCACCTTTCAGAGGGGATACTCACCCAATGGGAGATTTGTTTCACCTTTTTTCGAAATTCGGAGTTGCGCGGCGGCCGCGATGTCACGAGAGTTTCAAGGGACGGTGTCAGTCAGGTCCGCACTTTTTTTCACATCCGGCCGGGGAATCGGCACACACATGGCACAGTATCCGGCTATTGCTCGGTGGAGACGACAAACTCACCGGGGCTGAGATCGGGATCGAACGCCAACGGGAACCGGACGAGGTCCACCGTGGCGATGTAGTCGACGCTCGGGGATTAACGACAAAACTCAGCGAGGTCACGCGAATCTCTGCTACTATCGCCCGTAAGGCCTCACGGAAAAGGAGGGCGCAGGTATTCTCTCATTCTCTCCAAAAGTCATCCCCCGCAGACCGCTGAACCGCCTCGCACTGGGCCTTGTGATAGCGCTACCGCTGCTCGCCCCGCCGCGCTTTGCCGCCGCCGGAGAAAGCGTCGGGGTCACCCTTCACGCCACGGACACCCTCGTGTCGGAGTACATCGGCGACAACGGCGAGAGCGGCGAGGCCGCCTTCGGGGACGACGACAATTTCTGGCGGTTCCGCAACATCCTCCATTTTCAGACGACCAGCCGAGACTTCACGAGCGCGGTCAGGCTGGACGCCAACCTCTTTCACCGGCCGCCGGGGCGGGTCGCGCCGGACGAGTTTATTCCCGGCGGCAGCGGCTATACGACCCTGGACTACGGCAACGACGTCCGCGTGGAGCGGATTCGAGGGGTGGCCCGCCTCGGCGACCTGACCGTCACGGGGGGCGATTTCCATGTCAGCTTCGGACGCGGCATGGCCCTCTCCCTCATCAAGCTCGACGACCTCGGGATGGACAACGCGCTCCGAGGCGCGCGGATAGCGTATCGATGGCCCGACGCCGTGACGATCACCCTCCTCGGCGGCGTGGTGAACACCCTGAACATCGATCCGATAACCCGATCGGTGCAGGCGGATGATCCCTTGGATCGCATCGCCGGCGCCCGGGTGGAGTACGAGATAGATCGCATCCTGACGCTGGGCGCCCACGGCGTGCTGGTCCGTCCCCGGTTCGACAGCGCGCGCGGCGTCCCCCCGGATCGTCTCAATATCGATCGCGGTCCCGGCGTGGGGATCGCCACCGGCGGCGGCACCCTCGATCTGTATGTGGGGGAGATGCGCCTCTATCTCGAGGGAAACGGACAGTCCCACAGCAACTACCGGGTGCCGGAGGGATACGATGCGGTGAGTGAGGAATCCGGCGGCGCGGCGTTCGGCGAGCTCTCCTATCAGCTGTCGCCGTTCGCGCTCTCCCTCGAGGGGATCTTCTACCGCCGGTGGCTGATGGAGGGCCCGTATCGGGGCACCTCCCCCTCGGACTTCGGACAGCCCGTGCCGTACCATCACATGGTCACGCTGGAGCCCTCCTGGATGATCATCAAATCGGTGGGGAACGCCGAGGGGGGGCGCTTCACCCTCGATTACTTCTCGAAGGCCCGCGGCACCCAGCTAGCGCTCGAGACCGCCGCGTTAAAATACGAAGGCGGCCTGATGCCCTCCGGCCGCTGGACCGATCATCCGCCGACCCTGGTGGTGCATCCCGTCCTCTCACTACGTCAGAGTTTCGGTGAGAGCGACATCCAACTGGTGCTCGAGGGCGGGTTCAGGCACGAGTCCACCGAGGCGCCGGCGACGGATGACAGCGGCACCCTATGGCACGTCGAGGGCGATCTCGCGGCGCCCCTCGGCGGCCGACACAGCCTCGCGCTCGGCGCCGAGGTCCGACGGCACGAGCTCTCGGTGACCGAGGGCAACGACTATTGGGTGTCGACCGCGTCGCTCGGGTACGAGCTCGCCCGCCGCTTCGGGGTGACGGCGATATACGAATTCAGCGATGAGCGGGCGGGCGGGGAGAACCGGATCGGGCGCTGGACCCTCATGCCGCGGCACCACTACCTGTCGGCGATGGTTACGCTGCACCCGCCGACGCCCTTCGACGATCTCACCGTGACCCTGTTTTGCGGATCCCAGCGGGGGGGCATCAAGTGCGCCGGCGGGGTCTGCCGGGAGTACCCGGACACGGTGGGCGCCCGGATCGAGGCGGTGTACCGATTTTAAAGGGAGCTTCTATGAGAAAGACACTGTCGAGGTTACTCATTACTGTATCGATGCTGGCGGGGGGATGCGCCCAGGAGTCCATCGAGCTCCCCGAGGCCGCGGCGTCCGCCTCGGGGGCGTGCGGTCCCCGATATCCCGGCGGCGACGGGGACGGCGGCGTCACCTACGGCTTCGGCGTCGGCGATACGCTGCCCTGCCTTCTGTGGGAGTCGGTCCGTGTCGGCGAGCGGGGCGAGGAGGCCAACACCTATCTCAGCATGGCCGAGCTCTTCCTCCAGTATACCCAGCGGGACAAGACGGAGACCGGCGCCGCGCTGGCGAGCCGGTACGGCGTGGCCGAACCCCGATCGATCCTGATCGCAGTGAGCGCCAAAAACTGCCCCGCGTGTAAGGAGCTGCTGCCCGCCATATCGGTGATGAAGGACGAGC
>JBNLED010000062.1:0-6541 GCA_050304755.1 Polyangia bacterium | reverse complement strand
GCGATCGGTCCGATGGTTGGAGGCGGTGTTGAGAAACTGGTCGATGAGATACCCGTTGGCCCCGTGGAGCTCCACCCCGTCCAGCCCCGCCCGCACCGCGTTCTCACACGCGCGGGTATACTCCCCCACGGTGGCCGTGATATCTTCTTCGGTCATCTCTTCCGGGACGGGAACGGGTTGCGGCCCTTTCGCGTCCGTATACATCTCTTCCGGTGCCCGGACCGGGGACGGCGCGATGATTCGAGCGTTTTCCGGGAGATTCAGCGGGTGGCCGATTCTCCCTGTGTGCATGAGCTGCATGAAAATTTTTCCGCCGCGCCGGTGCACGGCGTTCGCCACCTCTCGCCACCCCTCCACCTGGGCGTTGGAGTAGATACCGGGGATGCGGGGATACCCCACCCCGTTCGGCGAAGGAGAGGTGCCCTCCGTGACGATGAGCCCGGCGCCAGAGCGCTGCTCGTAGTATTTGGCGACGAGGGGGCCGGGGACATTGCCCTCGCACCGGCTGCGGGTCATCGGGGCCATAACGATGCGGTTCTCAAGAACGATATCGCCCAAATTGTATTTCGAGAATAAATGATTCAATGTCACGTGCACCTCCTGGGATTGCGGGCTTCTTCCCCGTACTTTCCCTATACGGTCGCCTCGGGTTTCTGCCAGGAGACAGCGCCCCTTTGTCATCCGATGGAATATCTAATCGTCTCATTTTACTGGCGGGTGTATGGTCATGATCCCAAACGTATTGCCGCAAAAGTCGGCAAGAGGGACAGGTCGTCGGGTGCATTCCCTCAAAGTAGTTCCTCACAGCGGCATGTGAGAGGAGACAGCATCCGGTGTATCCGTACCACTCTTTTGCCGGGCAGCCGCTTCGTGTTTGGCGAGCTGCTCTATTGCGAGCTCGAAGATAGTCGCATTGTCTATATTCGGCAGTCGACGGTCACACAAGTTATTGAGCACAAGGAGAGTCAGCGGCGCCAATACGCGCTGGCCAAACGGGCTGAAGGGTTGGGATTCAAGACGGTGGACATCATCGACGAGGACCTGGGCCGTTGGTGTTGGGATTGGTTGAGCGTCCCGGGTTCGAGAAATTGGTCGCGTCCGTGTGTACCGGCAATGTGGGGGCGGTGTTCAGTCTCGAAGCATCACGGCTTTCTCGCAATGGAAAGGACTGGCATCATTCGATACCTCGTGGTCCTCAAACTCCAATTGTATTCTAATTATTGTTCCCATAAAGTCTTCGACAAAAGACACGTCTACTGCTCCACCGGAAATTTTTACCGTGCAGGTCGAAATATTTCCCTGATTTCTTTTTTAACGGGCAAATTGGCAAAACATCGGTTATTTGAGAGCAGGGGGAAGAAATCAACTGGAGGCAACCGGAACGATGCAGCATGATCTGACCGATCTACTCGAGAAAGAACTAAATCATATAACAGAGAACGGGCCGTCCTATCTGCAGCGGGCGATGGTCCACGCGGTGTTCCCCGGCGGGGGCCGGGTTCGGCCCAAGCTCCTCCTGGCGATTGTCGAGTCCATCTCGGGGAAGGCGGGGGAAACCGCCCTGGCCGCCGCGGCGGCAGTGGAGCTCATCCACTGCGCCTCCCTGGTCCACGACGATATGCCATGTTTCGACGACGCGTATATGCGGCGGGGAAAACCTTCGGTGCACAAAGCGTTTGGTGAAGGCACCGCGCTGCTCGTAGGGGATGGTCTGATTGCGGCCGCCTTCGAGGTGTTGGCCCGGCGAGGCGCCGACCATCCCCGACTGGCCGAACTGGTGAGGATTCTGGCGAGGGCCACCGGAGCCTCGGACGGACTGGTGAGCGGCCAGGCCTGGGAGGACGACCCGGAGGCCCCCGTGACCTCGGTTCATCAGAAAAAGACCGGCGCGCTGTTCGAGGCCGCCGCAGCCATGGCTGCCGTCGTGGCCGACGTGGATGACGCCCAATGGCGCGTCATCGGAAAGCACATCGGCGCCGCGTACCAGATCGCCGATGATGTCATGGACACCATCGGAAGCATCGAGCTGGCCGGAAAACCGATTCATCAGGACGTCAGCCGGCCGGTTGCCAACGCGGTCAAGACGGAGGGGCTGGACCGGGCCTTTTACCAATTCCGCGCCTTGGTGCAGAATGCGGTGGACGAGATCCCCTCCTGTCCGGGGCGGAGCTCCCTCGCGAATCTGGTGACCAATATCGCGGAGCGGCTCATTCCGTTGAACGCGGACCAATGGGAAGCCCAGAAAACCGGCACGGTGAAAACCGCCGCGGCGAGCTCCTTTCACGAGGTGGGTTGAGATGTCAGAGCGAACAGACAGACCGCGCGCGGTGGTGATCGGCAGCGGGTTCGGTGGACTGGCCGCGGCAATCCGCCTCGGCGCCAAGGGTTACCGCGTCACAGTGCTGGAGAAACGGGACAAGCCCGGCGGAAGAGCCTATGTGCTCCAGAAGAATGGCTATACCTTCGATATGGGGCCCACCGTGGTCACCGCTCCCCACCTTTTCGAGGAGCTGTGGACCCTCTCGGGAAAGCGGATGGCCGACCACATCGATATGAAATCTGTGGAGCCCTTCTACGCGGTCCGCTTCCACGACGGCACCGCCTTCGACTACACTGGCGACTCCGACTACATGCTCTCGCAGATCTCCGATCTCACCCCGGAGGACGTGTCGGGGTACCGCGAATTCATCGCCATGAGCGAAAAGATCTTCCACGTGGGATTCGAGAAGCTCTCGGATGTACCGTTCGACTCGATCTGGTCGATGATGCGCATCGCGCCCTCCATGGTACGCCTCAAGAGCTATAAAACCGTCTACGATTTTATCGGCGGGTACATCAAGAACGAGAAGCTCCGGCAGCTGCTCAGCTTTCACACCCTGCTCGTGGGGGGCAACCCCTTCAGCACCACCTCCATCTACGCGCTCATCGCCTACCTGGAGGAGAAGTGGGGGGTACACTTCCCCAAGGGCGGCATGGGGGCGCTGGTCAGTGGCCTGGCGGACCTCGTCGAGGCCAATGGCGGGGAGATCCATTACAACTCGGAGGTCACCAAGATCCTCACGGAGGGACGTCAGGTCAAGGGCGTCAGGCTCGCCGGCGGAGAGATCCTGCCCGCGGATATCGTCGTCTCCAACGGCGACGTGGCGTGGACCTACCGGGAACTCCTGGACGCGGATGTCCGGCGCCGGTGGACCGACAAGAAGCTCGACCGGATGAAGTACTCAATGAGCCTCTTTGTCTGGTACTTTGGAACCACGCGCCGGTTTCCGGACGTCAAGCACCACTCCATCCTGCTGAGCCATCGGTACCGGGAGCTCCTCGATGACATCTTCGAGCGGAAGGTGCTCGCCGAGGACTTCAGCCTCTACCTGCACCGCCCCACGGCCACGGATCCGTCCCTGGCGCCGGCGGGGCACGACGCGTTCTACGTGCTGTCGCCGGTACCCCATCTGGACGCCGGCATCGACTGGGACGCCCAGGCCGAGCCCTACCGGGCCTCTATCCAGCGTCACCTCGAGCAGACGCTCCTCCCCGGCCTCGGAGAGGTCATCGATGTTTCGGTCATGATGACCCCGCAACACTTCCGGGACGATCTCCTGTCGGTGCGGGGAGCGGCCTTCGCCCTGCAGCCCCTGCTCACCCAGAGCGCCTATTTCCGCCCTCACAACAAGAGTGAGGATGTGGAGGGGCTGTACATCGTCGGCGCCGGCACCCACCCGGGGGCAGGGCTCCCCGGGGTATTGTGCTCCGCCAAGATAGTCGATAGTCTCATCCCCGATGCAAGACAGGTCGCATAGGTTCGTCAAAGAGAGCTTCGCCGAAGAGCTGGAGCACACGGCCCTCACGGAGCGCCCCGAGTCCCTCGACATCATCCTGGCGCGGGGCTCCAAGAGTTTCGCCGCGGCCTCCAAGCTGCTCCCGAAGCGTATCCGCAGACCGGCCACCGCCCTCTACGCCTTTTGTCGCATCGCCGATGACGTGATCGATGAGGCGGATGACGGCCGGCGGGCCCTGGACGTGCTGAACCGCAGACTCGACGACATCTACGCGGGCTCCCCGTTCGATCACCCGGTGGATCGCGCCTTCTGCGAAGTCGCGCACACCTTCGGTATCCCCAAAGCGATTCCCCTCGCCCTGTTCGAGGGGTTCGAGTGGGACAACGCGGGGAGGGTGTACGACACCCTCGACGACACCCTCGACTACTGCGTCCGGGTGGCCTCCACCGTCGGGGTGATGATGACCCTGCTCATCGGGCCGCGCCGCGCTGACGTGCTGGCCCGGGCGTGCGATCTCGGCCTCGCCATGCAGCTCACCAACATCTGCCGGGATGTCGGGGAGGACGCCGACTCCGGGCGGATCTACCTGCCCCGGGAGTGGCTGGCGGAGGCCGGGATACGCCCGGACGATCTGATCGCCAGGCCTCTGTTTACGCCGGCCCTCGGCCAGGTGGTGTCCCGGGTGCTTGACGTGGCGGACCATCACTACGCCCTGGGGGACGTGGGCATAAGCCTCCTGCCCAGGGACTCCCGTATCGCCATCCGCGCGGCCAGCCTGATCTACGCAGACATCGGTCGGGTGGTCCGAAAGAACGGTTGCGACAGCATCACCACCCGGGCCCACACGCGCAAGCTCCGAAAGGTCTGGCTCGCCCTCCGCGCCATGGGGTCCGTCTTCTGGCGGCCCGCCGTCAACGACATCCCGGCCCACCCGTCGGTTCGTATTCTCCTGGACGCGGTGGACGAGCACGACGCCAAGAGCCTCGGGCGCGCCGCCGGATCATGATACCCGCCCGGAAGATCCCGTTCTTCGTCCGCTGGTTTTCCGCGCAGGTGGAGAAGCGAATCACACAGACCTTCTCCCGGGTCCACATGAGGGAGCTCGAGCAGCTGTCCAACGCGCTGAACTCAGGGCCCGCGCTGGTCGTCTCCAACCACACCGCCTGGTGGGATCCCATGTTCTCCATCCTCATCGGACACCGCCTGCTCCGCGCGGACTCGTTCGCCATGATGGACGCCGAAAACCTCGAGCGCCTCCCCTTCCTCGGCCGGGTCGGCGGCTTCGGCGTCTACCTGAAGGATCCCGTGGACCGACGCAGGGTGCTCCGCTACACCGCTAAGCTTCTCAACGACGCAGGGCGGCTCGTCTGGATCTTCCCGGAGGGCCGCGAGCGCCCGCGCAGCATCGGCGTGGATGAGTTCCTGCCAGGCGCCGCGATGATCGCGAGGCTCTCCCCAAAAACAGCAGTGGTGCCGGTGGGAATTCGGTACGAGTTCCTCGGCCGGGAGCACCCGGAGGCCTTCGTCTCCATCGGAGAGCCCCTGCGGCGGGTGAATGACATCGACTCGGCGTGCCGCGCCCAACGGCAAGCCGTGCAGCGGGAGCTTGAAAAAATCGATGAGGTCATCCGAGAGCCAACAGCAAACAACGGGTTCGAGGTCATCCTCGAACGCCCCCCGTCCAGAGGCGCCACGTTTGCGGAGCGTCTCCTCGCAATTTTGACCCGTTACCGGTAAGTCAAGAGAGCGCGGACTCCCGGTCCTCCAGCTCTCCATCGGGACCGATGGAGAGCCGCACGCCCCGCCACTCGAAGGTCTGAATGAAGAGCGTCCTGGAGAAGGCCTCCAAGAGGAGCACGTCCGACAAGACCGCCGCCGGCAGAAGCCACGCCCCTGGCCGGACCGAGAGCATGCGGGCGGCGGAAGCGGCCACGAGGAGCCGAACCGCGACGGCGAACAGGAACACGGCCCCGCCGAGGGGCGCGCTGTACAGGACCCCCGCGGCTGCCAGGGCATAAATGGGCAGCGCGCTGAAAAAGAGCAGAGGGTACGAGAGGAGCAGTCGCTTCCGCTGAGCCTTGATGACCATCATCCATCGCACGTGTCGACTCACGGTGTCCCGCCAGGTCTTTCGTCCGACGGTGCTCCGGATGCTCTCCGGATGGCTCACCACCCGATAGCCGTTCTTCCGGAGACGTCTGGAGAGGCCCATGTCCTCCCCCAGGAGTCGCGACAACCCTCGAAAGTGATCGGTGGCGCCGAGGGCCTCACACCGAACGGCGAAGAGCTTCCCCACCATCCCGCCGGGATCGATGGCGGACAGAAGCCCGAAGGAGTGCCAGGAGGCGTGAAGGATCGCCTCGGAAGCCGTGTTGCCGAGCCCCCGATCCGGGGCGGTCTCGTAGGGCGGCGCCCAGACTGCACCGACGCCCTCGTCCTCGAGGAGGGCGCTCGCGAATTCATTCAAATCATACCCGGAGAAATCCACATTGCTGTCCGCTGAAATGACGACTTCGATATCATCGATGTCTGATACGCAGTCGGCTAGGATAGAGACCTTTCGATTGGGGCCGATGAGGGGTGCCACCCGATGTTCGGCGTCGATTCCCCGCTCGGCGAGCGCCCTCACGGCGTCACGGATCACCGGCAGCGCCCTGTCCTCCGGATCGGTGACGCCGAACCGTACGCGGATCGGGAAATCCCGCGGGACCTCGGCGATGGACACGAGGCGCCCGAGCAGGCCGGGCTCATCGCCGGCGCAGGGC
>JBNLED010000061.1:0-16882 GCA_050304755.1 Polyangia bacterium | reverse complement strand
GGAGCCACCCCGCGGTCCGCCCCGTGGCGAAGAAGGGGAGGGCCGCGGCGCCCTCGACGGGCTCCGTGCGCAGCGCGGCGCCGGCCCACAGAACCAACAGCAGCCCGAAGAACACAAGAACGGTGATGAGGGACTGAAGGAAGGTGTCACCGATGTACACGAGGAGCAACAGGAGCACCGGGACCACGGGGGCCGCGACCTTGAGCGTATTTTTCATCGCCCCCGTTGTAAGGTAGATGCCGGTCGGCAATCAACCCCTCACTCGGCCTTGGGGCGCCGAAGACCTCAGAGGAGGGGGGGAAGTGGGCCGGCGGTTCTTACTGTTTGGTGCTGCCCCCCATTAAATGGTACAAGACCCCCCGGAAATCATTCGGTGAATATGCTCGGAGACTGGCACAAGAGAATTAATCCGACCATCGCGGCCGCGATCATCGCGGCGGCCGCGGGGGTTCTCTGGCTGCTGAACCGGGGCTTCGTGGCGCAGTCGGCCGCGGTGTTCGCGCTGCTTTTGGCGCTCCCCAGGATTTACAAGGCGTGGCGGCCTGCAGCGGTCCGATACTTCGATCACCTCCCGCAGACGGTGAGGAGGGGGCTCATCCAGTATGCGCCGTACCTCGTGGTGGTCACCGGCACCCTCATCGCCCTCGGTCCCGTCGCCCTCGGTCAGATGCCGGTGAGCCAGGACCACGCCAACCACTACTACGCCACCCACATCCTGGTGCACGAGCTCATCCCGTCCGGACGCCTCTTCGGCTGGACCGACTCCCTGGGCACCGGGTATCCGTTCGGCGACACCTACCACACGCTCCCCTACCTGGTCACCGGCCTGCTCCACCTCGTCTCCTTCGGGGCGGTGGATCTCTCCGCCAGCTACGCCTTCGGCATCGTGCTGGCCTGGACCCTCCCGGTCATCGCGGTCACCGCCTGGAGCCGCCGCATCGCCGGGCCGGTGGGGGCCACCGTCGCCGGGCTGGCCTTCGCCCTCGACATGGGCAGCGACCGGGAGGGGGGGTGGATCTACGCCATGTTCCACGGGGTGTGGGCCCAGCACTTCGGCACCGGCGTCTGGGTGCTCGCCCTCCTCGCCCTCTTCCGCCTCATCGAACGGCCCACCACCCGGCGGCTCGGCGCGGCGGCCCTGGCGGCGGGGATCTCCATGTGGATGCACCCGATGAACGCCGTGACCCTGCTCCTCGCGGGGCTCCTGCTGTTCGCCGTCCAGTACCTCCTCTCTCCGAGGAACGCCGGCCCGGACGAGCGGCGGGCCCAGCTCTACCTGGTCCCGGCCCTCGGCGCCGCCGGGGTGATCGGCCTGGTCTGGGTACTCCGGATGGTGATGGCCGGGGACGTGGTGTTCGCCTCCGTGGCCTACTGGAAACCCCTGGACCAGCTGATGCGCCAGCTGCTCGAGGGGGAGCTCATGGAGAACCAGCTCGCCGTCATTTCGGTGCTGGGGCTCGTGGGGGTGATCCGCCTAGCCGCGGCGGGGGGGCGGTTCCGGCTGTTCACCCTGGTGTTGCCGGCGGTCCTAATCCTCATCGGATCCATGGTGGTGATCCTGGAGTCGGATATGGGGCTCGCCGGCGGCAGCCTCGGCATCATGCAGTACCGGCGCTTCTCGGTGGCCGCCAAGCCCTTCTGGTACGCCATGTCCGGCGTGGGCATCACGGGCCTCGGCGTGGCCCTCAAGGGCGATCTCGCCGCCCGGATCGCCGCCCGGCTGCCGGCACGGGTTCTGCTCGCCGGGATCCTCGCCCCCTTCCTGGCGGCCGCCCTCACGGCCCTGCCCGGCCTCTTCCGGAGCCCGGTGGCCATGCCCCTCACCCTCGAGCGCACCGGGGACGCCCCGAACCTGGCGCGGCTCCGAGAGGCCCTCGAGGCCGAATCGAAGCGGTGCCCCGCGAGCGGCTGCCGGGCGGTCTACTTCGAGAAGCCCGGACACGGCGGGCTCTACCCGGTCATCGCGATGGCCGACGCGGGCTTCGCCTGGCTCCCCACCCTCACGCTGCCGGCCAACAACTTCCAGTGGATCAACAACACCATGGACTTCGAGGTGATGGCCCGGCGGGGGGTCTCCCTGGTGATCTCCAAGTGGCCCCTCGAGCACCCGCGGCTGGAGCCGCTCGGCCGGTTCGGACGGCACCGCCTCTATCGCATCGAGGGCGCGAAACCGGTGCGCGCGGTGGTGGAGGGGCCCGGGACGGCGGAGATCCGATCGTGGGAACCGGAGCGACGGGTGATCCGGCTGCGCGGCACGGGCGAGGGGTCCGGGCTCCTGGTGATCCAGCCCCCCTACCGGAAGTGGCGGGCCGAGCAGTCCGGGAGACCGCTCCGCATCGCGCTGCGGGTCGAGGACAAGCAGGTGGTCTCTTATATAGAAGATATCAAAAACGGGGATCTGGTGCTGGCGTACGACGACAGCGTGGGGGAGAACCTGGTCGCGATCCTGGGGCTGCTGCTCCTCCTCCTCTGCGGGGCCGCCGTGGTCCTCAGGCCCCGGCCGCTCCCCGAGCTCCTCTCGGGGCGGCGGCTCGATGTGGCATACGCAATCGTCGGTGTCGGTGTGCTGGTGCTCCTCGGGATCGTCCCTGTCGGGATGGCCATCGGGGGCCGGGTCGCGGCCCGGGTGGAGTGGCTCGGGACAGAGCCGCCGGGGACCGGGCTCCTGGAGGTGCTCCACCAGCGAACCCCCGACGGGATCCGGTTCATCCCCGAGGGGTTCTGCCTGCCGGCCTATGTCCGGAACCCGAAGTTCGGGTGCTCCGAGTGGGATATGATGCCGCGGCTCACCGCCGGAGCGAGGCGGCGGGGAAAGGTCCCCTCATGTCTATCGGTCGGGGTTCCCTCCGGGGGACGGACGGAGCTCTCCTACGAGCTGCCGGCGGGCGCCACCCGCCTCAAGGGTCGACTCCATCACCTCTCGGGGGGACCTGTCACCGGCACGGCAAACGACCATCCCATCGGGAAGGCCACCCGCCTCGGCAAGCCCTTCGACCTCCCGGTGACGCCGGGCTCTCCACGCGTCACCATCGTGCTCTCGGGCAAGGAGCGGGCCGAAGCCTGCCTGGAGCTGGTCGCCCTCTCGGACCGATAGGCATCGCGTCATCGCCGCGGCGATGGCGGGCTCTCCCTCAACGTGGTATAGTGGCCCCGTTGAAACCAAAATCGCAGGCCGACGCCAAACCGAGGAGCTAGATATGAGAAGAGGTATTTTTGTCACAGTGCTGATGTTCGGAACGCTGTTCAGTCTCGACGCCGTCTCCGAGGAGGCGACAGGGACCGATGATCTGTCCGAGGACAACGCCTCCTTCTACAAGAAGGGGGGCATGGTGGTGGGGGGATTCCTCGGGTTCGGCATCACCTCGCTGCTGGGGAACGGGCACGTGTACTATTCCGAGCAGGATTTCTGGGACATGGAGATGCGGGACGACGACCGTACCGCCATGTTCTCGGGGGGCGGCGGCGCCTACTTCGACTACTACTTCGCCCCCTACTGGGCCGTGGAGGCGGGGCTCGGGTTCACCACCAAGGGGATCCGGTACAAGGGGACCGGGGAAGACGGCGAGTGGAAGGCCAAGCTGCGGTTCATGTACTTCGAGATCCCCATCATGGCCAAGCTCAACTACGAGAATTTCATGGCCACCTTTGGGTTGAGCCTCTCAATAGCCCTCTCGGGGGTCCAGTCCCTGAAGGACGATCGCGGGGACGTGGCCCAACGGTGGAGCTCGTCCAACTGGGATTCCTACAACCGGGTCAACATCGGTCCGCGGCTGGGGGTCGCGTACGCCATCCCGGTGGGCCCCGTCAACATCGTGCCGAGCATCACCTGGTCGCTGCACCTGGTGGACGAGCTGAACGACGGCGACATCGAGGCGCGGGACGACGATCCGAGGAGCCACCGGTTTCGGGCCATGAACCTCATGTTCAACGCCGGCGCCGAGTGGGGACTGCCGCTGTAGGCTCATCGACTGACCGCGCGCGACGCACCGCCCGCCGGAATCCGAGAGAATCAAACGAACGCCCCGGGAGGGGACGGAGGAGACGATGACGAGATTGACCAGACTGTACCTCGCAACCGCGGCCATCACCGGGGGAATCGGCGTCCTCGCCGGGTGCGCCTCCGCCCCCTCACCAAGGCCCGCGGTCTCCGCCGGCGGGATGCGGCTCACCCGGGCGGTGCTCTTCCAGAACGGCGTGGCGTACTTCGAGCGGCGGGGAAAGACGGAGGGGGACGAGGTGACGGTGCGCATCCGGGCGGATCAGGTGAACGACTTCCTCAAGAGCCTCACGGTCATCGACACCGCGGACGGCAAGGCGGTGTCGGTCTCCCTGCCCCTGGATCGCAAGGCCGCGTCCGAGGTGATGGCCCTCGCCGACAAGCTCAAGGGCTCCCTGGAGCTCCCGGAGCTGCTCGATATCCTGAAGGGCACCCGGGTGACCCTGGTGGGGAAGAAGCGGACGGCCGAGGGGCGGATCCTGGTCCTTGACGAGATCGAGACCGACACGAGCCTGGACTGGCGGGTTTCCGTCATGGGAGAGCGGGCCATCGAGACCCTGCTGCTCAGCGATATCGTCTCGGTGCTCGTGGAGGACGACTTCATCGTGCTCGGGCTGCACAAGGGCCTCGACGCGGCGGCCACCGGCGGGGTGTTCAAGGTAGTGGATGTTACCGTGCACCTGGATCGGGGCGGGACTCACGATCTCCTGGTCTCCTACGTGGTGGCGTGCCCGGCCTGGAAGCCGAGCTACCGGCTGGTGCTGGGGGAGAAGGACGAGGCGCTGCTCCAGGGGTGGGCCGTGGTGGACAACGTCACCGGCGAGGCTTGGGAGCGGGTCGCCCTCAGCCTCACCTCGGGAGCGCCCCTGGCCTTCCAATACGACCTCTACGCCCCCCGCTTCGTGGAGCGGCCGGATCTCAGCCATGTCGCGGACCAGAAGCGCGCCCAGGCGGTGGTGGGGGAGACCAGCTACGACGACGCCGAGGCCGAAGAGGCGGAAGAGGAGGCCGCCAAGGAGATGAAAGCGTACAAGCCGTCCGCGGTTAGCCGGGACGCGGCGCCGAGTCCCAAGTCCGCCTCGAAACGACGGTCGAAGCGATCGAAGGCGTCGTCGGACGACAAGCTCGTCTCTGAGATAGAGGTCCTGTCGACGCTGGGTTACGGGTCAGGCCCCGGCGGCGCCGGAAGTGCTTCCGAGGCCGCCCGGCTCGACGCCGCGACCCTCCAGTCGTCGGTGCGCTCCATGGTCACCGCCTCCCGCTCCTCCGGTGCGGTGCGGTACGACATGCAGGAGCCGGTCTCGGTGCCGGACCGGAGCTCCACCCTGGTGGCCATCCTCAACCAGACCGTCCCCGGAGAGGAGGCGTTCCTCTTCACCCCCGGCGGCGCCGGCCGGGGGTATGAGCAGAACCCCTACCGGGTGGCCCGCTTCAAGAACACCACCGGCTTCGTGCTGGAGCCCGGGCCCATCAGCATCTACTCCGGGGGCACCTTCGTGGGGGAGGGTATCGGGGAGTCCATCTCCAGCGACAAGACCTCCACCATTCCGTTCGCCGTGGATCCCTCCATCCTGGTCACCTCCGCCCGGGAGAGCCGCCGGGAGGGGGCGCGCCTCGTCACCATCCGCAAGGGGGTGATGACCGTGGAGAGCTTCGACCGGATCAAAACCACCTACACCGTGAAAGGGGGGACCGAGGCGCCCTACCGCCTCTACGTCCGGCACGCCAAGGCGGGGGGGCGGTACACGTTGAAGGAGACGCCCAAGGGGATGGAGGATCTGGGGGACGCCTACCTGCTGCCCATAGACGTCATCGACAAAAACAAAGAGACCCGCTTCGTCGCCGTGGAGCAGACCCCCGTGACCCGCTCCCTCACCATCTGGGATTACGACGCGTTCCGGGCGGTGGAGCTCTACCTGAAGGAGGTCTCGGATCTCCCCCCCAAGGCCCGGGAGCGCCTCGAGCAGCTCCTCGAAAAACGGCGCCGCATGGACACCATCGACACCAAAATCTCCCACCTCCAGGCCAAACGGGATGAAATCGACGAGCGAATGCGCCAGACCCGCGAGAACCTGAAGGCCCTGAAGAAGAACAAGGCCGCCGCTCCCCTCAAGGCCCGGCTGGCCCGGAAGCTCGAGGAGCACGCCAAGGCGGCGGACGCCGTGGCCAAGGAGATCGTGGAGCTCACCGACGACCGGCTCGAGCTCAAGGTCGCGGTGGACGAGATGCTCGGTGATCTCAGCCTCAAAGAGTAGGGTCGAGCGTTTATTGGGCAATCCACGCTGAACACGCCGGATTTTCGACTCGAAGAAAAACCCCCACCCTATTGTAACTCGAATGCCCACTTGGTAAGGTATACGAAAGGAGAAGGCGGAACCGATCTCAATCCGTCGATGTGACAAAATGATTAAAAGAAACAAAGTGTTACCTGGCATTTGGATGGAGATTGTTCTGTCGGGGATGCTGTTCGCTCCCGGTTGCGGCGAGGACAGCACGCCCGCTGAAACCGGGACTGACGACACCAGCGCATATGGTGGTGACACCGATACAGACGCGGATACCGATTCGGACGCGGATACCGATTCAGACGCGGATACCGATTCAGACGCGGATACCGATTCGGACGCCGATACCGACACGGATGCGGACACCGATACGGATGCCGACACGGATACTGATGCGGACACGGATACCGATGCGGATACGGACACGGACGCCGACACGGATGCGGACACGGATGCCGATACGGATGCCGATACGGACGCGGACACGGACGCGGACACGGACGCCGATACGGACGCGGATACGGATGCGGACACGGACGCGGATACGGATGCGGACACGGACGCGGATACGGATGTGGACACGGATGCGGACACGGACGCCGATACGGACGCCGATACCGACCCGGGGGAGAAGTACCTGGGCAACATCATTGCCGGGAGCGCGAGGAGCGATTTCAACACCTACTGGAACCAGGTCACCGCGGAGAACGGCTGCAAGTGGGAGTCCGTCGAGAGGAACCAGGGGACGATGAACTGGGGCGGCTGCGATACCGCCTACAATCACGCCAAGTCCAACGGATTTCCCTTTAAATTCCATACGTTCGTGTGGGGTAACCAGGAGCCCCCGTGGCTCGCTGGAGCGAGCCAGAGCGTGCAGCGGGAGGAGGTCGAGGAGTTCATCCGTCTGGCCGCGGAGCACTACGAAGATATTGATATGATTGACGTAGTGAACGAAGCCCTTCCGGGACACGCGCCGTCTTCCGCCGCCAATGCCCTCGGCGGATCCGGATCCACCGGCTGGGACTGGATCGTCACCGCCTTCCAGCTCGCGCGACAGTACTTCCCCGATACACAACTTTTCATTAATGATTATGGGATTATCAACGACCCGAACGCCATCCGCCAGTACCTGGAGATCGTCGAGATTCTCAAGGCCAGCGACTACAACGGCGCGCCGCTGATTGACGGTATCGGCATCCAAACCCACTGTTTCAACGTCAACACGATGTCCCACGACCAGGTGTGGAACAACCTCGAGCTGATCGCCGCAGCCGGTCTCCCCATCCACTCCTCGGAGCTGGATATTCAGGGACAGGGCAACAGCGAGTCCTCTCAAAGAGATCGGTACGAAGCGGTCTTCACCGCCCTCTGGGAGCATCCCTCGGTGGCCGGAGTCACCCTCTGGGGATATGTCCAGGGCACCACGTGGATCGATGACACCGGCATCATGAACCAGGACGGTTCCCCACGGGAAGCCCTGGATTGGCTGATGACCTACGTGGGGAGGTAAAAAAATCCGCCACGCCTTGCATATCCTCTGACGACAACCGAACATGGACCCCGAGCTTCGAATGAATCGAGACAATTTTGAGATCGTCGTTCTCCACCCGTTTTCACTGGTGGCCGGGCACATCACTCAAAAAAGGAAAGAGAATGAATTTGAAGACATCGATACTATCCACGGCGCCCCACTGGACGACGCTCCTCCTGGTCGGGGGCTTTGTCGCATTCGGTTGCGCAACGGAGGAGACCGGCGACGACGGCGGCGACCCCGCGGCGGGGGACAGCGACGCGGACACGGATACCGACGCCGACTCGGACACGGATACTGACGCCGACTCGGATTCCGACGCCGACTCGGACACCGACTCGGATACCGACACCGACAACGACGCCGATTCCGATTCCGACGCCGATTCCGATGCGGATGCAGATAGCGACAGCGACACCGACACTGATGCCGATACCGACGCCGACGCTGATGCCGATACCGATACGGATGGGGACGCTGATACCGACACCGATACCGACACCGACACGGATACCGATACCGACGGGGACACGGATACCGACACGGATACCGATACCGATACCGATACGGACACGGATACGGGGATGACGGGAGAGGTCCCCGTCATCGAGGTGGACGGCGGATACCTCCGCCTGGAGGTGTGCACTCCGGAGATCATCCGGGTCATGTTCGCCTACGATGAGGCCTTCTTTTCCCGCTCCACCCTGACCACGGCCCCCAAGACGTGCGATCCGAACACCCCATGGCGACGACAGGAGAGCGCCGAGGCCGTTGTCGTGAGCACCTCCGCCATCAAGGCGTCCGTCGATCTCGCCACCGGCGCGGTGACCTTCCTCGACGCCTCGGATCAACCGATCCTGGCGGAGGCGGGCCGGACTTTGTCGCCGGTCACGGTGCAGGGGGAGTCGGTCTTCAATATCCGGCAGCAGTGGGCGCCGAATGACGGGGAGGCCCTCTACGGGATGGGGCAGCACCAGCAGAACCTGATGAGCATCAAGGGGTACCCCCTGAGCCTGGTCCAGTACAACACCCAGATTGTGGTCCCCTTCTTCGCGTCCAGCCGGGGGTACGGGGTGCTGTGGGACAACACCTCCTGGACCCGCTGGGGGGATCTGACGGCGTTCGAGTCGCTGAACAACAACGGGGGCAGCTGGACCGGCCAGTTCACCGCGGAGGAGACCGGCGACTACCTCTTCCAGACCTTCTCCTCCGGGGAGATCTCCCTCAGCGTCGACGGCGACGAGGTCATCCACCACTACCGGCAGGGGTGGCTCCCCGATCGGGACTACGCGAAGGTCCCCATGCAGGCGGGCCAGAGCTACAGCCTCGCGCTCACCGCCACCCCGGATCTCGACGTGGCCATCGCCGATCTCTCCTTCATCCCGCCCTCTCCGGACGAGAACACCTCCCTCTGGTCCAAGGTGGGGGACGGTATCGACTATTACTTCGTCTACGGTCCGGACCTGGATCCGGTGATCGCCGGTTATCGTCGGCTCACCGGCCAGGCGCCGATGATGCCCAAGTGGGCCTACGGCTTCTGGCAGTGCCGGGAGCGGTACACCTCGGCGGCGGAGATCGACGGCATCCTGGACGGGTTCCGCTCGCGGAGCATCCCGATGGACAACATCGTGGTGGACTGGCAGTACTGGGTGCCCGGCACCTGGGGCTCCCACGCGTTCGACGCCGAGCGCTTCCCGGATCCGGCGGGGTGGATTCAGGGGATCCACGACGACTACAACGCCCGGCTGATGGTGTCGGTGTGGCCGAAGTTCCAGACCGGCACGGACAACTTCAACGAGCTCCACGACGCGGGCTATATCTACCAGCTGAATCTGGACGAGGGCATCGTCGACTTCATGGGTTACACCATGTCCTACTTCGACGCGTTCGACGCCGGGGCCCGGCAGATGTTCTGGTCCCAGATGAACGACAACCTCTTCCGCTTCGGGGTGGACGCCTGGTGGATGGACGGCACCGAGCCCGAAGTGGTGGAGGGGCCCTACACCTCCCCCACGGTGCACCGGGAGCTCTACGAGACCCACATGCACCCCACGGCCATGGGGACGGGCTCCCGCATGCTCAACGCCTTCGCCCTGGTCAACAGCCAGGCCGTGTACGAGGGGCAGCGGGCCACCGCGCCGGATCAGCGGGTGTTCATCCTCACCCGCTCCGCCTTCGCCGGGCACCAGCGGTACGCCGCGGCCAGCTGGTCCGGCGACATCACCACCACCTGGACCGCCTTCAAGAAGCAGATCCCCGCCGGGCTCAACTTCAGCATCTCCGGTCTCCCCTACTGGACCATGGATATCGGCGGCTTCTCCGAGTACGCCCGGTACAACGGCGGGGGCGCGGAGTGGGAGGAGCTCAACACCCGGTGGTTCCAGTACGGCGCCTTCACCCCCATCTTTCGCGTGCACGGCCAGGACGACATCACCGGTCCCCGGGAGATGTGGAACTTCGGTGCCGAGGCGTACGACGCCCACCTGAAGTTCGACCGGCTCCGCTATCGGCTGCTGCCCTACATCTACTCTCTGGCCGGGGACGTGACGCTGAACGGGGGCACCATCATGCGGCCGCTGGTGATGGATTTCAGAGAGGACGCCGGGGTGCTGGAAATCGACGATCAATACATGTTCGGCCCGGCCTTCCTGGTGTGCCCCGTGACCGACTACCAGGCGAGGAGCCGGAGCGCCTACCTGCCGGCGACGGACGGCGGGTGGTACGACTTCTGGACCGGCGCCGCGGTCGCGGGGGGCGGCGCGGTCACGACGGAGGCCCCCCTCGACGCCATGCCCCTGTTCATGCGGGCCGGGGCCATCGTGCCGACAGGACCGGAGCTACAGTACACCGCCGAGGCCGAGCCGGAGACCGTCACGCTCTATGTGTACGCCGGCGCCGACGGTGCCTTCACCCTCTACGAGGACGAGGGGCTCAACTACAACTACGAGAGCGGCGACTACAGCCGTATCCCTATCACCTGGAACGAGGGGACCCGAACCCTCGAGATCGGCGAGCGGTCGGGGACCTTCGCGGGCATGCTCACCGAGCGGACCTTCGACATCGTTCTGGTCTCCCCGGAGACCCCGGCCGGGTTCTCCTTCGAGCCCCAGGCCACGCAGAGCACCCCATACGACGGCGCGGCTGTCTCCGTGACCTTCTAATCTCTCAAATTGTGAGCAACCGAATGTGCCGAGTGTACTCGATGGATTGGTACAAAAAGCGCGCTGCATGCAGCGCCCGCATGCTCGAGAAGCTCGGCCTCAGGAACAACTCCGACATCACCCGGTTCGCGATACGGCGGGGTTAATCGACGCGGGATGAGGCGTCTCGTGACCGCTACACCTTAAATGGGTTCTCGATCAGAACGCCATCGATCTGTTGTCCGGTGTTCAGGTCTTCCGATAGAAGTTTCACCGCGTTCGACTTTTGAGCGGCGGCCACGATGAGCGCGTCCCAGAACGAGAGCTGGTGCTGCTCTTCCATTCTGGACGCACGAAGAATGAGGGTCGTGTCAATGGAAACAACAGGCCACGCACTGTAGCGCTCAATAATGTCTCTGGCGGTATGTTTCTCCAGCGGTCGGGGGATCTTGCGCGTGACATTAACATAGAACTCTTGGAGCACTTGGGTACTAAGAACCCCTTGTCTGCTGTCCCAAAGTGTCCGCAGTGCCGCAGCTGCCTTCTCCCGCTTTTCGCCCGCTTCCGAGTCATGGGCGTAGATGAGAATATTCGTATCGACGAAGACCTTATCGCTCATGCCACTCCTCGCGAGATGCGACTACCTTTCCGCCGAGTGGAAATCCCTGGTTCAGATACGCAATGGCCTGTCTGCGAGCTGTCTCGTACCGTTCCTCTTCAGAGACCAACTCCTCGATCAGCTCAGCGACCAGGCGGCTGATCGATGATCCCTTCTGAGCTGCCAGAAGCTTTGCTTTTCGGATCGTTGCCGGCTTGAGTGCAACGGTCAAATTTTGATGGTCGCCCATAGTGACCTCCCGTTCGTTCGAGGCAATAACAACATATCACGTATTTTACGTGTAAGCCAGCAAGTCCCGTATCCTCTGACCTGGACCGTGACGAGCTACGAGCAGGAGGACGGAACCCGATGAACCCTCGCCACCCAATGGATAGATACGCGTGACCGTGGTAGGTAGCAGGGGGTGCCCCGGAAGCGGGGCATTCCTACCGCGACCCGAATGTTGAGGTAATGTGGCGTGGCATTGAGGCTGGAACCGAAGCACCAAACATACTACGAAAAAGCGCACTCGCACGCGTTGGCGCAAGGCGAAGATCACGCTCCAGGTCCATCCTAAATTTGGAGAGGAGATCTACGCGGGGCCTTCCCATGGATCAGATTCAATTTGGGCTGAGACCTCGGATGGGCATCTGACCATCATTCGGGTGTGCTGGACGGATCTGGTACCCAAGGGAGGCCTCGCCCCCCACGTGGATCAACCGCAACAGAACAATGAACTCCTGACAGCACCAGTCATCAATGAACACCGGCCCCTGCCGAAGACCACGATTCATCACATGGTGCCTTGCACCAGGGAAATCGATTCGAACGGGACGCGCCATGATGCGAGATGTACATCAATTTGTCCAAAAGGGCAATAGGCAGTGCCTGACCCCTTTCGGACCCCTTTCGCTTTATTGGTCATCCGGGACGCGGAGAAGGTCATCCGGGACGTGGAGAAGGTCATCCGGGACGCGGAGAAGGCTATCCGGGACGTGGAGAAGGCTATCCGGGACGTGGATACGGTCATCCGGGCCGCGGATACGGCCGGGCGTCTCGGATGCATTCGTACGGATTGTGGAGGACACGTAAGGGCCTTGGACGGAGGCTGTGTATCCGCGAAAAGAGAGTGGGGCAAGCGGGAGGTACTACCCCCGGTTCATCCTGTGCATGCGGACGATGGCGAAGGCGGTGAGCCTCTTCAATCTTCCGCTGGTCCGGCTGTAGTTGTAACCGACACGTCGACGGCCGCGAGGGCAACGTTGAGAGCGACGTACGCTGTGTCGCCGTCCAGATCCAGATCGACGCCCGGCAGCCCCAGGTCCCCTTCGCAATAGAGGGAGGGCGACTCCGGCGCCCTGACATCGAAGACGGAGAGGGTAGGCTCTCCGGCGGCAAAGAGGAAGCCGTCCTGCGCTTTCAACGCGGAGACGGTGCGCCCGGTGGCCATGCGGCTGATGAACACCGGAGCGAAGGGATCGGAGACGTCGAAGATGTACACCCGTCCGGACTCGGTGACCGCGTAGAGCCCGTCTCCGGAGACGTGCAAATCCTGGATCCAGCTATCGAGCTCCCGGGACGAGACGATCTCCGGTTCTTCCGGTCGCGATATGTCCACAGTGAGCATTGTACGATGACTGGACCAGTAGATCGTTTCTCCGACAAGCTCGAGCGCCGTCGCTCCGTCCAAATCATCGCTGGGTATCCCCCGCACCAAGTCTGCCATGTATTCCGGTGAGGTGGGATCGTTGATATCAAACATCATTATTCTCGTGGCAGGGCCGGGAGGATAAATTTCACACCAACTGAGTGTTGTGGAATCACACCATTCATCGTATTCAAACACCGCCACATAGAGAAGGGAGCCCTTTACGGCAATATCCTGCGGGTGCGAGTGGTACCCCGGGGCACCCCCATTACTATTTCGCCGAGGCGGTATATCGATACTATTGATCTTTTGCGGCGATGAGGGATCGCTGATGTCGATGACCGACAAATAACTGGAGATGCTGTTGTTGTAAACCGAATTCCTCACCCAAGCATAAACAGGTGCGTATGCGTAGTCTCCCGCGATCGTGAGAGACACCGGTCTCTTCTCGTCCCACGATAGATCGCCGTGTACCTGGAGATGATGCGGATCGCCGATGTCATAGACGGCGCTGCCGAACGCCAGCGTCTCCGAAACTCGCACAATGGATGTGTGCGGGGTGGCGATGGCCCCGATCTCCGCGGGAGTGGCGAGCGAGGATACATCGAGAATACGAACGGAGTCCTCGGCCAGGTAGAGGCGCCCATCCGCGATGGATACCCCTGTGATTTCCTCGCTAACGGGGAGTTCCGCTACCGGCGTCCGCACGTTGGGGAGTGTCAGGTCGAAGAGCGCCAAGGATTGCCCCCTCAAAAGAATTGCCGCTTGTTTGTTGACCTCGAAATGGCTCGGAGACCGTCCCTCTGCAGTGAGGGAGGTGATGACCTCGGGGCTCGCCGGATCATCGAGACTGAGGACAGAGATTTCTGTATGTGGATTGGGGGTGAAGAGATCTAGCACCACATAGAGGTAGTCACCAAAGGCGGCGATCTTTTGAGGATACTCTAATGAGATAGTATTCACAACAACGGGGCTCGCGGGATTCTCAGTGTCGACGACCAGGATTTTGTCCTGGGTGACGAGGTATACATACGTCAATGAGGGGTGCGCTGCGACGGCCCGACAATTCTCCTCCACATCGAGTATTCCCACCGAAACAGGGGTCGACGGATCGCTGAGATCCAGTATCTCCAGGTTGTAGTCCCCTCTGGCGACGTAGGCGCGCCCGCCGTCGCCTGACAGGGCAAAATCCCGGACGCCGGGGCCTGTGTAGTCAATTCTCTTGAGGAGATCCGGTTGGGATGGATTGATGATATCGTAGACCAGAAATTCGTTTTCGTCATAGCCGCCTGCGGCGTATGCGTAGTCTCCATGTAAATGAAGCGTTCCGGTATAAGGTGGTGTCCCCAGGGCACCGTTATAGGGCGTCCCTCGGGCGCTTCCGAGCGTTACCGTTCCGGAGGGATCGCTGACATCAACCGTGTAGAAGCCGGCCGGGCCGATCAGGTACGCGATATCATCCCTCACCACCACGTCCATCGGCTTGCCGCCGATTCTCGAGAGCTCCTCCAAAGGGGTGTCGCAGAACGGCTCGTCGAGGAGAATATCTGTGACGGTATCCTGCTCTGCACCGGTGTCTCCATCGCCGTCCGCGTCTCCGTCCGTATCCGAATCGGTGTCGGTATCGGCGTCCGTATCCGCTTCCCCCTCCGCGGCAGGATCGGTATCTGTCGATCGAGCAGAGGAGGTGTTCTCTTCTTCCAGATTCCCTTTTCGGTTGGCATGGCATCCCCCCGTCAGAAGGGCGATCCAGACAACCGTCATTACAATCTTCATACCCCTCGTCTCCTGCATGATATGCAGGCAGGACAGATGAAAAAGCCGTGCCGGTCGATGGCGCGGAATCGGATTAACTAACATCCCAAACACTCGTGAGCTGACAATAGCCGTCGATGCAGCTGGTCAGATCCGGATCCGGGCAGGGCTGGTCGGTGTCGCCCTCGGAGCAGGGGATGAGGCAGATGGTGCTCTCCGGGTAGTTGTCGGCGTCAGGATGGGGGGCGCACTCGAGGCCCTCGTCGCACGTATCCGTGCAGTAGAGATAGGGGCCGCCGATCTTCTGGAGCCACTCCAGTTCCATCGGTCTCACATAGCGGCAGACCATGCCAGACGCCAGGGTGTCCTTTGAGATGTCGAGGTGATACTCCTCGAGCTCGTCCGCCGGATCGACATCCCAGTCACACCCCTCTCTGGGGTAGACCCAGACCGATACGGTCAGCGCCAGATCCTCGCCTTTCGGAATTCCCTCCAGGTCGAAGGACCAGTCGTAGATGCACGACCCGCACGCTCCGATGTCGCAGTCGGAGTTCTCCACGATGAGGTCGACCTGATTCGGCCCCGGTCTGGCGACTTCCCCTTTCCAGCCCATTATGCAGGCGCTCGTGAAGTTTAAGAGGTCCGCGCTCAGCTTGTCGACTCCGTCGTGCTTCCACGAAACGCAGTTCAACCCCTCCAGCGCCCGACTGTCGCTCATCGTATAGAGGGAATAGAGCTCCGGGACCGCGTCGTCACCGGTCGTACCGTCTTTGCAGGGGGAGGCGGCGAAGTCGATCGCCGACGAGGTCTTATCCTTGTCACCACCGGAAGAGTCGGCGCTGTCGCAGCCCGCGCCGACGAGCGACATTCCGCCAATCAGAGCGGCTGAGATGACACTCACGAATACGCGCGGGCCTCTGCATATCAATCGATGATTCATGGCGATGCTTCTCCATATAGCGGCTGATAACCATATTCTACTACACGCGGGAGAGGCGCACGACTATATTCGCCTGCCGTGTGTCGACGCCGACTACTTCGTCTCTTTGCCAAAACTAATAGGCGTTTGCAGGAGCCGAGCGAGCACGACAGGTTGATCGCGGTTCGCCGTAGGTCGAGCGAGCGGTCGTGGAAACGGCGTGTTGAGCTAAGCCGCAGCCGTATCGTCAGTATGTGTAAATTGGTTATCCTGGTCGGCGGATTTCTGATGAGAATCGAGTAAAAAGGGCTGTCGTGGAGCGGACGTCGTGGAGATCCACGGCCGTCTGACACCAGCAGGAGAGGCACGAAGGGGTCTGATAGGGAAGCGAAACGGGCTCAGGATAGATCTCCCCCTTTCCGTCGGCGATGTGCCCAGGGGGATACCAAACATCGATTTACAGGACACGGTCACGATGTGTTCCTCCTTACGGAATGCTCCGGGAAGCTCGTGCCCGGCTTGATGAGGGTGCGGATCATCTTGCCGACTCCGCATCGCGGGCAGACAGAGAGATCCTCTCCGGTGAGGGCGAGCATCTGCTCGAGCCAGGTGTCGCCAAGCTTGTCTTCGCCTTCTTGTGCGGAGGCCGGGCATTCTGCCTTGAGGAGTGCCCTGGCGCGGCCGAGCTTGGTGCTCACGTTGCTCGCGGCGAGCAGGCCGGAGTTTTTCTCATGTGAGCGGAAACCAATACGATGTTTTGGGGGACTGGTCAGGCCGCTTTACACTTCTCGTCATTCCCGCGAAGGCGGGTGTCGCGAAATTCAGAATCAAGGACAACCAGGTGTCGCCACGAAGAGCGGTTGTTTCGTGTCTTCTTGGAAAGCGTACACGCCATCGAGAATGAGGCAATGGTAATGTGGCGTGGCATTGAGGCTGGAACCGAAGCACCAAACATACTACGAAAAAGCGCACTCGCACGCGTTGGCGCAAGGCGAAGATCACGCTCCAG
>JBNLED010000060.1:0-38483 GCA_050304755.1 Polyangia bacterium | reverse complement strand
CCGTCCCCCCCGGCGCAGGCCGACAACATCTCGACGCGGGGGTCCTCGGCGAGCGCGCGGAGCCGGTCACAGGCCTCTGCAGCGCCCCCCTCGCAGGCCTCGTAGTATCCCCACCAGGCGTCAGCGGTGTCCGTCGGTCCCTGGGGGGCGGCGCTGATGAGGATACCGTACCCGTTGCAGGCCCGGGGGTAACCGAGACGGCACGCCTTGGCCAGGGCGTCGCGGACGGAACGCGGATTCGACGGGTCAGGGGCCAAGAGCCGCATCTCCGCCAGCTGGGCGCAGCTCGGGCCGTTGTTCCTGTCGCAGGCCTTCTGAAAGAGCTCCTCGGCCAGGGGCTTGTCCGCCGGGCCGCCCTGGCCGTCGCGGGCCATGAGGGCGAGGTTGTGGCACGCCCGGGGGAGCTCGAGGTCGCAGGCCGTCTCGAAATATCGGCGGGCCCGCGCCGGATCCCGGGCCACCTCCCGCGCCTCCAGGTAGCGCTTGCCGAGCTCGAAACAGTAGAGGGCATCCGGCGTGCTCGGGCCGCAGCGGGGCATCAGGAAGTCGATGTCCGCGACATCCCCCTCGGGGCCGGCGGTGTCGCACGCGATGGCCAGGAAGATGATGGGAAGAAGGTCGAGGCGCCCCACGGAAGAGCGGTCAGTTGGCCGGGACGAAGTGGAAGGCGATATCCGTGGCGTCACCGCAGCGGTCGTAGGTGAACCCACCCCACTCGGCCACCATCTCGGGGGAGACGTCCACCGAGCACTCCGCGCCGCCCACCTGGATGCGCCAGGTGGTGGCCAGCTGGTCCACGGAGCCGTGCATGAGCACCTCGTTCCACACCGTAGTGTCCGGTGTCAACCGACCGGTGCGTTCGGTGAGATCCCCGACGGTGAGGGAGAGAGCGTCATCCCCCGCGACGGTCACCCCGGCCGCCATGACGGTGTAGTCCGACGCCTTGGATTTCACGTCGAAGTAGTCCTGGTAGTCGTAGTCGCCGCCGGTGTCCGTCTCCGTGTCCGTGCCGGCATCCATGTCGGTGTCGGCGTCGGTGTCCACGTCGGTGTCGACATCCGTGTCGGCGTCGGTGTCGGCGTCGGTGTCCACGTCGGTGTCGGCGTCGGTGTCAGCGTCGGTGTCGGCGTCGGTGTCGGCGTCGGTGTCAGCGTCGGTGTCGGCGTCCGTATCGGCGTCCGTATCGCCGTCCGCGTCACCGGTTCCGGTATCCTCGGAGCTATCGCCCTCGGTGCTCTCCTCGCTGTCCCCGCCATCCCCCTCGGTGCTCGCTTCCTCGGATTCGGTGTCCTGCTCCTCATCGGTGAGGACGCAACCGCTGACGGCGCACGCCGCCAGAATCATCGACAATACGACCCAAAGATGTTGATTTTTGTACATTTTCATCCTCCATTAACTGATGACTAGATGGCACAATAGTTGTTTGACTTAATTTTTACAAGAGTTGTTCATATTTATTGAAAGAAGAGTTTTATAACCTGAACCGGAGGCGCTATGACCCTAGAAACCCTCGATGAGAAGATCGCCCGGGTGCTGAAGGAGCGGATCGCGATCGCGGAGTACGATCCGAATTGGCCGGAGCGGTTCCGCCGGGAGCGGGAGCATCTGCTCGCCTGTCTCCCCGTCGATTTGGTGCGCCGCATCGAGCACTTCGGCAGCACCTCGATCCCCGGCATGTGCGCCAAGCCCATCGTCGACATCCTGGTGGAGGTCACCTCCCTTGAGGAGACCCGCGTCCGCATCGCGCCGATCCTGGAGGAGCAGGGGTACGATTACTTCTGGCGGCCCACCCTGGGAGATGATCCGCCATTCTACGCGTGGTTCATCAAGCGGAATGACGCGGGGGAGAGGACCCATCACATTCACATGGTCGAGGCGGGCTTCCCCCAATGGGAGGGGATCGCCTTCCGGGACTTCCTCCGGAACGTCCCCGAGGCCCGGGCGCGATACGCGCGCCTGAAGCGGCGGCTGGCCGACGTCCACGGCGATGACCGTGTGGCGTATACCCTCGGCAAGGGCACCTTCATCCGGGAGATCATCGCTACGGCGAAGCGCGCCGCCGGCGCAAAAGGCCCGGGGGAGGGCGGGTAGCTAGTTCAGGAACGCCTCGGCGGTCCGGACCGCGAGCTCCACCCCGACGGGGAGGACCTGCTCGTCTATGGTGAAGCGGGGGTGGTGGTGGGGATAGTTGTCGGTGTCCGGGAAGCCCGCGCCGAGCCAGGCGAAGGCGCTGGGGACCCGCTCCGACACCTCGCAGAAGTCCTCCCCCACCATGAGGGGCTCCGGGGTGATGATCCGATCACTTCCGACCAGATCCCGGGCCGCTGCCCGCACCAGCTCCGTAATCTTCGGATCGTTCACCACGGGAGCGTTATCGGTGGTCGTTTCGTATCTGATGTCCCCGCCGTACGACGCGGCGATGCTCCGCGCGAGCGCCTCCAAATCCCGCCGCAGGCGGCCGCGGACCTTTGGGTCGAAGGTGCGGAAGGTCCCGAGGATTTCGACGGTCTCCGGGATGATGTTGAACACGTTGCCGCCGTTCAGCGCCGTGAAGCTGAGCACCGCGCGGTGCCGGGCGCCGATCCGGCGGGTGACCAGGGCCTGGGCCGATGTGATGATCTGGGCGGCGATGGAGACCGGATCCACCCCGTCCTCCGGGGTGGCGCCGTGGGTCCCCCTACCGAGGACCGTCAGCTTGAACCCGTCCACGCTGGCGGCCACCGGTCCGGGGCGGATCATCACCATCCCGGCGGGAAAACCGGTCCAGACGTGGAACCCGACGGCCCCGTCCACCGGCGGATCCCCGAGGATCCCCTCCTCCACCATCCGGAGGGCGCCCCCCGCCCCCTCCTCGGCGGGCTGGAACATGAGCCGCACGCTTCCGGCGTCCAGCCCCCGCGCGGCCAGGATCTTCGCCGCGCCGAGCAGCATGGCGGTATGGGCGTCGTGTCCGCAGGCGTGCATCTTCCCCTGCACCCGGCTCCTCCAGGGGACCTCCGCGGCCTCCGCCACGGGCAGCGCGTCCATGTCCGCTCTGAGGAGCAGCACCTTCCCCGGTCGCCGGCCGCGGATGAGCCCCGCCACTCCGGTGCCGGCCATGGGGGAAGCCTCGATGCCGCAGGCGGCGAGGGTCTCAAGGACGAGCTGCTGGGTGCGGGTCTCCTGGAATCCGAGCTCCGGATGCCGGTGAATCGCCCGCCGGATTTCCGTGACCTCGTGAATTAACGAGGCGACATCCCCGGAAATATCGATGTTCAGCGTTCTGTCGGAAGAGTCCATGGTCCACCTCCACAGGGTCTTTTATCCGACTCTCCGAAAAAAGGACAGCGAGAGATGCCGGTGATCCGTTCGCGTTCTCGAGCGCTCTTGCGGGCTCTCCTGGACAACCGTCACCAGTATTTATCCATTACCTGGTGATGGTTGCCGGTGATGGCTGCCCAGGAGAACCTCTCGTATGTGGCCGCCGATATCCCTGTTCCCGCCGGGCTGGAGTATGTGCATCACGATTTCGAGAGGCGCTTCGCAGAGCGGGCGCTGGGGGGAGATGCGGGACTCCGGGTCAGCCACGAGACGGGAAGGAGGGATCGGGTCACCCTCTTCGCGGATCGGTTGGTGGCCGGCGAGAACCGGTACACCGTGTACTTCAAGGCCACCTCCTCGGGAACCTTCGCCTTCCCCGCCGCGACTGTCGAGGCCATGTACTTCCCCTCTATCACAGGGCGATCAGATCGGGGTCTCGTCTCTGTAGAACCTTTCGCGGACAGTGTTGCCGGTCGGGCGAATGTGTCCACTCAATGAATGGGGCGGCATTTTTTATGAGTTTCAATTCGAACTACATTAACAAGCCAGTTTCAACCGGTTCTCGGTGAAGTTCTTGATGAATTTGCAATCGGTCGGCGTCTGCCCACCGATATCGATACCTTGAAGATGCAATCGACGTTTGACCCGGGCTGAACGATATGGTAGGGGTAATATGTATCGGCAATTAATTGCCGGAACTGAATTACCGGTACATAATCCCCCTATTAGTTTGATAGCGATTGCTGTCGGGGTTAGCGGTAAAACCGATATAAAACAGGAGGTAAGAGCCTTGAATACACCAGATGTGTTATTTTATGTATGCGCTAATTGTGAGCCTGAAGCGGGTAAGATCCCCCGTCAATGGGCACAGGGAGATGTGCGCGTCAAGGTTCAGCAGCTCCCCTGTACGGGTAAAGTCGACGCCCAGTACATCATGCACGCGTTGGAGGGCGGGGCCACCGGGGTCTCCATCCTGGCGTGCAAGAAGGGAGAGTGCCACCTTTCCCAGGGCAACTACCGGGCGGATGTCCGGGTCAAGACCACACAACGGCTTCTGGAGGAGATCGGCATGGAGAAGGAGCGGGTCTCCCTGCTCCACTACGAAGGCGGGGGGAAGGACACCCTCCAGCAGGTAATGCGAGAAGAGGTGGATACGCTCTCCGAGACCGGCAAGAACCCCCTTCAGTTGAGAATCAGCGCGAACTGACGTCAGCCTAAGCGCTACTTTTACAAAGAACCCAACAGCGACGTTCCTGGTCGAGCACCAGGCGGATGTGATGGACATGAACACAAAACACTCGACATTCAAGGATCTGATTCAGTCCGGCGACACGGTGGTCACGGTGGAGCTCATGCCCCCGGCCTCCGGTGTCCCGGAGGCGTTCAAGGAAACCGTGGGCAGGATGAAGGGCAGGGTGCACGCCGTGGGCATCAGCGACAACCGCACCCGAATCGGGATGTCCGCGCTGGCGGCCGCTTCCCTGGCCGCGTCGGCGGGGGTGACCCCCATCATGCACATGGTGACCCGGGACCGGAACCGCATCGCGCTCCTCTCCGATCTCATGGGCGCCCAGGCCCTCGGGATCGCCAACCTGCTCGTCACCACGGGGACCCACCAGACCCTGGGGCGGTTCCGGGCCGCGAAGAATGTTTTCGATATTGATTCCATCCAACTCCTCAAGGAGTGCTCGGGCAAGGGGACGATCCTGGAGAACGGCGCCTCCCCCGCGGGCCTCTGCGTCGGTGCCACGGCCGCGCCGTTCGCCGATCCCGCCGCTCTCCAGCTCGTGCGGCTCGGCAAGAAGGTCTCCGTGGGGGCATCCTTCGTGGTGACCCAGTCGGTGTTCGACACCGACCGCTTCGCCGACTGGTGGCGGTCGGTAACCGCGAAGGGGCTGCAGGAGAAGACTGCGGTCATCGCCGGCATCCAAGCGTTGCTCACCCCGGACGAGGTGGCTGCGGCCACCGCCAAGCGTCCCGACCCCCGTATCCCGGAGACGACCCTCAAGCGCCTGTCCGGTGCATCGAATCTTCGGGGGGAGGGGATCGCCGTGGCCGTGGAGACCATCAAGAAGCTCCGCTCCGTCAAGGGGCTCCGGGGCTTCGACATCCGATGCGACGGCGATCCGGACGCCGCGCTGGAGATCATCGACAAATCCGGTCTTGGGAGCGTCTGATGCCCGCGAAATTCAAGATTGACACGACCCCCGCGCCCCCGAGACACCGACCGGTGGGGAAGCTCGGCATCATCGACTGGCGGGAGGACTGCTCGAGCTGCAAGAACTGCGTGAAGAAGGGGTGCGTCTACGGCCTCTACGCGGACGAGGCCAAGACCCTCCACGACGAGCTCGGCTATATCGATTACATCTATCAGTGCAAGGGGTGCCTCAACTGCATCCAGAACTGCACGAAGAACCTACTCACCCGGGTGGTGAACCCGGAGTACGAGCGGCTCGGGGACGATTACTTCACGCCCCAGATCATCCAGGAGACCTGGTTCCAGGCCGCCACCGGCCAGATCCCGGTCTCCGGCGCCGGCTACGGCGGCCGGTTCAGCGGCCGGGGCTTCGACGGCATATGGACCGACATGTCCGAGATCGTGCGGCCCACCCGGGACGGCATCCACGGACGGGAGTACATCAACACCGGCGTCGAGATCGGCCGGAAGCTGAACCACCTGGCGTTCGACGGCGCCGCCCTCGCGGTGGATCCGCCGCCGCTCTGCGACGTGCCCATGCCCCTCATCTTCGACAACATCCCCGTCCACTTCCGGCGGGGCAAGGTGCTCGCGGCCATCGCGCGGGCGTCCGCGGCCATCGGCCTGAAGACGGTGGTGCCTCTGGAGGAGGTCTCCCACCTGCCCGAGGAGACGACCGACGCGCTAATCCCGCTCCTCCCCTCCTCCGATCCCGCGGCGGTGGGAGAGCTGCCGGACACCCCCCTCGTGATGGTGCCCGACGGGCCGGGGGTAGAGCAGGCGCTGGAGACCATTCAGGAGCGCCGTCCCGGGCAGATCCCCATGGTGCGGATCGCCGCCACGCCGTGGTCCACGGAGCGCATCCTCAAGATGGCGGAGGCGGGGGTGGGGGTCTTCCACCTGGTGTTCGATGCCCACGGCTTCGAGAAGTCCGGCGCCGCGTCCCGGCACGTCAAGGACGTCGTCCGGGAGGTCCACGGCGCCCTCGTCAAGGCGGGGACTCGGGATCAGGTCACCCTCATCGCGTCCGGCGGGATCGCCCTGGCGGAGCACATGGCCAAGGCGGTCATCTGCGGCGCCGATCTGGTGGCCATGGATCTGCCCCTCGTGGTCGCCCTCGAGTGCCGGCTCTGCCTCGAGTGCAAGCGGGGGGAACCGTGTCAAATCGAGCTCGAGGAGATAGATCTCGACTACGCGGTGCGGCGGGTCATCAACCTCGCCGGCACCTGGCACAACCAGCTCCTCGAGATGATGGGGGCCATGGGGATCCGGGAGGCCCGGCGGCTGAGAGGGGAGACCGGCCGCTGCATGTTCTTCGAGGACCTGGAGGCCGACACCTTCGGGCGGCTCTTCGGAAAGCGCATCGCAGACAAGGGAGGTGCGAGATGAGTGTGACCGCGAGCAGAAACCTCTCCCAGCCCCCCAAGGAGTTCGTCGAGGATCCCGACTTCGCGCGGGTGAATCGGACCGTCCGCCCGGCGCCGCCGCGGTACCGGAACGAGCTCGGCAAGTATTCCGTTCACCGCTCCGCCAAGTGCGAGTCCTGCGGCCAGTGCGTCGTCACCTGCGAGCACGGGGTGCACGTCCGCCCCAGGCCCTACCAGCTGATGACGCGCCCCTTCGACTACCGCTGCATCGGACCGGACTGCGAGGCCACCGGGAATGCGTGCACCCAGAAGTGCCCGAACGGCGCGCTCAAGGTGATGGAAAACCCCGCGTTCAAGACCCTGGGGGACTTCCGCTGGACCGCCGATCTCCTGGCGAGCACCTGGCATATGGCCGAGACCGGCCACGCGCCGCCGGCGCACCTCGAGAGCGAGGTGGGGAACTCCGGGGGCGGCTTCGACAAGCTCCGCTTCGCCTTCCCCGCGGCGCCGCCCAAGGATCTGCGGAAGGCGGATATCCGGACGGAGGTGGTGCTGAACCGCCGAGGGGACGACCGGCCCAAGCGCAAGATCGACGTCCCCTGGTACGGGGGCGGCATGTCCTTCGGCTCCACCAATATCCGCGTCCTGCTCTCCAAGGCCCGCGTGGCCAGGGCGTGGAACTCCTTCACCTGCACCGGCGAGGGGGGCTACCCCGATCGGTTCATTCCGTACGCGGACAACGTGATCACCCAGATGGCCACCGGCCTCTTCGGCGTCCGGGAGGAGACCCTCCGGCGGGCGCCCATCGTGGAGTACAAGTACGCCCAGGGGGCCAAGCCCGGGCTCGGCGGCCACCTCCTCGGGGACAAGAACACCCCGGCGGTGGCGCGGCTCCGGGAGGCGGTGGTGGGCACCTCCCTGTTCTCCCCGTTCCCGTTCCACAGCGTCTACTCGGTGGAGGACCACAAGAAGCACCTGGACTGGGTCTCCCACATCACGCCCAGGTCCCTGCTCTCCGCCAAGGTCTCCACCCCGGTGGACGTGGACATGGTGGCGGTGGGGGTCTATTACGCGGGCGCTCATATCGTGCACATGGACGGCAGCTACGGCGGCACCGGCGCCGCTCCCAACATCGCCAAGAAGAACATCGCCATGCCCATCGAGTACGCCATCAACCGCGTGCACCAGTTCCTGACGGACGAGGGCATCCGGGACAACATCACCCTCATCGCGAGCGGCGGCATCCGGACCCCGATGGACATGGCCAAGGCCATCGCCCTCGGCGCGGACGCCGTGGTGGTGGGCACCGGCGAGCTCGTGGCGGTGGGCTGCATCCGCTGCGGGGCCTGCGAGAGCGGCCGGGGATGCGCCCGGAGCATCGCCACCACGGACACGGAGCTCTACAAGATCATCGAGCTCGAGTGGTGCACCCAGCGGCTCGTCAACCTCTACAACGCGTGGCGGGAGATGATGGTGGACATCCTGCACCGGCTCGGCCTCGACTCCGTGGCGGCGCTGCGGGGCCGCACCGATCTCCTCTACCACCTCGACTACGAGCGCAAGGGGGCTGCCAGATGATCGACAGATTCAATACAATAGAAAGGGGGGCACTGGAGCGAGCCGAGGCGATCGTCCGATCGCGGGCCGCGCTCAGGCCCAGGGGCAACTGGTTCGTGCCGTCGCCGGAGGCCGAGGGGGGCTGCGGCGTCACCGGCTTCGCCTGCACCGAGGCGGTGGGGGGGCGGCACATTTACGAGCCCTCAATACAGATGCGCAACCGGGGCAACGGCAAAGGGGGCGGTATCGCGGCCTGCGGGCTCATCCCCGCCGACCTCAACGTGTCCCGGGAGGTGCTGGAGAGCCACTACATCCTGCAGGTGGCGCTCCTGGATCCCTCGGCCAAGGGGGATATCGAGCAGCAGTTCATCACCCCGAGCTTCGACGTGGCCGAGGCCTACATGGTCCCCACCCTCGACGATCACCGGGAGGTGGAGCTGCTGGAGGTGAAGCCGCCGGACGTGGCGCGCTACTTCGTCCGCCCCAAGAAGGCGGCCCTCGAGCGGTTCCGGGCGGAGAAGGGGCTGGAGGGGCTGACGGCCACGGAGCTGGAGGACGAGTTCGTGTTCCAGAACTCCACGCGGCTCAACGACGTGTTCTATGCCTCCGGCGAGATGCGGGGCTTCGTCATGTCCCACGCCAAGAACCTCATCATCATGAAGATCGTCGGGTACGCCGAGGCGGCGGTGCAGTACTACCGCATGCACGACACCCGGGCCCACGTGTGGATCGCCCACCAGCGGTACCCCACCAAGGGGCGGGTGTGGCACCCCGGCGGCGCCCACCCCTTCATCGGGCTCAACGAGGCCCTGGTGCACAACGGCGACTTCGCCAACTACCACGCCACGAGCGAGTACCTGTCGATCCGGAACCTGTTCCCCAAGTTCATGACGGACACCGAGGTGTCGGTGCTCATCTTCGATCTCCTGAACCGGGTCTACAAGTACCCCCTTGAGTACATCATCGAAGCGCTGGCCCCCACCACCGAGGGGGACTTCGATCGCCTGCCGGAGGAGAAGCAGCGGGTCTACCGGCAGATCCAGGCGGTGCACGTGCACGCCTCCCCGGACGGCCCCTGGTTCTTCATCATCGCCCGGAGCCTGGCGGAGCAGAAGGCGTTCCAGCTCGTGGGCATCACCGACACGGCCATGCTGCGGCCCCAGGTCTTCGCCCTCCAGGAGGGGGCGGTCTCGGTGGGGCTCGTCTGCTCGGAGAAGCAGGCCATCGACGCCACCCTGGCGAGCCTGGCGTCGGAGGACAGCCGTATCACCCCCCTCGCGGACCGCTACTGGAACGCCCGGGGGGGGAGCGCCACTTCCGGCGGCTCATTTATGTTCACGGTCTCTCCGAAGAACGGCGCGGCCGGCGACCCCACCTACCGGATGGTCACGACCAACAAGTTCGGCGCCGCCGTGACCCTCCCCGAGGGGCAGCTCCACTGCGATCTCTCCAAGCCCTACGCGGTCCAGGGGGAGGCGGTGACCCGGGCGCACAAGGCGGCCATCGCGGAGGCCATCGAAAAGAACGATGTCTTGGATCTCTATCTCATCCTCAGGGGCGGGGTGAGCGCGCTGGACTACGACGGGTTCCGCTGGCTCGTCGACGAGGTGGCCGCCCGGACACAGACCGATCGTCCGGGGCTCGGCATCGAGGCCCTGACCCTGGCGCTGGATCTCCGCTACCCCACGGGGGACAAAAAGCGGAGCTCGGTGCTCACCATCGTGCGGGCCGGGCTCGACCGCATCTTCGAGAAGCAGCCGCTGCTCCGGGACGACGGGGGCGGCGTGTATCGGCGGATCACCTTCGAGACCCGGGAGCTCCTGCGCGGCCCCGAGAACGGCGAGACCACGCTGCTCATCGACGCCCGGGGCTTCACCCCCGAGGGGGAGACCTGCGACGCGCGGGTGGCTACGCGGGCCTGGACCCTCGGCTGGAGGCGCCTCATCCACTACAACTCCCGGGGCACCCGGTTCCACGCGGCGGGCTTCGGCCCGGAGACCGAGGGGCTCCGGGTGGACTGCTACGACAACCCCGGGGACTACCTGGGATCCGGCATGGACGGCCTGGAGGTCTACGTGCACGGCAACGCCCAGGATCAGCTCTGCCAGATCGCCAAGGAGGGCAAGCTGGTGGTCTACGGCGACGTGGGCCAGACCTTCCTCTACGGCGCCAAGGGGGGCGTCCACTACATCATGGGCAACGCGGCGGGGAGGCCCCTCATCAACGCGGTGGGGCGCCCCAAGGCGGTCATCAACGGCACCGCCCTCGATTACCTGGCCGAGTCCTTCATGGCCGGCGATCCCCTGACGGACGGGGGTTTCGTGGTGGTCAACGGCATCGAGTTCGACGAGCAGGGGGAGGTGAACCCCCTGAAGCATCCGTACCCCGGGAGTAACCTCCTCTCCCTGGCCTCCGGCGGCGCCGTCTACATCCGCGACCCGGAGGGGGCCGTGGTGGACGAGCAGCTCAACGGCGGGGTGATCACCTCGCTCACCGAGGCGGACTGGCGCCTTATCCGCCCCTACCTGGAGGAGAACGAGCGCCTCTTCGATATCCGCATCAAGCGGGATCTGCTGAGCGTGGGCGGCGAGGAGCGATCGCCCTTCGACGTGTACCGCAAGGTGATGCCGAAATCCATGCTCCACACCTCCCCCAACGAGGAGTACGAATAATGGCTGAGGCTTTGAAACTGAATGACGGCGCGTTCCTCCGCGAGGTGGAGCGCCTAAGCAGCGCCAAGGTGAGCGCCTGCCTGCAGTGCCACAAGTGCTCGGCGGGCTGCCCCGTCGGCGAGGAGACCGATATCCGCTCGAGCCAGATCATGCGGCTCGTTCACTTCGGCGAGGCGGAGGAGCTCCTCACCTCCAAGGCCATCTGGCTCTGCGCCTCCTGCGAGGCGTGCACCTCCAGGTGTCCCATGGACATCGACGTGGCGGGTGTGATGGACGCCCTCCGGATGATGGCCGTCGAGAAGAAGGTGCCCCTGGCGCTCAAGAACGTGGACCAATTCAACCGATCGTTCCTCAAAAGCGTGGGCAAGCACGGCCGGGTGTTCGAGACCGGGATGATGGCGGGCTATGCGCTCAAGACCGGCAGCCTCTTCTCCAACGTGGGCAAGGGGATGAAGATGCTGGTGCGGGGACGCCTGGCGCTCGCGCCGAGCAATTCCGGCGGGCGGGAGGCGGTCAAAGAGGTAATGAAGAAGACCAAAGAGAAAGGGGACACGCCGTGAAGTACTCGTTTTTTCCGGGGTGCAGCCTCGAGAAGACGGCCTGGGATTTCAGCCGATCCACCACCGAGACGCTCAAAGCCCTCGGGGTGGAGCTCGAAGAGATAAAGGATTGGGTGTGCTGCGGGTCCACGCCGGCCCACGCCACCGACACCACGCTGGCCGAGGCCCTGCCGGCCCTGAACCTCCAGAAGGCGGCGGCGGGACAGCCGGTGATGGCCTCCTGCGCCTCGTGCTACTCGCGGTTCAGAATAGCCAACCACGATATGAAGAATGATCCCGATAAGCGGGCGCGGGTCGAGCAGGTCCTCGGCCGCCCCTACGACGGCGACGTCGAGGTGCGCCACGTGCTGGACGTGCTGGCCCATGACGTGGGCCTCAAGGCCATCGAGGAGAAGGTGACCCGGCCCCTCAAGGGGATCAAGGTGGCCTGCTACTACGGCTGCCTCCTCACGAGGCCCTCCAAGATCGTGGCCTTCGACAACCCGGAGACCCCCATGGTGATGGACGACCTCGTCGAGGTCCTGGGCGGCGAGCCCGTGGCCTGGCCCTACAAGACCGAGTGCTGCGGCGCCTCCCAGGCCATCCCCAACCCGGACGTGGTGGCCCGGCTCGGCCACCGGATCCTGGCGATGGCGGCGGAGGCCGGCGCGGACTGCATCGCCGTGGCCTGCCAGATGTGCCAGATGAACCTGGACCTCGGGCAGCGGGCCGCGGCGGTCTACGGCGCCCTCCCGGACATCCCGGTGCTCTACGCCACTCAGCTCCTGGGTCTGGCGCTGGGGCTCGGCCCCAAGGAGCTCGGGCTGAAGGCGCTCATCGTGAGCGCCGACCCCCTACTCGAAAAACTGGACAAGGCATCATGACGGCAAAGACAAACGGAACGACGGACCGGGAGATAAGCGGCGCCGTGCTGGTGGCCGGCGGCGGCATCGCCGGGATTCAGGCCTCCCTCGATCTCTCCGCCGCGGGATACCGGGTCTACCTCGTCGAGGAGAAGCCCGGCATCGGCGGCACCATGGCGCGGCTGGACAAGACCTTCCCCACCGGGGACTGCGCCACCTGTATCGTATCGCCCAAGCTGGTGGCGGCCATGCGGGATCAGAACATCGACGTGCTCACCATGGCCGACGTGGTGGGGCTCGAGGGGGAGGCGGGGAGCTTCACCGCCAAGGTGCGCAAGAGGGCCCGGTACGTGGACATTGACAAGTGCACCGGGTGCGGCGACTGCACCAAGGTGTGCCCGGTGCAGCTCACGAGCGACTTCGACGCCGGCCTCGGCACCCGCCAGGCCATCGACAAGCTCAACGCCCAGGCCGCCCCCAACGCGGCCTTCATCCAGAAGAAACACCGGGCCCCCTGCAGCGGCGCGTGCCCCATCGATCACAGCGTGCAGGGCTACGTGGCCCTCATCGCCGCGGGCAAGGCCAAAGAGGCCGCGGAGCTGATCCGTCGGGAGAACCCGCTGCCGGGCATCTGCGGGCGGGTCTGCTTCCACCCCTGCGAGAGCGCGTGCAACCGGGGAGAGATAGACGCCCCCGTCAGCATCTGCGGCCTCAAGCGGTACGCCATCGACAAGACCCCGGACGCGATTCCGCCCAAGAAGGCGCCCGACACCGGGAAGTCCGTGGCGATCATCGGATCCGGACCGGCGGGTCTGGCGGCGGCCCACGCCCTCGCACAGCAGGGACACGGCGTGAGCGTCATCGAGTCCCTGCCTGTGCTGGGGGGCATGCTGGCCGTGGGGATCCCCGAGTACCGCCTCCCGCCTGATGTGCTGAAGCGGGACATCGACGCCATTCGCGCCCTGGGGGTGACCTTCGAGACCGGCACCACTGTCGGTGAGGACCGGACCACCGAGAGCCTGGTAAAAGACTTCGACGCGCTCTTCGTGGCCACCGGCGCCCACCACAGCCGGAAGCTCGGCATCCCCGGCGAGGACAAGCAGGGGGTGGTGCACGGCGTGGATTTTCTCAGAGCCTTCCGGGTGGAGAAGGCCCCGGAGGTCGAGGGGAAGAAGGTCGTGATCATCGGCGGCGGCAACACCGCGGTGGACGCGGCCCGGACCGCCCGACGGCTGGGCGCCGACAAGGTGACCGTGCTCTACCGGCGGACCCGGCAGGAGATGCCCGCGAGCCCGGAGGAGATCGAGGCCACCCTGGACGAGGGGATCGACATCGAATACCTGGTCGCTCCTCTGGAAGTGAAGGGCCAGGATCTTATCAAGGCCGTCAAATGTCAGCGCATGGCGCTCGGCGAGCCGGACAAGAGCGGCCGGCGTCGTCCGGTGCCCGTCGAGGGATCCGAGTTTACCGTCAAGACCGATATGCTCATCCCGGCGGTGAGCCAGTCCGCGGAAGAGCGGATGGCCGCGGATCTCGCGCTCGAGACCACCAAGTGGGGCACCATCGTCGCGGACGAGGTGACCCTGGCGACCTCTCGGGAGGGCGTGTTCGCCGCCGGGGATGTGGTGCTGGGGCCGTCGAGCGTCATCGAGGCCATCGCCGGCGGGAAGCAGGCCGCGGCCGCGATTCACAACTTCCTCTCGGATCGCCCGGTGGGGGAGGGGCTCTCCAAGCGGGAGCCCCTTGAGAATCCCCTCACCCCGGAGGAGATCCTGGCCCTCCGCCGGCAGCGGGGACGGGCCCCGCGGGCGGCGGCGGATGAGCGCCCGAGCGGCGATCGGGTGGCCGACTTCGACGAGGTGGTCAAGGGCTTCTCCGACGAGGCGGCGGTCCGGGAGGCCTCCCGGTGCCTCAACTGCGCGGACTGCTCCGAGTGCATGCAGTGCGTGGCCGCCTGCGGCGCCGGCGCCATCGATCATGCGGCCAGGGACGAGGTGGTCGATCTCGCGGTGGGGGCGGTGGTGCTTACCCCCGGCTTCACCCCGTTCGACGCCAAGCGGCGGAGCGAGTTCGGCTTCGCCTATCAAAAGAACGTAGTGACCAACCTCCAGTTCGAGCGCATCCTCTCGGCTGCGGGACCCACCGGCGGGAAGATCCTGCGCCCCTCGGACGGGAAGCACCCGAAGACGCTGGCCTTCGTGCAGTGCGTGGGCTCCCGGGACTCGGGCTGCGGCAACGACTACTGCTCCAGCGTCTGCTGTATGGCCGCCACCAAGGAGGCCATCCTGGCCAAGGAACACGAGCCGGGGCTCGATATCACCATCTTCTTCATGGATCTGCGCGCCTTCGGCAAGGACTTCGACCGCTACGCCGAGCGGGCCAAGGCCATGGGGATAAAGTACAAACGGGCCATGATCTCCCGCACCTTCGAGATGCCCAAATCCCACGCCCTCAAGGTGAGCTACACCGACGGCGACATGGGGCTCGTGGAGGAGGACTTCGATATGATGGTCCTCTCGTTGGGGCTCGAGGCGAGCGACAGCATGAAGCAGGGGGCAAAGGCCATCGGCCTGACCCTCAACCCGTTCGGGTTCGCCGAGACCGCCGGGCTCAATCCCCTCGAGACCAGCCGGCCGGGGGTGTTCGTGGGGGGCGCCTTCCAGGAGCCCAAGGATATTCCGGACACGGTGATGCAGGCGAGCGCGGCGGCGGCCAAGGCCATGGCGCTGCTCGCCCCGGCCCGGGGGAGCAAAATCGTAAAGAAGCAGTACCCCAAGGAGCGCACCAACATGGACGAGCCGCCCCGGGTGGGGGTGTTCATCTGCCACTGCGGCAGCAACATCGCCTCGGTGGTGGACGTCGAGAAGGTGGTGGAGGAGGCCTGGAAGTTTCCGAACGTGGTCTGCTCGGACAACAATGTCTACACCTGCGCGGACGACAGCCAGGATCTCATCAAGAAGAAGATCGACGAGTACAAGATCAACCGCGTGGTCATCGCCTCGTGCACGCCGCGGACCCACGAGCCCATCTTCCGGGATACGCTCAGAAGCGCCAAGCTCAACCAGTACCTGCTGGAGATGGCCAACATCCGCGACCAGTGCTCCTGGGTGCACGCCAAGAGCCCGGAGGCGGCCACCGAGAAGGCCGTCGACCTGGTGCGCATGGCGGTGGCCCGGGCCTCGGCCCTGATGCCCCTCGAGGAGGAGACGGTGCCCATTAACAACGGGGCGCTGGTCATCGGCGGCGGCATCGCGGGCATGACCGCCTCCCTGGCGCTGGCGGAGCAGGGCTTCCCGGTGCACCTGGTGGAGCGGACCGATTCCCTCGGCGGGCTCGCCCGGGATATCACCCGGACCCTCGAGGGGGATGATGTCGCCACCTACCTGAAGGACGCGACGGAGAGGGTCTCCGCCCACTCCCGCATCACGGTCCACTACGACGCCGAGGTGAAGACGGTGGACGGCCACATCGGCGGGTTCACCGCCGGGATCACCGCCGGCGGCACCACCAGCGAGGTGAAGAGCGGCGTGGTGGTGGTGGCCACCGGGGCCAAGGAGGCCGTGCCCACCACCTATGGGTACGGCGAGGACGATCGGGTCGTCACCCAGCTCCAGCTCTCTAAAAAGCTCGCGTCCGACGACTTCGCCCTGCCTGACAACGGTACGGTGGTCATGATGCAGTGCGTGGAGCAGCGGGACGAGAACCGGCCCTACTGCAGCCGTGTCTGCTGTTCCACCGCGGTGAAGAACGCGCTGTTCCTCAAGGAGCGGTTCCCGTCGGTTCGCATCGCGGTGCTCTACCGGGATATTCGGACCTACGGGTTCCGGGAGATCGCGTACCGGGAGGCCCGGGAGAAGGGGGTGCTGTTTGTCCGCTACGATCCCGAGAACCCGCCGAGGCTCAGCCTGAACGGTGCCCTCGAGATGATGGTACGGGAGCCGGCCCTGGGCCGTGATCTTGTCATGTCGCCGGATTTGCTGGTGCTCTCCGCGCCCATGGTGGCCCGGGACAACCGGCAGCGAATCTCGGATCTCCTGAAGGTGCCCGTCAACGCGGACGGGTTCTTCCTGGAGGCCCATATGAAGCTCCGGCCGGTGGACTTCGCCAGCGAGGGGCTCTTTTTGTGCGGCACGGCCCACGCCCCGAAATTCCTGAGCGAGACCATCTCCCAGGCGAACGCGGTGGCCGGCCGGGCGGCGACCATCCTCTCCAAGAAGGAGATGCCCACCGCCGCCGAGACCGCCTGGGTGGATCCCAACAAGTGCATCGCCTGTATGACCTGTGTCCACGTGTGCCCCTACGGCGCGCCCCACATCGGGAAGGACAACAAGGCGGAGATCCAGACCGCGGTCTGCATGGGGTGCGGGAGCTGCACCTCGGAGTGCCCGGCCCAGGCGGTGAAGCTTCACCACTACCTCGACACTCAGGTCCTGGCCGCCATGGACGGCCTGCTGGCCCCGGAGGTCGAGATCACTCCGGTGGAGACCGCGTACCCGGACATGGTGGGCATTGCCGTGCCGAGATGGCACAAAGGATGACGACAATGGAGAGAAAACCGTTGATACTGGCCTTCTGCTGTCACTACTGCGCCTACGCCGCGGCGGACCTCGCCGGCTCCATGCGCCTGGACTACCCGGCGGACGTCCGGGTCATTCGTCTCCCCTGTACCGGGAAGGTGGAGCTCAACTTCCTGCTCAAGGCGTTCGAGCGGGGGGCCGACGCGGTCATGGTGGCGGGGTGCCTGGAGGGGGGGTGCCACTTCCAGGAGGGCAACCTCCGCGCCCGGAAGCGCACCGAGCGGGCGCAGCAGTACCTCGAGGAGCTGGGCCTGGAGACCGAGCGGCTCGAGATGTTCAACCTCTCCTCCGCCGAGGGAACCCGGTTCGCGGAGATTGTAAACGAGATGAGCAAGCGGCTCGCCAGGCTCGGACCGAGCCCCCTTCGCATGAAACATGAAGACATGTTAGAGTGGGTCGACCGGACCGCGCGGCAGGCGGAAGCCGAATTGAGGAGCTAGAGGAATGATAGTAGCCGATAGAAAAAAGATCCCCGAGATTAGAGACATGGTCATGGACCACGATCGCCTGCTGCTCGTGGGGTGCGGGACCTGCGTCACCGTCTGCCTGGCGGGCGGGGAGCGGGAGACCAGCATCCTGGGCTCCGCCCTTCGGATGTCCCTGAAGCTCGCGGGAAAGGAGAACGCGGTGGTGGACGAGTGCACCATCGAGCGGCAGTGCGAGGACGCCTTCATCGACGACCTGGCGGCCAAGGTCGAGGGGTATGACGCCATCTGCTCTTTGGGCTGCGGCGCCGGGGTGCAGGCCCTGGCGGAGCGGTTCCCCAAGCTGCCCGTCTACCCGGGGGTGAACACCCAGTTCATCGGTATCCTGGAGTCCCAGGGGGTATGGGCCGAGAAGTGCGCGAGCTGCGGCAACTGCCGTCTCGGCGAGTTCATGGGGATCTGCCCGCTCACCCGGTGCGCCAAGCGCATGCTCAACGGCCCCTGCGCCGGCTCCCGGGACGGCAAGTGCGAGGTCAACCCCGAGCTCGACTGCGGCTGGCAGCTCATCTACAACCGGGCCGAGGCCCTCGGAATCACCGACCGGCTCGAGGCCGTCATCGACCCCCACGACTGGTCGACCTCCCACGACGGCGGTCCCCGGAAGGTGGTGCGGGAGGACCAGCGCATCGCCACCTTGGGACAGCGGTAGACGACCCTCCATGGATATCGACGCGCAGAGAAAACGGGCGGCGATCCTTCGGGTGATCGGCGAGGCCGGCTGCGCTGTGGGCAGCAGTAAAATCGCGGAGGAGCTCGTGCTCCAGGGGATCGATCTCAAGGAGCGGATGGTCCGCAACTACCTCGAGGAGTGTGACCGCCTGGGGTTCACCGAGAACCTCGGGCGCCACGGGCGGATGATCACCCTGAGGGGGAAGCAGGAGCTTCGGAGCGCGGTGGCCGTGGACCGGGTGGGGTTCGTCTCCGCCAACGTGGACGAGCTCGCCTACAAGACCACCTTCGACATCAACGATCGCACAGGGCAGGTGATCCTCAACACCTCCGCCATCCCCAAGGAAGACTTCGACACCGCCCAGGAGATCGTCCGGACCGTCATGGCGGCGGGGCTCGGCATGGGGCGGCTGCTGTCCGTGAGGGAGCACCGGGACTCCAAGGCGCCGACCCCCTTCGGAGAGCGGGTCATCCTGGGGACGGTCTGCGGTATCACGCTCAACGGGGTCTTCCGAAAGAGCGGCATCCCCATGACCGCCAAGTTCGGGGGGCTGCTCCAGCTCGAGGACGGGGAGCCGGTCCGGTTCGCCGAGATCATCCACTACGACGGCACCACCCTCGATCCCATCGAGATCTTCATCAAGGGGAAGATGACCCGGGTCCTGGACGCGGCGAGGACCGGGACCGGGACCGTCGGCGCCAGCTTCCGGGAGTTCCCCGCCGCGGCCCTCCCCAGGGCCAAGGAGATCATCGCCGATCTCGATCGGGTGGGCCTCTGCACCACGCTCATCGTCGGAGAGGTGGGCCGCCCCCTCCTGGACGTCCCGGTGCTCCCGGGCCGCGTGGGCGCCGTTGTGGCCGCCGGGCTCAACCCCATCGCCGCCGTGGAGGAACACGGCATCCCCACCGAGAACGACGCCATGTCCGTGCTCACCGACTTCGCGGAGCTCACCTCGGCTTTTTGAGGGCTGGTCGCTATTTAGGGGGTAGGGACCTAGCTCAGAAAGTGTCCAACGGACGGACCTCGTAGGTCGACAGCGCGCGGGCGGTGGCGAGCCCCTTCTCGATGAGCGCCAGGATGTCGGGCCCCAGCGCCGGCAGTTGGGTGGGGCCGCTTCGCAGCAGATAGAGGAGCGTGGTCACGGCGTTTTGGTCCGGCAGCAGGGCTTCCAGCTTCGTTTGTAAGTCGTCGACCCTTTTCTCCATGGACTCCGGGGTCGCTGTGAATCCCTCGGGCGGCTCCAGCAGGGGGACGGGTCGGTCGCCTGCCTTGCAGATGAGCCTGATCGCCCGGGTCAGCACCGCGGCCTCCGCTGCGAGGCGCGCGATCTCCTCCGTCACGGCGTCCGGCGCCCGGTCACCGCGGCCGGCGGCGGGGGTCCGGGCGGCGGTCCAGGGACCGGGGATCGCGGCCACGGCGGGCCGGGGCGGGGGACGGATTCCGGACTCCATGACGTGGGATTTTCCGGGCTCCACCGCGCGGAGGGGACCGTCCGGCCCCACGGCGGCCTCGAGGGGGAGGAGGGAGAGCCCCCGGGGGCTCGGCAGCACGGCGACGGCGAACAGGTGGTCCGGCCGGTCCAGCGCTCCCTGGTTCAACACCCACCCGGTGCACACCAGCGACGGGACGGACAGGTGTCGCAGGAGCTCCGCCACCAGGGTGTTGAGCTCGTAGCAGATGCCCCGGCCCAGGACGCGGTCGTCCCCGGCGGCGTGGAGCAGGGTCAGGTGGTGATTCCCCTTCCCGGGGACCAGCCGCCCGAGCGCTTCCCGGACCTCGGGGCGGTCCATGAAGGCGCCGTCGTATCGGTAATGCTCCCTGACGAAGCGCTGCACCTCGAGGGCCCGCTGCCAGGGGGAACCGGCCCATCGGTGTTGCCTCAGCCACCGCCGCACCTCCCTCGGGAGGTCCCGCAAGGAGACCGTGGGGGCGACCATCGCCTCGATATCATCGGCGTAGGCCGCGGTGCCGGTGAGGGGCGGGGGGCGGAGCAGCTCGACCTCGTATTGAATCAGCGCCGGGGACTCCCCGACCAATGACGCAACAGTGGGAGCCGTCCAATAGGGCGCCGGGATGACCGAGAGGCGGTCCTGGGCGTCGCCGGAGGCGGTGACCTTCCCGCGGAGCCGGCCGTAGAGCGGCACCGGCAGCTGGGAGTCCCCGGGGGGGATCACCCCCTGGAACAGGACGGTCTGCCCGGTGGCGACGGGCCGGGCGAGCTTTCGGGACAGCGAGGCCGGGATCGCGGTCCAGCTCTGGGACTCCGGGTAGAAGCGCCCCCCCAGGACCTGCGGCGCGTACAGATAGGGCGCAGGCAGGCGACCGGGGGAGAAGGCGATCCGGTAGGGCGCCGCGAGTCCCGCGACCCGTTGCCGCGCGGCCGGGTTGGCCCAGAGCTGGGGCTCGATGCGGTTCCGGGGAGTGAAGCAGGCGGCGGGACGGGCCGCCCAGGGGGGCTCGGAGATCGTCACGGGATCGGGCGCTTCGGGACCGCCGAACCATCGGGTGAGCCGCGCCCAGAATCCGGGGGGCTCCACCGGCGGATCGTCCGCCGGCGCGACCGGCCCGTTGTCCAATCTACGGGTGGGGAGCTCTCCGAGCGTGACACGGGGCTCGGCGGCGCTGGACCCGGCCGCGGAAGGCTTGGCCGCCGGTGGCTCATCGGGCATCTCCTTGGCGCGTTTCACGATATACGACAACAACTGCTCGGTGAGCTTGTCGCTGGGAAGCTCGTCCCTGCCGTTGGTGTCGAAGCCTCCGCCCATCGGTCGAGGGGCACCCGCCCGTTCGGGGACGGGGCCGGTCTCGGCGCCGAGCAGCGAGGCCGGAATGTCGTTGAGGCTGTCCGCGGTCAGCAGCGCCCGCAGCGTCTCGAACAACCTCGCGCCGGGGTCCGCCACCTCGGCGGTCTCCAGCAGCGCCCGCGCCACCCGTCGGGCCAGGGCCTCGTCGTCGAGCTCCTCCAGTCCCGCCCCCAGCGCCGAGCGTAGCCGCTCCCGATCCCGCCAGGTTTCGAGGTTTCCGGCGTCGAGCTCGGGATGGGCGCCGGCCAGCCGTCGATCCAGACCGTAGTCGAGGATCTCGTCCACCCGATCGAACAGCAGATCGAGAGGCGTCGAGCCCCCCTCGGCGACGACGGGGAAGTGGCGCCGGTCCAGGTACGCCTCCATCTGCCGGCGGGTCTCCAGTCCGAGCAGGATCTCCAGGATGTCCGCCAGTTGGTCCGCGCCGGGGCCGTCGTAGATGCAGGGGGTCAGGGCGCCGGCCAGGCCGGTGATGTGGGAGTGGGGGGCGTTGAGCAGCGCCGTGTCCACCATCAGTCGCGCGGCGGCCGGGTCGTACACCGCCGGCACCGAGGTCTGCACGCTCCCCAGCGCCTCGAGGCAATAGGTCACGGTCAGACCGTCGATGGCCTGGATGCGCTTCCGGTCGACGAGGCGCCGGAGTCGCTCGGAGGCCCCCCAGCCGTCCGCGTCCATCAGGGTCCGCTGCCGCTTCACCCGCGGGAGCACCGCCAGCAGCCCCCGCAGCCGGGTGAGCAGCCGCGCGATCGCTTCGGGACGATCTGCGGAGCGGTCGGCCTTCGAGGGATCGATCTTGAGGGTAAACGCCCGGCTGAGGGAGCGCACCCCCATCCGCTGGTAGAATCGGTCGATCATGACCCGATCGTCCGCGGTCCCCGGGCTGACGAAGTAGAGGTCCCCGATCTCCTGAAAGAGGGTCTCCAGGGTCGGGGTGTCGCTCTTGAACAGGCGGGGGTTTCCCGCCGGCAGCAGGCGGAGGGTACCCTCCTCGGGGGAGTCGGCGCCGTGGCCTCTGCACAGAATGACGGGGAGATTCGGATCCACCCCCGCGTTGGCCTCCCCCAGGAACCGGTAGCACTTGAGCAGCATCCGCGGCAGCGCCGACATCTCCGCGAGGAGGCGGCGATCGGAGTCGGCCCGGACCCGGTCGCCGATCTCGGTGAGGAACCCCGTGACCCCCGCCGCGGACAGATCCGGCGGGATTTGGAGGGCCGAGAACAGGGCAGGGCACTGCCGCCGTCCCCGCTCCCAGTACCCCCGGTAGTCGCCGAAGTACTGGAGCGCGCGGGTGCCGATCACCCGCCGGTGGGAGAAGTACGTCCCGTCATCCGTCAGGATCCACGGGGTGTCGCCGGCGATCCGGGTGACGGCGTCCCGATCCAGCCACCCCTCCTGCAGTCCCCGCTCCATCCACAGGTAGACCTGGAACGGCACCATGCTGCAGCGGCTCACGTTGCTCGCGATATGCGCGAACACCGCCTCGACGCTCACGTCCCTTTTGTCGCGGAACTTCAGCGCCCGGCAGAGGGGCTCGGTGAGGAGCGCCGCGGCCCGCTGGTGCAGGTAAAGGGACTCCGCTTCGCCGATCAGCGCCGCCACCTCCGGCTCCCAGAGGTAGAGCTCGCCGGGGCGTCGCGCGGTCCCGGCGGCGTCCGGAACCCAGGCCGCTCCGGTCAGGGGCACGGCCTCGAGCAACGCCTCGCCCAACCGCTGATAGGTGACGCCGCACAGCCCGCACAGCGCGAGCGCCCGGTCCATGGGGAGCGGTTCCCCCTCCAGCACGCGGGTCAGCGACTCCAGGGGGGGCTCCCCCCGCGCGCCGAGCTTCGAGAGGAAGCCGTGGATCCCTCGGGGCAGATGGTCCGGGTGGGGCTCGAACCACCGATCCTCGAACACGGTCTCCACGAGCTCGGCGATGTCGGGAGGGGGGATCACCAGGCGGTCGACCGGCACGAACTCGCCCCGGGCGTTCTCCACCCCGAGGGGCCGCTCTCGAAGGAGCAGGGCGCGGATATCGTCGGCGGACCGGCGCTCCAACCGGCGGGCCATGTAGGCGAGGATGGCACCGGCGCGGCCGCCGTCCCGATCGTCGCAGGCGCGGTGGTAGGCGGGGAGGAGGTGGGCCTCGAGGAGGTCTTCGATCCGGGCTCGCCCCACGCCGAGGTGGCGGGTCAGCAGCGCGAGGGTCTGCTGGGGGATCTCCGGATGGGGAGCCCAGTCCAGGCCGAGGTCGGGGAGATCTTCGTCGATGACGAGCGCCGCGGGCCGGAGCATACGACCGTTCCCGCTGGGAAACAGGGGGAGGCGCGCCAGCAGGTCGCGGGCACGGCGATCGGTGAATACGGACCGCTCCCGGGCGACGAGCCAGTCGTAGAGGTGCCGGCGCCGGGCCGGGTCTTCGAGCAGGGGGTGATCCTCTACAGAGACTTCGGATTCCTCCTGAACGACATCGAACCGCTCCAGGACCCATGTCGGGTCCGCGTCATCGAGGGCCTCGAGCCGGGGTTCCGGTAGCATCGCGGCGAGCTCCGCGTGCAGGAGCGACTTCTCCGCGTCGGTGCCGGCGAGCAGCGCCCGGGTGGACGGGTCGGCCCGCCTCAGGGCGCTGTGACAGAGCCGGCCGCGGGCGTCCACCAGCGGACAGCCGGGCTGCACGAGGTCCGCGTCCGAGAGCTCGAGAAACGCGCGGACGACGCGGCCGACCTTCTCGACGCTGTCGAGCCAGCCCGGCTGTTCCGCCAGCGGGGCCCCCGGTGTCGCGGTGAGGCGAACCCGTTCCGCCAGGAAGTCGGCCTCGGATCGGGGCATGATGAGCGGGATGAGTCGTTCGAAGCGCTCCCTGCATCGCGGATCCAGCGTCACCTCCGCCACCGCCTCGCGCTCCTCGCCGAGGGCGGGCACGAGCTCCAGGAGCCGGGGGGTGTCCACCGCGTCGGTGCCCGGGATGACGTCTCCCGAGACCGTCGGCCAGATACAGAGCCCTGCGAGCGCGGGGTGGCGGGAGGTCTCGTCGGTCTTCCCGGGGGGGGGACAGGCGCGCTCGAGGTCCGCCTGGTGCATCACCAGTAAATCGTGAATCTCGTCGAGGGCCGGCGGGGATTGCACCGGGGCGCCGGCCGCCCCGCCCCGGACCGGCTCGAGGGGGGTGAGGTGATCCACCAGCGCCGCGATATCGAAGGCCGGGAGCTGCGCGGTCTCGAGGAGCGGCCGGATGATATCGCGGATATCCGCCCGGACCACCGGGACCGCCATCCGGGCGAGGACCGCGCCGAATCCCCCGTCCGCGGCCAGTGCGTCCCTCGGTTCCCCGTCGCCCGCAAGATCCCGTACGGTGCACAGGGCGCCGGTCTGGTCCGGGTAGAGGGGGACCTGGAGCACGGCGCGGGCCTCGGCGCGGGGCATCTCCTCCGCGCTCCCGGCCAGGTAGACGAGCAGCCGCCGCAGCTGCGCCTCGTCGGTGAGAAAGGGGACCTCCTCGGTCCCGGGAGACCGGCGGGCGAGGGTCTCGGCGTCGGATCGGAGGTCCTCGATCAGCACGCGGCGGGTGATCTTCCTGAGCTTCGGTGTCAGGCCCAGGGCGTGGATGATCTGTCGTTGCGCCGGATCGTCGCTGATGAAGTGCCGCTTCGGGTAGCCCTCGTAGATCGCCGACAGATCGGGGGAATCGGTCACCGAGAGCGCCGTCAGCGGCCGGCGGTCCCCCCGCCGGCTCGAGAACACCGGCAGCTCCGCGAGCCGCCGCCGGCCGCGGGGACCGATGGATTCGGCCTTAGAGGTCAGGTAGGACCAGACCGCCTGCAGGCGTCCGCCGTCCCCGTCGATCCGAAGCGGGGCCTTGGCCTCGGGGGCGAGGGCGTCGATCACCGCCGAGGCCCCCACCGCGTCGACCTTCATGTCGGTGAGGTGACGGCGGGATCCCACCTCGGGATCGATGAAGGGGACATTCTCGAACAGGTCACGAATCGCGTCGTCTCCCGGGACGTAGACCGCGTCCTCGCCTTTGAGGGGCCGGGCCCGACCGTGGGTGTCGGGCCAGATGGGGAGCCGCACCAGGAGACGACGGCCGTTGGAGGGAATCTTGTCTCGGAGATCCTCCAGGAGGGCGTGCAGGCGGCGCAGCCCCTCGAGGCCCCGATCGAGCACGCCGTCTTCCCGCTCGAGATCGGCCAGCAGGGTGTCCATGCAGAGGACGGGCGCGTTGATGCGCTCGAGCAGCACCCCCTCGGGCGCCCCTGAGACATACCGGGTGACGGGACGGCGGGCGCCGTAGAACTCCGAGAGCCGCTCGACGAGCGGTCGCTCCTCCGGATCCGGTCGGGTCGGGAGGGCCAGCACCCCGGTGGTATCGTCCTGATTCTTGGCGACGGGATAGCGGCGGCCGTCCGCGGAGCGGAACACGGGGAGCCGCGCCATCCGCAGCTGGAGCCCGAAGGGGGCCTCCGCCATCGCCGCGAAGATCCGGTTCAACCGATCCTCGGATCCGGGGAAGGCCGTATCGGCGAGGTCGCTCAGGGGGGGCGAGATACCCGACAACGCCTCCTCCAGCTGGAGGATGACGTGGGAGAGCTCCAGCGCCTTGACCTTCAGACGATCGTAGAACGCGGTCAGCCATCCGGGGGATGGTGCGTCCTCGGGGGATTCGGACACCGCCGCGGCGGGATCCAACGACGCCTCCAGGAACGGGCGATGATCGCCGAGGATGCTCCGGATCCAAAGGGTCCCCCGCGCGATGGGCGGCCCCTCGGCGGGGCGGGCCCGGTGCAGGCCGCCGTCCCCGTCGGGCAGGAGCGGCAGCCGCGCCACCCGGGAGACGAACCGGAGGGCGGCGAGCTTCGTCTTTCCGTTCTCCTGGTGGTCCATGTGTTGCTGCAGCAGGCGGTAGAGGCGGGCCATCTTCTCGGGTTCGGGGTGTCGGAGGAACCACGGGATGCCGGCCTCCGCGGGACGAACGCCGTCCGCCGTCTCCGAGAGCGCCGCCTCGAGGTGGGCGATCAGATCCGCCACGTCGAAGCGGCGGCACCCCAGCGCGGCGACCGCGGCCCGGGCCCGCTCGCCCAGCGCGGCGTCCACCGCGTGCCGGGCCTCCCCGTCGCCATCGATAAGGGCCTCCCCCTCGAACAGCCGGGCCATGGCCGGCGGCATGAGCACCGAGGTCGCCGGGGGATGACACCGTCCGTCCGTCCCCGGGATCACGGCCAGGCCGTCGAACGCCTCGGGGAGGTGCTTCGTGATCTCCCTGAACACCGGCGACGACAACTCCTCCTCCAGGGGCAGGATCTCGAGGAATGCGGCGGCGATCCGCCGCCTCAGATCGGCGTCCTCGGTGTCGGAGAGGCGCTCGAACACCCGGGCCAGCTGGGACGGCACTTTGGTCAGGATCCACCGGTTCCAGGGGGAGTCTTGGGTGATGCGCTCCCGATCCACGGGGACATCGAAGTGCCCCTGCACGAAGAAGGACAGCCCGGAGCGCTCCGCCGTGGGCAGGTAGCTGTAGACCGTCGTGGCGCTGTCAGAGTCGATGGGCGCCGGCAGCCGATCCCCGTCGAGGGAGACCCCCACCATCACCTTTGTGGCGTCCGGCTTTCCCGGCATCCTCAGGCCGCGATCATACTGGTACAGGTCGTCCTGGATCGCCCAGGCGAAGCGCCGGTTGTCCGGGGTCTGGTCGATTGTCGAGTAGCGGTGGTCCGAGGAGACCCCCTCCCGGACGGCGTGGCGCGCCGGTCCGCCGGCCGCTTCCGTGAGCTCCAGATCGATGACGTCGATGTCCCGCAGCGTGAAGAGCACCACCGGATCGAGGGCGCGGGCCTTCTCGTACAGCGCCTTGGACGACCGCTCGGGATCGTCCGGATCCCGAAGGGGCATCACCAGGAGGGTGCCGTCCCGGGGCACCCCCGCCGGCCGCGAAGAGAGGGTCTTCGGCACTGAGATGTCCACGATCTCGAAGTTGTACACATCCGAGTAGATCTGGGGACGGTCGGTCACCTCGTAGATGGCCTTGAAGCCCACCCCGAAGAACCCGATCTGATCCTTGCGCTTGGTGGTCTGCCCGATGGAGGTCACCCCCACCAGATCCTTGGTGTCGAAGGGCCTGCCGTCGTGCCATACGACAATACGGTCCCGATCGAAGAGCACCCGCCAGGTCACCGCGTCCGCGTCCTCGGCGTTCTGCAGCAGCTCCGTGAGGAAGTGGCCGGGATCCGTGTAGACCCGCCGGGCGAGCAGCTCCTCGGCGTTGGACTGGGAGACCCCCTTTGGGGTGTCGCCCAGCACCTCGACGGCCTCCCGGGCGAGGCGCTCGTGGGTCCGGTCGAGGGCGGCCCGCAGCTCCGGCCCGGCGGCGGCGGCCCGCTCCCGCAACAGCGCGATGTCATCGGCGGAGAGCTGGGCCAGGCGGTGGACGGTGATCCCGTCGATCTCCGACCGCTCGATGTGCTCGAGGCAGCGGGCCATGAGGGCGTCGAGGTAACGCTTTCGAACCTCGGGGAAGTTGTGCTTCAGCGCCCGGTCCACGAGGCACATGGCCGGGAGCCGGGACAGGGGCGCGACGCCGAGGGCGTCGGCGAGGAGCGAGGAGAGCTGCGCCGCGGTGCTCCCCTGCGTCCCGTGGACCCGCGCCACCAGTGACTTGATGATCTTGTCCACCGCCGTATCGGGCAGCCCGAACAGGAAGCGGGCGAACCACCGCCGGTGGGGCTCCTCGGCGAACCACCGGTTCCGGAGCAGGCGACGGCACAGCCAGGAGAGGGGCGCGTGATCCCTGAGGCCGCCGCACATCGACAGGAGATCGAGGGGGTCGGTCCGGCCCACCGCGCCTTTGAGAAAATCGATCTGCGCGTCGAGGGGGAGGGTGCCGAACTTCTCGGCGTTGAGCTCATGGGTCATCGAATCGTGTCCTCATCAGGTGTGGGCGGAGCGCCTCTCCATTGGTCGTTCATCTGTCACTTTCGTCCAGCAGCGCGAGGCGCTCGCTCTCGAGCCACGAGGAGATCTCGTCACGGTTCGGTGGCTCCGCCGGGAGCGCGCTCTGCGCAGTGCTCTCTATCAGCATCGCCTCCAGGTCGTCCCACCGCGTCCTGAGGGCGGCGTCCAGGTCCCCGGGGAGCGCCGCCTTCTCCCCCGACTCCCGCTTGAAGCCGACGAGGGGGAGCACCTCGCTGAACCCGTACGCCGGGGCGGTGACGTTGATGTCCGCCTCCAGGGCGCCGGTGCGCATCAGGTGGATGCCGGTGAGGGCGACCCGGTAGCTGTAGAGCATGGTCTTGGCGGTGGGGACCGCCGCCTTCCGGTGCTCCGCCCGCCGCCCCTTGAAGTACCCCTTGTAGTGGTTGGCGAAGCGCCTGGACAGGGCGCCCCGGGCGAAGCCCTGCAGCGCCTCGAGGGCGTCCGTCTCGAAGAGCTGGAAGGGCGACAAAATGCGCTCGAGCATGTTCCCGTTTCCAGCCAGGAGGAGCTTGAGGGCCTTCTTGGCCTCGTGGCTCGTGAAGTCGCACTCCACCCCCTCGAACACCTCCAGCCGGTCGCGGGTCTCCACGGGTTTTCCGAGGCCGAGCAGATCCGCGGTGGGCGCCAGGTGGATCCCCTTGAGATCGAGGTCGCTGTCCCGCGACGGGAAGCCGTAGTGGTGGGATCCGGTGACGGCGCAGAGCAGCATCCGTCCCGGGGGCCTATTGGCCTCGACAAATTTTCTTCCGACGGTCAGATCCGGTGTCAGCATCTCAGCGTCTCCTCGATGAGGGTCATACAGAGCGCGTCCAGGGCGTCCTCGTCCGGCGCCCCGGGGAGGGGGGAGGTCGCCGCCGCGCTCCGGATGGCCTCGGCCTGGGTCTCGCACCGCTCCAGCAGCGCGTCATAGGTGAGCGCCCCGTCCCGGATGGCGAGCAGCTCGTCCCGGTCCGGCCGCCGGACGATCACCTCTCCTCTCGCGAGCATCTCCACGGCCATCCGCTGGAGCCGGACCAGGTGCATGGCGTGCTTGGTGTCGTAGCCGAACCGCCGCTCCAGCGCGGCGCGTTTTTCGTTCCGCGAATTCTTCCAGCTCCGGTAGGCGTCCCATGCCCGCTTGGCCTGGCGGTACTGCTTCTCCCTCTCCAGGATCGCGAGGAAGTTCCAGGAGAGCTCCGCCTCCTCGATGCGCCCCTGGGATATCAGGGCCTCCGCGGCCCCCAGCTGATCCCGGGGGATCACGGTCCGCTCGGGCAGCCCGAACTCGCGCCGTTCAGGCGGCTTCGCCGGGGGATTCAGCAGCCACTGCCGGTGGGTCTTGATCCGCTTGAGCTGGGAGAGGGCGTACCCGGCGAAGGTCCCCTCCACCCGACGGGTTAAAAACAGCTCCCGCGCGTCGATGAGCCGCTCCGCCGCGGGGGTCACCACCCGCCGGTCCTCCGGCGCCACCCACAGCATCTCGAAGATCGTGGGGTTGGCCGCCGCCCCCAGTTTGAAGAACTTACGGATATCGAACCGCACGTGGTCGTCGGAGAGCGCCACCTGCTCCGGCCCGCCGCGGAACCCCAGGTACCAGGCCCGGGGGCCGACGATGATCCCCTTGGTGTCCGTGTCCGAGCCCGCCCGGTTCAGGCCGTAGGCGCGGCTGCCGTGCAGTGCTTCGTAGATGACGATCGGCTGTCGCATGCCGGCCATTTTAGCAGATTCGGGCGGCCTGTTGGACCGACTTTACCGTTGATTTCGACGGCGGGTTGGGATGAAATGGCGATCCCAAGAGAGACGATCATGAAATCCACCACTCCGGATCGCGTACGGGGATCGCCGTGACAGAAATGTCGTGCCTGGGCGGGGGCGTCGCCGGGGGGCCTGGGGGGCGGTCCGCGTCCGAAAGCGAGGCGGCAGGCGTCCCTGAATCATCTGGCGGATCTGTCGGGTTTTCTTGGCATCCATTTTGCTTGGATGTGCAAAACGATGAATACCCGGTACAATAATGCGATGTTCAGATGGTGTACCGGCGCTTTACCGAAGAGAGCCGCCCCCGGATTCCGGGGCGAATCGACACATGGACTTGATGTAACGGAGGATGAGTGATGAAATCGAAAAGGTCCGGCGGTCCGGTCGACCGCGCTGTGAAACGGCTGACGGTGTGCTTCATCATGGCCGGCATCGGGCTCGTCTCGGCGAGCCCCGCGCTGGCGGATCAACCGGTTCAGCCCACCCCCCCGCCGACCGGTCAACCGGCGCCCGCGCCCGCGCAACCGGCGCCCCAACCCGTTCAACCGCAAACGCACCCCGTCCCCGGGCCGGTCCCCCCTCCGGCCCAGCAGAAATCACCGGAGCTGACGCACGTCGAGGGGGTCATGGGACGACCGCTGGAGCGGGAGTACTCCCGCTATCTGGCCATGAATCCCCAACCTCAGGACGAGCGGTTCGCCGCCTACCTGTACGACACCTATGAATCGAAGCGGCTGTCGGGCATCCTGATGGCCGGGGTCTTCGCCCCCATCTTCGCCAGCGCCACCGTGTCGGGGACGTTGCTGCTCTACCTGAGAGGGCGGGATGACAACGGGGGGTTCTGCAACCACGTCACCCGGGATGACGGTGAGTATCAGCGGGACTGCCAGGGGGATCGGGGCGAGCTGGCGGGGATGATCGTGATCTCCACCTTCGGCGGGATCCTCACCCTGGCCATGTTGATCCCGGGGGCCCTCCGGAGCGCCAGGTACGGGCGACGGCTCCGGCGGCTCGAGCACCTGGCCGGGGCCCCTGGCCGGACCCCCGTGTCCTTCACCTACGCCATCAGTCCGAAGGAGGTCTCCCTTGGGTTCCATTTCTAGAAATGTATTGCTGGGTCTGGCCCTCGTGATGACGGGGTGCGATCTCGACGACGATGACGCGGTCCAGGGCCCCGGGTTCATCTTCAGATGCGGGGACGCCCGCGGGTGTGGTCATTCGGACCAGGACGTCATCCCGGGGGACGGATACGTGTTCGGTCCGGTGGACATGAATCGCGACTTCTCTCTCTATTATGGTGTCGTCAACGGCGACTCCTGGGGGGACGCCGGGGGGCTCTACTTCGAGGACATCGAGCCGGAGGAGGGCGTCGAGATCATCTCCTCGTCCCCGGAACGCCTGTACGCGGGGCCGCCCTTCAGGGCGACGGCGTCGGGCCGGACCGCGGTCATCGCGATGAAGAACGGAAAGGTCGTGGACTATATGTATATCGACGCCCGCCCCTCGGCGGACCTCCCCCGCGATACCGACGCCGACACCGGCGAGGACACCGGCGAGGACACCGGCGGCGACACCGGCGAGGATACCGAGGTCGTCGACGCGGGTGACACCGAAACCGGTGATGCCGGTGACGGGACCGATGACACCGGTGTGGAGACGGCGGGCGATTCGGATCAGGGGGACACGGACACCGCCACGAGCTCGGAGATCGGCGTCGATACGGAGAGCGAGACGATCCCCATGGACAGCGACGGGACAGACACGCAAGGGGACGGAGGCCTCGATTCGGAGGAACCGGACGGGGGCCCGGACGGGGGCGTGGACGCCGGCGTCGATGATTTCGTGAAGGCGGGACGGCCGGCCGTGCGCCGTCCGAAGAGGTGAAGAGAAATGACTCGATATAGAAACCTACTGTTCGTCGTCTTGTTCGCGGCCGCCGCCTGCAACGATATAGAGTTTGATCGCGTGACCCTCGACTCCCTCGACTCCCCCGACGACGACATCCACGTGGACGATGATCTCATCCGACTCCCGGTGGGAATCGCCGTGGAGATCCGGGCGGACATCGAATTCAAGGGCGACTATTACTATTTCGGTGACTACTACCATCTGGAGGCGGAGGACAGCTTCATCCTCGGGGTCGCCCCCATGGCCGGCAGCGACACGTACCTCATCTGGGGGGCCTCGGCCGGGGAGACCTGCCTGGAGGTGAACGTGGCCGGCACGGTGGAGGAGTGCATCGACGTGGTGGTGGAGGGGCGGCCGTCCGAGAACGACACCGAAACCGACGGGGCCGACACCGGCACCGGCGAGGACGACGCCCCCCCCGGATGCCGCGGCGCCCTGGCGTTCCCCGATGCGAGCCTGGAGGCCGTGCTGAGAGAAGAGGCCGGTGTCCCGACCGGGGATCTCCGCTACGGTGATCTCTCGGAGATCACCGCGCTGGCCGCGAGGCGATCGGGGATATCCGATCTGACGGGCATCCAGTGCCTGACCCGGCTGAGATCCCTCGACCTCTCCGACAACACCCTCCGGGACCTCTCACCCCTGTCGGACCTGACCCTCCTGCGCGAGCTCCGGCTCTCGGACAACGGTCTCGATGACGATACGCTCTTGGCGCTGACCCCGCTCACCGGGCTGAGCATCCTCGACCTCTCCGAGAACCGCCTCGGCGACCTCTCGTCCCTATCCGGGCTGATCGGGCTCACCGAGCTCGACCTCTCCGACAACGACATCGCCGATCTCTCGCCCCTGGCGGGCTTGACGAGCCTCAGCTACCTCTCGCTCTACAACAACAGCGTCGAGGACCTCGCGCCCCTGGTGGAAAACCCCGGCATCGGGAGCGGGGACACGGTGAGCCTGACCTTCAACGCCCTCGATTGCGGGGACGACGCCACCCTGGATCACCTCGCCGCGCTGGAGGAACGGGGCGTCGTTTTGAGCCACGACTGCGAGACGCCTCAATAGGGGCTTGCCCCTCGGTTGCCGGGCCGAAACTTGCCGCCCTCTCCTTGAAGAGCCTCACCCCCGACCCCTCTCCGGCAGGCGGAGAGGGGCCTCACCCCCGGCCCCTCTCCGGCAGGCGGAGAGGGGAGTAAGAAGAAGAATATGAGCTCGACCCTGCCCTTGCCCCCCCGGGTTACCGCTCCCAGGCGAAGACGAGGGGGAGCTTCAGCGTGATGCCGAAGAGGAGGTTCGTGCTGTCCCGGAGGAGGTGGGTGACTCTCATGTAGAAGGGCCCCAGGAAGGCGGTGACCTGGGGGCCGTGATGCCCCTCGTCGAAATCGGCGGCCCAGCCCGCCGCGGTGCCGAGGTAGGCGCCGAGGTCGAGGGAGAGGGCGACCTGCGCCTCCACGTACGCCGGCCCCACCGCGCCGCCCTGGCGTTCCGCGATGCTCAGCCCCAGGTTGAGCCCGTAGAAGATCCCCGAGGGGAGCTCTACTCGGGGAAGATCCCCGGAGGGGGGGGAAGCGTCCAGTGATCGCGGGCAGAACGCGATGGTGGTCTCCACGCCCGCGTCGGCGTTCTTTGCCCGCCCTCCGGTCCTCGGCCACTCCAGGCCGACCGCGGCGAAGCCGCCGTTCGAGAGCCACAGGGCCCGGTAGCCTTCGGTCCGCCGTTCCATGAGCCCCTCCTCCTCGATCGCCTCCGGAGGCGTCTCGATCCAGCGGACCGCGGCGTCCTTGTTGCGGGCCTGGTGAACGACACAGCCGGACGCCGTGACGGCCAGGACGAGGGCGACAACTGAGATTCTGGCTGTCATCGGTCCCCCTGCACTAAGCCGGCGTCCGGGGGGAGACCGCCGTCTCGCATCGGTCCGGTCGCCTTCACAGGCGGCGCCGCCAGGCCGGACCGGACATCGAGATCCCGCTTCCGATGGCTCACGGGAAGGCGCCAGATCCGCGCTGGGGCCCGGCCGGCCGAAACCCCGATCTCCAGGCGACCGTGGCGGATTTTCTTCGTGGCGTGATTCTCGAAGAGAAAGGGGAGGTAGAAATGGCGCGTCGTTCCGGGACCGATGAGGGCGGTGGAGGGCGCGGCCCCGCTGGTCACCGCGAGGTCGCCGGAGAGGAACGCGGCCTCGGTGATGCAAAACGGCACCGCGGCGGGACCGGTGTTCCGGACGCGGAGGGTCACCCCCATCCCCTCCCGGTCGGACTTCGAGATCCACGCGCGCAGGGTGAGGTGGTCGCTCCCCTGCTCCCGGCTGCCGTCGATCTGCCAGGCGGGGACGGGGACGGTCCAGGCCGGGGAGGTCGCCAGCGCCGCCACCGCCATCGCGGCCACCGCCGCCACCTGAAGCCACCGGGCAGGGGATCGCTCGTTACGCATACCGCCACCTCATCCAGCCCCAGGCGCAGACCAGCACCGGCAGCGCCCAGAGGTCAGTGGGATCCATCCGCTTGGTCATCCAGAACGCCCCGAGGAGCTCGTTGAACGGGGCGAGGAGATTGGCCGCCGCGAACCCCAGACCCACCGCGACGCAGGCGATGAGGGGCAGGCGACGCCGGAGGGACGGCCCGATATCGAAGCGCGAGAGCAGCCCGAAGCAGACGGCGACGACGAGCGCGGGGAAGAAGAAGAGCCCGGCCGCGTCGCTCAGCTTGCCGGTGATGACGGACGGGATGACGTCGCTGCCCTTGAGCCAGTGGTCGTTCACCGCCATGACGAAGGCGGCGCTAAGCGGCAGGGGGTGGCAGACGCCGGCGGCCCAGAAGCCCGTGGCGGTCGAATGAGAGCGCGGTGCGGTCCTGTCCTCCGCCTGTTGGATCTGGTCCATGCCCCCCTGCGCCAGCGCCGGGTGCGCGCGCGTCAATAAACGGACGGAGGCGGTCTGGACACGATCATCCATCCCGCCTCAGAAGGGATCGCAGGGGGTGTCGCCGCAGGCGGTGTAGCCGCCGTCGGCGCAGGTGGTGGGGGCGCCCTCGTCGCAGTCCAGGGTGCAGCCCCCCTGGGGGCAGTAGAGGGTGCAGCTGCCGTGGCACAGGATGTCGCAGCCGCCCACGCTGTTGCAGTTCACCCGGCTCCCGTCGCCCACCTCGGCGACGCAGTGGCTGGTGTTCTCGCAGAGGACCTCGCAGCGGTCGCCGCAGACGATGTCGCAGGTGCTCGTGCGGCTGCAGTCCACGAAGCAGTCGGTGAGGCAGTCGGCGGTGCAGGAGGTCATGTCGTTGCAGTCCATGACGCAGTCGTGATCGCAGCGGCCGTTGCACTCCTCGGCGCTGGCGCAGTCGATGTTGCAGCCGTTCACGTCGCCGCAGTTGACGTTGCAGGTGGGCTGGTTGCCGCAGTCGCAGTCGTCGCCGGTGCAGTAGGGGCGGTCCCGGCATCCCGACAGAGATATCAGGACGACGAGCATCACGCCTGGAAAAGGCCGCGGTCGAGCGGGTCTCATGATTACCTCCTGATCGCCGGAGCTCGTTCAAGAAGCCGTAGTTCTCCATGCACCGCGGCGAATCGTGACTACATTGTCACTTACCACCAAGTTATGCAAGGAGGCGCGGATGAAATGGAAAGGTCCTGTCTGCAAGCGGCTCCATCTCTCGAATCTCGGGATGGGGGTCGAGGGGCGGCGGCTCAGGGAGAACGGAAACAAGGCGCTCATTGTGCCGTATTTGAGGTTCCGGGAGTCCGAGGTCCCGGTGGTCATCATCCACGGCCACGGGCCCGTGTTCCTGATCCGCGACCTGACGCGGCGGCTCCACGACAAGGGGCGGCAGGTCATGATCGTCTACTATGACAACAGCGAGACGGCGCCCCACGAGAGCGGCCGGCAGATCGCCCAGGCGCTGGTGCGCCTCCGGGAGCGGCACTACCCGATGGATCACCCGATGGACCTCCTGGCCCACTCCATGGGGGGGATCGTGGGGCGCTGCGCCCTGAACTACCTCTACGCCCCGGACTGGATGGGGGATCCGGGGGCGGTGCGGATGCGGGCGGACGTGGGGGGCTACGGCAAAATCCGTTTCCGCACCGCGGACACCGGCATCGACGGGTACGGCGGCTCGTCGAATGACGACGATCTGAACACCGTCATCGAGGAGAGCAAGAAGAGCCCGCTCGAAGAGCTCTACGCCGACAGCCCCATGTTCCGAAGGATGTACTCCGTCCCCCTCTCCAACGTGGATTTCCAGAACACCGCGGCCTACCGGGAGCGGAGCCGGGACATCGACTACGCCAACTCCCTACCGGAGCTGTCGCCGGAGGGGGCCTACGAGGTCCTCGCCGCGCTGACGCTGGACCAGGAGCCCACCGACCCCCAGCTGCGGAACCTCGTGCGCGGGCTCCAGGCCGACTCCCGGTACTTCTCATTCTGGAGCGCGGTCCAGAAGGCGGTCAACGAGGGGCGCCTCACCCTGAGCCAGGACGCCACCCCGGCGCTGCTCGCCACCCTCACCGAGATCTACGATGCGGTCATGCCCCGGGTCCGCGGGCGGCACATCTGGCTCCTGACAGACCACCGATCCAAGAAGGACGAGATCGTCGACCGCTGGGTGGGGGAGCTGGCGTGAAATCCGTGTCTTGCCGTCCTTTCCGGGCTGGTGGGGGTTGTCTGTTTCGCCCGGGGAAATATCTATGTGAACAGCGCGCAGGTGCTGTGCGCCGAGTGCTCGGATGATTGTGTGGGGGTCGCCTTTGACGTGGCCCGCTTTATGACGCCCACACTGCACATGGCGAACTTCGGCTGGTTGGTGGCCCTGCTGCCGGTGCTGGGGGTAGCTTACCGATGCGCGGGTTACGGCCTTTGGAATCGCCACCATCTGAAGCGCATGGCCTTTGTTATCGGAGCCGTTTTCTCTCTGGCTTTTCTATGTGTTTTCACTTTCGTTCGTGTTGTGGGGACGACTCGTTCGAGGAGTACCACATGAGTCGTTTCGACAGATCGGCATAGCCTTCTGTCTCTGACCATGTCCCCAGGACACGGTTTTCTACACCGAAAGGGGTCCTCGGCATCCCTTTTTCATAGTTGAGAGCTCCCAATAGGGGTCCTCGGCATCCTTTTTTTATAGTTGAGACTATCCGGAGGGGGTGTTCGACACTGTAATTCATAGTTGAGACTATGCCGAAACCATGGTCGGCATCCCTTTTTTATAGTCGAGACTATCCGGAGGGGGGGTCGACAGGGGGGAAGCAAGCTTGGAATTGGAGTAACCGTTGAAGATGGCGTCCTTGTGTCACGTTTATATCGAAACGCAGCACAAGATACCGTTTTTATACTATTTATCCATTGCCTGGTGAGGGTTATTCCCGGGCTCCAAGAGCAATCTCTTGGCGTTCGTTCACGCAGTGAAGGGCGAGAAGAAGTTTCCGGATCATCCATGCGGCGTGAAATCCGTGCCACTGGTGTCGCCGTATCGCCACAATCGGCAATCAGGTGATACCGTTCGAAGGCGTCAACGGGAGCGCCGGGCTTCCCTGTACGTCGGCCTGATCGATGTTGTCATATGCAAAATTCGATACGGGCGTCCGGGTGGCACGCCGGTTGCTAAGATTGCCAGTCGGTCTCGATTTTCGAGACGAGCTCCAGTCCGTAATCAGGAGCGGAGGGGTCTGGCACAAGAGGGGCGAATGGTACATATTATTGAAACAAAAAGGGTTTTGTCGATCTTGATCGGGGTTGGCATAATGACAGCCGCCTCCCCCGGGCTGGGGGATATGCCGGCAGACATTCGCCCCTCCTCGAATACGCCGGAGAAATCCGAAGAACCGCCGGCTTCCGATGCATCCCAGCCGAGCGCCGGGCAGGAATTTGAGGATCCGGAATCGAAGCCCAGTGATTTCGACACGCCTGATCGCACCACGACGACCACACCGCCCACGACCCCCAATAACAGCGCTGCCGAACCGCCACCTAATGAAATTCCGCCAACATCGACGAACGCGCGGGATACTGAAGACCAGGTGCCTCCGCAAAGGACCGGGGCCTATCCCGCCCCTGTCCCCCAAGCGATACCGATCTGGCCGAGAGGCCATCGGATGTCACGAGCCGATACCATCAAACATTACAAAGACAGGATAAGGACCTGGTCAGTGGTCATGGGCGTCTTTGTCCCGTTGGATATTGCCCTTGGGACTTTGGGAATCGTCTTGATTGCACAAAAAAAACGAGAATGGATTGAGTCCCACGAGACTGATGAATCCTGTGAAGACTACTGCTACTACGATTTTGAGTACGACGGCACCGCCCATAACATCGGCATTGCCTTTGTCTCCGTTTTGACCAGCGTTGTCGCCATCGCCCTCGTTACCGTCGGCGTCATCATGATATCCAAAAGCAAAGACAACATCAGAACGCTTAGCCGTTTCAACCACTACTCGAAAAACAACGATTCTCCGGTTGTGCTGACCTTCGACGTGAGTCCAAGCGGCCCGTTGCTATCGGTTCGGTTTTGATATCAGCCACGCGTATCCGTCAGGATCTCTAAGGTACGTATCTCAAACGTCCTGTAAATCTCCTAACAAGGACCAGGATCCGGAATGGTTGAGCACGGAGGTCTTCGCGGGTCAGTTCGAATCGCCCGAAGAGATGAAAACGTTTATCCTCAAGCTTCACCGAAAGGCGTTGCCGTGGCCCGAAGGGCTGAATCTCGGAGATGGTTGGTTTCGATGGCACCTGTGTCCGGTGGATGTGGTAAGGAAAGAAACATCGGATGATCGGGAAGCCGTGACGGTGGAAGAGTTGGTAGAGGCGATCTGTCAAATAACCGGCGCGACCCGTGAAAGACTGAAAGAAAGCGTTCGTGGGCGCGGAGGGAACCCCGAACGGAGA
>JBNLED010000059.1:0-11503 GCA_050304755.1 Polyangia bacterium | reverse complement strand
TTACGCGTCGAGCGCTTCAATCAATGGTCACAAAGCCGGTTCCAACTCGCGTTAACATCTATGGAGAGCCCAGTGCACAGCGAAAGGTGCACGCTGGGTTCGGAAGAGGGGGCAACAGAGACCGCTGGTTGAAAAAAAATCAGTATGGCGCTGGTATCCCTACTCCTAGAAAGCTGGTTCTTATTGAAATCAAAAGATAAAGGATAACCCGGATGGGGATCTCCCGGGAGATCCTGCAGCGGCATCCGAAGCACCTGAGCGCATAATAGAAGGCCGGAGGCCGGCCGGCTCCGGTTCCTTCAACGGGCTATTCCGCCGGCGCTCGGCACTGGGAGTTGTCTGAATCCACCAGGATATCCGCCGAGCAGTCTTCGGAGGCCGCGCAGGACCCCGCCGGACAGCGGTCGCACGCGGTGTCTCGCGCGTCCTCATGACAATCCGGATCCAACACCCCGCAGCCGCAGTCACAGATCTCGCCGTCGAAATAACTGGCCACGGTGCAGGTCCAGCCCGACGGGATGTCTTTGCATTGGGCGTTGTCGTCCGGGCGGATGGGGGCAAAATCCGTACCGCAGCCGCCATTGAATTCACCTGCGCATGAACCCTCCGGGCATTGACTACATTCTATCCTGGTGCTGCCGTTACAGTCTTCGTCCATGACCCCGCAGCCGCAGTCGCAGATACCGTTGTCCCACCGGGAATCCTTGCAGGTCCACCCCCGAGGCACACACCACTCCTTGACCTCCGGTTCGCACTTCTCACAGCTTTGATGCTCGCCGTCGGGACAGTCCGGGTCGAAGGGGCCGCATCCACAGTTACATAGAGTATTCGTCCCGCCGGCCCAGCCCGCGTAGAGCTCTTTGTCGCAACTCCAACCCGACGGAGGAAACCCGTAGCAGCCGCCCCAGGGCTCGCCGCGCACCGCCATCGGGTAGTCCGTCTTGCAGGTATAATCGTGTCCGACATTCTTACAATCCGTGTCTGTCCGGCAGAGTTGCATACAGATCTTCGAGGGCAGCCGCATGTCGAGGCTCAGGCAGACCTCGGTGACGCCGCAGTCGTCGTCCTCTTCGCAATACGCGTCTTGCCTGGGCTGGTCGGCCGATGGACCCTCGCAGACCGGATCTCCGTCCTCCTGCGGCCTGCAACGCATCTGAAGGGATTTGCAGGTGGTGTTCGGGCTCAGGGGGTCGCAGGGGGTCACGTAGTCGATTTCATCCCAGTCGAGCCAGCAGGCCGGCGTCACCGTCATCATCAACAACATTAGCGGGATAAGGGGCTTCATGGGGTCACTTTTCTATCCATTTACCGAGACTCTTCCGCGACAAACAGATCGCTCACCTCAACGAGCTGCTTCGCGTCGGTCCCCGACACGCTCGCGTCCGCCTGGGACAGCATATCACAGGGCATCCCCTGTTTCTCCTCGACCAATCCGCCGTAGCCGTTGCCCTCCTCGAACCGGGTGCCGGACGCCTCCACGCGGGACCCCGGGCCATCCGCCAGCACCCCGAGCCGCGCGTTGCGGCCGATGGTGTTCCCCACCATTCGCACACGAGTAGGGGCCTCCCGGGAATAAGAGGAGATCAATACGCCATCCCCCATGGCGCCGGTCGCTCCCTGGTACTCGTAACGTTTCTTGCGAACCCCCTGAATTTCATTATCGGAGAGAACTACCTCGCCCGCCCCGGTGCCGTTGATAGCGAGCCCGACCCCCTGGCAGTCGAAGATTCCGTTGCCCTCGACAGTGTACTGAGCGCCGCCCCCCCCCTGAAGCCCCGAGAGGCGGATACCGGCGTCCGCCCCGCTCGCGATGGTGTTCTTTTTAAGGGACACGGCGTCGGCCCCATGGATGTAGATGGCCGTGTCCCCGACGGCGCCGATGGCATTGGCCTCGGCGTTGAAGGTCCTGGGCGCGGCGTAAATGCCCTTCTGTGTGTCCTCGATAACGTTGTCTCTCAGCTCGAGATCACAGAACGGGTCTTCGTGGTAAATCGCATGTTCTTTAATACCCGTGAAGCGGGATTTCCAAATCGAGATAGAACACGAATCGAAGGAGTTGATACCACTTTTTACGAACACGCCGAAGCCATCGACATTTTTAAAGCTGCTATCGACAATGTCCAAGAGGCTTGGGTCGTACACGTGAAGCGCGTTCATATTGCCTGTTACTATTCGTAAATCAGCGATGGAGACTTGCGCCAGATGGTTCAGCTTCAGCCCGACGCTACGCTTTTCTTCGGATGCCCTATGATTTTCCAAGAAATTGCTCTCCATCGTCACGACCGCCGGTGTGTTGGCTTGCCCTAGAATAGAGAGGGCCTCGTCCGACCAATTACCATCGAAGGCGTTACGCCGAATCCATACCGATTCCGCCCTTTTATCGAGCAATATCGAGATTCCGTAGCTGCCGCGGCCTTCCACGCGATTGTCGGCCACTGTGATCGTTCGCGGGTTTGCAACCAGAACGGAGTTCCCACCGTCAGAGACCACGCTGAAATGATTGGATTCGATAGTCACCGCGTCCGCGGAGATATAGAGTGCCCGGGTTTCCCGCGGCTCATCGGACAATGAAAACGAGGTTCGCCTGATATCGAACCGGTCTGTCACCGAAATGTTCACGGCGTCGTCACCGGTCCAGTCATTGAAGGTGCACGTGTCGATAGAAACCGATGCTGCTTTGCTGACATCAATCTGTGTTCTTCCCCCCTGAAAATCGAGCCCCTCGAAAGTGACCGCAGTGTCCTCCGCCCGAAGATAGAATCCGAGATGGGCGGGGGCAGTGATCAATCGGGTCTTTCTCGGGCATCTGCCGATGATGGATATCTTGCCCGTCCCCCCTGTAGAGACAATCTGCAGGCCGTCGATGTTGTATTCTCCGGCTGCAATGAGCACCGAACTGTCAGGAGCCGTAGCAGTGTTCAACGCCTCAACGGCCTCCCCCAGAGTCCGGAACGGATGAGCGCGAGTGCCGTCCGATACGGAAGCTTCGTCAACTGCCTGATTGACATAGACACGCTCGCCCGACGCCCCTGCCTCGTTGTAGAGGTCCACCGGGCACTCCGAGTAATCGGGGATATCCTGAGGAAGGCACCCCCCTCCCTTCTCCTGTTCGACGGTTCCAGCCGGGCAAGCACTTCGGCATTCGCCATCCACCATGTCTTCCGCGTCGAGGCAAGGGGGACGGCATCGGTCGTCCACCCCTCGCCCCCACCCCTCCGGGCAGGCCACAAGGCAATCAGCTCCCGAACGGATAGCTCCGTCGGGACATACCGGTTTGAAGTCGTCACCGGTCTTTGCCTGTTGCCCCTCGCAGGCTGTGCCCAACCACAGGCACGAAACGGCCGCCCCGGCAACGCACAAAGTTGCGCGTCTCGAACGGTCCGTGTAACGCATCGACCCTTTTCTTTGCATGACAATCCTGTCTCACAAACCAGACAGAATCGTTTCTGATTCGGCGACCGCCGGAGGGGAGCGCTTCTCCGTCGCGAACGCCACATCGGAGCCGTCATATCCCTCTCCGCGGGGCAACGAGAGTACCAGATGATCGTCGCCGCCGTTCCCATTGTCGCGGTACATGTTGCCATCGATATAGCCCTCGACGCCGACCACGAGGGCGCCGAAGCGCTCGTTGGACTCGATGCGATTCGCTTCCATCCACAAGAGATCAGGCGTCCTCTTATCCGATCCGATCACCTGTATGCCGTCGCCCGCTATGCCGATCCCCGGCAGCTCGCGCTCGTCGTTATTGTTGATCAGATTGTGTACTATCTCGACCGGCCCCTGACTCTCGAAGACACCGATGCCGGCGCCCAGGTACAACGGGTAGGGGAAAGAGGATGGCCCGGTGATCTCATTGTTCTCGATACGCACCGCGCTAGCGGCCTGGTAAACCTCGAGATGCGACCGTTCCAATCGGTTACCCGAGATACGTCCCTCCCCCCCTTCCGGCTGACTCACCACGGTGAGACGACTCGACTGGAAAAGGTTCCCGTTCACCGCCAGCTCCGCGGCGTTTCCGGTTTGAACGAAGGTCGCCCCGAAGTAGTTGCCATCCACCCTCAGTCGCTCCGCACTCTGCCCTGTTGGGTCCAGGTCACCCACGTATGCCGCTGTTTGTAAAAATACGTTGTCCTCGACGCTATAGTCACCGGTCTCCTCGCTCCAGATTTCGAACAGCCCGTTCACGTTGGATACAAAGACGTTACCGCGGATGTCCGAGGCATCTACTCTTGTCCCGGGGCTCTGGATAACGACAATCCCCGTGTCATTGTTTAGGTAGCGGTTGTTCTCGACGGACAAGCTGCCGCTGTCTACGTCGGTGGCCGTTCCGTCGTTGTTCGAGAAGACGTTGTCTTCGACGCGCAGGTCGCCACCGGAGAGGCGCAAGACATACAGGTCCCGGTCTATGTCGAACATCTTGTTGTTCCGAAACAGATTTCCAATAACCCTCGTGGTGCTTTGCGGGATTCGATCCGTCAGGTAGACGACGCCGGGCCTCTCCTTCTCCTCGCTGTCCTCCAATATGCCGGATGGATCTAGCTCCCGATTCTCGAATACACTGCGTCGCAGATCCAGGTTTCCGATAGGCTGGTATTGATCTGGAGCGCCGCCGTAAATCGCCACCCACATGTGGGAGAAGCGACAGTCGTCGATGTCGAGATTTCCGCTCCCCCAGCTGATCCCCTCGTACGATTTAATGAACTCGCAAGCGGAGACATTGAAATTTGCCCCTGTTTCGTCATCGGGAGCTATCGCGACGGCGTCGCCCTGGACCCTTTCGAAACGATTTCGGTCAAGCGTCACGCGGAAACCACCCAGCTCGGCATTGAAATAAATTCCCTCGGCATAGTCCGGACAGTTGGGATAGGCACAAGGTGCTGCATTGATATTAAAAATAACGTTCTTCTCTATCGTCGCATCCATGGAAGGGGATTCCTTATCCGGGCCGACCAGGTGCATACCGCCGAAGCCACTGATATCGGACATGATATTCCCCTCGACGATCAGTTTATTGACAACCCACAGGTCCATCCCCGTAGCATAGCTCAGGTCTGACAGTTCGTTTCCGGTTACGGTCACCTGGTCAGCGCCGAAGACAGACACCCCAACGACTTGCGAGACGCTGTCATCTGAACCGAGACTTTCGATTCTGTTTCCCAGGATGTGCACCGTTCCAGACGATCCAGCCGGCAGTATGGCTCCGGAACTCTCATCCTCACTATACTGCGTGGCAACGTCAATGCCCAATAGGCTCCGGGTCAATGTGGCATTAGTAACACCTACGTCATTAAATGCACCGCGCACGACGACAGCGGCGAGCGCCGCGTTAACGACGACAACCTGGTCCACACCGACCGCTCTCGAGCCAATCGGTTGCAGATCATGACGAACGACGATAGCGGATCCCTGTTGGGCGCGAACCTTGACACCGTGTATTCGCACATTGTCCACCCTCCAAGCGGTAATTACCCCAGCGCCTCTCCCTTCCGCGCCCTCGGGGTAGGGGGCTACGATTGTGTCAGGCGCGATCAGCACATTCTCTGCGCACTGCCCGATGAGGTTGAACGCCTTCTTCCCGTCCACAATCACCTGCTCGTCGTACTCCCCGGGCGCCAGGTAGATGGTGGCGGTATCCCCCATGGCGGCCACCGCCTGGTTGATGGTGGTGAAGGGGGCTTCCTCGGTGCCGTCACCGTCCGCCGAGCCTTCCTCCGGATCTACGAAGAGGGGCGAGGGGCCCTCTATGGAGGTATCCCAATTCCCGTCCGGACAGACCTTGTTTTCCCCGACGGTTTGAAGCGCGCAGCCGATATCGTCATCTGTCTCCACCATCCCCTCCGGACAGCTCAGGTGGCACTCGCCGTCTTTGTTCCGGGTCCAGCCGTCGCCGCAGGGCAGCTCGCAGCGCCCGTCGATGAGCTCCATGCCTTCAGGACATCCTCGATTGCAAAACTTGAGATGCAGAGTTCCCACCTCCGCCAGCAGGGTATCCTCCTCTGCTTCTTCCCCTTCCCCGCACGACAGGGCGCAGCTCCCATCCTCCTGCTCCGTCATCATCGGCGGACAATCCACCACACAACCGCCGTCGGGGCCCTCATGCCAACCGTCGGTACACGGAAGCGTGCAGCCGTCCCTCAGCGGGGTCTCCCCCTCAGCGCATGCTCTTCCTTCGACGGCGACGTCGCCGAGTTTCGTTTCGTCCCCTTCGGAGCCGCTCTTGTTTCCGCATGAAAAAAGCACCCCCGTGCCCGCGATTGCCAGACACCGTATCGTTGTTTTGTTCATTTTGTACTCCTGAAAATCTCCGAACAGATATGCCTTGATAACGCGCCAGCCTTTATCAAACGGAGGCAGACCATATCTCAGCGCCCGAGGCCTTGTCATCCCCCTTTTCCATATTTCCGGATTCGCGTTGCAAATATTTAACTGCTGTAGAACCGCCCGCAGAGTGGGAACTTCCGCTGCACTCGCCTCGCCGGAAACGCGGCTGCACATTATTGGCGCGACCATCCACCGCGCGACCTTCTACGGTCAGGCCGGCGCGGCATACGGCTGCATGGCGAAGGGCTGGGGGGAACAAGAAGAATACATGTTGAAGAGCGTCTCGGAGCGTATGATCAGATATCTGGTGAAGAATTACGAGGAACCCTACGGAGGCCCGGTGTCCTACTGACGCGCCACGCGACGGCGGACGCTCGTCAAGGTCCGTCCTCCGGCTCCGACGCCGTGAACACCCCCGTCACGATCTCGACGTTCTCCCCATCCGGCCCCGAAACCGCCGCGCCCGCCTGCGCCAGCAGGTCGCAGAGCTCGCCCCGTCTCTCGGGAATCAATCCGGCGTACCCGTTGCCGGTCTCGAAGCGGGTCTCCGATACCGTCACGGAGGAGCCGGGTCCGTGAATGAGGACCCCCGACCGCGCGTTTCGGCCGATGGTGTTCCCCACCATCTCGACCCGCGTCGCCACCGCCTCGGAATAGGAGGCCGCCAGCACCCCGTCACCGGTGGTTCCGGTCTCGCCCTGTCGTTCGTACATCTTGCCTCGGATGCCCTGGATATCGTTGTTCGAGAGCACCGCCTTGCCCTCACCGGTGCCGTTGATCGTCGCTCCGGCCCCCTGACAATCGAAGATCCGATTCCCTTCCACCACATACGTTTCGCCGCGCTCCCCTTGTAGGTTCGAGAGCGCGAGACCGGCGTCGTCCACGCTGGCGATGGTGTTGTTTCCCAGCCTCACGAACTGTGCGTCCCGCACCGAGAGAGCGGTGTCATCGACTGTGCCGATGGCGTTCGCCTCCGCGGTGAAAGCCCTCGGGGCCGCAAAGACGCCCTTCCGGTTGCGATCGAAGACGTTCTGCTCGAGACGCAGGTCGCAGTAGGCGTTTTCGTGAAAAATCGAGTAGTCTCCGATCCCCCAGAACCGGGAACGGGCGACCGAGATGCTGCACGCCTCATCGGTATCGTAGCGCTCGACAATGAGCCCGGACCAGTTGAGGTCGCGAAAGGTGCTGTCCGCGATATCGAGCACTCCGATATTGACAACGCGTATCGCGTCGACGTTTCCACTTGACACCAGCAGATTGTCGATCGAGACCGAAGCGAGATCCTCGAGCACCACCGCCGTGCTTCTCGACGACTCCTCCGGGATGTGATTCTCCACGGACGTGTCCGTCAAGGTCATCTCCACCGACGTCTGCGAGCCTCCCGCGATCCACAGTCCAGCGGTCACCCAGTCCCCCTCGAACGCGTTGCGCGCGATGTCCACCGATTCGCCCCCGCTTTCTGTCAGCAACGTCGCGCCCAAGTTGCCGCTCCCCTCCACGCGGCTGTCGAGGAGGACGATGCGCTTGCCCGCCTTTACATTGAGCGCCTCACCCCCGTCCGTGACGACGTGAAAACGGCTCCTCGCTATCTCCACGAAGTCCGCCGAGAGGTTCAGGGCGCTGGTAGGCGCCGCGTCTCCAACAGCAAACGAGGCGTCGACAACGGAGATGTTGCTTACCCCACCGGCGGTGACGGCGGCTCTGCCGGTCCAGTCGGAAAATGCGCAGCGGTCGATGGTTACCGCCGAAGCGGCGCCCACGATGATCTGTGTCACTCCGCCCTGAAAATCGAGGCCCTTGAAGACGAACTCGGCGCTCTCGCCTTGGACGTAGAAACCATGGCGCGCATCCCTCACGATGAGCCTTGTGTCCTCTCGGCATCTACCGACGATGGAGAGCTTCTTTCGTTGATCCAACAACAGCCATGTCAGGTCCGCCGTAATGTACTCCCCCGCCGCGAGCAGCACGGTGATTTCCGATTCCGCTATCCCCTCCAGGGCGGCCTTGGTCGCGGCGAGGGTCGCATAAGGAGCGGCCCGGCTGCCGTCGGCGTCGGCCTGTTCGTCCGCGGACGGGTTGACGTAGAGGCGCGCTCCCGCCGCGTCCCTCTCGTCATAAATATCCGCCGGACACACCGTAAAATCCGAAGCAGCGTCAGGGGAACATGCATGTTCCTCCTCCCCCCGGGAGGTGCCCTCCGGGCAGGGGCGGGAGCACTCGCCGTCAACGATGTCCTCTCCTTCGAGGCACGGGGGACGGCACCGGTGGTCCGGCCCGCGCCCCCACCCCTCGGGACAGGCCACGAGGCAGTCGTCTCCCGATCGCACGGTCTCTTCGGGACACAGCAGCTCCGGTTCACCGACGGCGGGCTCCCCGGACGCGTCGCAAGCGGCTTCTTTCAGCGCGATCGCGACGAGCAGGATCTCGACGAAGGTTCGAGAGGCTGAGCTGAGAAGGGTCATCTTCACTCCAAGGCCTCCTCCTCAGCAGGGTCCCTACCGCAACCCGGAGAGGATGTTCTCCGGGGCGAGAACGGCGGGTAAGCTCTCCGCCGGGGTCGCAAACTCGACGTCAGCGCCGTCGTACCCTGCCCCGCGGGGCAGCTCGAGGACCAGATCGGAAGATCGACCTCCCTCGACTGCGGGGTACGAGTTGCCCTCGACCCATCCCTCGGCGCGGAGGGCGACCGCCCCGAAACGGCCGTTGGATTCGAGACGGTTCGAGGCAATCCAGATCTGCGTCGGCGTGCCCGAGTTCTCGCCCGCTATCTGAATACCGTCCCCCATGATGCCGACGCCCGGCACCTCCTCCTCGCCGTACCCTCGTATCAGGTTGTGGATGATCTGTATCGGCCCGACGCTCTCGTAGACCCCAATACCCACCCCCAGACCGGAGACGCTTCCGGGCCCATTGAGCTCGTTGTCCTCGATGCGGACCGTGTTCTCGGCCCGGAAGACCTCCAGATGGGAGCGGTCGAAGAGGTTGCCGGTGATGTCCGCGGTGCTTCCCTCGGGTTGGGCGAACACCACCAGACGGCTCTCCTCGAAGCGGTTGCCGTCGATATCGAGCGCCTCGGCCAGCCCGGCCTGAGCGAGCACGGCGCCGAAATAATTGTCCGAGATGCGGAGGCGCTCCGCGTTCTGACCCACGGAGCCCAGATCGCCCAGGGTCACCATCGAGTTCACGAAGACATTGTCCTCGATCGCGTATTCCCCGGTCTCTTCTGGCCAGGCGGCGTACAGTCCTTCACCCGTCGACAGGAACGCGTTGCCCCGAACCTCCAACAAGTCGATCCGCTCGCCGGGGGTCTGCTCGATCCTCAGCCCGCTGTCGTTGTCCAGGAACTGGTTGTCTTCGGCGGTCACGCTGCCGCTCCCTATCCAGGCCGCCGCCCCTTGGTTGTTCTCGAAGCGATTGGCCTCGATGCGTACCTCGTCACCGGCGAGGTTCAGGACAACCAGTCCGCGGTCCGTTTCGAATTGCTCGTTGTTCCGAAACACGTTGCCAATAACCATGACGTCGCCCGTGCGATCCAAGAGTCCCATATAAACGATGGCCTCGACGAAGGCGTTATCGAAAACATCACTCGGCGTACCGGCCGGATCCTCCTCCCGCGCCTCGAACAGATTTCTTTCGAGGCCAAGCGCTCCCAGTGGTTGGTACCTCGGATCCGACTCGCTGCTGATCGAGCGCCACATCCCTGAGAAACGACACCCCTCGACGGAGAGGTCGCCGCTCAACCATTCGATACCGTTTGTGGATCCGATAAGCTCGCTGTCGGATACGACGAGACGGTTACCGGTGACGTCTGCGGAGCCGAGGGAGACGGCGTGTCCCTGAACTCCTTCTATGCGATTCCGGGACGCCGTGGCATCGAAGGGGCCGATGCTGTTGATCGCGTCCAGGTCGATACCGTAGGTGATGTGGGTGCAGAAGAGCTCCGCACACGGCGCGGCCGAGATATTGCGGATGATATTGTCGCGGATGTCCACGGTCGTCGGCGTGCGCTCCTGAAAGGTGCTCTTGATCCATATCCCCCCGTGACCTGAGATATCCGAGAGGATGTTTTTCTCTATGGAGAGGCCACTGTCGACGATGAACTCCATCCCGGAGGCATGGGTGAGATTGGAGATGCGGTTCTTCGCTACCACCACCCGGTCCGCGGCGACCACTGACAATCCCATGACGTTCCACGTGTCATCAAACGTGGTAAGGCCTTCGATCCGGTTCCGGCGTACCTCCACCGTTCCCATCGGCAGCGTCTCCCCGGCGAGCACGGCCTCGTCCTCGCTCTGCACCGCGATGTAGATGCCCGCCTGTCCATCGACCAAGGTGGCGTCTGTCACAGAAATCTGTTCATACGCTCCGTTCACGAGCACACCGCTCATTCCCGCTTGATCAACGACGACTTGGTCCACCACGACGGTCCTTTGACTCCCCGGTGACGAGTCGTGGCGAATGACGATGGCATCCCCGTCCGACAACGGCGACCGAACCGTGACCCCGTGGATGTGTACCCGGTCGACCCGCCAGGTTGACAGGATCCCCGCATACCTCCCCTGTTCTCCCTCGGGATATTGGGATACCGCGTCGGACGGAGCGATCACCACGTTGGAAGCGCACTGTCCAATCAGGTTCACTTCCGCCTTGCCGTCCACGATCACCTGCTCGTCATATTCCCCGGACGCCAGGTAGATCGTCGCTTCGTCCCCCATGGCCTGCACGGCCTGTTGGATAGTGGCGAAGGGCGCCGTCCGAGTGCCGTCCCCGTTCTCAGCGCCGTCGACGGGGTCCACGAAGAGGGGGAACGGTCCATCGACGGAGGTGTCCCACTTTTCGGCCGGACAGATCTTGTTCTCTCCCACCGTCTCGAACGCGCAGCCGTTCTCGTCATCCGCGGCGACCATCCCCTCCGGGCAGCGCAGATGACACGCGCCGTCTGCGTCCCGGTTCCACCCCTCACCGCAGGGGAGCTCGCAGCTCCCGTCGATGAGCTCCATGCCTTCCGGACAGCCTCTGTCGCAGTATTTTAGATGTAGTGTGTCCGTCCCTGCCCTGACGGCCATCTCCTCTTCTTCGTCATCCCCGCACGACAGGGCGCAGCTCCCATCCTCCTGCTCCGTCATCATCGGCGGACAATCCACCACACAACCGCCGTCGGGGCCCTCATGCCAACCGTCGG
>JBNLED010000058.1:0-41160 GCA_050304755.1 Polyangia bacterium | reverse complement strand
TGCATGATGGCCAGCAACGCCGACGGAGCTCTGTCATAACGGTCGATTATCGCATCAATATTGCTCATATCCATTTGCGCTCCTCCTTAGGTCTGCACACGCGCACGCGGAATAAAACGATATCTTCTCCTCCAGGGCAAGCCCTATTGGGGGAACAACCGGATAAAATCCAAGGGAAAAACGGGATTCGCGAGAAACAGGGAATTATTGTACCGATCAGTTGATTCTCGTCGTGGAAACGCTATTATCGCCGCATGAAATTTCACACGAAAATTACCATTCTCATCGGCCTTGTCGTCGGCCTCATCTCTTTGGCGGTGCTCGCCGAGGGCCCCTCACCGTTCAAACAAAGCTCAAAGGAGATGCTCCATTGTGTGAGCGGGTACATCGACTGCGATGCTCTGAAGAGCTGTATCGCCGAGGCCTCCTCGAGGCAGGCGGAGGCAGACTGTATCACGGCGCAGGCATCGCGGCTCGTGGAGGAGGAGGGCTTCGAGGCGGCCGCGTCCGATGACCCGCTCCAGATCTCGGACATCCCGGAAGGGGAGCGGAGCGCCTTGGCCATGCTCGGGAGCCGCCTGTCGGACCTGGAGGTGCTGAGCGCGCCGAACGATTGCCTCCTCCTGGAGGGGGGCGCGGTCGTGGGGGGAAACGGCGCCATCATCGATCCCATTCGCCAGAAGGTTTTTCCGTATGGTCTCGTCATCTTGAGGGATGAAACGGAGGGCGACGCCGGGGTCGAAGACGCGGGTGAGGTCGAGCCCGAGCCCCTCCCCGAGGTCGCCGAGGCGCCCCCCAAGCCAAAGAAGCCGGCGGCGCCGAAGCTCGACGTCAGCGAGTTTCCGGACGCCGATCAGCTGGAGGAGAAGCGCCCCTTCTCGAAGGGTGACATGGAAATCGGCCTCGGCCTCGGCCTCGCCGGGGACGGCATCGCCAGCTACCTCGGGGTCGGCGGCAAGTTCGCCTACTACGTCCTCGACAAGCTCGCCCCGGGCATCGACCTGAACTACACCCACATCTTCGCGGACGAATCATTGGGCATCGACTACCCCGAGAGCCTGACCCTGCTGCCGTTCCTCAAATACGTCATCACCCAGAAGACCGTGGCCCCGTATGTCTTCGTGAAGGGGGGCTACGACATCGAGTGGGGCACGGACTTCGCGGTCAACGCGTGGGTCCTGGGGCTCGGCGGGGGCGTACACGTGAGCGTGGGCAAGCGGTTCACCATCAACATCGAGCTCGCCGGGCTCCACTACTGGTACAGCGGCACCAAGCAGTACGGGTACGAGGATGACTCGCTCCTGGCCGTGAATGATGAACGAAGCCGCAAGGTGTTGAAGAGCGAGTGCAGCGGCGACGACTGTGGCCCCTACAGTCCGGCGACCCCCGATGAGCCGCTGCCGGAGGGCGGTGTATTGCTGGTGGATCGGCAGGGCAACGAGTATCTCTGCACGGATCCGGAGCTGTGCGGCTCAAATACCCGCACCGATAAAAAGGATGTGGAGCGGGAGTGGTTCTTCCCCCAGGTGACCCTCGGGTTCGGCGTCATATTTTAACTCGAAGCGCAAGCACATATAATGACACTCAAATACGAAGTTATAGTCAACAGCCCCTTTCAAGAGAACTGCTACCTGGTCTGGGACGACGAGACCCAAAAGGGCGCCTTCATCGATCCCGGCGACGAGGCCGAACGGCTCATGCGGACCGCCTTGTTCATGAACATCGAGGTGGAGGCGATCTACAACACCCACGGCCACATCGACCATGTCGGCGCCGTAAACGTCATCCAGAAGGCGCTCGGGATTCCCTTCGCCATGCACCCGGCGGACCGATTCCTCCTGGAGAAGCTCCCCGACCAGGCGCGCATGTTCGGTGTCCGGGGGGGTGCGGTGCCCGCCATCGACCGGGAGCTCGCCCACGGCGATGAGGTCACCGTCGGCGGTCATACGGGGAAGGTCATCCACACCCCGGGCCACTCCCCCGGCGGGGTCTGTTTCGATTTCGGAGAGATTGTTTTTGTCGGGGACACCCTCTTCGCCGGCTCCATCGGGCGGACCGATCTCCCCGGCGGCTCCCTCGACGAGCTCCTCACCTCCATCAAGGAGCGACTGCTCGTCCTCGACGACAACACCCGGGTCCTCTCCGGCCACGGCCCGGCCTCGTCCATCGGAACGGAACGGGTGCACAACCCCTTCCTCACCGGCCGGTTCTGATCGGTTTAATGACACACGAAATGTCCAACGATCAATTGATGGCGGCGGCGGCGAAGGCGGCGGCCGAGGGGATGGCGGACGGTCGGGGCGGTCCCTTCGGCGCGGTGGTGACCCGGGCGGGCCGGGTGATCGCGGTCGGGGCGAACCGCGTGGTGAGGGACGCCGATCCCACGGCCCACGCGGAGATCTGCGCCATCCGGGAGGCGTGCCGGACATTGGGAAGCCACGTCCTGTCCGGTTGCGACATCTACACGACCTGTGAACCGTGCCCCATGTGTCTCGCCGCCATCTTCTGGGCCCGCATCGATCGCGTGTACTACACCGCCTCCCGGACGGATGCGAAGGACACGGGGTTCGACGATGACGCCATCTACCGGGAGGTCTCCGAGGATCCGCGACACCGCCGGATCCCCATGACCCGCCTGGAGAGCGCGCCCGCCGCCGAGCTGTTCGCCCGGTGGAAGAAGATGTCGCACAAGGTCCCCTATTGAGTCCTCCGAGGCCTGTTGGAAAACGGAGTGTCTCAAAGCCCTTTCCGAGTGTCCCATTGAGACATCTCCAGCACCACGAAAGGTCATCCGCCTCTGCGCCTAACCTGCCGTAGTCTAAAGAAAAACCGATACACCCCGCCATCTCTGGCACAATTTCTGCAGTAATTTTCATCAGCAACTGATTCAACCGGAGGTCACAATGACACTTTCTCAATACTTCAAAGAACACAAGGGCATGGGGGTCCTCTCTACGGCCGATGCCGACGGCGTGGTGAACTCTGCGATTTACGCGAGCCCCCATTTCATGGAGGACGGCACCGTGGGGCTCATCATGGCCAATCGGCTCTCTCACGAGAATCTCGAGTCCAACCCCCACGCGGCCTATCTATTTGTCGAAGAGGGGCCGGGATACCGGGGCAGGCGGCTGAAGCTCACCAAGGTCGGGGAGGAGCGGGACGACGCGGTGGTGCAATCCCTGAGGCGTCGATTCTACCCGCCGGACGCGGAGGAACGGATGAAGCCCATCTCCCTGGTCTACTTCACCATCGAAGAGGAGCGGCCCCTGGTGGGCGCCCCCTAGCCTAGCCTACATTCCGCAAAGGGCGAGATCCATCACCCCTTGCTGCAGAAACTCGACCACATGGGTCACGACCAGCCCGAGGGAGAGGACCACCCCCAGCTGAACCGCGATTCCCCGTAGGGTCTGCGCGCCCGCCAGCGCGGCGCCGGACTGGAGGCGGGAGAGGACTCCAATGATCACGTCCGCGAAGAGCCCGGCGACGAAGATCGGCGCAGAGAGGAGCACCGCGGTGGCCATGGCCACGGAGAAGAGGCGCAACGCCGTGTCCTGCCCCGCACCCACGAGGGAGATTTCGGCGGGGATCTCGAACGGCGGCGCGCAGTGAACGGTGGCGGCCAGCCCGCTGAGGGCCCCGTGGTGGCCCCCGAGCAGACAGAACGCCCCGACCCCGAGGAGGAGGTACGCGGTGGAGAGGGGCTGGCGGGGTCGTCTCGAGACCACCGTGAGGGACGAGATATGGGCCATCTCTCCGATGATCTCCAGGACCGAGAACGCAAACCGTATCAGCGTGCCCAGCACCACCCCGATGAAGAGCTCCTTGATGGCGAGAACAGCGAGCCCCCAAGACGTGAGCGCCGCACAATCCGAGGCCGTCGAACCGGACATCAGGAGCGCACCGAGGCAGAGGGAGACCCCCAACCAGGGCAAGACCGGCAGGGTCGCTCCTCCAAGACGGAGGGCGGCGCCGAAGCGGAGGGCGAGCAACACCACCCCCACGGCGAAGCATGTCGGGATCTCGCTCACTGGAGATTCACTCCGTGGATGAGGGACCAGACCCGAACGGCGAATCCGGCGATGCGGTCGCCGATCCAGGGTGCGGAGACGACAACGGCGAGCGCCACGGCGATGATGCGGGGAACGTAGGTGAGGGCCGGCTCGGAGATCCGGGTCAACGCCTGCAGCGCCGCGGATATCAATGAAGCGGCCAGCGCGGCGCCGAGGACCGGCAGGGTCGAGAGTAGCGCGAGGAGGAGCCCTTCGCTTGCAATTTCGACGAGATCGGAAACCCCCACGGCGTCACCTCGGCGTGAAGATGAAGGGGAACTCCAGGCGCGATTCCTCGGCCTGGGAGGGGAAGATCCACGTCTGGACATTCCGGGTGAGACATTTTCTCATCATCGGCATTTTCCCCGCCCCTCCCCCGAGCGCGATCTTCCGGACCGCGCCGCTGGCGCCGACCGTGATCTTGAACTTCACATTGATGTCCTCTTTCGATGAAGCCTCGCCGTTCTTCAAGGATCGCTCGTAGCACATCTTGAGCTCACGCTTGTGAGTGTTGACCACCACCTTGACCTGGTGGGCGGAGAGGCCCCCCCCCGGCCGGTCCTTGTCGCGCTTCTCGGTGCGCGGGGCGCCCGCGATCCCGCCCACGGGCGCGCCGTTCCTGGGGGTGGCGACCCCGAGCTGCGCCATCAGCGCCTGGGTCTTCTCCTTGGACGGTTTCTTCGGGCGGAACGATCGCCGCTTTCGCGCATTGCCGGACAGCCGCATCCCTGTATCCACCTCGTCTTCAACGGTCTCTCCGGTCTTGTCAATCTCCTTCTCGACCAGCCGGTCCTTGTAGACAACCTTCACCTTTTCCACCACCCGCGGCTCCGGTTCGTCAAACAGCACGATCCCCAACACCACCGCGGCGGTGATGAAGAAGCCGGAAGCCAGGTAGAGGTAGAGCCGTCCGGTCTTCGACGGCGTCGACAGCACCCCGGAGTCGATAGCGCTGTTCGTATCCTCTGAGAAGAGATCCTCCGACGTCGACGGCTCGGAAGAGATATCGACCTTGGGGTGACTGAGGTCCGGCGAGGGCACGGCGTGGAGAGAGGGCTGCGGCTTTCGGACCGTCGGATTCTCCGATGGGGGGGGCGGGTCGGTCATCGCGCGGATAGCGGCATCCAGCAACGCCATCAGCTCTTTACACGAACGAAAAGGAATCCAGTCCGTCATCCCCTCCCGCCAGACCCAGCTGTCGTCGTTGATCCGGCCGAGGCGTCGGTACTCCCAGACCTGCCTCGCCGTTATCGGCCCCATCGTCGTGCCGTTGATGGCGATGAACCATCTGACCAGATCGGCCTCATTCCACTTCAGCCCCCAGGTCGGGGCGAGGCTCGGACGGTGCACGATCACCGGCGCGCTCTTCTTTCTGAGAGATGTCGCGGCCCGGTCCTCCTCCACCCCCAGTCGGGTGCGCGCGCCCGCGTGGCTCGCGATGTGGTGGGGGGACCAACTCTCCCTGGCCTCGGCCTTCTTCTCCTGCACCGGCCCCTTGACCTCGATAATGTTCTTGCAGACCTTGCAACGGATTTTGAATCGCTTGTTGCGAATCAAGTCGTCATTGATCGAATATTTGGACCGGCAATGGTGACAGACAAACTTCATTCCAACTTAGAGCAGCTTCATCAGGTGATTCTTGATCTTCTCCCGCATCTCCTCGTCATCGCAGTAGCCGAGCGCCCGCTCCCAGGTTTCGATGGCTTTGAATTTGAACCCGGTCTTCTGGTAGAGCACCGCGAGGTTCTTGAGCGCGGGGAAGTAGTCCGGCGCGAGCTCCAGGGCGCTCTCCAGAGACCGAATGGCCTGATAGTTCATATTCTTTCGGCCGAGGAGCAACGCCAGGTGATAGTGAAGCTTGAAAGCCAGCGGATCAATACGAATGCCCTGTTTGAGGAGCGCGATGGCTTCGTCAATCTTTCCAGAGCGATAGGAGACCATGCATTCCTCAAGGATACGCTCGGCCTCTTTTGACAACTGCTCCGTCGGCGGGGGCTTCTCGCCGTCCTTCGCCTCCATGAGCTGATTGACTTTCTGAATGAATTCTCCGATTTTAAAGGGCTTCTCGATGAACTCGTCCACGCCGTAGGAGTCCTTCAAATCCTGCGCATAGCGCCACCCGCGGTAGATGGCGGAGATCATGATCACCGGGATGTGCCCGTACTTGCTCGAGCCCTTGATCCGCTTGCAGATGTCGAAACCGTGGACCTCCGGCAGCATCGCGTCCAAGATGATCATATGGGGATTCTCGGTCTGGACCTTCTGGATGGCCTCCAGGCCCCGGGCCGCCGTGATCACCTCGAAGCCCTTGTCAATCAGGACCCGGGAGAACAGCAAGCGGATTTCATCTTCGTCGTCCACGACAAGGATCTTCTTCTTTTCCAGAATCGGCTCAGGAGGCTCGGAATCCAACACCAGGGAGATGGGCGGCGGGAAGCTGGGCAGATCATTGTTCGAAATGTCGACCTCGATATTCAAATCGAACTCATCCGGGGTCGTGGAATCCGGCATCACTGTGCTCGGCGGATCGGCCTGGATATCTTGAACCTCTACGTTGCCGCGGCCGTACTTTGGTCCTCTGTAGGTCACCGCCCCGTTCTCGCGGGACGAATAGCACTTCTCGATGGTCCTCACCATCTGGGAGTGGAGCGAGACATGGGGGAACACCCGTTTGCCGGAGACGAACCCGATTTCATCGATGACCCGCTGGTCCTCCGGGCTCGCCATGGCGAGGTTGATGGCGTCATCCGTCATGGAAATGGGGAGAATGACGTGCTTCACGGCGATGTCTCTCGGAATCATTTTGAGCACCGAGAGGTCGATCTCCAGCTCATCCAGGTTGACCGCCGGGATACCGTGCTGCTCGCTGAGGGCCTTGAGCAGCAGTGTCTCATTAACGAGCCCCTTGGCCGCCGCCTTCGAGGCCAGCCGCTCGTGATCCACCCGCTGCTCATCGAGGAGCGCCTGCAGTTGATTCGGGCTCACCAGTTGCTGCTTGAGGAGAATCTTGCCCAATTTAATCTTGCCATCTTTTTTCATGAGCCTGCTGTCAATCAAGCAATATTCTGTTCACCCTCGCGGTTACTCATATCAGTGTAGCGCACAACGCCGCCACCCCAAATCCTTCTTTTAGATAAAAATCATTAACAAAAAACATTTCCGTTAGCCACAAGAAACAAATTGCAGAACGAACAATGCTACGTCGTTTCGCCTTCGGTGGTGCGGCGGAGGCCCGCCTGTATCCGTTGGGCCATCTGCTCGCCGACCCCCTCCACGGCGGTCAGGTCCTGAATCGCGGCCTCCCGGATTCGTTTGACGCTGCCGAGGTGCTTCAGCAGGGCCCGCTGGGTCTTGGGACCGATCCCCGGGATACGGTCCAGGTCGGATCGCAGGGTCTTCTTCCGTCGCACCTTTCGCTGAAAGGAGACCGCCAGGCGGTGCGCCTCGTCCCGCGCCAGGGCCAGCAGGTGGAGGGACGAGACCCGGGCCTTGAGGTGGATCGGGTTCTTCCGCATGGGGAGAAACACCCGGTCACTCCACGCCTCTTCCCCTTCCGCGCGCTCCTTGGCGAGGGCGACCACCGGTTGGTCCGTGATGGAGAGCTCTCGCAGAACGGCGAGCGCCGTGGCGAGCTGACCCCGTCCGCCGTCCACGATGAGCAGGTCCGGCGTCTCCCACCCCGGATCGCCCGCCCGGGCCCTCGTGAACCGCCGGGTCAGCACCTCGGTCATCGCCGCGAAGTCATCCCCCTCCGTCGCCAGCCGGATCCGGTAGGTTCGCCCGAGATTCCGCCGCACCTCCCCGTCCACTACCGCGCTGATGGCCCCCACCGTGTTGGTCCCCCCCAGATGCGAGATGTCGACGCACTCCATCCGCCGCGGCAATCTCGGGAGCCGGAGACGCCGCTGAATGGCGCCGAGCCGCTCGGTGATGGCGTCCTCGTCCTTGAGACGGGATTCCAGGAGCTGCCGGGCGTTCAGATCGGCCATCTCCGCCTGCTCGGCCCGATCCCCCCGCTTCGGAGACATCACGCGGACTTTCTTCTTCCGCCGCTCCGACAGGATCTCCGAGAGGGGGCCGAGCCCGTCCACGGGCTTTGAGATCGCCACCTCGTCCGGGATGACCGTCCCCTCCCGATATCGCTGCATGATAAAGGAGGAGAGGACCTCGTTTTCTGGAAACTCCTGCCCGGAGTAGTAAAACTCCGCGCGCCCCATGAGTCGACCCTGCCGGAACTCCAGGACAGCGATCTGCACCTCCGCCCCTTGCCGATAGAGCCCCACCACGTCCCGATCGGTGCGGCTGGCGGTGTTGATGCGTTGGGGGGAGAGGGTGGCCTCGACGGCCCGAATCTGATCGCGGAACATCGCCGCCCGCTCGTATTCGAATCGCGCCGCCGCCTCTTCCATGCGGTCCTTGAGCCGGCGAATGAGGTCCTCCCGTCGCCCCTTCAGGAACAGCTGAACATACGCGACCTGACGGAGGTACTCGCCCCGATCCACCTCGAGGACACAGGGGGCCATACAGCGGTGCATCTGGTGTTGGATGCACGGGCGGGTCCGGTTTCGCATATACCCGTCCTTACAGGATCTCAGCTTGAAGCTCTTGTGTACGAGCTTGAGGGTCGACCGGGCGGAGGAGGCTGAATGATAGGGGCCGAAGTAGAGCGCCCCGTCGTGCTTCGGGCGGCGGATGATCTCCAGCTTGGGCCACTCCGCGTTCAGGTCCAGCCGGAGGGAGAGGTAGTTCTTGTCGTCCCTCAGCTTGATGTTGAATCGGGGGCTGTGCTCCTTGATGAGATTGTTCTCGAGGAGTAACGCCTCCTTCTCGGAATGGGTCAACACCACCTCGATGTCTGCGACGAGCCGGTGGATGTGCTTGGCGACGAACCGCGAATCCGTTGTCCCGGAAATGAAATAGGAGCGCACCCGACGCTTCAGGTTCTTGGCCTTTCCGATATAGAGGATCTCCCCTTCCCGGTTCTTGAACAGGTAGACGCCGGGGGAGGACGGCAGGTCTCTGAGGACTTTTTCCTGCTGTTTTTTGTTCATGAGAGGGACCGGCGGGGCTTAAAAAAAAACGAAGCTCGACTATTCGGCGGTTGGCTTTGACTTCACTCCGGAGTTCACCATCTCCTTGAGCTCCTTCCCGACTTTGAAAAACGGGAGTCTCTTGGAGGCCACCTGGACCGGCGCCCCGGTCCGGGGATTGCGTCCATTGTAGGGTTTGTACTGTCGGACAGTGAAGCTGCCGAGACCACGAATCTCAATCCCCTCACCGTGCTTGAGCGCGTCGGTCATCGCGTCGAAGATGCAGTTGATGACGAGCTCCGCACGACTCTTGGTGATGTTTGTCTTGTTGGCAACCGAATCTATCAGTTCTGATTTGGTCATTATGCTTTCCTCCAGAGCAGAGTTTTTTCTAACAGTGGGCCGAGCCACGGTCAAGTAGCAACAACCGTTCAGTCTTTTAAACCCCCCTTAGTCAATTTTTGTTTTTTCATTGATTTCACTTTTGAACACAAGTACGATTATCATTTTTCTGGAAAATTATCTATTCATTTCAATAAAATCCAAAATCTTTCGGGTCGAAATCAGAAAGCATTGATCAAACGCCAAAAATTGCGATAATGTTTTCGCCAAAAAAAATACAAGAGACCAAGAGGATAAAAAAGGAGAGGAGCCGGAAATGAATGAGGTGAATAACCCCAACGGGAACGGACCCAACAACATTCAAAACAACAATATGTTTGCTCCGAATGCTGGAGGGATGACCCCCGGAGGGATGGATCCTGGAGGGATGGATACGGACTGGGGCGGCGGGGATGACAAGATCAACAGAGGGAACAAGGGCATGCTCATCGCCTTCCTTCTGGTCCTCGCAGCCGGGGGTGTCGTTGGAGCTCTCTGGTATAAGAACTATACCAACCTTCAGAAATGGGACAAGGAGCTCAAGAAGGCTCTGACGCTTCCGGACGGCCAGTTCGAGGCCGCGATGAGGAATATCCTCGAGAAGAGCGACAACTCCGAAATTCTTGCCCAGGCCGCCCTGGAGCTGGGAGAGGCCAAGGATCCGGGCTCGGTTCCCGTGTTGGCGAAAGCCGTCGCGAGGGGTGGGAAGGTCGCTCGGGAGGCGGCAAAGGCCCTGGCCAAAATCGGTGGAGAAGAGGCCAAGGCCGGGATTCCGGCCATCCACGCTCAAATGCTGAAGTCCGAGGAGCTGGCCAAGGCGGAGTTCGCCTGGGCGCTCTGCATGTTGGGAGACGAGCGGGGATTCCCCCCCCTCCTCGAGGCCATCGGAAAGCGGATCATCACCCAGAAGAGCCTGCCGGAGTTCGAGCCGGATCTCATCGTCCGTATCGGGACCACCGAGCGGCTGATCCAGATGGCGGACAGCCCGGACCCGATGCTCAAGATGTACGCCGCCATGGAGCTCGGCTTTCGTAACGACGGGGATGTTGTGTCGCCGTTACTGAAACTCGTCAAAGACGAAAACGATAAAGTCGCGGAGGCCGCGGCCATCTCCCTCGGCCGCACCACGGACGGACGGGCGGGACCGGCGCTCCTCGCGGCCATGGATTCCAAGCCCCAGCTCAAGGATTCGATTCTCAATGCCATCAGCCAGTCCGTGGGCGCGCCGGGCCTGGAGATGATTTACAAGAACATGAAGCACGCCGATGAGAAGTACGCGGTCATGGGGAAGCTCAAAAAGCTACGGGATCCCCGCTCCAAGGATTTCCTCTTAGGCGTGTTGAGCGAGCAGTTCCCCGGCTCGGATGACGAGTCGGTCAGGCAGGGAGACGAGATCCGCAACCAGGCGCTCTGGACGCTGGAGGATCTCGGGGATCCGCGCATCGCCGAGGCCATGTATCAGAAGACCCAGTGGGTTCCCAAGACCGAGGAGGAGATTCCGGATCCTTCGATACGCTATCGTCAGGACGACATGGCACGGAAGATCGCCAACGGCATAATTGGTTGGTTCGGAAAGGTCCAGCCTCCCGAAGCCGCCGACTATTTGATGAAGATCTATAAGGAAAACGAGCCCTACTCAAACTCACCGGAGTGCGCCAAGCGGGTGAAAGTGGATATCGGCCCCCTCATGGACTCCATGGGGCGCACCGGCGATCAGCGGTTCTGTAGCATTATCAAACCCTTCCTCGACAAGGATGAAGGGTTCTTCTTCATGGCGGCCTCCCACGCCCTGGCGCGGCTGGACTGCCCCGGAATCGCAAGGGACTTCATCAGCCGGATGCAGATGACCGCCAAGGAGCGCAAGGAGGAGAAGTTCGCTACGCTTCTCGAGAGCCGCGACTGGCAGATGGAGGATCGGCTCCAGGAGCGCCGGAACTCCATCATGGCCCTTAAGTTCGTCGGCACCGCCGAGGCGGGCGCCAAGCTTATGGATATTGTACTTGACCCCAAAGACGATCAGGAGCTCCGCAAAGAGGCGGCGGTGACGCTCACCTATTGCGCGGATGACGAGATCATGAACTCAATCGTCGAGAAGATATCGGATGACAGCATCGACGCCGTCGCCCGGGCCGCGCTGGTCCGCGGGCTGTGGTTGAAGCCCAACAAGACCGCCATGGACGCGATGTTCGGCATCCTCGAGGGCAGCGGGGCCTTCGAGCTGGTCAAACCGGCGGCGATTGTCATCGGAGAAGCAGCGGATCCCGGTAGCCAGGAGCGCCTCGTCAAGCTGCTCGACAACGCCGACGAGCACCGTCAGCGGGCGGCCGTGTTCGCCCTGATGCTGGGGGGTGACGTGACCCCCGTGGCGGATAGAGTCATCGAGATCCTGCGGGGGCAGGAGGCTCGGCTGGTGGTCCGTCAGTGGTACGAAGAGCACGAGATCTACCTGACCAAGGAGATGTTCGACAGCAAGCGGGTCTATCGGCGGCTCATCAACGCCAAGGTCATCTCCGAAAAGACCTCGGGCGGTACGGACGAGATCCTCTGGCCCTGGAAGCACCTCATGGATCGGGTCAAGAACGGCTGGGAGGACGGACCTGGCGGGTTGACCGCTCTCGAGATTCGGAATCTCCTCTCCGACACGGTTCGGAACGACGATCAGTATCGAGAGCTCGCCGCTCAGATCCTCTCCGGTCTCAACGAGAGGGGCTACCTGCTCGCGCTTCAATCGGAGAAGGATCCCCAGCGGACTGTCGCCAGAAACATTCTGAGGGCGATGAACATCAAGTCCCAATAACCCCAAAGATCCCCCCAAACGTCCGGGGAGACTTCAAAAGACTCATTTCTCATCGACACTCATTTGCTCCCTCGCGTCGTTTGATTGATTTATATCGAGGAGTATTCTACCCTGGTACTTTGGGTTTTAGCAGAGCGGAACACTGTGCAATCTCGAATGCAAACCGGGCCACGAGTGATGTTTCACCCCTTCGATACCCACCGATCTCTCCTTCGTTTGGCTGTTGTGACGGGCCTCGTCTTGTGCCCCGCCCCGATCGCGGCGCAACAAGAGTCGGCGAAGGAGACACCGGTGGTCTCGCCGCTGCTCGTCCTCCTCGCGGCGGACGATGAGACGGCGGTGGCGCTCGAGAGGACCCTTGTCGCTGAGCTCCGGCTGACGCTGGACGGGGTATCAGTGGAACAGATCGCCATCGAACGGGAAGATTTTCTCACCATCACGCTCCCCGAGCAGCTCGAGGTCGTTCAACCCCTGATCCGGCGGTTCCTCGCCAAGGCCGCGGTCTGGGTCACCGCCGGCGGCACCAGCGGTCATCTGATACAATTCGTGGTATCCGAGAGCGGCAGCGCTACCGTTCGAACGGTGGAGGCTGGCTCTCCCGAAGAATTGGCCCTCGCGGTACGGGAGCTGCTCGACAGCACCTATTTGATAGATGTAAAAAAGAAGCGGGACTCGCCGGCGAAGATGCGCTCCAGATTCTCGATTGCCCCCCAAGTCGGTTTGAACGGCGGGATGGCGAGCTACACGGGTGGGCCGTTTTACGGCGGCTTCGGGATCGAGCTGAGGTTCCGGCTTGTCAAAGGTCTCTATGGGGGAGTGACCTTCGCGGGAAAGCTCGGGCCCCGGGTGGTAGCGGATGACGGCATCGTCCTCGGATGGCGTGTCGAGCCCGCGGTCTTTCTGACCTATGTCTTTCGCATCGGGCGTTTCGGTGTCGGCCCCTACCTCCACCTCGCTGGCCTCAGGTCGACCATGAATATGGTTCTCGGCAACGGAGAGTTCCGAACCGTGGACTGGTGGGCCCTGAGAGGGGCCGCGGGGCTTGAGATCTCCATCGAAATGTCGGAAATTTTTAGCATTATTCTGGATTGGACTGTCGGCGGGATTACCCAAAAGAAGGAGTTCGAGAGGACCTCGACCGGCACCGAAATTCTCGAGACGCCCAAAGTCGACTATTCGTTCATGCTTGGTTTTAGTACCATTGTATTTTAAAAAATCGCGTATTCTGGAAGGAACCCGGGACATCGGGAAATGAACTTCTTGGTTATGTAGGGATTGACGTATGACGAAAACACCGTGGTCAGCGTTAAGTGATGCTCAACTGATGAAGCTTCTGGCAGACGGACACACCGAATGTCTGGGGGAGCTGTATGTACGTCACAGCGCTATGGTCAAAGATGCAATGATGCGATTTTGCCCGGAAATCTCGATTGCCGAAGCCGAGGAGATGGTCCAGGATGTCTTTCTGGTTCTAAACCGGAAGGCCGCCAAATATCTGGAGCAGACAAAATTCAAGGCCTGGCTCTATGGAATCGCCGTGAAAACCGTCAGCTCCTGGCGACGCACCTATTGGGTTCGTCGAAAATTGCTCGATCGACACGAGGACAAGCATGTTGGGATCGCCGTGAAGCACGACAACAGCCCCGCCCGCGATTTGGAGGTCCGGGACACCCTGACCCACAGCCTCGAGAAGCTTCCCGAAGGACAGCGTGAGGTGCTGTTCCTCCACGCCGTCGAGGGATTTACCGGAGAAGAGATCGCGAAGATACTGGGGATCAGACCCAAGACCGTCTGGACCCGACTGCACCGAGCCCGTCAGCGAATGTTGGAGGTGCTCACAACAGAGACTGCCGAATCTGTATTTTGCGAGGGACAAGCATGAAACCCTGCGAACATCTGTCTCAATACTTGGACGGCCGCATGGAGAGGGCCGGCAGGGAGTATTTTGAGGGTCACCTCGATACCTGTTCGGAGTGTCAGGGTATCCTGGACATGTGGCAGAGCGCCAAGCGCCGATTGAACAGCGAAGCCGGCCACAGATGGCAACGCCTCACGCCGACGATGGATGAAGCCAACCGGCTGGTCGAGCGGGCGAAGCTGGAGAGCACCGCCAGAGACACCTGGAACCCTCGGTTCCTGTTTCCCGTGGCCGTCACCGCGTCGGTCACCTTTGCCGTAGCGTGGATTCTCTTCGGAAGCTTCGAGGCGTCCAACGAGACCGATATATCCCCGACAGAGGCCTTGGCCGAAATCCAAGATGTGGCGTCATATTCTTCAATGGTGAATGAGCCGTCACGTGCCGAGAAAAGTATCAGTTATATCGCCACCGAGACCGGCTTCACCGTGGGGACTCTCGGGAAGGACAGATTCGGGTTGGGAGCATCGAGCGAGCTGAAGCTGGTGTCCGTCAACAACGGCATCACCCGGCTCAGGCTCAAGGACGGGTTCGCGGTATTCTCCGTGTCGCCGAGGAAGCAGGGCGAGAAATTCATCGTCGATGCCGGAAACGTCACCGTCCAGGTTATCGGAACGCGGTTCTCCGTGGTCCGCTCTGACCGGGAAGTCCGGGTCTCGGTGGTCGAAGGGAAGGTCGAGGTCGCCAATCAGGACGGCCGTCTGTGGAATGTCAATCCGGGGGAGGTCCTCTTGGTGAATCGCCTGGGGGTCGCGGATCTTTCGGAGCTCGACGAGCTCGAGGGATTCAAGATGGCGCGCCTTTTGGGAGAAACGGTCCCGGACGCGGTGTTGGCGCTCATCTCGCCGGCTTCGAAAGAGGCTCCTTCGGGTGACCGCGCGATGGTGTTCGATGTGGATGAAGCCGTTCGACGGCCCAGGGCATCCAAGCCGCGTCCTCCCAAGTCCCCGAGGGTGAAAGCGGACGAGATCTTCGTGCCATCACCCCCGTCGAATGCACCCGAGGCGAAAGCGAACACTCGGGATGAGAGCGTGGACTCCCCTGACGAGAATTCTCCCGAGCCCATCGGCATCGACCAGTGGCGAGAATGGGTTCTGGAGGGCAAGCTCAAGGAGGCGGAAGGCGCGCTCCGAAGTTACCTGAAACGCCATCCCCTGGATACCGACGCCTACTCACTGCTGGCCAATTGTCAGCGAAAGGCCAAGAAGTACTCGGACGCGGTGAATACCTATAAGAACCTCATCGCCATCGCCAATGTCAGTCAGGCGAACCGCGCCAGGTTCAAGGCCGGGGTGCTCCTTCAGGAACAGATGGGGGATCACTTTGGCGCGGCGACGATATTCGAGGCGTATCTATCGACCGGAAAGGGCTCCCCCCTCCTCACCGCCAAGGCCATGGTCCGTCTGGCCCGCTCCCTCATCTCACTCAAGGAAAGGAGCCGGGCCAAGTATTTATTGCAGCAGGTCATCACGGACCACAGCGGAACCTCCGCCGCCATCAAGGCGCGCGAAATACTGGAACAACTCCCCTAACCCCATTACTATAGGGTAATATGATAACGGGATCGCCCACTCGCATGGTCCTTCTTTTTGTGCTCTCGTGCATCTGTGCATGTAGCACCTCCACGATACACATTGAGGACAAGAGCCCCTTCGGTACGGACGACACGGAGACCGAGACGGAGACAAGTTTGCCCGATGGGTTTCAGCTCAAGCCCTTGGAGGCAACCTTGCTGGGGTATCGGGGGGTTGATATCCTCCTCGTGGTCGATAACTCCACCCGTATGGAGTCAGCGCAGACCCGGCTGGCCGAGGAGGTTCACGACCTTCTGAGGCGGCTGACCGAAGTGATGGAACCGGATTCCGTCGAGAGCATCCGTGTCGGAATCACCACATCGGAGGCCCCCCTCCGTTGGAATCAGGTGGAGCTCAAGGGGTGTACGAATACCTATACCGCGGCTGAGCTCATCAGCTCGCCTTGTCAAAAATCACCCACAGCCTGCCTGTCACCCTGCGACACCGAATCCGGACATTGTATCGTGTTGGATGGGGCCAACACGCCCTGCCGCCTGCCCCCGGACGCTCAGTGGCTTGATTCTTCGTTGAACGATCCGAATCCGGACATCGCGGTTCAGGCCGCGTGCCTGGCGATCCAGGGGAGCGGCGGTTGCGTCGTGGAGCAGCCCCTTCTGGCCGGGATCCGGGTGTTGGAGAACCATGAGGAGTTTCTCACGGAGGACCATCTCCTCGTGGTCGTCGTCATCTCCGATGAGGAGGACTGCTCTGTGGAGAATCCGCAGCTCTACGTCCAGGACGAGTGGTTGAGTGAAACCAATATCGATGACGGTTTCGCCTGTCTCTATCCATCAGAGGCATACCTCTACAGCACCAATGATATTTCGAGGCGGCTGCTCGCGCTGAAAGGCAATCGTCCCGAGGCCCTCGTTTTCGCGGCCATCGTGGGGGTCCCCGCAGACAGCACTTGTAGCGGGTCTCCGGTCGATGTCACCGGCTGCCTCGGGCTCCCTGAGATGGAGAGACACCCCATAGACGGCGAATTCGACCTCGCCTGCGGTTCGGAGTCCCAATCGGCGACACCGGGAAGACGATATGTGGAGCTGGCCTCGATGCTGGGCACCAACGGTTTCGTGTATTCCATCTGCGATCCGGACTGGGGGCCTGTCTCCGATTATCTCTTCCATACCATACGGCGCGGTATGGGTCAGAAGAAGTGCTACGGTCTGGATGCTTCCCTCGAGACGCTCGATGCGCCGTCGGGAAGCTTTCCCGACTTCCAACGATCGGTCTGTCGCTTATATACCGAGGTCGAGACAAACGAGTGCCCGCCGGAGCTCCTCGACAGCTGGGAGGCCGATTTCACGAATTACTACGAGAACGTATTTCACTCCCGATCCGAAAAGGGACTGTTGTGCCCTATCCCCCAGCGGGACTTCTCGCGACAATGGAGCTGCTGGATCGAACCGGGATACGACGAGCCCATCTGGTACTACTGTAGTAACGATCTGTCCCAGGAGAACACGGAGCTCCTTTGTAGTGACGGGCTGGACAACGACATGGATGACTACATCGACTGCTCGGATCAGGATTGTCTAATGTGTACCAGTTGTTACGGGGGCGGCTGCGGCCAGGCCAGGTGCGCCGACTACGAGATTGTGCTGACCGAAAAAGCGAAAGAGGTGGTGTCCGACCGTCCCCTCTTCATCTCCTGTCCTCCCTACTGGGACTTGGGGTTGACGCCCTGAGAAACCGCTCTCATCTCGAACGGCGCACGGGCGATGACCTCCCCTCCGGGGTTCCGAACCACCGCATGCCAGATCCCAGGGGTGTTGATGAAGCGATTGTATGACCACGTACGCCATCTCTTGGATGCCTTCACATCGACGGAGACCCTGCCGATCTCCCGCCTCCCATTCGGGGGGAGCCAGCTCACGGAGATGGTCCCCGCGGTCTCATCGGGATTGTCCACCTCAAGGTACACGTAGATACGGCGACCGTCAGCGTCGAAGGCGGTCCCCGGTTCTACCGGCACCCGATGTTTCTCGGTCCGCTCCACTCCCCGCGCCAGCACCATCCGGACAACCCGTACCCCTGCCGTCGAGAGGAGCTCCGGTGCCAGCTCCGGTGAATCTGCTGCCGAGGCGTCCACACCGCCGTCGACCATCACAGCCTCGTCTCTTCCCCCCTGCTCGGATTCAGGAGATCTCCCATCATCACCGAACGCGTTCCAGCCCGCCAGACAGAGGGTAGCCCCCATCAACACGAAAAGGACCTTCACCGTCGCTCCATTCATTTCCCCTCCTCAACCAGAAGTCATGGTGACCCCAAGACCTTAGTTCCCGACCTCCCGAATATTCAACCCCAATCTTCGCCCCGGGCCGTTTTATTTCGTCCCCACCGGCTCGCCCCTACGAATGGCCCTGACCCTGGCGTCTCCCTCGGCTCCGCTGACAAGGGTCATCTTCACCCATTTTTCAAGGAGCAGCTGCTCGACGCGTTTTCGGAGGGTGCCGTCCGCGATTAACGCGTGGAGGTTCTTCCCGGGACAGGTGGTCCGGGCGTGATCCCGATGTCCTTCAATAGTCGCCGGGCTGATATCGAAGGTCTCCGCGCCCCAGCCGAGCACCCTGACCAGCGCGTCGAGCTGAGGGGGCGTGGGCGTCTGGGTCTCGAAGTCCCCGAGGAGGCAGACCAGGAGGTGTCCCGACGGATCGTAGTCGGTCTTGGTCTCTCCCGCCGCCCAGGGGGGACGGCCCTGATAGACGTTGCCGTCCGGGTCGATGATAAAGTGGTAGGAGATATCCGTGAACCCCCTCTCGGGGCTCTTGTGGAATCGCTGCATGCTCTTCAATCTGGCGGGCGCCTTCCGCGCGTCGGTGAATGTCACCCCCTGGTGATGAATGGTGAGCTTCTGAAGGTGATGACGCTTGTAAAACGCCGCGGGGCGCTCGGCACGCCAGGTCTCCCTGGAGATGACCTCGATCCCCACCGGCACCCGGTTCGCAACGGCCCGCTCCCGCTCGGCGAACCGTTCCTGCCGTGCCCGGGAGAGCTCCCCCGAGGCGATGAGGGTGGCGACGTGGAGGGCGGCCTCATTGAGGGAATCTCGCCCCGGCCTGTTGACCATCGCGATGATCCAGCGTTCATCGGTGTCGTGCACCCGGAGGAAGACATTGTCGCTGAACCACTTATCCGCGTACCCGCCCTTGTGGAAGATCTCGATCGGGCGCCCCTTGAACGCAGTCCGGAGGCCGTCCGCCACCCCGCCCCGGGCGTGCTCCCCCTTCATGGCGCTCCGAAGGAGCTTCAGCTCCCGCTCCCCCAGCTTGTATCGCTCCTTCGGGGGCAGGTGCTCGTGCATCATCACCCGCCGGTTGGCCTCTGCCAGCTCCCGGAGGGTGGTGCAGTTGCCGTCGTTTTCACAGTACCACTCCCCCTTGGACAGATGCTCGTCCTGGATTTTCTCGTGTTTCCCCTCTCGAAGGATGATTTTGGGGGAGTGATGGTTCAGGCTCTTGCCGGTCTCGGGATGCTGTACCCTTCGGGAGTAGGCTCTCCGCATGACGGTCCGGGGAAGCCCCTTCAACGAGGTCAGGAAGTACCGGTTGAGCCGACCGCTGGTGACGAATTCCACGAGGCGGTCGAACTCCGGATTCTTGCTGTCGGTGATGGCTCGCCGTACCAGCTCCTCGAGGGTCTGGGTCACCGGCTCTTCCTCGTAATCGAAAGTGAGGCCGACCTTCGGCGAGAATCCCATGGCGCGGGACTTCTCGAGCGCCGCCGCGGCCGCGAAGAGCTTAACCGTGGAGGCGCACCACCAATCGTCCCGATCCTCGGAGGTATAGAGGTAGTCCATGGGAAAATAGGTGAATCCGCCGGCCTCGTTCTCGACAATCTCGATGATCAGCGCCTTGAAGGTATCGGGGGGGGCATACCCTCTCTTTTCCAGGAACTCACCGAGGAGCAGCGTATCCATCCGGCGGATATCGGAGTGTTCGGTCGATGCCGTATCGACATCATGAATGACTCTAGAATCATCTGATGGAGAATCATTGTGTACAGCATGTGTATCATCTGTCTCGAATGATTCTTTTATAGCATCTGGAAGCGCGCTCTTCCGGGTCGCCTCTGCCTTCTCCCCATCCTTCGGAGGTCGCGTGTTCTGCTGCTTGGATTGACAGGCCGACACAAGGACGATCGCCAAACCGACCCAAATCAATCGCCTCTTTCCTATAATTTCAATTAGTGTATCCATCTTTTCGGAATTGTACTCCCGCAAGGTGAAAAACTTAAGGAAGATTATTTAGTTGTCATGTAATATTACGATGTGAAAGGGGTGAGAGATGAATCGTTCGCTATTCGGATTAGTATCACTAATTGCGCTTTTTCTAGGTTGTTCGGAGTCCGACTCGATATTCGATACGGGAGTACCCCAAACGCCATCAACGGTCGGTGTCGTGGATACCGGGTTCGGGGAGACCGACACCGGAACGGGCGTCGGGGAGACCGACCCCGAAGACACCGGAGAGGACACGGGGACCGGAGTGAGTGAAGACACAAGTGTCGACACCGGCACCGGGACGGCCGATGTGGAGATGCCCACTGAAACGGAAACGGGCAGCGGGGAGACCGGAACTGATACCGGGATTGTAATTGAAGATACAGGAACCGGAACCGAGATTGGCGGCGATACGGATTCGAACACCTCGCCCGAGGGAGACGCGGGAGATATGGATGGGGGTGTCGGGGACGGCGGCGAGGACACCGGGGTGTGGGTAGATGCGGGCATCTGCGAGGAGCTCGACCTCTACTTCGAGCGGCGCCCTGTACAGGTCATGATATTGGAGGATCGTTCCGGGTCGATGGGCCCCGACTATCCCCTTGATGACGGCTCTGTTAAATGGGAAATCGCCGTGACCGCGCTCTCCGATCTGCTCACGAGCTATGACACTGAGATCCGATTCGGCCTGGATGTCTTCACCGCCAGGGACGCCACGGACTGGTGCACCATAGGGACAGCGGTGGTCTCCGATGTGGCACCGGAAAACGCCTCGAATATCATAGACATTCTAGGTACCATCACTCCGAGTCAGGGAACCCCGCTGCTTCTCGCGCTCCAGAACTTCACGGATCCCCTGTACGCGCCGAACCTTGTGGACGAAACCATGGAGAGCTACCTCGTCATTGTCTCCGACGGCCAGGACACGTGCGGATCGGCGGGCGTCTTCGACACGAACGGTTATCTCGTCTCAGACGAGCTCGCTGCGGTGACCGCCCAGCTTCTGAGCGAATATGGTATCCGAACCTATGTCATCGGTTTCGGGAACGGCGTCGATCCGGATCAGCTGAACGCCATCTCCGCCGCCGGGGGCACGGGGCGCGATACCTATTACGACGCCGCGGACTCCGCGGAGCTCAATGCCGTACTGAACGATATCGGCGAGTCGGTGGTGGTGACCTGCACCTTTGATATCGGGGAGTACGACGAGGAAGACTACAACCTGGACTACGTTACCATCACCTTCGATGATGAGAAGATTCCAAGAGACGATGACTGTGCCAACGGGACGGGGTGGACATGGACCGACAACACCCGGACCGGCATCCAGTTCTGTGACGCCGCCTGTGAGGCCATGGCCTCGATCGAAGAGGTATCGGTCACCATCGCCTGCAGCCTCGATGACGTCCCCATTATCTAGGGTCTCTGCTTAAAATCAACTTTCCTCAAATAAACGGCTGTCGGCTTGACCTTTGGTGTAGCGGTCCTGAGGTTAGAATTCCGCAAATAGTAGTTGCAATGTAAAGTACTCTGTACTACAAAGTATAGAGTACTTTACATCACAAAGTTTGCTAAGGAGTCGATATGACGGAAAGAAGCTATCACACCGAGGAATATTGCGAGTATGCGCCGGAATTCGAAAGAGATGAGATCGTCGCCAGTTTCCTTCGGCCCGGCAGGATGATCAACATTATCCTCGCGGAGCGGAAACGGTGGGCATCCACCATCGCGACTCAAGATCACCTGGGCCCTCTCGCCCTGTTGATGTTCACCGCCAGCCTCGTCTTCGCGATACCGTTCGGGCTGGTGGTGGAGGTGAGCTCGTTCTGGCGGGTGCCGGTTGCATTTCTGGGATCGCTCCTTATCTGCTTTCCGTCCCTCCAGGTGTTTACCGCCTTCATCGGATTTCGGGTGGATGTAAAACAGAACCTCAGTCTCGCTCTGCTGATCACCTCGGTGACCGGCATCTTCACCTTCGGGTTCGCGCCCATCCTCCTGTTTCTAAGTTGGACCCTGTCGGACAAGTCACAGGGAACCATCGAAGGGCTGACCATCCTCTTCCTCGTGGTCTCCCTGCTCTCGGCGATCATCCATCTGTCCCGTGTGCTCTTCGGCGACCGCCGCCTCGCGCCCGGGGGCGCCTACTCCGCCCTCTTCCTCCTCTGGCAGATGCTGCTCATCTTCATCACGGTCCGGATGTGTCTGTTCCTGAAGCTGTTCTGATGAAGACCATCGCCCTCATCATAGCCACGTCCTCGCTGTACGGTTTCTCCATCGGCCTGGTACACAGCCTGGAGTTCGCCCTCCGCAACCTCATCAAGTTTCCCCTGCTCATCCTCGTCACCACCGGGACCTGCTCGATGGCGGACTACCTGATCGCCAAGGCCTTCTCTACCCGGCTGGATTTTGTCACCGTACAGCGCTGCATCCTCGGCATCTTCAAGGATCTGACCGTGATGTTGGCCTCCCTCTCGCCGGTCATGGTCTTTTTGGCGCGAACCATCGAGCGCCCCGATGAGGCGGGGCTCAACGAATACCCGATGTTTCTCGGTCTCAACGTGGGGCTCATCGCCGTCTGCGGGATCTTCGCCGTCATCCGGCAGACACGGGGCGTCGCGAACACCGCCGGCTTCTCGCCCAGGCGGGGTGCCGGGCTGATCCTGTGCTGGATGACTGTGGCGCTCTTCGTGGGAGCGCAGTGGGCCTGGTACCTGCGCCCCTTCTGCGGCGTGGCATCGCTGAAGGAGAAGACCCCGTTCTTCCTCGGTACCCGCCCCGATTTCCGCGGCGCGACCAGCTTCTACGAGGCGGTATTCCAGCTGTTCGATCCCCCAAGCCGGGGAACGATTGTCGATTCAAAAAGCCGATAGAAGGCGCTACTTTTGCAGCGCCGCCAGGTAGTCGTCGAGATCCTTTCGGGTGTGGAGCTCGGTGACGGCGACCAGGAAGGTATCGTCCATACCCAGGCCGAATCTCGAGATATCAACGCCCCCCAGACCATCGAGCCGAACCAGGAGGTCTCGGGCCTTCCCGTCCCTGACCCGCACGGCGAACTCGTTGAAGGTGGGACCGCTGAAGGGAATGGAGAGCCCGTCGACCTTCGCGATCCCCGCCTTGAGGTACTCGGCCTTTGAGAGACAGAGGTTGGACACGGCCTTGAAACCGGACTCTCCGAGCAGACAGAGGTTGATGGTGACCGCCAGGGCCATCAGACCGTGGTTGGTGCAGATGTTGGACGTCGCCTTCTCCCGGCGGATGTGCTGCTCTCTCGTGGACAGGGTCAGGACGAAGCCGGGCTTGCCGTTCACATCCTTGGTCTGTCCCGCTAGTCGTCCGGGCATCTGGCGGAGCAGTTTCTTGTCCTCCCGCACGGTGAACAGACCGAGCCCGGGGCCCCCGAAGGAGAGGGGGATGCCGAGGGGCTGTCCCTCCCCTACCGCGATATCCGCGCCGAGGGATCCCGGCGGGGCGATGGTTCCGAGGCTCACCGGTTCGGCGGTGATGCTGACCGTGAGGGCGCCGGCGGCCTTGGCGAGAGATGCCGCCCGATCCAGATCGTCGACCACGCCGAAGAAGTTGGGGTAGCCGATGAGCACCGCGGCGACCGTATCGTCGAGGGCCTTTTCGAGGGCCCGCAGATCCGTGCAGCCGCTCTCTTGATCGATGGGAACGACTTCCAACTTCGGGGTGCCGCTGTCGAGCCCCGTCAGATAGGTGCGGATGGTGTCGATGTACTCCGGATGAACCCCCGCGGATGCCAGGATTCGATCCCGCCCCTTGACGCATCGTCGGGCCATGAGGGCGGCCTCGGCGGCCGCGGAGGCCCCGTCGTACATGGACGCGTTGGCGTATCCCATGTCGAAGAGCCGGCAGAGCATCGTCTGGAACTCGAAGATCATCTGTAGCGTTCCCTGGCTCACCTCCGGCTGGTACGGGGTATAGGCGGTGTAGAACTCCGACCGGAGGAGGAGCTGATCCGCCACCGGGGAGACGTGATGGCGGTAGGCTCCGGCCCCCATGAAAGCGGCCCCTCCCCCCGCGGGCACCCCCGCCAGCGACGAGAGATGGGCCATGAGATCGGGCTCCGACAGGGCGGGGTCCAACGCGAGCTCACGGTTCAGGCGAAGCGGCTCCGGGATCTGGTCGAACAGGTCATCGACGCTGTCGACGCCGATGCGCTCGAGCATTCCGCGGATATCCGCCTCGGTGTGGGGGAGGTACCTCAATGGCCGTCTCCTTCGGCGCAGTGTGCCTCGTACGCTTCGGAATCCATGAGAGCGCCCTTCTCTCCATCATTCGAGAGCTTGATTTTCACCATCCACCCCTTGTCGAACGGATCCTCATTGACCCGCTCGGGCGCGTCCTCGAGGGCGTCGTTGATCTCCACCACCTCCCCTGACAAAGGAGAGAAGAGATCGGAGACCGCCTTGACGGACTCCACCGTTCCCATGGTCTCCCCTGCCGAAACGGTGTCACCGGTTTCGGGGAGCTCCACCAGCGTGATATCTCCCAGTTGCCCGACGGCAAAGGCGGTGATCCCCACCGTAGCCGTGTCCCCTTCGATTTTTGCCCACTCGTGATCCTTGGTATAGATGAGATCCTTTGGAATGTTCATTTTCTCCTCGACCTTCCTCTATGAGTTACGTGTATAGAACGGGGTCTTCACGACCTCGGCGCGCTTGACCTTGCCGCGGATGACCACCCCGAATTCGGTTCCCTTTCGGGTGAGCGCTTTGGGCAGATAGGCGAGCCCGATGCTCTTCCCCAAGGTGGGTGAGGGGGCCCCCGAGCAGACCGCTCCGACGGGGGCGGCGTCGGCGGTGTCCCCGGCGCGCACAACGTCGTATCCGTGCCTGGCGATGCCCCGATCCCGCATCTCGAACCCCACGAGGCGCCGCCGGAGCCCCTCGGCCTTCTGCTGGATGAGTGCCCCCCGGCCGATGAAATCGCCCGCTTCCAGCTTGACGGTCCAGCCGAGCCCCGCCTCCAGGGGGGAGGTGGTCTCGTCGATATCATTGCCGTACAGGCTGAGGCGTGCCTCGAGGCGAAGGGTATCGCGGGCGCCGAGCCCGATAAGCGCGAGCTCATAGGGTTCCCCGGCGCGCAGCACTGCGTGGAACAGCGCCACCAGGCGATCCGCCGGACAATAGAGCTCATAGCCGTCCTCACCGGTGTATCCGGTGCGGGAGACGAGGCACGGTATTTGGGCCACCTCCCCCTTGATACAATGAAAGTAGCCGAGGTCTTTGAATCTCCCGTCGGTCAACGAGGCCAACACATCGACGGCTCTCGGACCCTGGATGGCCAGCTGCCCGGTGGAGATGCTCTCATCCACCACCGCCACATCCCCCCGGCGGTTCGCCTGAATGTGTGCCAGATCCTTCTCCCGATTCGAGGCGTTGACCACGAGCAACACCTCCTCGGGCGCGATGCGGTACACCAGAAGGTCGTCGACGATACCGCCGGACGGGAGGCACATGGGAGAATAGATCACCCGTCCCTCCGCGGCGGATGAGACATCATTGGTGACCAGGGTGTCGGCATAGGCCACCGCGTCCTTGCCTCGAAGCCAAATCTCTCCCATGTGGCTCACGTCGAAGAGCCCCACCGCGTTCCGAACCGAGTGGTGCTCCTTGAGGATCCCGCCGAACTGGACGGGCATCTCATATCCCGCGAAGGGAACGAGCTTCCCCCCCCGCGCCTTGAACTCATCGTACAACGGTGTTCTTCTCAGGATTTCGTTCATACTCTCCCCAACCGGTCGTTCCTTTCAATGGAAATGAATTCCCTCAAATCTGATAGCAAGAGAGCGCGCTGATAACAAGCCCGAATTGGGGGGGAGCTACGGCAACTGCTCCGGCAGCGGCTCCACCTTCTGATACTTCATCTTGAACGCGATGTCCTCGGCCGCCTTGCGGATCGCAGTGGAGAAGGTCTTGTCCTTGGCGAGCTTCTCCATCTCGGGTCTGGCCCGACGGTCGCCGATTCGGCCGATATCCCTGAGCAGCCGCTCGGTGATGCCCATCCGTTGGGTGATGAGGACCTCGTGTCCGGTGAAGTCCTTGAGAACCGTCTCCGGACACTCGGTCTTCCGGTCAAATGTGTAGATCGCCTTGACCAGTCTCGGTGAGCTGGAAGCGGAGCCGATGAGGCCCACCGCCTCCAACCCCGCGCACAACGTGGCGGTGTCGGTGCCGGACTCGAGGAGGGCTTCGATGGCCAGCAGTCCCTCCGGCGCTTTGAACCGTCCCAGGGCCCAGATCACCGCCCGGCGGAGCTCCTTCGAGAGGCTCTTGTCGCGGTACAGGGTCATCAGGAACTCCCCCGCCGTCTTGGCGTCGACCTTGCTCGTCATCGGCGTCCGCCCGAGCATCCCGAGGGCCTTGACGAGATCCCCCTTCAGCTTCCCCATCTTCGGCCACGCCTGCTCGGCGTGTTGAATGAGACGGTCGTCCTTGATACGGGCCAGGGCCACCGCCGCCGCGGACCGCTCCCGCTCGTTGCCGGTCTTGAGCAGTCGCACCAGGGAGTCCCCCAGCTTGTCGTCGTTCCGGATTCCGGCGGCGTAGGCGGCCCACTCCCGGGCCGCACCGGGGGCGTCGATCACCCGCTTCAGAGCGGCCGCCACCCGCTCGTCCCCCACGAGGATGATGGCGTCGTTCACCGCGTCCGCACGGTCCTGTCCGTCCGCCGAGCGGAGCAGGGTCCTCACCCGCACCGCCTTGGTGTCGGAGATGAGGACCCCCTTGCCGAGGTAGTCGAACACCGCGGTGTTGAGGGCCAGGGAGAGCAGCAGGATGACGACCTTCTTGGTGCCGGTGACCCGCATGGCGCGCATCTCCCGCATGTCGTCATCCTCATCCTCATTGGGTTTGTTCAACTCCGACGAGACCGCAGGCCCCCAGATAACCCGTATCCAGAAGAACCCCTGGGCCGCGCTGGAGAGGAGGAGGAGCAGCATCAGGCCACCGATGAGGTAGAAGTTCGTGATGATGGAGTCGGAGGTATTGATGATGTAGCCCGATACGGGAAAGACGGCCGCGAGAAGCCCTCCGGTGAGCACCAGCGAGGCCGCGGCCATGGCAAGGAGCGATCCGAGGAGCGATTTGAATCTCATCGGGGCTCAGCCGGGGCGGCCTTGAGCTTCGCCCCACCGACCTCGATGGACGAGACCGCCTTGATCACGGCATCGAAGTGCTCCTTCGGAACGCTGATGAAGGTGGCGCGGGTGAGCATCCGGACCTTGCCGAGGGCGGTCCGGGGGAGGCCCGTGCGCTGCATGATCTCCTTCATCAAGGCGGAGATCTTGAGGCCGTCCTTCCGCCCCACGTCAACGTAGATTTCGGATTCTCCCTCCGGCAGCGGCCGCTCCGATTCCGTCCGGGGCTCGGGCTTCATCTTGCGGGTCGGTGCGTCGACATTGGGTCTGCTCACCCTTCCGGACTTCTTGGGAGGTCTGCTCACCGGAGCCGGCGGCGCCTCTGACCGGTCTCGTTTGTCCCGCGCCCCGTTTCCGACATCCTCTTTGGGGGATGCCTTCTGCCGCTCCTCCTGTACCGCCCGAGCCGCCGGTATTCCGGATCCGTTCCTGAAGTGCTCGGCGAGCAGGCTCGCGATCATCCGGGGCGCCCGGACGTCCTGGACCAGACGCCGCGCGAGGCTCAGGTACCCCTCGTCCAGGTCTATCGGAATTGATCTCCTTATTTCATCGAGCCGGGTCAGCTCCAGGGTCTCCCTCTCGTCACCGTCGTCCAGCGACTTCTCGACGGGGAAGATCTTGTAGGTGAGCCGCAGCATATAGAGGTTGCCGATATCTTGGGGGCTGATGAGGGAGATGGCGGTCCCCTGTCGGCCGGCCCGTCCGGTGCGTCCGGTGCGGTGGACGTAGACCTCCAGAGACTCGGGGAAGGAGTAGTTGATCACGTGGCTCAGATGGGAGACATCGATTCCCCGGGCCGCCACATCCGTAGCCACCAGAAACTGCACCTTGTGATTCCGGATACGGTGCATCACCCGCTCCCGATCGTTCTGGGAGAGATCCGAGTTGAGCCACTCCGCGCTGTAGCCCTCTTTTTTCAGATAGCGGGCCAGGGTCTGGGTCTGCTCCTTGGTGTTGCAGAAGATGAGGGCGGAATCGGGGCGCTCGGCCTCGAGGACCTTGACCATGTACTGCTGCCGCATCTCACCGGAGACCAGATAGACGAAGTGGGCCACGTCCTTGGCCGCGATGGCGTCGCCGGATACGGAGATGATCTCCGCCTCTCCCATGTACCGCTTGGTCAGCCGCCGGATATCGTCCGGGATGGTGGCGGAGAAGAGCAGCGTCTGACGCTTCTTGGGCAGCGAGTCGATGATCTCGGAGATCTCCTTCTCGAATCCCATGGAGAGCATCTCGTCCGCCTCGTCGAGCACCAGCGTGTCGAGCTTGGCGAAGGAGATGGTCTTCCGACGAATATGGTCCAACACCCGCCCGGGGGTTCCCACGATGATGGCGGCCCCGCTCTTGACGTCGTCCACCTGTTTCGTGAACGAGGCGCCGCCGTAGACCGGCACGCTCTTGATGCCCCGTGCGTCGCCGATCTTGACCAGCTCCTTGCACACCTGGAGGGCCAGCTCCCGGGTGGGGGTGAGCACCAGCCCCTGCACCGCGTTCTTGTCCGGGTTGAGCTTCTGGGCCATGGGGATGCCAAAGGCGGCGGTCTTGCCGGTTCCGGTCTGGGCCATGGCAATGATGTCCTCCCCCTTGAGGGCCTTCTCAAAGGTCCGGGCCTGCACCGGAGTCGGGGTCTCGAACCCCATTCTTGTAATGGATTCCCTTATTTCGGGATGAAGATCGAAGTCATCGAACAGCGGGGCCGCTTCCCCGGTGTCCGTATTGTCTTTGGGAGTAACCTGTTGTGTCATGAAAATCGCTTTCCTAAACAGTGTTGAATCGATTGGATTCCCCGAATCGATAATTGTTCCTCCGTACATACCCCTAGGGCCTGTTTTCGGTCAAATTCCTTTTTTTTTGTGCCTTTAAATAGATTGAGATAGATAACACCCTATTGAAAGGATCAATGATGACGAAAAGGCAGATCGATATGAGGGGGTGTCCCTGTCCCGAGCCGGTGGTGGCGACCAAGAGAGCTCTGGAGGATCCCGATATCACCGAGCTCGAGGTGCGGGTGAGCAGCGAGGCCGCCCTCGAGAACGTCTCGCGGATGGGGCGCAATCTCGGGTGTGACGTGACCCTCGAATCCACCCCGAAGGGGGATCACCGTGCCATCCTCCGGCGGGAGAGCGTGTCCGACGCCCGACAGGTATCCTGTGATTGTGCTTCCAAAAATCTGGTGGTGCTCATCCCCACCGATCGCTTCGGTGAGGGGGATCCGGATCTCGGCCGCGCCCTGCTCCACGCGTTCATCGGTACAATCAAGGAGATGTCTCCGAGACCGAGCACCGTGATCTTCGTCAACAACGGTGCCAAGCTCGCCTGCGAGGGCTCGGAGTTCGTGAAGCCCATTCGGGATATCGACGGGTTGGGGTGCGAGATCCTCGTCTGCGGCACCTGTCTCGATTTCTACAATCTGGATCAGAAGGTCCAGGTGGGCCGGGTCTCCAACATGCTCGAAATCGCCACCACCCTGGCGGCCGCCGACAAGATTATCCGAGTGTAGATCAATTTTAATCCGAAGCGGTCTAGAAAAAGGCGAGGGGCGAACGACAGACCGTCTCGCCTGAGCTCAGGATGGCGCAGAAAAACTGGTGCCCGGCCGCAACGGTGACCGCGTCGGAAATATCCTCCACCCGACTGAGCCCTCTGAACTGGTTCTCCAGCGGTGAATCCAGACTGTAGACATCGCCGGCGGCGGTGCGGACGGATAGAGGCCCCTTCGTGGACTTGGCGGACACCTCCACCACCCCGATGTCGAAGACCGATTGGAGGGGTTGATGGAGCTCGTCACGGTTGGCGCCACAGAAGAGCTCGTCCCCCTTGATGTAACACATATAGAAGTTGCCGATGCAGAGGTCGGTGACGTCGGTCAGCAGCTCCCTGAGCCGGAAGTCCCCGCTCGAGGCGGCGGGATCGTCCGTGGTCACCGGCGCCCCCCAGCACATCGCCCGCTGGTCGGTGGTGATGGCGCAGTTGGTCTGTCCTCCGCCCCGGAGGTAGTCCACGTCCGGAATGCGAGGCATGAGCTGCGGCGCAGGGCCGGTCTGCCCGATGGTCCAGTCGCTGTATCCGGGCCCGCCCGGATCCTCGGAGCCCTGGCTCTCGTGATTGGCCATCCCCCAACAGTAGATGTCCCCGAGCGTGTCGAGGGCGCAGGAGGAGTAGCTCCCGCCGGTCACCTGCACCACATTCTCGAGCCCCTCGATGAGGGTGGGCGTCAGCACGGCCTCCTCGTCGGCCTCGCCGGCCTGACCGAACGCGCTCCAGCCCCAGCAGGCCACGCGTCCGGACACCAGCAGCGCACAGGTGTGCCGAAATCCGACGGACACATCGGTGGCGGTGACGCCCTCCACGAGGGTCTCCCTGACCACTTCCTTCTCGCCGCCCGTGGTCCCGTTCCCCACCTGCCCGAATTGGTTGTTCCCGGCGCAGAAGACGAGATTCTCCTCGTTCACTTTACAGAAATGGCTCGAGTAGCTCGACAGACGGGTGTCCGCAATACCGCTGTAGGGATCCCCGCCGTCCCCGGCGTCCGGGCTCAGATCTTCCACCTCGTAGCAGGACACGCAACTCAATGAGACAAAGATAAACAACATATAATATCGCATGCAGATGAGTTTATCAGATGTCCGGTCCGAAATACCACTATTGAAAACGATCTTGTGTCGAGTTCGGAATCACTTTACGATTCCCCATGGATCTCGAGCTGAAACGCCCTATCGTGTTCTTCGACATCGAATCAACGGGGTTGGATCCGGAGGTCGACCGCATCGTGGAGCTGGCGGCCATCAAGATACACCCGGACGGCACGCGGGAGGAGAAGAACCGCCGGTTCAACCCCCTGGTGCCCATCCCCAAAGAGGCCACGGCGGTCCACGGCATCTCGGACGCGGATGTCAAGGACGAGCCCCCGTTCTACCGGGTCGCCAGGGGGGACCACGGAATCGCCGCCTTCTTCCGCGGCTGCGATATCGCGGGCTACAACATCATCTCCTTCGACATTCCCCTGCTCAAACGGGAGCTCGAGCGGGCCGGGCAGTCCATCGATCTGTCGGAAGTCGCGGTCGTGGACGTGATGCGGATTTTCAAGAAGCGGGAGCCCCGGGATCTGGAGGCCGCGCTCAGGTTCTACTGCGACCGGACCCACGAAGACGCCCACGCGGCCCTCGGAGATGTCATCGCCACCGTGGATGTGCTCTTCGGACAGCTCGCCAAGTACGACGATCTCCCCCGCACCCCCGACGGTCTGGACCGGGAGGTCCGCCACAAGGACGCGGTGGACCGGATGGGCAAGCTGAGGTGGCAGGACGGCGAGGTGGCCGTCGGCTTCGGTATGCACAAGGGCCGCACCCTCCGCTACCTGGCGCGGGAGGAGCCCGATTACATCAATTGGATGATCGACCACCGGGTGGTGGAGGACGCCACCCACCTTCTCAGGGACGCGCTCCTCGGACGTTTTCCTGATCGGGCACCGAACGCTACAGGATCTCCTTCAGGCGGCGAACGAGAAGATTGACGGTGGGATACTGGTAGAATACGGCGCCGTCCACCTCCCGCCCCAGCCACTCCTCGGCGGCGTCGACGATCTCCACCGCGGCGGCGGAGTCCAGCCCGAGGGTGTCGAAGGACTTGTCGGGATCGATCGACTCGGGATCGATCCCGAGCTGTTTCGCGAGCTGCCGGGCGATCCACTCTCGTATCGCCCCTTCTTCCGGAGCGAAGGCACCATCATCGAGGTCGACCCGCCGTCCCCCCTCGAAGCGCGGCCTGTTGAGGATCCCCACATGGAGCGGCTCGAACCCGCCGCGTCGATACCGCTCCCGGGTCGCCGACCGCTGGAGCTTACCGCTGGTCGTCTTCGGGAGGCTCCGTTTGGGGAGGAGCGCCACGACATGGGCTGCGATATCGTGGTCCCGCGCTACTGCCTCTCGGATCCGCTCCTCGATGTGCTGCAGCTCCGACGGGTCCGGCCTACGAGTGAGCTCCGCCAGCAGCGCCAGGTGCTCCTCCCCGCTCACCGTCGTGGGGACGGCGACCACCCCGCCGGGAACGACAAGCCCGTGCGCGCCCTCGGCGCTCAGCTCGATATCTTGAGGATAGTGGTTCTTTCCCCGGATGATGAGCAGATCCTTCAGACGGCCGGTCACCACCAGCTCGTCGTCCACGAACGCCCCGAGGTCACCGGTCCGGAGGAACGGTCCCTCCCCGGATGAGAGGGTCGCGCGGAAGAGTCTCTCGGTGGCCTCCGGGTTTCGCCAGTAGCCCTGCGCAACGCTCGGGCCGCTCACCCAGATCTCGCCGATGTCGCCGGCGCTCCGGGGGACGGCGGTTTCGGGATCGACGATCGCCACCCGGTGGTTGCGGCTCGGCCGGCCGCAGGTGGCGAGCGCCCGGGTCTCCTCCCCGGCGCTCGGCACGACCTCGACCCGCCCCGACCCCAGCGCCGCTTTCAGGACATGAACCGTCCTCGGCGCCCGGTCGCGCGGCTTGTCGCCTGACACCAGCAGGGTCGCCTCGGCCAGGCCGTAACAGGGGATGAAGGCGCTCGAAGCAAACCCCGCCGGCTTGAACCGCTCCTGAAAGCGACGCATGACGTCCGCGTTTACAGGCTCTGAGCCGTTCAGTGCGGCGCGCCATGAGGAGAGATCGAGGGTGTAGATGTCGTCCTCCCGGACGCGTCGATGGCAGTAGGCGTAGGCGAAGTTGGGGGCGGGGCTGATGGTGGCCTCCGAATCCGAGATGGCCATGAGCCACGAGAGGGGACGTTTGAGGAAGGTGACGGGCGACAGGAGCTGTACAGGGAACCCGGAGTAGAGGGGCTGGAGCACGCCACCGATGAGGCCCATGTCGTGGACCATGGGTAGCCAGGAGACCCCCTGGTCCGCCTCGGAGAGGTCGCATGCATCGGCGATGAATCGCTCGTTGGCCATCAGGTTGGCGTGGCTCACCCGAACCCCCCGGGGCGCCGTGGTGGATCCTGACGTGTATTGGAGGAACGCCGTCTCCTCTCCCGAAGGATGGTGGGGGGTCCAGACCGCTGCTCTGTCGGCGGTGATTCGGTCGGTCTCCAGCCATCTCAAGTGGTGGGCCTCCTCGTTAAAGACGCTCTGGCAAAGCTCCCGCAGGCGGCTCGTGGTGATCACCCCGAGGGCGGCGGCGTCCTGGGCGATTCGGCGGAGCCTGGGCAGAGAGCGCATAAGGCGGACGGGATCCGGGGGAGAGACCGGCACGGCGATGACCCCGGCGAGGAAACACCCGAGGAACGCCTCGATGAAGTCGAGCCCCGGCGGGAAGAGGAGCATCACGGTCTCTCCCCTGAGCCCCTCGGACTGCAGCGCCGCGGCGACGGCGCAGGACCGCGTCCGGAGCGCCGAATAGGTGAGCTGCTCCGTCACCTCGAGGTCGCGGTCGAGGAACTGATACAGGACCCGGTCCGGCGTCATCGACGCGCGCCCCTCGAGCACTTCCGCCAGGCTTCGGGATTCTCTCTCAATCATATGGAACCTCTCGACCTCATCAGTATACAACAACACCGCCTCGAGTCGTAAGACCGTCCCGATCGTAAAACCACTTGATCAGTTCCCGCTCAGATGATTGTCTATTCGCCATGTCTTTCCCACAGTCCATGAAACGGTTGGCGGGCCTGCTCCTCGCGGCGTCGTCGGTTCTGGTCACCCTCACGGGACTCGTCTGTAATGACGGTTGCGCGAGGGAAGGCGGTCGGGAGTCCCCGGTACGGGAGATGACCTGGAAATTTCAAGAGACCCCCATGGGACGGATTGATGTGGCGGTGGCGGTCCCGACGGGCGCATCACCCAGCAGGCGGATGCCGGTGCTCATCGCGCTCCACGGTCAGGGCGAGTCCCGGAAGCCGCCCGAGAAAGGGGCCCGGGGATGGCTCGACGACTACCGGATGCGCCGCACCATCGCCCGGCTGGCCTCGCCGCCCCTCTACCGCACGGACTTCGGGGGGATGGTCGATGACGAACGCCTCGAACGGTTCAACCGGAGCCTGAAAGCCCGACCCTACCGGGGGGTGATTGTGGTGTGCCCCTATCTGCCCGACGACTTTCATCAAAAACACATGCACGCCAAGGCCGCCACTTACGGCGACTTTCTCCTGAACACCCTGCTCCCCCGCGTCTACAAGGAGACCCCGGCGGTGGGCACGCCGACCGCCACCGGCATCGACGGGGTCAGCCTCGGCGGCCGGGTCGCGGTGCTGGTCGGGCTCGACCACCCCGCCCGTTTCGGCGCGGTGGGGGGAACCCAGGCCGCCTTCGGGGAGCGGCAGGTCCCGGATCTGGCGAGGCGGGTCGCGGCGGCCCGAGAGAAGAACCCCGGGCTCCGGTTTCGCCTGATCAGCAGCGAACGGGATCGCTTCAGGAAGATGACCGTGAGCCTCTCCCGCGCCCTCGAACAGCGAGCGATCCCCCACCATGTCGACATCGTCAAAGGGGACCATAGCTACGAGTTCAACCGCGGCCCCGGGGGCTACGAAATGCTGCTCTACTACGACCGCGTCCTCAGAGGCGAAAAGCGCTGGTGACGACTTTCGGAATACGACAATAGCTTCCTTCGACGGCTCCGGAGGAGGTATACTCCGCCCCATGAACTCCAATCGAGCACAGGCCCCCTTCCGATGGGGGATTCTCGGCACCGGCTGGATGGCGTCCGTTTTCACCGAGGAGCTCCGTTGCCACCCCGAGGCGGTAGTGGTCGGCGTGGCCTCGACGAATCGAGAGCGGGCCGGGACCTTCGCGCGGGAGCACCATATTCCCCGATGGCACGACACCTATGAGGCGTTAGTCGCCGAAACCGACCTGGACATCGTCTACGACGCGACGACCAACAACTTTCATCTGGAAAACGCGCTCAACTGTCTGATGTCGAAAAAGCCGGTGCTCGTCGAAAAACCAATCTGCCTCTCCCCGACCGACCTCGACCAGCTCATCGAGGTGCACCGCGAGCAGGGGACCTTTTGTATGGAAGCCATGTGGACCCGGTTCTTTCCGCTGATACGCTCTCTCGAGGTGCCCCTCTCTGCCATCTCCCCGCTGGAGTCCATGGTCGCGGAATTCGGCATCCATATTCCCTTCGACCCGACCCACCGGATTTACGCCCCGGCCCTCGGCGGCGGCGCGCTCTACGACCTCGGCGTCTACCCGCTCAACCTGGCCCACCTGCTGTTCGGTTTCGCTGAGTGTGAGATGTCCTCCTTGGTCGAACGAGCCGAGACCGGCGTGGATGAAACCGCCACCATCCACCTCTCTTATACGAATGGGGTTTCCGCCCGCCTCTTCTGCTCCGCCTCCAAGGCAACCCCCCATCGGGCGGTCTTCACCGGAGCGCGCGGCACGGTGGTCCTCGAGGATTTCTTCCATCCATCGAAGCTCGCGATCACGACCGATGCCGAAACGGTGGTCCAGGTCCCGGAATACCCTCATATGGGATACAATTACGAAATCGACGAGGTCCATCGCGCTGTGTCGGCGGGGGATTCCGAGAGCGGGGTCATGCCCCTCTCCGCCTCGAGGGAGATCCTGGAAATAATAGATCGGGTCCTCAATCCAAGGTGAGCCGCCTCTCGTTCCGACAAGCCGTTTGGTCGTTTCTTGACACCCCGGTTTTTCGCGCCATGATTAAAGTAATCGACACCTTCAAGAGCGATAAAAGGTTAAAAAACCTAGTAAAAAGGAGAAGTTACAATGGCCACCAAGACAAACACGGCAAAGACGATGAAGACGACAAAGACCGCAAAGACCTCGACCAAAAGAGCGCCGAAGAAGTCCTCCCGAAAAAAAACAGCCATCAGCCACGCTGACATCGCGCAGCAGGCGTATATGCTCTGGCTGGAGCGGGGCGGCAGCGAGATGGAAAACTGGCTCGAGGCCGAGCGACAGCTGCGGTAGGATCCCGTCGAATCACTCTTGGGGTGAGAGCGGCTTGTCTCCAAAGCTCAAGGCGCGGCGCATGGTGCCGACGGATTTCTTCTGTCCTTCGGCGAAGGCCCTCGCCGCCTCCCGATGGATCCCCCGGTGATCCTTACCGGCCACGATGCCCCTCAGAATCCCCATGACCGTGAACGCGCTCGGAAACGTAAAGTGAACGTTCAGCGCCAGGATATGGGTGTTGCGACGTTGAATGCCGGGCCGAAAGAAGTCATCACTCATACAGGAGAGACCGAAGACCCCTTTGGCAATCGCGGAGTCACCGCGGGTCTCCGCGAGCAGGCCGGGGACATCCGGCTCGTCCATGAAATAGTCGTGGCCGATGAATCCGATGACGTGGCTCTCTCCGCCATAGGTGAGGCGCTTCCCCGATGGCAGGAGGAGATCCGTCCCGGCGTCCCGGTTCACGGCCTTCAAGTAGTCCGCCATGGCATCGCGAATCTTGATCCCCCGATAGGCGAGCCCCACCAGATAGACCTCAACGGCACCGCGGACGCCCCGCGCCCGGAGCTCACCGCCGGGGACCATCCGTTTTTTCCAGACCGCCCGGACCGCGAGGGTATCGTCGGGACGCGTCTCATAGACCACCTTCTTCCAGCGACGGACCTTGGCATGCCCTTTCAACCCGCCGCTGGTCGCCCAGTAGAGATTTTTCTCGGGGACATCCCCCATACAGATCTTCTTGTTCTTCACGGGAATGATGCCTTGGCTGTCATTGTCGCAGAGCGCCACGTAGACCGTCGCGACGATCGGCTTCTTGGCCTTGAGGTCGGCGGCGATTCGATCGTAGAGCTCCCCAATCGTCTTCGACGAGTCGGGCTCCGCGCTCGACCGGGTGGGGCAGCTGATCGCACAGAGCAATATGGAACAAAACAGGAGAGGAAATAACGGGGTGTTTCTATTCATCGGGGGCACCTTTCAAGCATAAGACGCCCCGCCCGTGAATGCCATTCACTGTTCTATTTCATCTCCGTTTGGGGCGACGCAGCTTCTCGAGCCTCACGGTAATGGTCTTGTCCTTGTCCGGAACGATGGTCATCGTCTCCTCCCGATAGCCCGGAGACTTGAACCGGACCTCCACCGCGTTCTCCCCCCTGGGCACGACGAGGGGCCGCTTGAACTTGATCTCTCCGTTCCAGAGCACCGTGGGTTCCTCCGGCTCCGAGTCAATCGATATCGAGACCATCTCCAGCGGTATGGAGACATCGTCGATGACGGTCTCTTTCGGCGTCTCCGAGTGGATCGGCTTGATCGGATCGGCATCCCCCACGACGTATGCGGGATCCTGGCGGACGAAGTAGTAGTAGACCGCTCCGCCGATCCCGAGAAAGAAGAGGAGGGTCAGCGGAGAGAACGCGATCGAGAACCGAGCTCGGGACCGGATCGGTTTCTTGCCGGAAGGAATCCCCGCCAGAGGGTCGAGCCGGGATTCCGTTTTCGGAAACGAACGGTCTTGGATGAAGCGCTGCTTCGATGCGGCGAGGAAGTCGCGGTCGATATCCAGTCCGGAAGGCGGGATCGCCGCGGTCCCGGGAGCCGGCGTCACGGTTGCGGGTTTCGGCGCCGGCCTTCGAGACACCTCGGGCTTCGCCGCCGCCTGCTTCACCGCCCGCGCGAACGCCTCGGCGCTCTGGTACCGGTGCTCCCGATCCTTCTCCAATCCCTTGAGGATTACCTCTTCCATGGCCGCGGGGATGGTCGGCTCGAGTTTTCGCGGCGCAGGGGGCTGCTGGGACGCAGTGGCCATCATCGTGGAGTGGGGGTCCCCCGCCTCGAAGGGCGGCTTCCCCGTGAGCATCTCGAAGAGGATGACGGCGATGGAAAAGAGATCCGCCCTGGCGTCGACGGTCTCCGCGCCGAAGAGGGTCTCCGGTGCCATATACCCCGGTGTGCCGAACACCATCCCCTGCTGGGTGAGGGCGCGGTGCTTCGCCGTGATCGGGACCGGAGGACGGCTCGGGGTGCCTCCGACTATCTTGGAGATACCGAAATCCAGGATCTTGACGGTCTCCTCATTCCCCTCCTTGGCGAGGAAGATGTTTTCCGGTTTGAGATCACGGTGAATCACCCCCCGCTGATGCGCGGTCTGCAGCCCGTTCAGAATCTGACTCAGAATGGTGACCGACTCTCGAACCGTGAGCTTCCCGATGAGATCCAGCCGCTCCGCCAGAGATTGTCCCTCGAGATACTCCATCACGAAGAAGGGGCGGTTGTCCGGCGTCACTCCGAAATCCGTGACCTCGACGATATGGCGGTGTCTCACATTGGCCGCGGCCTGAGCCTCCACCCGAAAACGCTTGATCATGGTCTCGTCGTCCGCCTCGGCGGGGTGAAGCACCTTTACGGCACAATCCCTGTGGAGCACGACATGCTCTGACCGGTACACCACCCCCATCCCCCCTTCTCCGATACGCTTCTTGACGCGATAACGCCCCTCGAGGACATCCCCTGGTTTGAGCCCCGTCGACATTAGTAATCAGTATGCACATAAAACAATGTGGCGTCACATTCTAAAGGAAATGTTGACAGTTGGCTCTCGTTGAATACTATCTCTGGCGGACGGGCGATTGACTCAGTGGTTAGAGTGCCGTCTTCACACGGCGGAAGTCCCCAGTTCAAATCTGGGATCGCCCACCAGACAGCCTTCGGTTCGCCGGAGGCTTTTTTATTGGCTTTGACACGGCCCGAGATTTCCATAAAAAGGGCTTTGATATGACGAACGCGAGCACCCCGAGGAGTCTCTTCCAAGCCCCGCGAGAAGCGGCGGAGGAATTCACAGCGGCCCTGGAGGCCGCCACCGGCGGCGACTTCCCGGTGTTGTGGTCCGATCCGATGGACGGCGCCGCCGTGAAAGAGGCCTTCGACCGGCTGCTCATGACCCCGAGGCCGGATCGGGGGCTCGATGTGTTGGTCCGGGTAGGGGTGATGGAGGCGGTGCTGCCGGAGGTCTTCGCCATGGTGGGCTTCGGTGAAGGGGTGCGGCACAAGGACGTATGGCGCCACACCGAAAAAGTGATCCTGCGCTCCCCCCGTCGCCTGAATGTTCGATGGGCCGCCTTCCTCCACGATATCGGCAAGGTCCGCACCCGGCGCTTCGAGCCCAACGGCCAGGTGACCTTCATCGGTCACCCCATCGTGGGCGCCCGCCAGTTCAAGCGGATCGCCCAGCGGCTGCCGTTCGCTCCGGACGACCGGGAGCGCATCCGATTCCTGATCGCGGAGCACCTCCGCGCCTCCGCCTTCGACGAGACCTGGACGGACTCAGCGGTGCGGCGGTTCGCTCGGGAAGTAGGGGAGGCCTTGGCGGACCTCCTGGATCTCTCCCGCGCGGATATCACCAGCAAGTATGTCGAGAAGGTTCGGCAGGGCATCCGCCTCATCGACGCGCTGGAGGCGAGGGTCAAAGCGATCCGGGAGCTCGACGCCAAACCCGCGCCCCTCCCCAAGGGGCTCGGCACCGAGCTCATCGAACGGTTCCATATCGTTCCGGGGCCGAATCTCGGTCAGATTATGGCCCGCCTCTCCGCCGCCGTGGAGGAGGGCGTCCTCGGGGTCCAACAGAGCTTCGACCACTACGTAGAGTACCTCGAAAAGCATCCGGAGCTCATTCAAGGGTCCTGAGCCGAAAACGGCGTTATGGACGAGGTCCCATCACAAACTGTCGAGAAACCGCTCGAGATCATCGGGGAGGGGAGAGGTGATGGTGAGCCATTCATGACTTCTGGGATGGCGGAGTATTACGCGGTGGGCATGGAGGAAGAGCCGACCGGGCTCGGGATGCCGTGCCTGACGCCCGTATAGCCCGTCACCGGCGATGGGGCATCCCACGCCGGCCAAATGAGCGCGGATCTGATGGCGCACGCCGCGATGGATGGTCACCTCGACGAGCCACCGCCCTTCATATCGCTCCCGCACCGCCACCCGTGTATGGGCGGACGGGCCTGACGGGGAGGGCTTCATCCGCCGTCGACCCCGACCGGCGGCGATGAGCGGCAGATCGATTGTCTGTGGGGGCGCATCCTCGGAGTCCACCAGCGCCAGATAGACCTTCTCGATGGCGCCTTCGGTCTGTGCGGTGATGAGCGCTTCGTGAATCACCCGGGAGCGGGCCGCCAATACCACCCCGGAAGTGTCACGGTCGAGGCGTTGGACAAGCCCTCCATCCCCCAGCGAGCGCTGGATCTTTCGACATTCCGGAAACCGGTGGACCACCCAGCCGGCCAGGGTCCCCACCTCCGCGGCGTGCAGCGGTACCGAGGGAAGGCCGCTGGGCTTCTCCACCGCGATGAGATCTTCATCCGCGAAATGGACCTCGAGCCTTTCCGAATCGTCCGGCGCCGCATACCAGACCTCCGGCTCCGGAGGCCCCAGGATCGCGATTCGGTCTCCGGACTGAAGCACCGCTCCTTTGGGCGCGAGAACGCCGTTGACGGTTACCCCCCCCTCGTTGATCATCCGCTTCGCTCGTTGACGGGACACCCCTTTCAACACGATCGTAAGCCACACATCCAGCCGCGAGCCTTCTGCGTCGTCGGATGCGGTGATCAGCCGCCAGGGCTTGACCATCAACTTCATCTCCGTCCGCTCAAAATTTGGCGATTGCTGGCGGGGGATCGTTTCGCGACCATTGGCGGCGGAGGTCTCATGAGACCGGTCTCAATGGTTGGCGCCAGCACAGGTTTTGGATTTCCAGGTGAGAGGGGGAGCTATTTTCGAGCAGCGGCCGTACCGGACTTGTCCTCATCCTTTGACTTTCGGGTAGCGGCCGCGCCGCTCTCGTCTTCGTCTTTGGCTTTTCGAGACGCAGCGTCTCCGGAGCTCTTCTCCTTGTCCTTTCGCGTGGCGGCCTTGCCCGTCTTCTTGTCCTTCGCTTTTCGAGACGCGGCGTCTTTGGAGCTCTTCTCCTTGTCCTTTCGCGTGGCGGCCTTGCCCGTCTTCTTCTCGTCTTTCTCCTTGTCCGCGCCGTCCTTGGCCTTCCGCGTGGCGGCCTTGCCCGTCTTCTTCTCGTCTTTCTCCTTGTCCGCGCCGTCCTTGGCCTTCCGCGTGGCGGCCTTGCCCGTCTTCTTCTCGTCTTTCTCCTTGTCC
>JBNLED010000057.1:0-9538 GCA_050304755.1 Polyangia bacterium | reverse complement strand
CCGATGACCGCCGGGCTGCGGGGAAAGACATCGTGGCGCTCTAGCACGGAGAAGAGCTGGTTCTCTTTGCGCTGGTAGTGGTTCTCGATGCCGCCCAGCCTGTCGATGAGGGGAAGGACCTGCTTCAGTTTGTCGTCCGCCTTGCCGCCGGCTTCAATGTTCTCTCGCGAGGGCGCCGAGCTGATTGGCCAGCTCTGTGACGACCTTATTCGCGGCGATGTAGGTGTGCACCGGATGGCCTGGCGGCGCGTCCACCTCTTGGTGCTCGTCCAGGGCGTGGCGAAACGCGCCCACGTGGACGTCGCACAGTCGCTGGACTTCAGAAACCGGCAGACTGCCCTTGATCAGCTCCTCCTCCATGGCGGCGATCTCAGACGCTTCCACATCCTCCACCGCCTCGGAGAATTGGCGCTTCGCCTCTTCCAGGTCGCCGCCGTCGTGCAGGTCGCTGATGATCTTCTTCAGGATTTGAAGACGTTCGTCTCGAGACGGTGCGGCCGCCGCGCCCCCAGTCTCTGTTTCAGGCCGCGTTCCTGTCTGCTTCTCGATCTCCTCCGCGATCGCATCGAGAAACGGTCCGAGCTCGATGCTCGCGATACCCGCGGCGGTTCGAAGGGTCGCCACCCGTCCGACCGTGGCCCGCGCCATCTTGTTCTTGAGCATTTCGAACTTGGGATTGTATGCCGCGAGAAAGTCCTCGAGAAACAGGTATTGTTTTAGAAGGCATGGACCTTGGTGCTTCCGGCGATTTGCATGCTCGTCTCCTTTTGGGGTGTCTTCGCTGGTTTTCAGTGGTGTCTCGAAATTTCATATTAACTCTCTATAATGACGATTCCAGTACGGATTGAATCAACGGGCGAAAGGTGATGATTTTGGGAACGGCGTGCCTTGTTCAGGCTGTAGACGATCTTCCAAAAGCGCGGCGTTTCGATCGCGCGAGATGCGATCGCTTCGCTCACAAAATAAACCTATCCACAAACCCGTCCAGGCGGTAGTGATTTCGGTGAGCGCATGCGGGGCATCGCCACGGTCGAGCATATTTTGCGCTCACAGGTGCGACCGTCAGCGCCCCACTCAGAATCGTCGATTCGTCGCTGTCCTCCTCGGCCGTAAACCCGGAAAGCCTCATCATAAGTGGCTCAGAGGGCTGAGAGGATAGTCTCATTCCCCTCTCCACCGTCCCTCTGTAGCCAGCCAGGCTGCGACAGGGGGCGAGAGTATCAAAGTCATCCAGATGCAGCTTGGACACCGCTCAGAAGCGTCCACCCACAAGTATGCTCACACCGACTCGAAGGCTCAGCTACGACTCGTAAAGTCACTCGCGCCGGTCGCGCCACCCCACGTTGCACAAGGGAAGTAGAGACGCCGTGTCCACCACGTGTCCACGGCGGGATGCTTTCAATTTCTGCTGAAATAGAAAAGCCCCAGAACCTAAATGATTCTGGGGCTTTCAGCGGTAGCGGGGACCGGATTTGAACCGATGACCTTCGGGTTATGAGCCCGACGAGCTACCAGGCTGCTCCACCCCGCAACAAGCAAGTGAGGATATAGGGGGTCGGGGGTGGATCTGTCAAGAGTCGGACCGATCTTTTTTAAGGATTTTGTTACTTTGTTGTTACTTGGACGGGGGGACGGTGGTCCGCCTCGGGGGGCGGCGCCGTTTGCCCTGGAATTCGGCGGTCTTATCGATGCCGGATTGCTTCCTTTCGAGCCGCCGGCGCTTGATGTCCCGGAGGTTCTGGAAGTTGTCCGGGCCGGACTGCGGCGTGCTTTCCCGGGGCTTGGCGGCGCGCTTCTTCTTGGGACGGTCGTCCTTGGGGTTCTCGGAGGCGATGTTGAACCGCTGCTTGAGCTTGGTCAGCTCTCTGGCGCCGAGGATGCGGTACTGGCCCACCTTCAAACCCTCGATGGTGAGCCCGGCGAAGGAGACCCGCTTCAGCTTCCGGACGTCGATGCCGGTGGCCTCTCCCATGCGGCGGATCTGGCGGTTTCGCCCCTCGTGGATGGTGACCTGGATCCAGGTATAGTTCTCCTCCTGTTCCACCCGGAACACCTGGGCCGGCCGGGTCACGATATCGCCGATGTCTACGCCGGTGCGCCACAGCTCCAGCACCTCCTCGGAGACTCTCCCGGCCACCTTGAGCAGGTAGGTCTTCTCCACATGGTGTTTGGGGTGGGTGAGGGCGTAGGAGAGGGCGCCGTCATTGGTGAGGAGCAGGGCGCCGGAGGTCGCGAAGTCGAGCCTTCCGACCGGGTAGACCCGGGCCTTCACGTCCTTCGCCAGGTCGACGACGGTATCCCTTCCCTCGGGGTCGGAGGCGGTGCAGACCACCCCCCTCGGCTTGTTCATGAGGAGCGTCACCGGCGTCTCCAGCAAGAGCGTCCGGCCGTCTACCTCCACTCTGTCCGAGAAGGGATCGGCCTTGGCGCCGAGCTCCCGGATCACCTTTCCGTTGACCCTGACCCGGCCCTCCATGATGATCTCTTCGGATTTGCGCCTGGAGGCCAGCCCGGCCTGGGCGATGATTTTCTGTAGTCTCTGTTTTGTCACGATTGGACTCTAATCGGCGCGATCCGCGCGAAACGGCCCCGGGAGGGCGCTGTGCTCATTCCTTCGGGGCCGGCGGCTCGGTCGCCTTTTCGGGGGCGTCACTCTTCCCGGCGGCATTCCCCTCCTCCCCCTCTTCGGGGCTGTCCTTCTTCGAGTCCTCCCCGTCTTTCGTTTTCGAGGCCTCCGTCGATTCGGCGCCGTCCCCTTCGGCGTCCTTCTCCTGTATTAACGAGGACTCGGTCTGGCCGTCCCGGGACCAGACGTCCGCCCGGCCGTCCCCGTCCTCGTCCTCGCCCACCCGCACCAACTTCCCGCCGGCGTAGTACTCCCACAGGTCCACCTTGCCGTCTCCGTCCCGGTCCCCCTCCATGCGGATGGGCAGGTCGTTCTGGATGTACCGCACCCGATCCACCAGGCCGTCCGAGTTGGTGTCGTACTCCTTCTTCACCACCTTCCCCCGGGCATAGGTGGCGATGATGTCAATCCGCCGGTCGAAGTCGAGGTCGGACTCGTCCCGGACGATCTGCCCCTTGTCGTCGAAGAAAATGAAGAAGTCCTTGGTGCCGTCGAAGTTCAGGTCGGCCTCCCGGCAGATCATCACCTCGTCGTCTCCGTCGTTCTTGTAGACCATCCTCACGTCGGGGACACCATCATTGTTGAGGTCCACCAGGCTCTCCCGGCCGAGCTCGGCGTTGCACCGGGCGCCCTCGTCGACGCGGCCGAGCTCCCCCCGCTTCAGGCGCCGCTCCTTCTGCTGATTCTTGCCGGCGCCGCCGCACGCGAAGAGGAAGAGGGCGCAGAGTAAAATAAGTGTAGTCTTCATTTTAAATCCTCCTGGCGGGCGTTATCGTCGTGACTCCAAAGGGAGCCGTCGATAAACGACCACATCGGACGAAAACAGCTATTCCTTGGAGAGTGTATCACGAAAACGCCCGCCGGATCCCTTTTGTTGGCGTCGTTTCGAGCCCCGTCCCCGATGGGCCTGCTCTTCCTTCCGCTTCTCCGGATCGATGACCATCACCTCGTCGAGCTCCAGACGGGACGAGAGCACCCCAAAGCCCACCTTGAGGCCGCCCTTCTCGTCAATCTCCTGCACCTTGCCCCATCGTCCCTTGAGAAAGCCCTTGGTGACCTCGATGAAGGCGCCCACGCTGACGTCCCCCACCGTCTTGGGGGGCTCCGCCTTGAAGGGCGCCACCGGCTTGGGCGTGCGTTCGGGCTTCCGGTCCTCCCACCTCGGCCTCGGGCGGGGTTTCCCCCGGGCCTTGTCCTCGGTCCTGGGTTTGGCCTCGGTCCTGGGGTTGGCCTCGGCGTCGGGCTTCTCGGTCTTCGGGCCGAAGAGTTGGGCCGCCATGGCCTCCGCCTTGGCCCGGGCGTCGTCATCCCTGGCCGCGCTCGCCGCCCGCGCCGCCGCCGCTCTCCTCGCCGCGACCTCCCGGCTCCGCCAGACTTCGGTCTCGTGGATCTTGTCGGCGATCTCCTGCTTCATGGCCGCGCCCACCGCCTCCTGCTCCCGGAGCCTCGCCTCCCGCTCCGCCCGCTCCCGATCCAGCACCTCGCGGGTCTGGCGGAGCGCCTCGTTCCGCTCCCGGAGCACCTCGTCCATCGCGATGGCGTCATTGGACGGAGACCAGGCGATGAACCGGTATACCGGGATGAGGCACTGGAACACCTCCCGAGCGGTGTCGCTGATATCCCCTCCGAGCACCAGGACCTGGTCCCGGGGGAGCCGGGCGCCGATGAAGAGCCACGCCTTTTCGGTGTCGAACGCGTTTACCAGTGCTTCTAGGCGCGCCATGTCGAACCCCTCCAGGGACTGGAGATTCTCGTCATTGGTGCTGAGCTGGTAGTGCTCCGGCAGCTCGGCGATGGTCCCCGCCAGTTTGCCGCGGGGCTCCTCGCCGGCGAAGAGCCCGAGGAAGTTCCTCCGGTCCACCCAGGCGTCGTGGTGAAGGCGGAGCCCTATCTCCAGGTGGGTCTCGTTGACGGAGACCCCGAGGAAGAGGTGCCGGTAGAGGGGGGTGGGATCCTCCAGGGTGTCCTTGAGGGTGCGCTCCTTGTCGATGAGAGCGCTGAGCTCCTCCCGCGCCGCCTCGCCCCTCGAGAAGAAGAGCCACTGGGAGTCCACCCGCTTCTTGTTCCAGAACGAGGGGAACTCGTCCGAAGAGTGCATGATGAGCGACAACCCGGCGTTCTCGAGCTCTTCGACGAGCTGGTTTCCCAACGCCTCGAGCTTGGTCTTCACCCGGCGACGCTCCAGGGTGTACATGTTGCTGTTCCACTTGTTCGGCAGGTAAGCGTCGAAGTCCGCGGCTTCAAATACGTTTATATCGAGCTGTTCATCCGGGCCTTGCACATTGTCCTCCATGAGGCCATCAAATCCGGCGTGTAGTATCGTGATATCGATATTGTTTCGTCAAGCGGAATGTGCCCGGAAGGGGCGTAAGCGCTTGCTTCGGCCGAAAGACCGGGAATATAGTGGGGTTCCAGGAGGATTTCCCAATGCCGAGAGGGGTTTTAACGACGGTCGCAGCGGTTCTGTTGTCCACCGGAGGCTGCTATCGGACCGGAGGGGGCGACGAGGCGGCGGATCGGTCCCCCGGCGCCGTCTCGGGGAACGATACCGATTCGGAGACCGGGACCGACCCGCGGGGCGACACGGACAGCTCCACCTGCCAGGGCGGGACCCGCGGGGGAAACGCGATTCTCGACGAGCAGGCCCGGGTCGCCGACCTCGAGGGGTACCGCGGGGTGGCCGGAAACCTGACCGTCACCGGGAGCGTGGAGAGCCTCGATCGCCTCGGCTGCCTCACGCATATCGGAAGATCGCTGCGGATAGAGGGCAGCCTCCTCAGGGACCTGGACGGGCTCCAGAACGTCGAGACCCTTCAGACCGTGGAGATCCAGAACACCCCCGTGCTCCGCGAGGTGCGCCTCGACGGCCTCTCGGAGACCGGCGCGCTGACCGTCGCTTCCAACAACGCGTTGAGGCGCATCGACCTCCCGAACCTCGTCTCGTTGGGTTCCGAATTGGCGGACGGCGCCGTGTATATCTCCCAGAACGACGCCCTGGATTCCACTGATTTGAGCGGGCTCGAGACCGCCGGAAAGCTGTGGCTGATCGCCAATCCGGCGCTCTCGACGATCGATCTCTCCGTGCTCAGGACCCTCGAGCGGGACCTCTATCTCCAGCAGTGTGACGCCCTGGGAATTCTGAGCTTCCCCCGCCTCGTCGGAATGGGCGCCCTCCAGCTGTACGATACGCGCCTCGAGACCCTGGCGCTCCCCCGCCTCGAGATCATCGACAACTCTGTCTCCATCAACAGCACCGCCCTGACGGCGATCGAGCTGCCGGCCCTGACCACGGTCTCGGGCACGTTCAGCGTCTCCGCCAATGAGGCCCTCTCCACCGTGGGACTCCCCGCGCTCTCCTCCGTGGCGGGCTTCTTCAGCATCAGCAGAAACCCCCGGCTCACGTGTGACATGGACAATCTGCTGGCGGGACTCTCCGTCGACGGCCACGTGTCCGTCTGCGACAATGGGCCGGACGAGGGGTGCGGTCCGGCGGAGTGCCTCTGATGTCGTCGATTCGCCTTGGGAAATCTTTCAAACTACGTTAAACAGCAGGCATGACGAAGGGCAAGCCCTCATCCGCCCCCAAGGACCTCAAGTTCGGCGCCTTCAAAGGGGTGTTCACGCCGTCCATCCTCACCATCCTCGGGGTGATCATGTACCTCCGGTTCGGTTGGGTGGTGGGCCACGGCGGGCTGCTCGGCGCCATCCTTGTGGTGCTCCTCGCCCACACCATCTCCATCACCACCGGCATGAGCATCTGCTCCATCGCCACCAACCGGACGGTGAAGGTGGGGGGGGACTATTACATGATCTCCCGGGGGCTCGGATTGCCCATCGGCGGCGCCATCGGCCTCGCCCTGTTCTTCGCCCTTTGCCTCAGCATGAGCCTCTACCTCATCGGCTTCGCCGAGTCCTTCCTCGGCGCGTTCGGCATGGAGAACTCCCTGTTCAACCGGCGGCTCGTGGGCACCCTCTCCTGCGTGGCCCTCACCGCGATTACCTTCTTCAGCACCTCCTTCGCCCTCAAGATACAGTACTTCGTGCTCGCCGCCATCGTGCTCTCCCTGGTCTCCCTCTTTATGGGGCAGGCGCCGACCATCCCGGCCGACGATGTTCCCATGTGGTTCGGCAAGAGCTCCGAGTCCTTCGAGGCGGTGTTCGCCGTGTTCTTCCCGGCGGTCACCGGCTTCACCGCCGGCGTGGCCATGTCCGGGGATCTCAAGGACCCCAGGCGGGGGATCCCGCGGGGCACCATGGCCGCCATCCTGGTGGGGCTCGCGGTCTACCTGGCCATCCCGGTCTTTCTCTCGTACAAGGTGGACGCCGAGACCCTGCGGACCGACGGCATGGTGTGGCTCAAGGTGGCCCGGGTGCCCCAGCTCGTCGTCGCCGGCGTGTTCGCCGCGACCCTCTCCTCAGCTCTCGGCAGCATCCTGGGGGCGCCCCGCTATCTGCAGGCGCTCTCCTACGATCGCGTGGTGCCCCGGTTCATGGGCAAGGGGTACGGCCCCATGAACGAGCCCCGGGTGGGCACCGTGCTCACCTTCTTCGTGGCCGAGGGGGGGATCCTGGTGGGGGAGCTCGACCTCATCGCGCGGATCATCACCATGTTCTTCCTTACCAGCTACGGGTTCCTCTGCCTGGCCGCGGGGATCCAGCGCTGGTCCGGGGTGATGAGCTACCGGCCGGACTTCCGGACGCCGGTCTGGGTGAGCATGCTCGGGGCCGTGGTCTGCCTCGCGGTGATGTTCAAGCTGGACATGGTGGCCATGGCCGGGGCCACCGTGGTGATGGGGCTCGTCTTCCTCGTGCTCAAGAAGCGGCAGTTCGCGTCATCCCCCAAGGACACCTGGCGGGGGTTCTGGTCGGCGGTGGTGCAGACCGGCCTCATGCACCTCCACCGGCGGGCTGTGGACTCCAAGAACTGGCGCCCCAACCTCATCGTGTTCGGCGGCGATCCCGAGGCGCGGCAGCACCTCATCTACCTCTCCCGCTGGATCGTCAAGCAGCGGGGGCTCTCCACCTATTTCCACATCCTGGAGGGGGACGTCCGGCTCATCTTCAACAAGGTCCGGCAGCTGGAGCCCGGGCTCGCGGAGACGGTGGGGCGCATCTACCCGGAGATGCTCACCCGGGCCACCGTCGCCCCCGACGTGTACAACGGCATCCTCAACGCGGCCCAGTCCTACGGGCTCTCCGGCATGACGCCGAACACCGTGCTCATGGGGTGGGGGGAGGAGACCGATCGCCCGGCCGAGTTCACCGAGCTGGTGCGGGGGCTCCTCGCCCTGGACCACAACCTGGCGTTCATCCAGCACGACGATGGGCGGGGGTTCGGGAAGCACCGGACCCTCGATATCTGGTGGGGGGGCAAGGAGCGGAACAGCACCCTCATGCTGCTCATCGCCTACCTCCTCTCCACCACCGACATGTGGTCGCGGGCCAAGGTGCGGGTCAACATCATCGTCGACTCCCCCGACGTGGTCCAGCGCTCCGCGGTGAGCCTCGCCCATATCCTGGGGGACGCCCGGGTGCCGGCGGAGAAGAACATCATCGTCAGGCGCCCCGAGCAGTCCGTCGCCGACGTCATGGCCGAGACCTCTGCTGACGCCGACCTCGTCATCATGGGGCTCCGGGAGCCCTTCGCCGACGAGGGGGAGCGCTACGTGGCCCACGTCAACGCCTTCATCGAGCGGCTCGGCACCGTGCTCATGATCCGAGCCTCAAGCCAGTTCGACGGGGCGGGGGTGCTGTTCGACGACGAGTAGGAGACTCTCGTTCTAATCCGCCGACCTCGCGCAGCGGACGCCGAGGCCGCCGTAGTACCAGTCCGGCGGGTGGTAGACCCGCTTGGCCGAACGGACGTCGTCGCCGCTGAAGATGCCGCCGCCGCGCATGACCCGGAAGGTGCCCTCGGGATCCTCCCAGGCGCTGCCGTCGTCCGGGGCGATGTGGTACGCCCCGTCCCGCTCGTACTCATAGGCGGGGTGCATCCAGTCCTGGACCCATTCGTAGACGTTGCCCGAGAAGTCGCAGAGCCCCTGGTCGCTGTTGCCGAGGGGCTTGGAGCAGACCGGCCAGGTGGTGTTGGTGCCGCAGGCCTGAACCTCGTCTATCTTGTTGACGCAGTAGTCGCAGGTGGCCGGCTCGTCCCCCCAGGCGTAGGTGATGTCCTGCCCCCGGCTGCGGGCCGCGAACTCCCACTCCGCCTCCGTGGGGAGCCGGCCGCCGGCCCACTCGCAGAACGCGCCCGCCTGGAACCAGTCGATGCAGGAGATGGGGTGATCCTGCCGGTCCTCACGCCCGAAGCCGCAGTGGTCATCGGTGCCCGCCGGCGGCGCACAGCCGCTGTCTTTGACGCACGCCGTGTATTGGGCCACCGTCACCTCGGTCCGCCACAGATAGAAGGAGGGAATCTCCACCATGTGTTGGGGGTGCTCCGACGGCTCCCCCACATCTTCCGGGGAGCCCATCATGTAGACGCCCCCCTCGATGAACACCCAGTCGCAGACCTCGCAGGGGGGCTCGGGCTCGCCTCCGTCCGCGTCCCCCGCGTCGGCGGCCGTATCCCTGCCCCCGGTGCCCGTGTCGGAATCCGCGTCCGTATCGGTCGTGTCCCCAGGATCGGTACCGCCTAAGCCCGTATCGTCGCCGGAATCCGTGTCCGCGTCGGTGTCCCACGGGGATACGCTATCGGCATCCGCGTCCGTGTCCGCATCGGCATCCGCGTCCGTGTCCGCATCGGTATCCGCGTCCGTGTCCGCATCGGTATCCGCGTCCGTGTCCGCATCGGTATCCGCGTCCGTGTCCGCATCGGTATCCGCGTCCGTGTCCGCATCTGAATCCGCGTCTGCGTCGGTGTCGGAGGCGGTGTCCCCGCCCCCGATCGCCGTATCCTCAGGTTCGGGGATC
>JBNLED010000056.1:0-1663 GCA_050304755.1 Polyangia bacterium | reverse complement strand
GACACCGACGCAGACACGGACACCGATGCCGATACGGACACCGATGTCGACACGGACGCGGATACCGACGCCGACACGGACGTTGACGCGGATACCGACGCGGACACCGACGCGGACACCGATGCGGACACCGACGCGGACACCGATGCGGACACCGACGCGGACACCGATGCGGACACCGATGCGGACGGGCCAACGCCGAGCGAGGGCTGCGGCAGCGCCGCGGGACTGGAGAGCGGCCGCGCGAGCATCGATGTGTCCGGTGAGATACGCGAGTACATCCTCACGCTACCGAACAATTACGACCCGGATCACCCCTACAAGCTGATTTTCGGCTGGCATCCATGGGGCGGGTCGGCCGAGATGATCGATCGGATCGGCTACTACGGGCTACTGGACCTCGCCGACGATCAGGCGATATTTGTCGCGGGGGAGGGGCTCAACTACTCGAACGGCGACCAGGACGGTCTCGGCTGGGGGAACGAAGACGGCAAGGACGTGGCCTTTTACACCGCCATGCGGGACCTGTTCCGGTCGGAGCTCTGCGTCGACGAGCGTCGGATCTTCTCCACGGGGTTCAGCTTCGGCGCCATGTTCTCATTCACCCTCGGTTGCACGTCCGACAGCATGACGCGAGCGATCGCGCCGATGGCGGGCAGCGGCTTCGGCGGCGGATGCGCGACCGGCACGCCGATGGTCGCGGTGTTGGCGTTCATCGGCACCGAGGACACGCTCCTCGACGGTCACCGGCAGGCCGTCTCCAATTTTGTCTCGCGGAACGGTTGCACGAGCGATACGGAACCGATGGCGCCGGACTGGTGCGACGGGCTGAACCAATCCAACCTCCCCTGCACCTGTGAAAGCTACCAGGGCTGTGCGACGGGGTATCCCGTCACCGCGTGTGAATACGCCGCCGGGCATCAGATCGCGCCGAACACAGACGTCATCTGGGACTTCTTCGCGCAGTTCTGAACTGAAACGACGCTTTATATTAGACGAAAGCAACTTCTGGGACCGGACAGGAGATCCCCGCGGCTGGACTGGTGGCGGTGAGCGTGACGCCGGTCTGTGCCGCCCTCAATGTCTTCGTCTATGGTTCCCAGGCCAGGTCGCCGAGATCGCCGCCTTACCGATCGGCGCTCCCCAGCATGGCCGGGATCAGGGACTCCAGCCGGCGGGGATTCAATAGTTCTCCATGCAAAACGATCGTTTTGACATGTTTTCGTATCGTGAAGATTTCGCGACCTGTACAGAAGCGGAAAAGGGCGGAGAAAGGCCGGGGACCCTCCCCGCGAGAAGGGGACACTCCCCTGCCGAACGCGTCCGGGTTGTCTCTCACGAAGTAAGAGGGCCGTCTTCTGATGTGAGAAACAGATCCTGACCTCGTCCGGGTGGCCTCTTACGAAGTGAGCGGGCTGTCTTCCGAGGTGAAAAACCGATCCTGATGAGGATAGAGCCGTCTCTCCCCGCGTGAAAAGAGCCTCTCCCATCCGAGAAAGTCGAATGGCCGCGATTTACTCATTTTTCGAGGCCAATTCCACATGGCTCACATGCTCGCGCGCCTACGCATCGCCGGCGCCGTTACCCACGTCGGCGCAAGGCTCACTACCGACCTGCCGGGCTCAGCTTTGATCGGACGGGGTTCGCACCCGTTGGACGACTA
>JBNLED010000055.1:0-4185 GCA_050304755.1 Polyangia bacterium | reverse complement strand
GGATCAGAGGCGTGACAGAGGGGTTCTCTTCCGCTCTTCTTGGGATTCTTGGGTCGATCCCTCGGGTCTGTTTCGTAGAGCTTCTTCTTTCCGATGACGGTGTTCCCGGTTGCTTTTCGCTTCTTCTTGGCGTCCCTTTCGGCTTCCCTGACCTGCTGCCTTATCCAGGTTTGCCTTTGATGCTCGGTCCAGCCGGCATGACTCGGGAGGGGCGTACACTCCCAGGTGACCCACTTGAGGTAGTCCTTCAGGCGGTGGCTCTTCTTCCGGTCTCCCCCCGCCGCCCAGTAGGCCGAGTAGTCGAGGAACCAGAACCGCAGCTCGTCGCCGAAGGCCTGGTGCCGGTAGGTCGAGAAGAAGGGGGACTGGGAGACCTCTTCGACCAAGTTATCTTTGACCGCGTTGGTGAGGCCATAGATGAGCTTCTGCTCTGCCGCCTTGTCGTCCACGCATGGATGAAATCGCGCTCTCGCAGCAAATAGGTGGCCTTCTCGTTCCCAGGTTCGGTTGACGCCCCTCGCGATGAGGCTGTGAGTGGACCTGAGGAATCCCGGGAGGTTGGGTCTCTGCTCCTCGGTGACAGAAAACTGTTCGTGGGGGTGATTGATATTGAATTCGAAGCAGTGGATTTGGACGGGATACCGCTCGAGGGCGCGTCCCACCGCCGAGCCGATGGTGTTGATGATGCTGGGCTCCGGGAGGATGTCGTTGTTCATGTCGAGGGCATTTCGCGGACAGGTATCGGCCAGCAGCGGATTTTTGGGGTGATGGTTCGGCTTGAACAGGAACTGGCGATCCACGGTTCTCATGGTGAGCTCGTACACCTGGTTCGGTTGGACCCAGCGGATAAGACTTCCCACATTGACCTCCTATGATCGGAAGGTGAACACCGAGGCCGTTACAGGAACCGTGCCGATAATCGTTTGTTGTATTTACGGAGTGTTACGAAGAATCGAGCGGCGACGACAGCAGGGTGACTTTATACCCACCCCGATTCGTCGCCGCTTCACTCAAGTCTTTGCCAGTTTCTAATAACCTGGAAATCCCAATAGGTCGGCGAGGAAAAACGCGTCAAGGGACGTCAGCAGTGGCCGAACGGAGCCTTTGCCATCAGGAGCTGAACTGGACTGTTCATGAGTGATGGCAACGGTGAGTACAGACGCTGATGGCGTGCATTGGCGCGAGCGACAGCGGTTTGGGCCGTCGATCTATTGGGATTTCAAGGTATAAATCAAATCAGTACGAACAGCTTTCGGAGGGCGAGGCGCAGAATTTGGCGCCCTTTTCAATCGTCGTTCCGCTTCCCAGGATAATGGGGTCGCCGGAAGTCGCCAGGAGCTCTATTTCAGCACCGCTCTCTATTTGTAAAGAATCCGTAGTTATCGTGCCCGGCGTTGTGAAGGAATACTTGTTGACGCCGCTTATCGCCGTACGTCTCAGCATCACTTCGTCCGGGGGGGTAGGGGCGGAGCTCGCCTCCCATCCCAAGGTGGACACCCAGGGGCGCCCGTCATCGGAGGTTCCGTTCTTCCAAGCCGCGATTGTCTCTTCTTTGTACTCCCCGTCCCACGGGTCCATTACCGTTAGCTTGCTCTTGTCAAGCGACAAACCGACCGCGACGATATCGTGCGCGGTGCCCCCACCGTTCAGGGTCATGATGAACGGTGCCTTCATGTCGTTTATCATTGTTTCGATATCCTGATTCGACAGATAGCCGTCGGTGCTCATGTCCATGCGATATGGGGCGCTGTTCATGATCTCAATGGTCTCCACGTTGTAGGATCCCTCTTTGCACACCGCCTCGTTGGCCGGATCGCAGCAATCAATATCGATCTGATACATCTCGAACAACCGGGTGGCGAGCAGGCATTGTCCGAAATTTCCGTCTTGGTTGAGCTCCACGTCCAGGCCGGGATATGTGAGATAGCGATTCAAGACCGCCACCGCTGACGCGGCCCAACACCAGGAATTGGTCTTCTGCTTCTCGATCTGGACGGGTAGGTAGTCCGATCTCGCCGGGTTCAGGACGCCCAGAGAGAGGAGCAGCACCAACACGGCACCTATGCTTCCCTTCTTCATCGCCATTCTAACCCCCTCTCTTTGATATCCTGATAGTAGGTTGTCATCTTCTCGAACACCTGTTGCCAGCCGTACTCCTTCGTGTCGAGCTCATCCAACCGGTTTCCCAGGTCCTCTATCGCCCAGTATCTCCCGCTCTCGAGGGTCTGCTCGGGGCCGAGACACCCCACGAACTTGAACGCCCGAGGATACCCCGATCGAGGCACCCTGCGGATGACGATCCTTCGGCCGGTACAGCTCTGCGTCTTTAGAAAAGCGGCATAGCCGTACGCCCCCAGCATGCATCCGGAAGAGTGTACTTCACCATTCTCTCTCGGTAGCGCATACATCGTCACATACTCTTTACCGGAGGAATCGATAATGGGGACGTAGTATGTGGAGAGCTGAAGTCCGTCGAAGCCCGGCGCCAATTTCCCTTCGAGGGCTTCGGCCTTTATCAGGTATATCTCGTAGGGTATCCCCATATGTATATCCTGCCTATCCAGGCGCTTGAAGATCCGCGGGATATGATCCTCCGGGCTCTCTTCCATCCGGTTTTTCATGTTCGCCCTGACCGCCGAGACGACCCCCGAGGGGACGCCATCGAAGCTCGTCTCCTCCTCTCCATATACCGGTATAGACTGGACGGGTTGCCTCTGTGTCGTGCAGGCTGTCGCCAGCCACAGAACGCCGAAAGCGATGGTGACACGCCGGCTCATCGCGCCACCTCCTTACTCAAACCCTTCGGTTCGTGTTCCATGCCAAACGTCATTTCACAGGCTCCTTTCTCCCACGTCGGGGCAGGGATGCTTCGCCGCGTCAGCGCGCGGCGATTTGTCGTCTTCCCCCTTCTCGGACGGTCGGGGGCAAACGTTGACAAAAAAAGTGAGCTTCTCTGAAAAAAAAGACCCGTAACGTTACCGGCGTTGGTCGTGTACGGCACGGCGGGAAACATCCCGGACTACATGATATCGAAAAAAGCCGACGTCCAGACCTGGAGGGCCTACCGCTACGTCACCGACCACCTGGGCAGCCCCAGGTTGATAGTGGACGCCGAGACCGGCCACCAACCCGGGCTTCCAGCCCTTCGGGTTTGCCGGGGGGCTGTATGATCGGGATACCGGGTTGGTGAGGTTTGGGGCTCGGGATTATGATCCCGAGACGGGGCGTTGGGCGGCTAAGGATCCTATTGGGTTTGCTGGTGGGGATACTAATCTTTATGGGTATGTTCTGGCCGACCCGATAAATCTGACTGACACAAATGGTTCCATCTCCCTCAATGGGCGCGCCTGGATCGACCGATCACCGAGGTGGTGAAGACAAAGAGCCCCACCGCGATCAGGATGCCCATGGTCCAGGGGGAGACCGCCTCCGACAGGCTGGTCAGCCTGAAGAGCTGCTGCCCCGCGAAGCAGTAGGCGACGACCACCGGGAGGTCCCCGATGAGCGAGCCGATGATGAAGTGGCGGTAGCGCATGGAGGTGACCGCCGCCGCCAGGGTGATGGGGGCGTAGGGGAGGGTGATGAACAGTCGGAGACCGATGAGGGCGCGGATGGGGTGTCGGCCGAGCCGTTGCTCCACCACCTCCGCGCGCGCCCCGAGGCGCCGTTTGACGAAATCCCTCAGGAGATAGCGGGCGGCGAAGAAGAGCCCGGAGGTGCCGATCCCCACCCCCGACAGGGTGGCCAGCGAACCCCACACGGGCCCCATCAGCACCCCGGAGAGCAGGGTCATCAGCGCCTTGGAGGGGAGGGAGAGGGCCATCCCGATGACATGCCCGAGGACGAGCAGCCCGAACACCTGGAAAGGGTGTGCCCTGGCGACCGCGAGGGAGTCCCGGGCGATGCGCTGGATATCGGAGAGGGTGAAATACCGGGACAACACTATCCAGAAGAGCGCGATGACAGCGAAAACCAGGGCGATGAGTAGGGCCTTTTTCATCACATTTAGATGAAACATAGGAACCCGGCGGCGTCAACTAAGGGCTCTGATCAAAATTAACTTGCCATCTGACAACCGCTGCATCCCGCCCGTCGGCGTTGCTCGTCGGTCAAATACCCCCAGTATTCTCCACTCCTCGCGCCTTGCCGGACGGGCGCAGCGATTGCCAGCTTGGAAACTTTATT
>JBNLED010000054.1:0-18660 GCA_050304755.1 Polyangia bacterium | reverse complement strand
CACCGCGAAGTGGGTGGCCCACCGTCCCAGGAGCTCGACGCGCCCGGTGTCTCCGTCGCGCCATCCCTCCGGGGGTTCGATGGAGAGGCGGACCCCGGGGGTGGGGATCTTGGCCCAATGGGGGGAGAGGTAATAGAGCGCGTCCGGCGGGTCGTCGACAAACGGCGGGTCCCATTCATCCAGGGGCGCCTTGAAGACGCGGATCTCCTGGGGGTTTTCCACCGGGACGTCCTCGTCGATCCCCAGGGGACGTTTGACGATGCCGCCGCCGGGGAGCACGAAGGTGATCCCCTCGAGGTCCACGTCCGCCCCGTCCTCAGGGGAATAGGTCGCGCTCGCCTCGGGAAGCTCGTAGACCGCGAGGCGGCCCAGGTGGAGGTCCAAATCATGGGCCCCCTCATCCGAGATGTCCTCCTGGAGGGAGCCTACTGTGAAGGCGTAATTGGCGAAATTATCGGAGTCCGAGAGGGGGAAGATTTCGATGTGAAGCCATTCGGTTTTAAAATCGATGACGGTGCAGGCGTCGTCGTTTTTGTGGGGGTACTCCCAGACGAAGCTGCCGTCCGCCTCGGTCTCGAAGGGCTCGAAACAGGCGCCGACCCCCCTGCAGACCGCGATCCCCGCGGCCATCTCTTCGACACCGTTCCTCGAGACCTCCCCCGAGAGGGATCCGATGCAGGCGCCCTCCTCCGGCGCGGAGTCCTCTTCCGAAGTCCCGACGGACGTGGAGTCCTCTTCCGAAGTCCCGACGGACGCCGATTCCTCGGGGGTATCCGGATCACCACAGGCCGCCCTCCCGAGCCCGACCATGAACGCCATCATCACCAGACTTCTGTTTCTTCTCATCACATCTCCCTGCAAGCGCCGCTCTTATAACGGATAACCCCTTCCCCGGGTCCGATCAAGCCGGCGCGCCCCGGGCGGGCGTGGCGCAGGCCCGAAAGCCCAGGTTGGGGCACGCCAGATTGGCGTTTCAAAATGACGGGGTGGCCGGTCATTTTGATCGGGCGCCGCCCCCCTGACGGGAGGTCCCCCCTCCCCTCTTTGTCAGAATCAGCGCGAGGACCTCGGGACCTTCCTCCAGCGTCTGGGAGGTAACACCAAGGAGCAGCTGCTCGAGATCCGCAGGCGCTACGAAGCGCTCGGAAAGACCAAGAAATTCCTCACTCTACTTGACGAGGCGGGCATCCTGGACCAAGAAACGCTGAGGCGATATCTGTTGCAACATGTCAGCCGGGCGATGGCTTGCCCGAGCTCGGTTACGGGTTGTACAATCAGCGCTCGGGGAGAGTTCAAAGTCGACGAGGCGCTGACATTTTCGCTGGAGGAGGTCATCGATGACGGGGAAGGAAGAAACGGCGAGTGCCGGTTGCCGAGCATCTTACCGCGAAGCGGGGCGCTCTCTCCGGCGGCCCTCGCGCCCCTCGGTGAGGTGCCAGGCTATCGCTTCTCCCGTGGGCGTCGTCGACGGGGAGGTCTTCGCCTCCCACAATCTGGATGAGTCAGCCGCCGACGCCTCGGTCCTCTTGGCGGCCCCCGTCGGTCTGGCTCAAGGCCGTATCGTCGGTAACCCGGGACGCGGGGCTCGGGAGCCTCCACGCCACCGTGCTGGAGGTGGAGCAGGGCTGGATCGTTGCCCGATTCATCCGCCCGGAGTTCGGTATCTTCATCGCCGTATATCTGGATGAGGAGGGCCGGCTCGGCGCCGCGCGTCACCGCGTCGATCAAGTGGCGAGAGAGTTACGGGAGGGCCTGCAGACGGCGCTCCAGACACATCAAGAGAGGAAGTAATGACGATAACAATGACACTCGCGAGCTCCAAGGGAGGAAGCGGTAAGACGACGACGGCGCTCAACCTCGCCGTCGCACTTGCGGAACGGGGGCGGGCCACGCTGCTGGTGGATCTCGATCCCCAGGGCGGCGTGGGGCTCTCGCTGCGGCGCGGGGAGCTCGCCTGGAGCGGGCTCGCCGAGCACCTCGTCGGTCAGTCGGGGCTGGGGGAGGTCCTGTTCGAGACCAAGCTCCCCAAGCTGAACTTGCTCCCCCGCGGCCGGCTCGACGCCCTCGACGTGCCGGTATACGAGCGCAAGCTCCAGAACGCGGGCACGGTGGATCATATCGTCCGGGAGTTCTCCGGCCGGTTCGAGTACATCCTGCTGGACACCCCCTCCGGGCTCGGCGGCATCACCTGCGCGGCCCTTCGGGGCTCGGACTACGCGCTGCTTCCGGCCCAGGCGGAACCCCTGGCCCTCCGCTCGCTGGGGCAGACACTCCGCGTCGTCCAGGGGGTGGCCGAGCAGAACGACGGTCGGCCCCGGCTACTCGGGATACTCCCGACGATGGTGCAGCTGGACGGAGACGCCTCCTTCGGCGTGGTGTCAGAGCTCTGGTCCGGGTTCGAGTGCGTGACCGAAACCTTCGTCCCCCGCAACGAAATCTATCTCCGGGCGAGCGAGGAGGGGCTCCCCGTATCTTTTCTGGGGGGGCAGTACGCCTCCGAGGCGTCGCGGTTCGGGTTGATAGCGACGGATCTGGAGAACACGATCGCAAAAATTGAAGGAAGGAATGGTGACGCCGATGAAAGACCGCGACGCGAGCTCATTTGATCTCGAACACGCCCGTGAGCTGTCCCGGACGCTCCGTACTCTCGGGGGAGCTGACGAGAAGCCCCTCGACACCGAGGCGTCGGGGGTGTCCTATGTGCGATTCCCCGCCCCGACCCCTGAGGCCGGCGCGCCGGCCCCCGCCGCGGACCGTCCGCCCGCCGCGCCGCCCTCCGAGCCCCTGGCGCTCCCCCGCGACATCTCCTCGTGCGAGGACCTGCTGGGCTGGTTCCTGGAGAGCTACAAGACGGAGACGGCCTTTATCGTGGACAACCAGGGGTTCGTCATCGCCCACCAGGGCGCGGTGCCCCCCGATGGTCTGGACGGCATCGGCGCGGAGGTGTACATGGCGTTCGAGCAGCTCGCCCGGGTTGATTCCACCGTCGGACGGCTGATCTGGATCGACCTCGAGTTCAGTCGGCGGCGGATCGCGGCGCTCCACGTCCCGGTTTCCGACGGGGATCCCATGCTCTTCGTCTGGATCAATGTCTCGGAGGCCTACTTCTCCCAGCGTGCCGCCATCGAAGAAGCCCTTTTAAAAGGGGTCGCCCAGATCCCGTAATCGCGTTTCGATGACAACAGCCGGCTATCCGGACCCGCGATTTCGAACCCCTTTACAGTACTTCGACAGGGACACCCCGGTCCAATGCCTGAAGGCGCGGTTCAGGGACGCGAGCTCGCTGTAGCCTAGGTGCGCGGCGATCTCCCCGAGGGGTCGGTGTTCGAGGTTCTTCAGGGTGTATTCCCGCCGGATCGCTTCCCGCACGGACTTGAACTGGACGTGCTCCTTCTTGAGGCGATGCTGAAGCGCATTCACATCCTCAATACCCTGGAAGGTCACGACGGCAACGTGGCCATGGCCGCCAGAATCCTGAAGGTGTCCGAGTCCACCCTTCGACGGCGTATCCGGGAGCTTCGGAGGGCCCGGCCGACCCCCGTCCCCGGGTGTCGATCGAGAAATCCGCGGGGGGACCGCCCGGATCTCCTACTCGGATTTGAACTCGAACGGATAGGTAACGATGACGATGCCACCGCCTTCGGGGGCGGGGAAGGACATGCTCCGGACCGCGGTGGAGACGCATTGCTCGAGCTCGGGATCCCCCGCGGTGGAGTGGGAGACCGCCGCCATCTGGACCTGGCCGGTGCCGGAGATGATGAACTTGACGGTGACGTTGCCCGCGAGGTCCGGCTTCTCGGCCAGGCGCTTCTCGTAACAGAACCGGATGCGCGAGTGGTTCCGGTGGACGATGCGCCGGATGACCTCCATGGGGAGGGCTCCCGTCACGACGGCCTTCCCGCCGTCCCCGACCGGCCCCGCACTGTCAGCGGCGGTATCCCTCTCGGCGGGGGGTGTGGGCGCCGGCTCGACAACCGAGAGGAGGCGGTTGCGCATGGCCTGCTGGAGGGCCGACTCGCGAGCGGCGTGGGGATCCGTCGCCTCGGGCGTCGCCGGCGCGGGCGCCCCCCCGGTCGGCGGCGTCGCCATCGGGGGCGCCTGGGGGACCGGCGCGGCGATGCGTTTCACCGCGTCATTGGGATTAACCATGTTTACGGCGGCGCACGCCGCGCGTCCCTGCTCGGCCACGTCCCGCTCGCACTGCGCGACCCATTGGCGTTGCGCCGGGGTTTCGGCGCTCTTGGCCGCCTCCGTGCACACCTGTCGGTTGATGCTCATCTGGCAGGCGACCTGGCATGCCAGATGATTCCCGCTCTCACACTGCTGCTTCTGGGCGCTGAAATCGGCGTTCCATTTTTCGATATACTCGTTCGTACCGCCGACGTTACAGCTCGCCAGCATCAGCCCCATGGCGCCCCCCGCGATCCATGCCTTCATCTCGCCTCACTTGTTGAGGGTAAAATCGATAGTGTATTTTCCGTCCACCCACGTCCCGGGCAGCTCGGTGGTCTGAATGCTCTTCCCCGCGGAGGAGACACACTGCTTCATCTTTTTGTCCTTGATATCGCTCCGCGTCACGTTGGCCTTGTCCACCGCCTTGGAGTCGGGGGTGAACTGGAGCTTCAGATCCATCTCCCCCTCGGCCTCCCGGTCGCGGTCCAGGGCCTTCTCGTAGCAGGTCTTGAACTCCCCCTTCTTGGCCTCCAGGGCGTTGTTGAGGCTATCCTCGAACTTGGGGTTCAGCTTGGCGCATCCCGTGAAGAAGACGCCCATGGCCAACACCCCCATTGATACCAGTTTCCAATTCCTCATTAGTGGCCTCCTTGAGCGCTCTTGGCGATGATGTGGAACTCGACCCGTCGGTTCTTCTCCTTACCCTCCGGTGTGTCATTGTCCGCGATGGGCTTCTCTTCGCCGTACCCCTTGGACATGAGGCGCTCCCCCTCCACCCCGGCGGCGATGAGGTAATCCCTGACCGAGGCGGCGCGCTCCTCCGAGAGCTTCTTGTTGTACTTGTCGGTGCCGTCGGAGTCCGTGTGCCCATCGATGCGAACCTTCTTGATGAAGTCGTTCTCTTTGATCACGGCGGCCACGTCGTTGAGGAGATCATGGGACTCGGGCTTGATGGTGGCCTTGTTGTAGTCGAACATTATCTTCTCTGTGATCTCGATCTTCTTGCCGACCACCTTGGCCTTCCGGTCCACCGTCGGCTCCGGCGCCTTCGGGGCCGGCTGATCCGCGGACACCATCACCTTCTCCTTGCCGACAATTGACGCCCTGCTGCCCGCGCTGGCGCTCGCCGAGAAGCTGCATCCGGCGAGCGCGGCGGTCAGAACAGCCCCGGTGAGACAGACGATTGCGGTTCTAAATCTCATTTCTTACCCTTTACCCTTTCCAAATCAAATTGGCATCTACCTCATGAGCAAATACCGAGTTCACTTCAAATCAAGACGAGATTCTTCTCAACGATTGCCCAAAAATTATACCCTTGTCAAATTAGAAATACCATGTATCACCCTCGGGGGTGACGATTGGTTATTACAATACCATTGAGGTATTTGTTCATTATCATAAATAGAGGAGGTGATGATGATCATCAAAAAAATAACGGCGGTGGCCGTTCTGGCGCTGGGGCTTTCATGTTTTGCGGGGTGTGAGGGTGAGAAACCCAAACGCCCCTACGATCCGAACGATCCGAATGATCCCTCCGGCAGGCTCCCCGCGGACGAGTACTATGACAGCTGCACGCCGATCCTGACGGCCGTCGTACGGGATTTCTCGGACGCTCACCCGGACTTCCACCACTCCGGAGAGGACGGCAAGGCCGGCGCCGATCTGGTCACGGGGATGGTCCGGGTGGATCTCGGCGAGGACGACAAGCCCCGGGCCGGGGACAACGACTTCTACTCCGATCACCTGGACGAGTGGTACGTCACCGATTCCGCCGTCAACAAGGAGTTCACCACCACCATCGAGCTCTCCGATGTCGGGGACGGGGTATGGTCCTACAACAACGACGCCTTCTTCCCCCTCGGTCCGGACCAGGGATTCGGTCACGAGAACCTGACCGACAACAGCGGCACCCCTCAGAATTTCCTGTTCACCACGGAGCTCCGGCTCATCTTCATGTACAAGGAGGGGCAGCGGTTCAAGTTCAAGGGGGACGACGATCTCTGGGTCTTCATCAACCGGAAGCTCGCCATCGATCTCGGCGGCATCCACTCCGAACAGGAGCTGGAGGTGGACATCGACGCCCACGCGGCCAAGTACGGGATGACCCCGAACCAGCAGTACACCATGCACATCTTCCACGCCGAGCGGAATCCGACGGAGTCCCACTTCCGCATCGATACGGACATCGAGTGCTTCGCGCCCCAGCCGGTGGTGTGATCCCCGAACGGTCTCCGCTTTGGCGGACCGCATCGACTGTAATAATTCAGGCTGATTCGAACCCAGGGAAAAAGGTGGAGATTCCCAGAGGACTTGGTTTAGACTCGCGGAAGACGCTTCGTCGCGCGGCGTAGCGCATTAGGGATCTCGCTTATTACTTGAGGATTGCCATGATAAAATCGTTCATTCATCTCATTCAACTGTCGCTCATCGTCGGTCTCTTCGGCGCCTGCAGCGAGTCGGGCTCCATGGCGAACAGCGCCGACGACGACCTCAACATCGACTTCTCCGATACAGACAACCTCCCCATCGCCACCGGCCTCGAGGGGGATCCGGGGTATCGCTACCCCGCCGGCGGCATGCAGAATCAGTGCGCGACGACGGTCCTCGGCATCGTCCGCGACTTCAACCAGACCCACCCGGACTTCCAGGCGTTCTCGGGCGAGGGGGCCACCAAGGGCATGGTCCGGCCCCACCTCGACGCCCACTCCAAGCCCATCTGGGCCTCCAACGGCCCCGCGTCCAATCCGCAGATGACAGGGGAAAGCAACTTCAACCACTGGTACCACGACGTGCCGAACGTGAACCAGAAGTTCCAGGTGGCGATCAACTTCCAGGACAAGCCCGGCGCCGAGGGGGTGCTGATCTACCAGAACGACAGCTTCTTCCCCATCGGCCCGGATCAGGGGTTCGGCGCCGAGTTCTCGGAGTTCCCGGATGAGAACTTCCTGTTCACCACCGAGCTCCATACCCTGTTCACCTACAAGCCCGGGCAGACCTTCAGCTTCACCGGGGACGACGATCTGTGGGTATTCATCGACGGCAAGCTAGCGCTCGACATCGGCGGCCTCCACGAGCCGGTCACCGACGAGATCGTCATCGACGACTTCGCCGCGCAGCACGGATTGGTGGAGAACGGTCAATACCAGATGGATATCTTTCACGCGGAGCGGCACACCGTGGAATCGAACTTTCACATAGAGACGACCATCGAGTGCTTCACCACGGTCATCCCGGTCGTGTGATGCCGCCGACCCCATCTCCGGAGGACACCATGCGACCCTTGATTCTACCGCTCCTCGCGGCGCTGCTGCCGCTCGTGTCATCGCCCCCCGCCGCCGCGTTCGGAGAGGTCCCGAAGGAGACCGCGGCCGTGGGCGGCACCCTGACCATGGGGAGCGCCACCACCCTCGGCGAGGGATACGCCGGGCTGGCGCGGATCGACCTGCAGCCCGGCCTCGACAAGTCCCTCAGCTTCTCGGCCGGCGGCGGCGCATATATCGACTACTACTTCGTCCCCTGGTTCGGCGTGGAGGGGGGCATCGGTTTCGTCGGAAAGGGCGTGCGTTACAAAGGCGCCGTCCTCGGCGAGCCGTGGCGGACCCGCCTCCGGCTCATCTACATGGAGCTGCCGATATCGCTGAAGTTCAACATCGCCCGGCGGTTTCGCATCGGCCTCGGCGTGGCGTTGTGGGTGGCCGTCTCCGGCAAGGAGAAGACCCACGCGGGGGACGCGGTCATCGAGAACAAGCTCGACGAGGACCGGCTCTGGGCGCCGTATCACCGGGCCAACGTGGGCCCGAAGGTCTCCCTCGCCTACGCGATCCCCTTGGGCCCGGTGCACATCCTCCCCGGCGCGTCGTGGATGATGCACATCGTCAACGATCTGGACAACGACGATATCCCCGGCGACACGGACTACGTCATGCGCGAGATGAACGTGATGCTGAACGTCGGCGTGGAATGGTTCTTCCGGTAACGGACGGCCTGTTCCGTCCGGACCGCCCCCTTCGGATTTACACTTCGGTCACGGGGAACCCTTCCAGGGCTGCAAAATATAGAATGGACATACAGTTTCGCCCCGGAAGGGTTCCCCGTGACCTTCGTTCGAACGGTAATGTATTTCCGGAGATTGACCGGTCGCGTTACATCTGGACGTCGGTCGGCGGACCGTAGAGGGTGGGGCGCCAGTTGCCGTACCCGAAAGTGTCGGCGGTGATCTCCAGCACCTTGTCCCCCTCGTCGTCCACCTCGTGGATGACCCCGGCGTTGCTGTAGACGACGAGCGTGTTGCCGCCGGGAAGCCGCTGAGTGTCCCCCAGGAAGACCGAACGGACGCCGCCGTCGTAGTCCCAGATCAGATCGCCGTCGTCGAGGGAGAACTCAAGCACGGTGGACGAGTCTCTTCCGCCGCCGGAGTTCGCGAACAGCAGGAAGCTGTCGGGCAGCATCTGGTGCCCGTGCTGCTGCGCGCCGTAGGACTCGTTGTCGACGATCTCGGAGAGCTCCCAGTGAATATCGCCGTCCCGGTCGATCATCCACACCTCCTGCGCCCGATCGGACACCGTGTACATCTCCTCCTCCTCGTTGTACCGCACCGCGTTGAGGTGGCAGGGGGTCCAGGGGGTATCCTCCACCAAGGGGGTCGACTCGAAAATCTCTTTGGTCCTACCGTTGTTTTTGATCTCGAAGACGCTCCCGCAGTCGTCCTCGCCGTAGTCGATGAAGGCCATGGTCTCGCCCTCGACCGGGGTAATATCGTGGGACCCGCCGGTGCCCTTGTAGACCTCGGACTCCAGGGTGTCCATCCGCACGCGCTGGATGGGGATCCCCTCTTTGTGCCGGTTGGGCACGAACCACATGTTCTTGGCGTCGTAGGACATCCGCGCCGCCGCCATGGGGCCGACGCTGCCCTCGTACCACCAGACGATGTCGCCATCGGGGTCGATGATGAACGCCGCCGAATCGATATTGGAGTCCACGTCCTGGGCCTGGTTGGTGATGATGAACCCGGGCTCCCGCTTGCGATCGCTCAACACCTCGAAGTCGATCACGACCAGGTTGGTGGAGGGCCCCGTCTCCACGGTCTGGTCCTCGCTGATGTACAGCGTATCCCCCTCGGTCGCCTCGATGCGGAAGTGGTACTCCTTGTTGGGCTTCATCCCGAGGAGCAGGGTCCTGAAGTCGTCCTCCTCCAGATCCACGGGGGCGGTCATCCCGTAGTCGTCGTCCAGCCCGAACTGGATCGAGGCGCTGTCGGGGTCGACATCCTCGATGGACCAGGTGACGATGCCGATGGTCCCGGGGGAGTCGGGCTCCTCGTCGCTCGCCAGGTGGACCTCGATGGAGAAGTCTCCCTCGCCGATCTCGTAGCCGGAGTCCGTGCTGCCCGGGTCTTTTTTCTTTTTACTCTTCGTCCCGTCGGAGGAGCTCTCGGAGTCGTCATCGCACCCCATCATGAGGGGCATGGCGATGAGTGGGCTGAATAACAAAATGCGTACAAGGTTGAACATGGTTATACAATTCTCCTTATCAGTGACTGTTTAAGAGGTGGGAAGAGCCTCTTTTTCCGATCAAAATTTTTATACTTTTTTTATCGGGATGTAAACCGCCACCGCCGGGGCCCCTTCCTGTAATGAGACAGAGGATGAAAAATAAACTTGTGTAAAGAAATGTGTTAAATTTCTAGTATGTTTTCAACATACAGAACAAGGGAAGGAACTGAATGAAGAAAAATTTTGTTCTGGATACCAATGTCCTGCTCTATGATCCCAACGCCCTCCGGTCCTTCAAAGACAACAATGTCATCATTCCCATCTACGTCATCGAGGAGGTCGACACCTTCAAGAAGGATCTCTCCGAGCTGGGGCGGAACGCGCGCCACGTCTCCCGGATCCTGGACGAGCTCCGCACCGGCGGGCTCCTGACGGACGGCGTCCACATCCCGGGAAAGAACGGCAGCACGTTGCGGGTCGCCTTCGCCGACGAGGCCCTCCCGCCGAGGTTCGCGTTGGACAGCCAGTCCGCCGACAATCGCATTCTGGCCACCGCCAGACAGGTCAAGAAGGAGGACCCCGACACCCCCCTCGTCTTCATCAGCAAGGACATCAACCTGCGGATCCGGGCGGCCTCCATGGGGCTCCAGGCCGCGGATTACGTCCTCGAGAAGACCGACATCTCCGATCTCCACAGCGGCATCTACGAGCGGACCATCCCCGAGGAGCAGCTCGGCCGGATCTACCAGGACGGCGAGATCGAGATGCCCGAGCCCCGAACGGAGCAGCCGCCCGTCCCGCCGAACGCGTTCGTCATCCTGCAGAGCCTCGAGACCGGCAACTCGGCCCTGTCGCGGGTCGCCCCCAACGCGCACACCCTGCGCCTGCTCAAGGGACAGGGCCCCCAGGTCTGGGGGATCCGCCCCCGGAACAAGGAGCAGCGCTTCGCCCTGGAGCTGCTGCTCGACGACAACATCCGGCTGGTGACCCTCGTGGGACAGGCGGGCACTGGTAAGACGCTGCTGGCCCTGGCCGCCGGGCTCCAGAAGACCGCCGAGGAGCAGGCCTATCAGCGCCTCCTGGTCTCCCGACCGGTCTTCCCCCTCGGCAAGGACATCGGCTTCCTGCCCGGGGAGATCAACGACAAGCTGAGGCCCTGGATGCAGCCCGTGCACGACAACCTGGAGCTCCTCCTCGGCATCTCCGCCAGCGACAAGAAGCGGGGGCGCTCCAGCAACGAGCTCCTGGATCTGGATCTGGTGCACATCGAGCCCCTCACCTACATCCGGGGGCGCTCCATCCCCAAGCAGTTCATGCTGGTGGACGAAGCCCAGAACCTCACCCCCCACGAGGTGAAGACCATCATCACCCGCGCGGGCGATGACACCAAGATCGTTCTCACCGGCGATCCGTACCAGATCGACAACTCCTACCTGGACGCCACCAACAACGGGCTGGTCCACGTGGTCAACCGGTTCCGCGACGACGACATCTCAGGGCACGTGACCCTCACCAAAGGGGAGCGGTCGGATCTCGCCGAGCGGGCCGCCCGCCTGCTCTGAGCTTCGCGAATTGATGCTCTCTCCCGAGGAATTCCGGCGGCGGCTGGCCGAGTGGTACGACGTCACCCGACGGGATCTTCCGTGGCGGCGAACGCGGGATCCTTACCTGATCTGGATTTCGGAAGTGATGCTTCAGCAGACCCAGGTACAAACGGTGATCCCCTACTTCGAGCGGTTCGTCGAACGATACCCCACGATTGATGATCTGGAACGGGCGGATCTGCAGGCGGTGCTCAAAGCATGGGAGGGACTCGGCTACTACCAGCGAGCCCGCAACCTGCATCGGGCGGCAGCGGAGATCGTCCGCCGTCACGGGGGCATCGTCCCAAACACCCCGGAAACCTTCCGGCGACTCCCCGGGGCGGGGGAATACATCACCGCCGCGGTCATGAGCATCGCCTTTGACCACCCGATCCCGGTGGTGGACGGCAACGTCAAACGCGTCCTGGCGCGGGTATTCACCCTCGATGCCGCCACCAACTCACCGTCGGCCAAGGTCACCTCAACGTTCGCCGAACGAGCGAAGGCGCTCCTCCCCCCCGAAAGGCCGGGGGATCACAACCAGGCCATGATGGAGCTCGGCGCCCTCGTCTGTGCCCCCCGCGCCCCCCGATGCGAAGCGTGTCCCGTGGCCGGGCTCTGCCGGGCCCATCAATCCGGCGTCGTCAAAGACTACCCCAGGCGGGTCGTAAAACCGCCGGTCCCCAGCCGCCACATCGCGGTCGGCGTCATCCGGCGAAGGGGCTGCGTGCTCATCACCCGCAGAAAACCCCGCGGCCTGCTCGGCGGTCTGTTCGAGTTCCCCGGCGGCAAGGTGGAGAGAGGGGAAACCGCCGAGGAGGCCTGCCAAAGAGAGATCCGAGAGGAGGTGGGGCTCATGGTCACCGTGGACAGCCACCTCACCACCGTCCGGCATGCCTACACCCACTTCAAAATCGTCATGGACGTATTCCTCTGCTCCTGCCCCACGGGGAGGGTCCGCCTGAACGGCCCGGTGTCCTTCAAGTGGATCAAGCCGGAGGAGATCGAGCGCTATCCCTTCCCCAAGGCCAACCACAAGTTCATCCCCCTGCTGTTGAGATCCGACCCGTCAGATCCTGCGTAGCAATGCCACCGGCGTTCTGCCGGACCCTTCATCCGAAAAACAGGACGATGAGAAGAAGGGAGTTGTCCCAGGGATCGGGTCCCTGGGAATTATAGTGGGAATCCTACTCGGCCTTGTAGTTCCGCCAGCGCCGCACCTTGAGCTCGTCGATGGGGATGCGGCCGAGGGCCTCCACGAGGCGCTCGGTGGCCTGGGTGTTGGTGAGGATTGGGACGCCGAAGTCCACGGCGGTCCGCCGGATGAGGTAGTCGTTGGTGAGCTCGGCCTCCTGGTAGTCCTTGGGGATGTTGACCACGAGGTCGATTTTATTTTCCATGATGTAGTCGAGGGCGGTGGGGGATTCGCCGTCCGGCCAGTTGAGAACCTCGGGCTCGATGCCCTGGCGGCTCAGGAACTGGGCGGTGCCGTCAGTGGCGTAGAGCTTGACCCCCATCTTCTCCAGCTGCCTCACCGGCTCGAGGAGGATGGCCTTGCTCTTCACCGGACCGGTGGAGAGGAGCACCGACTTGATGGGGAACTTGTAGCCCACCGAGAGCAGCGCCTTGAGATACGCCTCGTCGAAGTCCCACCCGAGGCAGGCCACCTCGCCGGTGGAGGCCATCTCCACCCCCAGGGTGGGATCCGCGCCGGTGAGCCGCGTGAACGAGAACTGGGGCGCCTTGACGCCGACATAGTCGAGGTCGAGGAACGAGTGGTTCGAGGTGTCCACCGGGCGCCCCATGATCACCTTGGTGGCGGCCTCGATGAAATTGCGCTTGAGCACCTTGGAGACGAACGGGAAGCTCCGGGAGGCCCGGAGGTTGCACTCGATGACCATCACCTGGTTCTTCTTGGCCATGAACTGAATGTTGAACGGGCCGCTGATGGAGAGGGACTTGGCCACCTGCTCCGTGATCTTGCGAATCCGCCGCATGGTCTCGAGATAGGTCCGTTGGGGGGGCAGCACCAGCGTCGCGTCCCCGGAGTGCACACCGGCGTTCTCCACGTGCTCGGACACGGCCCAGCAGACGATCTCCCCGTCCCGCGCGACCGCGTCCACGTCGATCTCCTTGGCGTTCTCGATGAACTTGCTCACCACCACCGGGTGATCCGGGGAGATGTCCACCGCCTTGCCGAGGAACCGGGTGAGCTGCTGCTCGTTCACCGCCACGGCCATGGCCGCCCCCGAGAGCACGTACGACGGCCGGATGAGCACCGGGTACCCCACCGCGTCGGTGAACTGGCGGATCTCGTCCATCGAGGTGAGCTCCCGCCACGCGGGCTGGAGCACGCCCAGCTCGTCGAGCAGGCTCGAGAAAATGTGCCGGTTCTCGGCGCGATCGATATCCTTCGGCGAGGTGCCGAGCACCCGCAACCCCGCCTCCATACACGGCACGGCCAGGTTGTTCGGGACCTGCCCGCCCATGGAGAGGATGATGCCGAGGGGGTGTTCCTTCTGGTAGATCTCGGAGACGGCCTCGAAGGAGAGCTCGTCGAAGTAGAGGCGATCGCACTCGTCGTAGTCGGTGCTCACGGTCTCCGGGTTGTGGTTGACCATCAGCGTCCGGTAGCCGAGCTTCCGGAGGGTGTGGGAGGTGTTGACGCAGCACCAGTCGAACTCCACGGAGCTGCCGATGCGGTAGGCGCCGGGTCCCAGGATGATCACCCCGCCCGCCTCCTTGAAGTCCACGTCGTCGGTGTCGCCGTTATAGGTGAGGTAGAGATAGTTGGTGGCCGCCGGATACTCCGCCGCCAGCGTGTCGATCTGTTTGACGCAGGGGCGCAGCCCCAGCTCGTGGCGCTTGTTCCGCACCGCCTCCTCGGTGGTATCGGTGGCCACCGCGAGCTGCGTATCGGCGAACCCCTTCTGCTTGGCCTCCTTCAGGAGATCTCTCGAGAGGTTCTCGAGGCCGACCTTCCGGACCGCCTCTTCGGTATCGATGATCCCCTTCAGCTTCTCGACGAACCAGGGATCGATGCGGGTGATGTCACACACCGCCGCCACCGACATCCCGGACTTGAGGGCCGCCGCCACCGCCCAGATGCGCATATCGGTGGGCTTGGCGAGCTCCTCCTTCACGTCTTCAAAGGTGAACCCGCTGTTGCACACCAGACCGCGGGCGCCGGTCTCCAGCATACGGAGGGCCTTCTGCAGGGCCTCCTCGAAGCGCCGGCCGATGGCCATCACCTCCCCCACGGACTTCATGGCCGAGCCGATCTGGGACTTGGCCCCCTTGAACTTCTTGAGGTCCCATCGGGGCACCTTGACCACCACGTAGTCGAGGGCGGGCTCGAAGAAGGCGCAGGTGACCTTGGTCACCGAGTTCCGCACCTCGTCCAGGGACTTGCCGATGGCCAGCTTGGCCGCCACGAACGCCAGGGGGTATCCCGTGGCCTTGGAGGCGAGGGCCGAGCTGCGGGAGAGGCGGGCGTTGATCTCGATGACCCGGTAGCCGTCCCCGGTGGGGGAGAGGGCGTACTGGATGTTGCACTCGCCGATGATGCCGAGGTGCCGCACCACCCGAAGGGCGATCTCCCGGAGGTTGTGGTACTCCTCGTTGGTCAGGGTCTGGCTCGGAGCCACCACGATGGACTCCCCGGTGTGGATCCCCATGGGATCGAGGTTCTCCATGTTACAGACCGTGATGCACGAATCGTACTCGTCCCGGACGATCTCGTACTCGATCTCCTTCCACCCCGCGAGGTACTCCTCGATGAGGAGCTGTCCGGTGTGGGCGAAGGCCTTGGTGGCGAGCTCCTTGAGCTCCTCCTCGGTCTTGCAGATGCCGGATCCGAGACCGCCGAGGGCGTAAGCCACCCGGGCCATCAGGGGGTAGCCGATCTCCTGTCCCGCGGCGAGGGCATCCTCCACGCTGGTGGTGGGGATGCTCCGGGGGCTCATGACGTCCACCTCGTTCAGCTTGGCCACGAACCGCTCCCGATCCTCGGTGTCGAGGATCGACTCGATGGGCGCGCCGAGCACCTGGACTTCGTGCTTATCGAGCACACCGTCCTTGTAGAGCGCCACCCCGCAGTTGAGGGCGGTCTGCCCGCCGAAGCCCAGGAGGATGCCGTCCGGCCGCTCCTTCTCGATGACCTTCTCCACGAACTTGGGGATCACCGGGATGAAGTACACCTCGTCGGCCAGATGGTCGGAGGTCTGGATCGTCGCGATGTTGGGGTTGATGAGGATGGTCCGGATGCCCTCCTCCTTGAGCGCCTTGATGGCCTGGCTCCCGGAGTAGTCGAACTCTCCGGCCTCGCCGATCTTGAGGGCGGAGCTGCCCAGAATCAGAACCGATTGAATCACCTTCATCTCGCACCCCCTTTCACCAGTGCGGCGAAATCGTCGAAGACCCATGCGCTGTCCGTCGGCCCGGGGGTCGCCTCCGGGTGGAACTGGACGCTCATGAACGGCTTGGAGATGTGGCGGATGCCCTCCACCGAGCCGTCATTGGCGTTCTTGAACCACACCTCCCAATCCTCCGGCAGGGACTCCGCCTTGACCGCGTAGCCGTGGTTCTGGGAGGTGATGGCGCACCGCCTCTTGTGCTTGTCCTCCACCATCTCGAGACAGGGCTGGTTCTGACCCCGATGCCCGAACTTCAGCTTGTAGGTCGACGCCCCGGCGGCCAACGACAGGATCTGATTCCCCATGCAGATGCCGAGGATGGGCTTGCCCACCGCCAGGGCGTGGGCCACGTGCTTCACCGGCAATCGGGCCATCATCGGGTCCCCCGGGCCGTTGGCCACGAAGAGCCCGTCGAACTCCATGTCCAGGAAGTAGTAATCGTGGGGCACCCGGACGAGGTTGAGCCCCCGGTCGAGGAGCGACCTCAGGATATGCGCCTTACAGCCGCAGTCCAGCACCACCACCGTGGGGGCCCGATCCGGGTTGTGCGCGGTCCGATATCGCGTCACCTCCTTGGGGCTCACCTCGCGGATCAGGTCGGTGGCGTTGGGATCGTAGAACGGCACCTGCTCCTCGGCGAACTCTATCTTGCCGAGCATGGTCCCCTTGTCCCGAAGCCGCTGCGTCAGCGCGCGGGTATCGATACCGGAGATCGCCGGGATCTCCTCGCTGACCAGCCACTCCCTCAGGCTCCGGGTGGCGGTGAAATGGCTGTAGGTGTCGACGTACTCGGAGACGATGAGCCCCGCCACCTGGATCTCCTTCGATTCGAACCCGAGGGGCAGCCCGTAGTCGTCCGTCTTGTATGCGGGCACCCCGTAGTTCCCCACCAGCGGATAGGTGAGCGTGAGGATCTGACCGCGATACGAGGGATCCGTGAGGGTCTCCGGATAGCCGACCATTCCTGTGTTGAACACCACCTCACCCGCGCGTGAGGCTTCATACCCGAAGCTGACACCTTCAAATACAGTATCGTCCTCAAGTACTAGATTGATTTTCTTTACCATTGACTTCTCCAGTAGCCGCTCGTTTGCAGGGTCACTTCGCAAAACGAGGCGCAGGCCGTCACAATGTTTCTAAAAAAGTGCTTGTACCGATTTACAGCGGCCAGGGCAACCGCCAAACTGAACAAATTCGCAAATAATGGCTGAGAAATCGGATGGAATCGGATCGGACGCCCCGGTCCGGTGGATATTTCTGTTTTTCCACACTCCGCCCGAGCGATGCCCCTCGAGCCAGGCATCGAAATCGTCGCAGGTCTCGAGCGTCAGGATGCACTCGTAGTACTCACGACAGGAGGCCCGGCAGGAGGCCGTGTAGAGCGCGAACTCGCAGCGGAGCAGATCCATGGAGAACTCACAGGTCTCATCGCACAGCTCGTCCATACCGCTTTCATTCCTCACCTCGATTCAGTGGTTCATTGCACGATTTTTAATAGCATCACCATTTCACAGTAGTAAAGGGGATCTTCGTTATACAATCTGAATCGAGCTGTTATAGTATCTGTAAATGCAGGGAAAGGATTCGTCACGGTAATTCCATATTAGAGGTAAGTGTAGGAGAGTGAAATGATGACGGTAAAGACAAGGCAAGGATTCCTTTTGTCGATATTTTGCGGATGGCTCCTCGCCGGGACAGGGCCCGGTTGCTCTGACAGCGACACCGAACGCTCCAGTGGTGCGGGAGACAGCGACGCAGATTCGGACACCGATTCGGATACCGACAGCGACGCGGACACCGATTCGGACACGGACACCGATTCCGATTCCGATACGGATGCCGACGGCGATACCGGCACCGACACGAGTGAGAAAATCTGTGACGAGGTGAACTTCGAGATCAACAGCAAGATGGTCGACATCCTCATCGTGCTGGACCGCTCCCTCAGCATGGAGACCGCCGATCTCTGGGTCCCCATGGGCCAGGCCCTGACCGAGGTCACCGCGCTCACCGAGTCCAACGTCAACTTCGGTCTCATGACCTTCCCGTTCACCGACGAGCAGTGCGCCCCCGGAGACGTCCTCATCGATGTCGGCCCCCTGAACGCCGCGGCCATCGCTGACGTGGTGGGCGGCGGTCCAAACGACGTGGGGTGCGCCCTCGGGACCCCCACCGCCGGCACCCTCGTCACCGCGAAGGAATACCTCGACGGCCTCGATGACGGCCTGGAGAAGTACGTGCTCCTCGCCAACGACGGCGCCCCCAACTGCAACGATGACGTCGAGGTGGAGGGGTGCCGCTGCACGCCGCCGAACATGATGGGCCAGAACTGCACGAGCGCCTGGATGTGTCTCGATGACGTCGCCACGGTAGACGCCGCGACGGCGCTGAGCAGCAGCGGCTACGCGGTGTTCGTCCTCGGCATGGGCGACAGCATGGAATGGGGGGACGTAATGGACGCTATCGCCGAGGCGGGGGGGACCAACGAGTACCTCCCGGTGGACGACGCCTCCCTCCTCGAGGAGACGCTCCTGACCCTCATCGGCGGTCTCATGTCCTGCGAGTTCGAGGTGGACTGGGAGTCCCTGTCCGGGGACGCCGTGCAGGATCCCAACATGGTCAACTTCTTCTGTAAGCAGTCGGTCGACGATGCGAGCGACCTCGACCCCGTCACCGGCAATGTGATCCCCGTCAACCCGGGATGCGCCCCCGGCACGGACGGTGCCGCCCGGGGCTGGGACTGGACCGATGACACCCACACCAGCGTCCGGATGTGCGAGGACATGTGCGAGAGCCTCAAGAACAACGACTGCCCCGTCATCACCGCCACCTTCGGCTGCGCCACGGTCGTGATTGTCTAAGGCCTCTGATCAAAATTAACTTGCCATCTGACAACCGCTGCATCCCGCCCGTCGGCGTTGCTCGTCGGTCAAATACCCCCAGTATTCTCCACTCCTCGCGCCTTGCCGGACGGGCGCAGCGATTGCCAGCTTGGAA
>JBNLED010000053.1:0-10073 GCA_050304755.1 Polyangia bacterium | reverse complement strand
CCTTTCGGCTAAACCGAATAATCCCTGAACAAACGGCTGCAAACGCGAATTCCACGCCATTACCGGGCGTACTCGGTTTTGGCTCCTCGACAGAGTGTCCACTCTGACTCCGGGGCCAAAATCTCCGTTCACCCAGTACTGGCGCGGCCTTCGGCATTTTCGATTCGTTTCTTCAGGAATTATTCTGTCTAAACCGTACGCCGGTGGTCAGGCCGGTGCGGGCGGCGCGAAACACCACGGAGAGGGTCGCCTTCCACCGGGGCGCGCCGAGGGCCAGCGCCGACTCCCTGAGGGCATCGGGGACGAGGCTCAGCATATCGTCTGCGGTCCGGGCCACCACCGGCAGGATGATGAGCGCCAGGGCCACCGCCCCGGCGAAGCCGGAGAAACGGCCCGCGGGGAGCACCAGGAGCGAATAGACAAAGAGGCCGATGATAATCGAGGGGACCCCCATGAGCACATTGGCGGCGAAACGGACGACGCTTCCGAGGCGGCTGCTTCGCCCCAGCTCGGCGAGGTAGACGCCGCCCAGGATCCCCAGCGGCACCCTGATCAGCGCCGCGAGCCCGGTGATGAGGAGCGTCCCCATGATGGCCGGGGAGAGCCCGCCGCCCTGCACCCCCGGCGGCGCGGGCGCGGCCGTAAAGAATTCCCAGTTGAGGGCGGCGATACCGCGGCGTCCCACCTCCAGGAGAATCCAACCCAGGCAGAATGTGGCCAGGCTCGCGGCCCCGCAGGAGAAGATCCGAACCGCGCGGTCGATCGCCCGCCGGGCCGTTGTCGGGCGGGGCGTCATGACGACCTCCCGGCCCGCCGGACCACCCGCGCGATCCAGAGCTGCGACGCGACCTGGATGAGCACCGTCATGAGGAACAGCACCAGACCGAGCTCCACGAGGGCGCTCAGGTAGCGGGTGTCCGAGGCCTCGGCGAACTCGTTGGCCAGGGTCGAGGCGATGCTGTTTCCCCGCGGTCAGCATCCCGAGGCCCATCGGGGGGCCCCTGAACAGGGGCAGCAAGCCCGCGGTGTCCTTGAGAAGGGGCTGCACGTGATCCGCCATGAAGGGCGCGAGGGCGAAGAGCCCCCACATCCCGTAGACGATGCTCGGCACCGCGGCCAAAAGCTCGATGGCGTACCCGATGGGCCGCGCCACATACGATGGGGCCAGCTCTACGAGGAAGAGGGCGGTCACCACGCTCAGGGGGACAGGCGAGACCTTGCCCAGGTAGTTGGTGAAGATCCAGGTCGTGCCGGAGCCGTCCGCGCGGTGGACCACCACTATCTCCCGGTCCGGCAGGGGGACGTCGGGGTTGAGCTCGCGGACGATCTTGTCGTTCCAGCGGGTGACCTTTCTTAAAAATATGAACAGTCCAGTTCAGCTCCTGATGTCAAAGACTCCGTTCGGCCACTGCTGTCGCACCTTGACGCGTTTTTCCTCGCCGACCTATTGGAATTTCAAGGTACAAGGGGGCGAGGTCCGGGAGAAGTACCGCAAGGGACGGTACTTCAGCTTGAGCGCCGGCTATTCGTATTGAGGTCTACCCTCCGGATGAAAGTCGACAATCATATCAAGGCGACCCTTCTTACGCGTTTGTTGTTTACCTGTCACCCGACTGTCACATTGTTCGCGCATTGTAACAGTGCGCGTTGGGGCACTCCACGCAGGGAGCGCTCGACCATTTACCAAGGAGTACACAATGAGACAAATCGTATTGGGAACGCTGTTGGCCGGGGTGTTCATCGGATGTGGTTCGGAAAAGAGCGCGGAGACCGGTGAGTCCGAGGGCAAGGCCGAGGAGAAGGCCGAGCGCGTCGTGATCCAGAACAAGGGTTCGGACACCCTGGTGAACGTGGCCCAGGCCTGGGCCGAGGAGTACGCGACGGTGAAGAAGAACGTGGCCGTGGCCGTGACCGGCGGGGGCTCAGGGACCGGCATCTCGGCGATGATCAACGGCACCGTGGATATCGCCAACGCCAGCCGCAAGATGAAGGACAAGGAAATCGAGGCGGCCGAAAAGAACGGCATCCACCCGGTGGAGCACATCGTGGGGTATGACGCCCTCGGCGTCTTCCTCCACAAGGACAACCCGATGAGCGAGGCCACCCTCGAGCAGCTCGCGAAGATCTACGGCGAAGGGGGCGAGTACGAGAAGTGGTCCCAGGTGGGGGTGAAGGTGCCTGGGTGCGACAGCGACGAGATCGTCCGGGTAAGCCGTCAGAACAACTCCGGGACCTACGCCTACTTCAAGAAGACCGTGCTCGGCGAGGGCAAGGAGTACAAGCTCGGCTCCCGGGACATGCACGGTTCGAAGGACGTGGTGGACCTCGTGGAGAAGACCCCCTGCGCCATCGGGTACAGCGGCCTCGCCTACGCCACCGAGCACGTGAAGATGCCCTGCATCAAGAAGGACGCCGAGGCCGAGTGCATCGCCCCCTCGGTCCAAACCGCCAGTGACGGCACCTACCCCATCGCCCGCCCCCTGATGATGTACACCGCAGGGGAGCCCAAAGGGGCCATCAAGGCGTACCTGGACTGGATTATGAGCGATACGGGCCAGTGCCTCATCCTCGCGAAGGGATACGCACCGGCCAAAAAAGGCGTGAAGTGCGACTGAGCGGCAGATCGGAGCGACCCTCATGGTACTCTACGAACAACGACTGAGCGAAGACCTCCAGATCATCCGGGAGAAGGTCCAGGACGTGTCGGACCGGGTCTGCGCGGCCCTGGAGAACGCGGTGGCGGCCATCGCCGACGACGACCGGGACGCCCTGCACCTGGTGGTGATGAAGGACTACGGCATCAACCGGGACATCCGGTGCATCGACAAGCGGTGCCACGCGTTCGTCGCTCGGCACCTGCCCGCCGCCGGGCACCTCCGGTTCATCTCGGCGGTGCTCCGGATCACCATCGCCCTGGAGCGGGCCGGGGACTACGCGGTGACCATCAGCCGGGTGGTGCTGCAGCTCAGAAAGCCCCTCCCGACGAAGCTGGTCGAGCGGCTCCGGCCCATGGCCGCCCTCTCGGTGAAGATGCTCGGGGGGGCCGTCCAGTCCTTCCTCGGCGGCAACGCGGAGAGCGCGGATGACGTCAAGCGGCTCGACTACCAGGTGGACAAGGCCTACGACGAGATCTTCGGCGCCCTGATGGAGGAGGGGGAGAGCCGGGAGCCCCAGGAGCTGGTCTCTTTGCTGAAGGTGTTCAGTAAGGTGGAGCGGTTCAGCGATCAGGCCAAGAACATTTGCGAGGAGGCGGTGTTCGCGGCCACCGGGGAGATGAAATCCCCCAAGGTGTTCAAGGTGCTCTTCCTCGACGAGAAGAACGATCTCGTCAGCCTGCTGGCCGAGGCCATCGCCCGGAAGGGACACCCGGAGAGCGGCGTCTACTCGTCCGCGGGGTGGGCGCCCGCCGGCAGCGCAGATCCCCGCCTGAAGGAGATCGCGGAGCGGTTCGGCTTCGACGTGACCCGGGCCCGGCCCACCAAGGTGGGGCCGCTCGACGTCTTCCCGACCCCCTACCACCTGGTGGTGGCGTTGAACACGACTGACGATGCCCTTCTGCCGGAGCTCCCGTATCACACCATCCTGCGCAAGTGGACCCTCGAAACACCGGACATTCCGGACGACCTCGTCCGCGACCTGAGCAGCCGTATCAGCAGAATGATGGAGACCCTCCGTGGCAAAGACCCCGAATAGCATCCCGGCGAGCAAGCGCACGGCGGGCGCCAGAGATTATGACCGCATCGACCTCGCATGGCTCACCGACAAGGCGGTCTATGTCATCGTGTTCGTGGGCGGCGTCTCCGCCATCGTCTTCATCCTCAGCGTCTTCACCTTCATCACACGGCAGGGCATCGACTTCATGTCGTCGATGGACGTCAAGGAGTTCTTCACCAGCCCGGCGTGGCGGCCCACGTCCGATTCGCACCCCACCTACGGGGCCCTGGCCCTCATCGCGGGGACGGCGAGCGTCACCGGCCTGGCCGTGCTGCTGGCCGTGCCCTTCTCCCTGGGGGCGGCCATCTTCGTGGCGGAGTTCGCCGGAGGCCGGACGCGGGAGATCCTCAAGATCCTCATCGAGCTCCTCGCGGCCATCCCGTCGGTGGTCTGGGGCTTCATCGGGCTCTCCATCCTGAACCCGCTCATCATCGATCTCTTCGACGTGCCCGTCGGCCTCAACCTCCTGAACGCCGGGGTCATCCTCGGGCTCATGGCGGCGCCGATCATGACCTCCATCGCCGAGGACGCCCTCAAGGCGGTGCCGGATCACTACCGGGAGGCGGCGGAGGCCATGGGGGCCACCAAGTGGCAGATCATCTGGCGGGTGGTGCTCCCGGCGGGGAAGAAGGGGCTGCTCGCCGCCATCCTCCTCGGCGTGGGGCGCGGGTTCGGGGAGACCATGGCCGTGCTCATGTGCAGCGGCCACTCCATCAACCTCCCGGACAGCATCTTCGACTCGGTGCGGGCCCTCACCGCCAGCATCGCCGCGGAGCTGGGGGAGACCGCCGTGGGCTCGGACCACTACGGCGCCCTGTTCACCCTCGGGATCTTCCTGTTCATCATCACCTTCATCATCAACCTCACCGCGGACCTCGTGGTGAACGGCGTCCGGAGGAGATGAGCCATGTTCGAGACCACCCCCCTCAACCGACGAAACCGGCGCATCGAGCGATCCATGGGGACCCTGTACCTCATCATGACGCTGCTGCTCATCGTCCCCGTGCTGCTCATCCTGGGGCTCCTGATATACAAGGGCGCGGGGCACTTCACGTGGGAGTTCATCACCACCTCCCCCAAGTCGGGGATGACCGCGGGGGGGATTTGGCCCTGCCTCGTGGGAACCGTGGCCCTGGTGATGACGGCGCTCATCGCGTCCGTGCCCATCGGCGTGGCCGCGGCCATCTACCTCTCCGAGTTCGCCCCGGACAACTGGTTCACGCGGATCATCAACCTCGCCATCATCAACCTGGCGGGGGTGCCGTCCATCGTTCACGCCCTTCACGGGCTCGGGGCCTTCGTGCTCTTCTTCAAGATGGGCACCAGCATCCTGGCGGCGAGCCTCACCCTGGCCATCGCCACGCTGCCCATGGTCATCGTCTCCACCCGGGAGTCCCTGCAGGCGGTGCCCCAGGCGTTCCGGGAGGCGTGCTGGAACATGGGGGCCACCCGGTGGCAGACCATCCGCAAGGTGGTGCTGCCCAACTCCGTCAGCGGCATCCTCACCGGCGTCATCCTCGAGGTCTCCCGGACCGCCGGGGAGACGGCGCCCATCATGTTCACCGGCGCGGCGTTCTTCCTGCCGTTTTTGCCGGAGAGCCTGATGGATCAGACCATGGCGCTCTCGCTCCACCTGTTCGTGATCTCCACCCAGGTGCCGGGGGTGCCGGAGCACCTGCCGTTCACGGTGGCGCTCACCCTCATCGCCATCGTGCTCGTGATCAACGCGCTCTCCATCGGGTTCCGCGTCTGGCTCCGGGGGAGGAAGAAATGGTAGACGACAGGACACCGAAGCTGGAGATCCGGGACCTCAGCATCCGATACGGTCGGAACACGGTGCTGAAGAACACGTCCTTCGATGTCTACGAGAACGAGATCTTCGGCATCATCGGCCCGGCCGGGAGCGGTAAGACGTCGTTCCTCAGGGTTCTCAACCGGATGGACGTATTCACCGCCGGCATGAAGTTCGACGGGACGGTGCGCTACGACGGCAAGGACGTGAAGTCCTGGCGAAACCTCTACGCGCTCAGGAGGCGCATCGGCGTGGTCTTCCCCCTGCCTGTGGGGCTCCCGCTCAGCATCTACGACAACGTGGCCATGGCCCCCCGGCTCGCCGGGCGGCGAAAGAGGGCGGAGCTGGACGCGCTGGTGGAGAAGCACCTCCGCCGGGCGGCCCTCTGGGACGAGGTCAAGGACCGCCTCGGCAGCCTCGGGAGCCTCCTCTCCGGGGGCCAGCAGCAGCGCCTCACCATCGCCCGGGCCCTCTCCCAGTCGCCGGATATCCTGCTCCTCGACGAGTTCTCCATCGCCGTGGATCCCGTCACCACCATGAAAATCGAGGACGTGCTCAAGGCGCTCCGGGAGGAGATCACCATCGTGCTCGTCACCAATCTCACCCAGCAGGCACGGCGGCTCGCGGACCGCACCGCTTTTTTTCTGAGCGGCGAGTGCGTGGAGGTGGGGAACACCGAGGATCTGTTCACCCGCAACGTCGAGGACGAGCGCACCAGCGCCTACGTGGAGGGTCGCTTTGGATAATCAAGAGGCCAGGTACGCCATCGAGACCGACCGGCTCAACCTCTGGTACGGGGACTTCCAGGCGCTGTTCGATGTCAGCCTGCGGATCAAGAAGGGCATCATCACCAGCCTCATCGGCCCGTCGGGGTGCGGAAAGACCACCTATCTGCGCGCCGTCAACCGCATCGTGGAGCGGCTCGGTTACGTGCGCACCACCGGCACCATCAGGGTGCTCGGCCACGACATCTTCGGGCCGGAGGTGGCGCTGGTGCAAGTGAGAAAGAACGTGGGCATGGTGTTCCAGCGGCCCAACCCGCTCCCCCTGTCAATTCGAGACAACATCCTCTTCGGCCTGCGCATCCACAAGCCCGCGGGCCGGCGCCCTACCCGGGACGAGGAGGACGCCGCCGTGGAGAGCGCCCTCAAGACGGTGCTCCTCTGGGACAGCGTCAAGGATCGCCTCAAGCAGAAGGCCACGAGCCTCTCCCTGGAGAAGCAGCAGAAGCTCTGCATCGCGAGGCTCCTCCCGGTGAAGCCCGCTGTGCTCCTCATGGACGAGCCCTGCTCCGCCCTGGATCCCGAGAGCACCAAGGCCGTGGAGGAGCTCATCTGGGAGCTTAGGGGGGAGTACACCATCCTCATCGTCACCCACAACATGGCCCAGGCCCGGCGCGCCTCCGAGGAGTGCATCTTCATGCTCCACGGAAAGGTCATCGAGCACCGGGACACCGCCGAGCTGTTCGTCACGCCGAAGGATCAGCAGACAGCGGACTATATCGAGGGGCGGTATGGGTGAGCCTCGGTCCTTTTCGCCCGGTATCTTGATTTCCTCGCTTTTTCGCGACGACCTCCAGAAGCTTGAACAACTGTTCGTGACTGACTGACATGGGTCGCGATGACCCGCTTGTTAAGTTAGGAGGACCTTCCGGCGGCAGGTCATCGCTTCCGTCATCGCTTCCGGGCCGCTTTTTCCGAGGTTCGTCGTTGTGCCCGCGGCCGGCGGGGGGTACGTTCATACATCGAGACAAATCACCGCGGGAGGACGACCATGGACACACGAGAGCTGATCGGGTTTCTGAAAGAGAAGGTGGCTGTCTTCGGGGGCTTCGATGACGCTGACCTCGAGACCGTCGCGGCCGAGGGGCGGGTGGCGGTGTTCGAGGCCAACGAGGCGATCATCGAGTTCGGGTCCCCGGGGCGCTTCTTCGGGGTGCTGCTGGAGGGGGAGGCCAAGGTCTCCGTGACCGACGACCGCGGGGAGGAGCGGGAGCTCGGCCGCATCGCGCCGGGGGGGCTCTTCGGGGAGATGGCGCTCATGACCGGCCAGAAGACCTCGGCGGACGTCATCGGCATCACCCGCTGCCGGGCGCTCCTGTTCTCTCCGTCCCTCTTCATCTCCCGGGTGATGACCCGCCCCGCCGCCATCCAGGTCCTGGGCCGGCTCCTGGCAGAGCGCTCCCGGGAGCTGGCCTTCGACGAATCCCGGCACACGGTGGACGCGGCGGTGGCCCGGCGGAGCGCGGACCCCTACGGGTTTACGCTGGAGAGCCGGATCCCCCACCGGCTCCTCGTCATCAACTGCGGCTCCTCCTCCCTCAAGTACCGGCTCTTCGACACAGAGGCGCCGGACCGGACGGTGACGGGCCTGGTGGAGCGCATCGGCTCCGACAAGGTGACCCACCACATCGAGGACACCGAACGCCGCAGCGCGCCGGTGGACGGCCGGGATCACGCCGCCGCCTTCGCCGCGGTGGTGGCGGCGCTCCTGGAGCGGGGGCACATCCGGTCGGCCGCGGACATCACCGCGGTGGGCCACCGGGTGGTCCACGGGGGGGAGCGGTTCTCCCACGCGACCCTTCTCACCGACGAGGTCCTCGGCGAAATCGAGGGTCTGAAGGGCCTCGCCCCCCTGCACAATCCGGTGAACGCGGAGGGCATCCGCCGCGCCCGGCAGGTGTTTCCCCACGCGACCCACGTGGCGGTCTTCGACACGAGCTTCCACCACACCCTGCCGCCCTACGCGTACCTGTTCGGGCTGCCCTACCGGCACTACGAGGCCCACGGGATCCGCCGGTACGGGTTCCATGGCACCTCCCACGCCTACGCCTCCCTGCGGGCGGCCCAGCACCTCAAGCGACCCTTCAACGCCCTCGAGATCATCACCTGCCACCTCGGCAACGGCGCCTCCCTATGCGCAGTGGATCACGGCCGGTCCGTGGACACCAGCATGGGGATGACCCCCACCGGGGGGCTGGTGATGGGCACCCGGTCGGGGGATCTGGATCCCGGAGCGGTGGCTTACCTGATGCAGCAAGAGGGGCTGGACGCGGCGGAGCTGGACACGCTCGTCAACCGGGAGAGCGGGCTCCTCGGGCTCTCGGGCCTCTCGAACGACATGCGGGAGCTGGAGGCCGCCGCGCGGGAGGGCCACGGGGGGGCGCTCATCGCCATCAAGACCTTCTGCTACCAGTTGCGCAAGCTCATCGGGGCCTACACCGCCGCCATGCAGGGGCTCGACTGCGTGGTTTTCACCGGGGGCATCGGGGAGCACAGCGCCGGGGTCCGGAGCCTGGCCTGCCAGGGGCTCGGCGTCATGGGGGTCGCCCTGGACGAGGCGAAGAACCAGGCCGCGGTCGCCCCGAAGGAACCGGTGGACATCTCGTCGCCGGAGGCCCGGGTCCGCGTGCTGGTCATCCCCGCCAACGAGGAGCTCATGATCGCCCGGGAGACGCTGCACGCCATCGATCGCCAGCGCTCCCAGGACAACCTCGAGTCCACGGCGGATCGTGAGGTGCCCATCGAGGTGTCGGCCCACCACGTCCACCTCTCCGAGGAGCACGTGGCGGCCCTGTTCGGCGCGGGGCACCAGCTCACCCCGGCCGCGCCCCTCTCCCAGCCGGGCCAGTTCGCCTGCGAGGAGCAGGTCACCCTGGTGGGCCCCAAGGGGCGCGTGGAGAGAGTGCGGGTGCTCGGACCGGAGCGCGCCCGCACCCAGGTGGAGATCGCCATGACCGAGCAGTTCAAGCTCGGCATCCACCCCCCTATCCGCGAGTCCGGCGACATCGCGAGCACCCCCGGCGTCATCATCGAGGGCCCCGCGGGCACGGTGGCCCTCGAGGAGGGGGTCATCTGCGCCATGCGCCACATCCACATGGCCCCGGAGGACGCCATCCGGATGGGGCTCCGGGATCGCTACCGGGTCCACGTGGTCGTTCAGGGGGACCGGGAGCTCACCTTCGGTGACGTGCTGATCCGGGTGAGCCCGAGCTACGCCCTCGCCATGCACATCGACACGGACGAGGCCAACGCCGCGGATATCAAGACCGGCGCCGTCGGCGTGGTGGAGCGCATTCAGAGCCGGGGGTAGCCCTTCGATTCGATCGGGAGTGTTGGAGAAAGCCTATTCCATGTCTATGGCGCCGATGTCCGGGCTCCCCTCGTCCGGATCGCCGGCCCCCCTCAGCTCGGGCGCCTGGGGTCGGAACCCCTCCCTGAGGTACTCCATCAGGCTCTCGATCGAATGACGCCCCTCGGGCGCCAGCCGACGCAAGGTGGCCTCCAGTGAGAGGGTTTCCTCGGGATCGCCGTCGGGATTCCAGGTGGCGGGGGTCCGGTACTTGTCCACGAATCGGGGGTCCACATCATCGACATCATGGGCGCCGATCATGGGAACACCGTCACCGGAGGAGACGGGGATGTCGTACCCCTTGGCGGTGGTCAGCCCGTCATTGTAGCAGGATCCGTCCTCGACCCCGTAGCTCGCGTTGTAGTCCGCATTCTCCGGTCTCAGGACGTCCGTGTGGGCCTCCCCGACGTTAGTGATCTTGCCGCCGATGCAATAC
>JBNLED010000052.1:0-19813 GCA_050304755.1 Polyangia bacterium | reverse complement strand
AATGCCTCGCGCATTATCCGATACACAGCACCGACGCCACTACAAAAAGAGGCCTTCAAACTCTTGGGAGTAAGCTGTACCCAGTAGCGTGAAACCCAGAAATGGTACTTTTCTCTTTAATATCTGTCGGTTACTGCCTTTTCCCTAAAAGAACTTCAGGCTAGTGGCAGCCGCCGCCGTTGCAGCCATTGGCGACCTGGGAGTCATCGTGGACCGCCCGATCCACGATGGCGGTGCCGTCCGAGTTGATGGCGTTACTGTGGCAGCCGGGGTCGTTGCAGGAGAACCGGGAATGGGCCATGTCGTGCGGCCGGACAGAGGGCGGCAGCTCGTTGTGACAGTCCGAGCACGGCTGATCCGCGTCCGCATCGGTATCCGCGTCGGTATCCGCGTCGGTATCCGCATCGGTATCGGCGTCGGTATCGGCATCGGTATCCGCGTCAGTGTCCGCGTCCGTATCCGCGTCGCCGCCCGAGGTGTCGCAGCACACCTGTCCCATATCGCACGCCCCGTCGACCACCACGCCGTTGTTGGACCAGACACAGGTATCTTCGCCCCACACGCATTCGTACTCGCACTCGTCGCCGGGGCCGGTGTCCGCGTCGGCATCGGTGTCCGCGTCGGCATCGGCGTCTGTGTCGACGTCCGTGTCGGCGTCCGTGTCCACATCCGTGTCCGCGTCGGCGTCCGTGTCCGCGTCGGCGTCCGTGTCCGCGTCGGCGTCCGTGTCGGTATCCGTATCCGTATCTGTATCCGTGTCCGCGTCGGCGTCCGTGTCCGCGTCGGTATCCGTATCCGTATCTGTATCCGTGTCCGCGTCGGCGTCCGTGTCCGCGTCGGCGTCCGTGTCCGCGTCGGCGTCCGTATCCGCGTCGGTATCCGAATCGGCGTCGGCGTCCGAATCAGCGTCCGCGTCGGAGTCCGCGTCCGCATCCGTGTCCGCATCTCCGCCGATATCAACAGCCCCTGCATCGAACAGCACGTTTCGATCATCGTCGGCGCATTGACAATGCAATAAACCAATCATCAGCATCAGACCTGGTAGATAACCCTTGAGCACCATTTTCGACTCCATTTTTTTCTGCCCGTTTCGTTATGGCAGTACCCGCAGGGGTGTCACCGGTTGAAAGAGTTGCCGTTCACGACCCTGTCGACAACCGGTAAGTGGAAAACACATCGCTCTTTAAGTGGAACAATATGTTTAAATGGATCATTTTTTTGGAAGGGGATACCCGACGCGGTCAGAGTCGAGGAGACAGATGCGTCGGAAACCGAGTGTGGCCATCGTGCGGTTTTACTGTATGTATACCGGGTGTATTGTACAGGTATCGCCGAAATAGAACAAATTCCCCTTTGAGTGCATTGTCTTGCGGATCAGACGATGATGATTCTGACTTGTCCGGAAACGCGAAAGACGAGGAACTCGTCGTGGTTGAAGCTGTACAGCGGGGCCGGGAGATTGCCCTCCGGCGCATTTCCGTTGTCGTGCCAGATCCATTTCGCGCTGGTGGGGATATTGGGGTAGGAGGTGTTCCAGGGAAAGTTGTAGGGATCCGTCGGGGTCTCGGGATCATTGTCATATCCGTCGTTGTCCACCGGCGTCACCCACAAGTCATTGGCTTGGGCAAAGGCGATGGCGGTGTCGACCTGCTCCTGGGTGGGCATCTGACTCGCCGGCCACGGATCGGGCCAGTACGGGTTGGTCTCGGGATAGGCCCCCGCGGGGAAGACCTGCCACACCTCGTCTCCGGTGCTGGTGATCTTGTCCCGCGTCAGATTGTAGAACGTTCCGATGAACCCCTGCGCGACGTTCTGATCGGACGCCGTGGCGACGTACAGGTAATCGGTGGCCGCTCTCCCCTCCGCGGTGAAGTGGTACTCGACGGTCCAATTGTCACCGCCGCCGACGACCTCGTCCGTCGTCCCCGTGGGGGTGCCGAAATAGACATCAAACTGGTTGTCCACCGTGAGGTACATATCCCAGTCCTCACCGGGATCAGCGCCGGCATCTCCGGTCCCGGCATCCCCGCCGGCGGCCGTGTCAACGCCGGAGCCCGTGTCCTCGTCGCCGCCGTCAACGGTGGAGTCGAGCTCGGTGACGGTGTCGAGCCCGGCGCCGGAAGACCCCGTGCCGGTGTCGCTGTCGGCGTCGAGAGTGTCGGAGTCACTGTCGCGGTCGGTATCGGTATCCTCGCCGGTGTCGGCGTCCCCGTTAGTGTCGGTGTCCCCATCGGTGTCGGTGTCCCCATCAGTGTCTGTATCCCCATCAGTGTCGGCGTCCCCGTCACCGCCGCTGTCCTCCCCGCCGGTCGGGGTATCCTCACTGTCTACAGAAAGCGAGTCGGAGGAGGAAGGCTCCTCGGCCCCTGAACCGGAATCGGAGCACCCGAAAAGGAGCGCGACGAAGCACAGGGTTGTTTTTGTTGTTTTTAATGTTATCGACATATTGTGCAATTCTCCCTCACAAGGGTTATCTCAACCGGTTCTTTCATACCATCAAACCGGGCCGGCAAAGACAACACCCTTTAATGTCGGAGCGTTCAGCCCCGGATTCATATGGGGTTACAAAATAACATATTATAGGGTATTCAAAAATATGCATGTTAGTATGAATCGAATAGACTACGACGAATACGAACAGGGCACCCGGGTTTCGGACAAGCTCGCCCGGCGTTTTTCGGATCCGAACGTCTCGAAGCTCTCCCATCTGGTCATCGGCGCCTGGGACTACGAGTGCGCCACCTCGAGGCGCTGGGGCTGGCGGCGGTGTTCGGATTCCCCCGCGGCCCGGCGGATCAGGTCCGGTTGTCGCGTTCATACCCTTGGACAATGCGCGGGGGCGCCATTTGACGACGGCGGGGATCGGATGAATAGTTAGCCTCATGAAACCGCTATGGATTATCCCGTCACTCATCTGGGGGTTGCTCGCCCATGCCTGTATCGGCCCGCCCCGAACGCCGGCGGCGATCCCGCTGGACGACGCCTCCACCGATGAGGCGCCGCCCCCGGAGGACGCGGGGGATCCCGGCGGCGCGGCGGCGCGGCAGGCAGAGGCGGGCGGCGATCCCGGCGGGGTTGCTGACAGCGAGCCCCGGGGCTCAGGGGAGTGGGTGGAGAATACGGCGCCCGAAACCGACGCCGATGATGCGTCGGCCATGCCGCCGGAGCTGCTCGAGGACAATTTTCAAACCACGCAGTACACCGCCCTGGTGCGCATCACCGCGGCCCGGGTGGAGGATCCCCATCCGGAGTCGGGGTACGTGAACCACGTCTACCGGGCCCGAGTGATGGAGACCTTCCGGGGGGATTCCCTCGACATCATCGAGTACAGGGCCATGGCCGACCGGGGCGCCGCGCTCTTCCTGCCCGCCTATCCGGTCATCGTCAGCCTGTGCGGCGCCTCACCGGAGAAGGGGTTCTACGTCCCGGACAACGGCTACGTCACCGCCGCCGCGACCCCCCTGCTGAAGCGGGCCCGCCGGCTGTCGAAGAAGAAGACGCCTCCCCGGGCCCCGGCCTGCGAATAGCGGCCCGGACCCGGCTGATGAGCTGCCTCGAACGGTGAGCGTTGACGGCCTCGCGCATGTCTTGCGACAGCCCCGGACGTCACGTGGTAATTCGGAGTCCTGATGACATATGAAACGTTTACGACAGTGTTCCCCTATTGGATCCGGGCCTTCCTGCTCACCCTCGCGATTGAGATCCCGGTTTTCGCGGCCATCGGACGCAAGCTCATCGGAAAGAAGAAGATCTCCTGGCCCCGCCTCATCATCGCCGCGGGCACCGGGACGCTCCTCACCCACCCCCTCCTCTGGTTCGTGTGGCCGCGGATCATCAGCGACTACACCACGAGCATCATCTTGGGAGAGCTGCTCATCGCCCTGATTGAAAGCGCCACGTTTTACGCGATCGCCCGCCCCATCCGATTGCCTCACGCGGTCATCACCGCCTTCGCGGCCAACGCCGCCAGCTACGCCATCGGGCAGCTCATCAGCCTCTAGTGCCAGGTCACCCGAATCCTGTCGGGTGGGGGCCGTGCCCTACAGTGCCACGCACAGGGTGGCGATCAGCTCGTCGAGGTCGCCGAACTGCTCCTCGATGAAGTCCCTCGCGACCCCGCTCCCCTCGATCCCCGATTCGGTGACGCACTTCTCGAAACAGTTCGCGCGGTTCTCATCGCTGTTCAACCGGTTGAGCATGGTCCCGCAGGGGTTGTCGCTCGTCTCGCCGTTCCGGTCCAGGCACTCGGCGCCGGGGGCGCTGACCATCGTCGCGCCCTCCGCCCGGTATACGGCGAAGTCCGCGAAGGTGAGCGCGAGGTGTAGGGGGTCCTCCAGGGATCGCTCGATGAGAACGGTGCCCCCCGTACGTGTCGCCCTCCTGGGTGGTGCAGGTGCCGTCGTCCCCGGTGAAATCGACCAGCATCGCCTCCGGCACCGGGTCCCCCTCGGCGCCGGGTTCATAGCCGACGTCGTTGCACTCGAAGAAGGTGGGCTCGGCGCCGTCGCCGGGGGGATCCCCGCAGGTCACGGTGAGGGCGGGGCAGGTCGCCGTGTCATCCAGCCGACAGAGCCCTTTGACCGGGGCCTGGATAAACCGGACGACCTTGCCGTCCCCGACCTCCGACAACCTGGCGATCATGTCGTCCACGGTGAGCCCCTGGGTCGCGGCCCGCAGGGCCTTGACCTTGGGATTCTCCACCGCCGCCGCTGTCACGCGCTCGACCAGGTCCCGGATGAAGTCCTCGATGAAACCGGTCTCCTGGAAATCCGCGATGTCGCCGTGGGAGATGTCGACGGACTCGACCTTGGGGAGGCTGCAGAAGAGCCCCCGCGGTAGGATCGCCTCGTAGTCGGCGAAGCGTTCGCTCCCCTGGATGGCGGTCCGGACGTCCCCCCTGTTCTCGGCGCCGAACCCGACGGAGAAGGTGAGCGCGACCAGGGGCTCATCGTCACCGCCCGCCGCATGACTCTCGAAGGACACGGTCACGGCGCCTTTCTGCGGCCCGAGACAGTCCGCTCCGTCCAGCCAGATGAGGGTCCCGTTCAGCACCACGTCGGCGCGGTCGCTGACCAGGGTGACGTCCGTCATCTCCAGGGTCCGCGCTTCTACCTCCTCTGTCGCCGGATCGTCTCCCGCGGTGACGGCGACGGTCCCCGACACGCACGCCTCATGACCGGACTCGAGGGCCAGGTGGAGCCCGGGACAAGCGGCCGACGCCTCTCCCGAGAAAGTGATCTGTTTGACATCCTCCGACGCCCGAATCTCCAGCGAGCCGTTCACCGTGAGATCGCCGATGGTGAAGTCCACGAACGTGACCTTAATCGCCCCCTCGTCATCCGAACGCCCGATACTGACCTCCCCCGATACCGACTTGCTCGCGAAGAAACAGCCTGTCACGTCGCAGCCGTCGAACGATGATTCGTAGGAGAGGGTGGCCTCCCGGGTCTCGGCGTCGCAGGTGACGGCCGGACAGGAGATGTGGTTGCCCAGGTGGTCGCAGAAGTCCGGCGCGACCTGGTTCCAGTCCACATCAAAAATGTAGAACGCGGGGCTCATCCCGGCGGGGATTGTTTCGTCCACGTAGGTCGTGACGGTCATGACCCCGGATAGTGCGCCGGACGTGGCCTCGAGCAATTCGTCCGCCGTGAAGGCCGACACGCCGGTGTCGCCGCTCCCCGAGTCGGTCTCCTCGGAATCCGAGGTGTCGTCGCCGTCGGTCTGATCCGTATCGCCGCTCCCCGAATCGGTCTCCCGCTCGGAATCCGAAGTGTCATCGCCGTCGCCGCTCCCGGAGTCGGTCCCGCCCTCGGAATCCCCCGTGTCGGCCTCCCCGCCGCTTCCGGTATCGGCCGTCGACGCCGTCTCCATCCCCTCGCCGCTATCACTGTCGGTTTCGTCTGACGGGCTCGAGCTCCCGTCGTCACCGCAGGCGATACAGCATACGGCCCCCAGCGACAAAATGAACATCTGTTTGGTCTTCATTGATGCACCTCCCCTTTTTTCGATTGCCGGTTTGATATGGAATCGGGAGTAAATATGGACGAGAAACGGGGCGGCGCAAACCAATTCATCCGATACAGTTGCGCCGCCCGGAAGCGCTGGTTGGCCTCCTGGTCGGCGCGTTACCCATCGGGTGTGTAAAGAGCGCTTCGTTTACACCGCCGGGAGCATCGTACCGGCATCGAAATTTGGTTCCCGGGCGTTTTCTGAAACCTTCTATCGGATGTGGGGAGACATGAAACCAGCGGACTACCTGAATCCTGCATAGGACATCGAGCTGAAACGCACCAAGGTGCATCAGCAACCGATATATGGAGGCTTCATCCCTCGGTCCGAGGAGGCGCTCCATTCCTCTTCTGACGAGGCGGACGCCATCACCCTCGAACACAAGCGCTCGCCCCGGCTGCCGTCCACCGTCGCCCCCATGCTCCCCTTCGGCAGGAAGGTCGGCGAGACCGAAGGAATCCGATGTTTTTGGGAACGATCGTTTTTGAAGAAAAACCCAAACCCTCCAGAGATCCCCACCCCTCTCTTCGCATTCCCGCGATGCCAACGGAAACGTTCGTCCACCGCGGAACTCCCGCCAGGATAGTGTTTCGTTTAGGCGACAAATCATCCGAAATCCGACCTGCGACCATCGGGAATCGGCTAATCGAGAGCTCGCAAAAGAATCGGCTGGGACGAAGAATGGCGACGTCAACAATTCAACCCGGGTGGGGATTTTCCAACCCGGGTGGGGATTTTCCCAGGGCTGACAGTTTCTGCTCCGTCCCCCGCAGGGTTGCCTGCAAACGGTTTCGCGTCGCTCGCCGGAATGACCGAACCTTGAAGAGAACAATCGATAGTATCACGGCATACCCTGGAAACATCACCACCAGAACCACGAGCAGAAATAGGACTTGGGACTCCTCCGTGTACGGAAAGGCGATGGAGGGGTCGACAGGCGCTACGCAGAAGGTGCCGTTGCCGCGCAAGACAATCGGCGGTGTGCACCCGTCGCACACGCGCGCGCAGATGAATGGGCTCGCCGCGCCGAACCAGGGATCGTGTCCGCTGTCCAGCATCACTGCGGTCCAAAAGATGTTGGCAATCAAGAGAGCCGCGGTGACGATGAGTGCCGCGAGGCCGTAGGTTTTGTACCGCGCGCCTTTGTGCAGCTCAATTTTTTGTTGAAACCGTTCGATCCGATCGCGATAGACCTCCCGGGCGCTCTCGATTTCATCTGCAGCTTTGTCCGCGGCCTGCTGTTTCTGCTGCGCTTCAACCCATGCGATGCTTTGGGGGCAGACCGCGAGCGGCAGGTGGCGCGCCAGTTTCTGCTTTATCGTCTTTTCACCCTGTTCGTTGATTTCGCTCCAGAGTGCTCGTCCCGCTTTTTCGATGTCTCCGTTCAGCTCGACGGCGTGAATTTGCAGCAGACGGCAGGCCGTTTTGTCTCGATGAGAAAGCGGAATGTCACCGGCCTTGAATCCGAGGAGCTCCCCTATCTTTGTCGTGTCCGAGGTTGCGGCAAAGATGGTTGCGGCGGCATAGCGATAGGCGGTGTCCATCTCCAAATCCATTGAACACGGATTCAAATAGGCGAGCCAGCCGGACGCGGCGTCCACGTTGCCTTTTCTCGCCGCAATACGCACCAGCAATCCGAGCAGAATCTGCCGATAGCGCTCATCATCGAGGATCTCAATTACGTTCACGACCGCCTTCATTGCCCGGCCCGACCCGGACATGGAGGACTCTTTGGGTCCTCGGTATCTAAAATGCGCTTCGTGGCGCGGCTGGTGGATGATGTCTTTCCAAAGGATGTTCCGGTGAGGCAGTGGGTGCTGAGCCTGCCGATCCAAATGCGGTATCGAATAACATCGATCCCCCGAAGACGGCATACAAAAGTGACAATCCAGTGACACCCGGCTTCATGCGTGGTGTTTCATCAGCATATCTGGTTGTCACGCACGGCTCCCAGCGGCGCGTATTGCGAAAGGTTGCTGATGCTTGTTAGAACGTTTCTCTGTTTCTCTCTTGTTGTTATTTGCGGAGTATGTGTCCAGGCGCCATGTGCGCTCGGCTCACCGTCCACCGAGCTCACCAAAGACGCCACGAAAAAGGCGTCGCCGTTCAAGCTCGACGGGGGCTCCTTTGTCCATTTCTTGGTCCATCCCGGGATGACCTTGGGGGTAGATGTCCCCTTTCTCGAGCGCAAGCGGCACGAGCTCTACGTACCCACCAGCGCGGTGTTCTATATTCACCCCAAGAACAGTCGGGTGCTAATGTTGAACAGTGGTCTCGGCTATCGGTGGCACTCGAAGAAGGTGGTGTTCGTCACAACGAGCCTCAGGGTGGGATACATGCACTCATTCGTGGCCGGGGATCTCTACCGCGAGGAGAATGGAGAGATCGTCGAGGTCCGGGATCACGGCAGGCCTGCGTTTGCTCCGTATTTCGATCTGGGGGTGGGCGTCAACCTATTCAAGGACCGGTCCCATCAATTCTCCCCTTACTTCAAGATCATGGCGTTCGGACGATACCCATACAACGGCTACATGCTCCCGCAAGCCGGGTGGCAGCTGGGCGTGATCTATCGATTCAACCCCGGGAAGGCAAAATCATGAAGCGCGTTATTCCAACAAATGGTGTGAGAGCCCTCTGTGCTCTGTTGCCGTTCTGTCTATCAGTGTCTGCCTGCGAATTGCGCGATCGCGCGCCGGATGACCATTTCTTCATCGAAAGCAAGAAGGCTATTCTCCCGGTCTGGGTGATGCGAAACAAAGAGAGCGACACCTTTATCATTCACAATCACGGCGGACAGGGGACCTCTTATTACAAAACATACTATGACGCCTATCAGGAGCTAAGGGAGCACCACAACATCGTGTTCTACAGCCAACGGGGCGTTGAGAGCAGCCAGGGAAACCCGCCGGACAGCTCGTTCAACTGGGATCAGTTCGTCAAGGATTTGGACCTGGTGGTCCGGACGGTCGAGAAGCGCTACCGACCCGAATCCGTCTTTATTCAGAGCTACAGTTGGTCCGCCTATCTGGTGAAGCGCTATCTGTCGGACACCGCACTGCAGGGAAAGATCTCGGGATATATCGACATGAGCGGTATCGGACATGACGGCAAAGCCCACTACGTCATGATGAAGGACAAGATATCGGAGGACGCCGACGACCCGGAGATCGCCGAATGGATCGCCGATCATCCGGAGCCGACGCTGGACAACTACCTGTACCTCGCGACCTATGCCGCGGATGAGATGACTCCGGATTTCATTTGGGAGAATTGGGAGGATCAAATGAGCGAAACCGCCCTGCATTATGGGGCGTGCAGTCCGGTGGACATGTTCTCCTGGGCCGTCAACAGCAGCCCCGGTATGCGCGCGAGCAAGAAGTGGCGACAGATGAACGAGGCCATTTTCGAAGAGGCGATAGATGTCTCCAAGATCCACATACCGACCCTCATCCTCTCCGGAAAATATGACTACGACTGCAACGCCGTCGTGGGCGCGGATTTCTATGAATCCATCAGTACGCCGAGTGATCAGAAGGAACACATCATATTCAAGAATTCCGGACACAATCTGGACCTCGACGAGCCGGACCGGTTCGCCAAAGTCGTTTCGGATTTTGTGGATAGGTATCGTTGACGCGGTAATTCCTCCGCCCTTCCGATGTAACGTCTTCGTTACCCTCATTACAAGCCGTCGCCAGAGGGGAGAAGCCGGAGACCGAGCTGCCGGCGGGCTCCTGGGAACCCTTCAATGGGGCCCTCCTGCAGGTGCTGTTCAAAAAGAATCTGTTCTTCTACGATGAGTTCATCAAACGCGGAGCACGACTCGCCGGTCTCCACCGGGATCTCGATGAGCGAGCTCCAGAACTGGTTCGCCGACTATCGGTCGAAGCACGTTATGTTCGTGGCGGATTCATGCTACTCGGGGCTGGCGCTCACAACCCGCTCCACAGGACTGGACCCCCAGACACAGGATTACCTCAAGCACATTACCTCCCGAAAGGTCCGCGTGGCCCGGAGTTATCGCGTCATTGTTAGTCACGAGGGTCAACCGGGATTGACGCATCTTCCCGATTCGCAAACGCGGTCGCCTTTGCACTGTGTATCGTATTGGCAACCCTGCGCCGCCGCCGGGGCGGATTGCGATGTTTTGTTGCCCCCGTGAGGCTCACCTGTGCCGTTATCCTGGTGGTCAAACTGACGTAACTTCGCGGAACAGCGGATCGTTCTTTTATCGACCTCTGTCGTTTCAGTCATCTCCCAGTAGAAGCCCGCCGGGGCTCTTTTACGGCAGGCGACCTTCTCATTAATTTCAAAACCGCAGTCGCTGGGTTTAGGGCTGTGACACCGAACGACGGCACCCGGCCGAGGGGCTATTGTCGGCGCGCACCCTGTCACAAGCGACAATAGAATTGCAACCCCGATGAAGAAGACAAAATCGATCGGTGCACTCTTTCGATGCATGGTCCGGTACCTCCTCGAATTACACATGCGGCTTGCCGGTAAGGTCTTCGACTATTTCCCGAAACCCCTCTTTCGCCTGCCGATCGAAATCCCGGGGGACGAGCTTGTCGCTGATAAATGCTAGCATGTCCGCTGTATGCTGGGCAAACGCCTGTATGGATTTGTAGTCCGACAGCGTCTGTGCGCCGTAGTAATCTATTCCCAGCTCATTGATCTGCTCGTTCACCGCATCGTGCTCGTCTTTCCAGTGGCGGGCGTGCTTCAATCGCTGGGACAACGTATTGATTTTTGCATCGGGGAGCACCAGAGGGATGACCTTGTTCAGGAAATTCTCCGGATTGTTCTTCAGCCCCGCAAGGGGCGGAGACAATTTCTCCACTGGCACCCCAACCAACTGCAGACGACGCAGATTGCAAAGTCTCTCCCATGGGACATTCAAATCGGCAATCGAATTTTTGGAAAATGAGTTTTCCGAATTATGATATCTGTTCTCTTTGTCACTATATGCGCCCCCAAGACTCAGATGCTCCAGATGCTCGAGCTCGAACAGCTCTGGAGGAATGGCCCTCAGCCCAAGATTTCCAAGGTCGAGGAAACCGGTCTTCTGCTCTTTTTCCCGCTCGATCAAATAGAGCGCACGGGCGTATCCGTCGTCAGTCGGTTTGGAGGGTGCCATAGGGACGAAAATAGCGAAGTTTCGGGAGTTGAACAAGAATGTTCGGCCTACGGCGGGGTTGTTTGCACTCGATTAAAGAACGGGACTGGTTCGACGAACAGGAGTCGTTCTGCAATAGAAAGCGCCATCACCCGCCCAATCGCGTGGCCCATGCCGCCGGATCCGGGGCCAGCTCCTTCTCGAGCTGCTCGACTCTGTAGCTGTCGGTCGCGGCGATGATCTCCCGGAGGATGGGGATGGTCCAACCGTACCGGCCGCCGGTCTCTTTGAGGAACCCGGAGATGATGAGGTCCCGAAGGAGGGTCTCCACGATGCCGATGGGGACCTGGGCTTCGGTGAGGGATTGCAGGGTCTGGTGGGCGGTCTTCATGGTGAACGCTTCTTTGGCCACCAGCCGGTGGACCAGAATCTTGCTGGCCGGATCGGTGACGTTCATCTCGAAGATGGTGTGGAGCGCCTCCTGTACGTCGTGGCTCGCCACCGCCGCCTCGAGGTGCTGGGGCTCGATGACCAGGGTGCCCTCCTTCAGCTCTTTCAGGATGTGGTGGCAGAGGAGCTGCACGATGGCGGGATAACCGCCGGTGCGTCGGGCTATCTCTTTGGGCGTGTCGTCATCCGCATAGGCGATGCCGAGCCTCGCCATGGGCACGGTGGCGAGGTCCACGGCTTGGGTTTCGTCCAGGGCGCCCAGGATCTCCAGGGTGGCGAAGTTGTAGAGGGGGGAGTCCTGGTTCAGGGCGTTGCGGTAGAGGTAGCGGTACCCGGTCACCACATAGGAGCAGATCCCCTCGGCCTGCAGGGTGCGGAGCCCCGTGAACACCGGGTATCCCGCCTTGGCGTCCTGCTCGATGAGCCCGTCCACCTCGTCGATGAGCAGGAGCCCGGGCTTGTCGGCCCCTGAGAAGCGGTGCTCGAGGAGCGCGGGGATGGTGTCCGGGCCGTCCGCGTCCGGGCCGCCGAGCTTTCTCTTGAGCCTTTTGAGCACCCGCGCGGGGTCGCTCAGGCCCAGCAGGTCGAGGTAGTGAACCTCCAGGTTGGGGCGTTTGTCCGCCAGGGTCTGCTGCAGCTGCCGGAGCAGCGACGACTTGCCCACCCGGCGGGGGCCCACCACCATGTGCCGGGGCGTCTCGGTCTTGGATATCTCGCGGAGGAGCCGCTCGCGGCCGAAGAACATCCCCGCCTCCTTGACCTCGCCGGAGGTGGAGTAGGGAGAGAGCGCCAGGTGGCCGCGGGTATGGAGCATGCCGGCAAAGGTCTGCGCCGGGTTGGGGGCGAACAGGAGCCGGCCCAGGGCGTCGTCGTCGAGGATGACGGCGTCGTATCGCCTGGGCAGGGTCTTCCTGATCTCCGCGCTTCGGTGCCAAGCCCCTGGCTTCAAGACAGGGGGGCTGGCTTGGATTTTCGACCCTTGTAATTGCCATGCCCGACCCTTACAATCGACGGGGGTCATGAAAGGACGGTTCGGGATGTACTTGACAATCGGTTTAAAGGCGTTGTTCTGCGGACTTATTCTTCTACCGATGGCGTGCACCGATAGCGGCGGCGTCACTTCTCCGAAGGACGAAACGGGCGGGGATACGGACACTGACAGCGATACCGACGCGGAAGCGGACACGGACACCGATGCGGACACGGACACGGATACGGACGCCGATACCGACACGGATACGGACGCCGATACCGACACGGATACGGATTCAGATACAGACGCGGACACGGACAGTGACGCGGACACGGACAGCGACGCGGATACGGACAGCGACGCGGATACGGACAGCGATGTCGACGCGGACACGGACAGCGACGCGGATACGGACAGCGATGTCGACACGGACAGCGATGTCGACGCGGACACCGACGCCGACTCGGACACCGGAACCGGCGAGCCCGAGGACTCTGATGGGCCGGATCCCACGGCGGGGAGCCTGGAGGGGGTGGTCATGGCGCCCGTCGGGGACCTCCCCATCTCCGGCGCGCTCGTCTACCTCACGCGGCAGACCCCGGAGCCCATTCCGGATCACGCGTACGACTACCAATGCGACAACATGACGGGGATGCACTATGCCCTGTCGGAGGCGGACGGCACCTGGCACATGGAAAACATCCCATCGGGGGAGTGGCAGATCGTCACCCGGAAGGGGCACTTCCGGCGAATCCGGCCGATCACCGTGGAGGCGGACACCGTGCTCTCCGTTCCCCAGGAGCTCACGACCCTTCCCGGGGCGAACAGCGATGACGGATCCGACAACATCCCCAACTACGCGGTGCTGCTGTCGGATCCGGACAAGGTGTTCAACCTGCTGGCCAAGTTCGGAATGGGGGAGACGGACGCGGACGGCGAGCTCCAGTTCGGAACCGAGACCTTCTTCCCGTTCTCCGATAGGATCAGCGAGCCCGGGTATCCCGAGTCCGCCGCCCTGTTCGCCGATCTGGACACCCTCATGCATTACCACATGATCTTCCTCCCCTGCTATTCGTCCACGAACGGCGCCGCCTTCGTCGAGGACCACGTGGACATGCTGCGCGACTACGTCTCCGCCGGCGGCAAGATCTACAACTCCTGCACGGTCTCCCTATGGACCGAGGCGGCCTTCCCCGAGTACATCGACTTCTACCCGGACACCTCGGCCGACGAGTTCGACGTAGGGCGCATCTCCAGCACGGCGTACGAGACCAACGGGCAGGTCCTGGACGAGAGCCTGGCGGCGTGGCTGAACGTGGTCACCCCCGAGGACCCGAACAACTTCCCGTTCGTCAACGGTTACGTCCGGATCGACGGGCTCAACGAGGTGGACGACGGCCACGGGCTGGAGGATGACGAATTCGTGGTCCGGCCGTACACATGGGTCGAGGACGTGAGCACGTACACGGGATCCCCCCTGATGGTGACCTTCAACTTCGACGCGGGCAAGGTCTTCTACTCCGTATACGAGACCTCCCTTGAGATCTCCCAGAAGGCGCTGACCCCCCAGGAGTACATCCTGCTCTACGTCATCCTCGAGGTGGGGGTGTGCACGGGTCCCATCATCATTGTCTGAGAAGTCCTGTCCGTCGCGATCCGAAAAATCCACGACATCCGCGTCAGTGTCGCCATCGGTGTCATGGTCGGCGTCGGGCGAAGTGGGGCGGTCTACGGATACGCCCCCCGCTCCTCCAGGAAGGCCCGGATGTCCTCTCGGAGATCCCCGGCCTGATGGAGCGGGATGATGTGCCCCGCGTCGAGGTAGGCGGGCATCCTCACCGTGGCGGTCGCCCCCTGACCGAGGCCCATGGCGCCGGTGAAGACCACGCGCATCTCGCCGGGTCTCTCGACGCCGGCGGGCGCCGCAGCGTCGAGGGTGACCGACTCCACGAGGGGGGCCGGCAGGATGCCGTTGGCGTCCATGATGACGCCCGGGAGCCTGTCCGTGGAGACCATATAGTCGTAGAAGGCGTTGCTGATGAAGGTGTCGACGTACGCGAGGCTCCGCATGAACGTGGTCGTGGTCAGGACGAAGTCCATCCCCTGCTGGGAGCCGTCGATGAGGGGGATGTAGTAGTAATCCTTGCCCCCCAGGACGCCCAGCTGCTGTTTCCATTCGTCGCTCGGGGCGGCGAGGCGGTGGAATGGGATGTCGCGGAACGCCCGCTGCCGATCCGCCGCGGACAGCCCCGGGATGCTCGCGGGGGGCACCCCGAAGAGCAGCTCGAAGGTGGGGGGGTGGAGGAACACGTTGGCGGCGGCGAGCCCCAGCTCGTCCGGCTCCTGCCACGGCTCGCGAAGGTCGTACCAGTCGTGGTCGTTCCACCGGCAGAGCTCGAACCGCGGATCCCCCTCCATGATCCCCAGGCACCGGCAGCCGGTGTACTGGTCCCTGAACGGCAGCATATCGGCGGGCTGCAGCATGATCTGCCACCCGAACTGCTCTGCCGCGTCGACGAGGGTCATGACCTCGAAGGGGACCTCGGGCATCACCGCCGCGAAGTGCCCTTTGAGGGCCTCCCCGAGGATCGGGTCGAAGAAATAGGGGGCGTCCGGGTCGAGGAGATCCGCCGGCCGGTCGAGGAGGGAGTAGATGTGGGTGAGCCGCGCCCCCCCGTAGCTCTCACCGACCAGCACCACCGGGTTGTTCCGGAGGGCCGGGGCCGTCTCCATTACGCCGAGCACCGTCAGCAGGATATCGCTCACATCCGTGAAGGCATTCGAGTCGAAGATGTCGTTGCTGGCGAACTCCATCCTCGCGGTCCCGGGGGTGGGGGCCAGCTCATAGGAGAACCCCGCCTGCCGGGTGTCGATGTAGAGCACGTTGCCGATGGCGGAGAAGCTGTCCGGATTCGGCTTGACGGGCAGGGCCGGATCGCTCCGGTCGATGAAGTAGGGGGCCGTGCCGTACGGGAGGAGATAGCCCGTGGTGGCCGCGCCGGGGCCCCCGCTGAGCATTACCAGGAGCGGCATCTCCTCGGGGCGCTCGTCCGCGGGCACCAGCGTGTAGAAGATATTGGCCTCGTCGGTGGTCCCCGAGATCCGCCCTCCGTAGGTGTAGGCCACCGGTCGGGGGGGCAGGTTGATGAAGCCGGCCGCCGCGTCGAACGGCTCCTCCGGGGGATCCCACGTGTCCGTGTCGCCGGTGTCCGTGTCGTGGGGGTCAGGCTCCCAGTCGTCCGATTCAGGCGCGCGCTCGCAGGCGATGAGCATCACGGTGAAGAAGAGGGGGAGTCGTCTGTCGCCGATCATGACGTCCTTTCGTTTCTGTATCTTCGAAGGGTCATTGCGCGATGACGATTCGAACTTACGGCGGGCCGGGGGCAAGCCCCCGGGAATCGTGAAACCCAGCGAAATCGATGTTCCGAAGTCTATATGGACCCTATTCGCTACAATCGGAATCTTGATCCGCCCGTTTTCAACAACCATGGCCACTTTACTATGAAACGTTAATATAAGGAGATTCTAAAATGCGACTCTTTCGATTCAGATTACTCCCGGCAATCGCTGTTTTGACCTGTGCAACGGTCAGACCGAACACCGTCTCGGCTGACAACCCCCTCATCTCTCAAATATATACGGCGGACCCCAATATGTTTGTTTTCGAGGATCGTATGTACATCATGTGTACCCACGACCCGGATAATCAGGACGGCTATGATATGTTTGATTATGTTCTGATATCATCAGACGACCTGGTGAACTGGACAGACCACGGAATCGTTTTCGACGTGAATCGAGATTCCCCATGGGCGAACCGTGCCTACGCACCTGCAGCGACGGTTCGGGACGGAAAGGTCTACCTGTATTACCCAGACGCCGGTGGCGTCGGCGTGGGGGTTGCTGTTGCCGACAGACCCGAAGGTCCGTATACCGACCCGCTGGGGCGCCCCCTGGTAGACCGAAACACCCCCAACGCAAGTGTTGAATGGATGTTCGATCCCGGTATTTTTGTCGACGACGATGGCCGGGCCTATCTGACCTTTGGCGGTGGCAGCAACGGCGGCGACAACGCTCGGATCATCGAGCTGAACGAGGACATGATCTCCCTCAAAGGCGACGCCATTTCAATTTCCGTACCTCGGTTTTTCGAAGCGTCCTTCCTGCACAAACGGGACGGCAAGTATTATTACAGCTACTCCACAGATTTTAATCCCACCGCAACCATCGATTACATGATGAGTGACAGCCCCACCTCCGGATTTGTCCATCAGGGAACCATCCTCGACAATCCGCCGGACAACATGGGGAACAACAACCACGCGTCGGTGCTGGAATACAAAGGGCAATGGTACGTTGCCTATCACAACCGCGCCGTGTCGAACGCCATATACCAACGGAGCGTCAACCTCGACCTGCTCTCCTATAACGAAGACGGGACAATCGTGAAGTCAACCGCTACCTCCGGCGGCGTTCCGGCACTCAAAAACGGAAATCCATACGCGGTTTGGCAGGCAGAGACCATGGACCGACAAAACGGTATAGAAGTTCAAAAAGACAATGAAAATGTGTACGTGACCGATATCTCGAACGGTGATTGGATTCAATACACCGGACTGGACTTCCGAAGCGGCGCTGAAGACGTTGACCTCACCGCAGCGACAGAGGGAGATGCGTCTATCGAAATCCGAGTGGGAAGCCCGGAGGGCACTGTCGCCGCCACCTGTGATCTCCCCAACACCGGCGGATTACAGAATTTTGACACCGTCAATTGTCCGGTATCCGGCCTGGACGACATTCAGACCATTGTGATGCGCTTCAATGGAAACATGCGCTTTGACTGGTTCCAGTTCAATTCCTCAACTATCGATACAGGTGGAGATGGCGATACAGACGCCGACACGGACGCGGACACCGATGCCGACACCGATGCCGACACGGACGCTGATACGGATACGGACGCCGATACCGATGCCGACACGGACGCTGATACGGATACCGATGCCGACACGGACGCTGATACGGATACCGATACGGATACCGATACGGATACCGATACCGATAGCGACACTGATACGGACACCGACACGGACGCTGACGCCGATGCGGACGCTGACGCCGATGCGGACGCTGATACCGATGCGGACGCCGATACCGACGCGGACGCCGATACCGATGCGGACGCCGATACCGATGCGGACGCTGACACCGATGCGGACGCTGACACCGACGCGGACGCGGACACCGATGCGGACGCCGACACAAGTTTCTACAACGGAGATGACGGCGGCGCCAACGCGTCATCCGATCAGAGCAGCTGCGGATGTTCCGCCGCGGGTACGTCTTCATCGAAGCTATTCGACATCTTTTCCGCGCTGTTTTTCTAGCGAAGCTTCGCATCGAACCCGCGGCGGTCACCGCCATCGAGATCGAACCCGCCGGCGACGACGCGAGCGAAGCCGCATAGCCCTGTCCCCGCATTCAGGTAGACGATTCCACAGATGAGTCCGCGGCGCAGCTCCGAGGTCGGCGGCGGCGAAGCTCGCGCTGATGACCGCGGCGGAGTGCATCCCTGAGCTGGTTTCGGTCCTCGTAAAGGCGGGGGCGCCGGTATCTTTTTGACAAAGGCCGCCAATTCTGCCGATTCTTCTGCTATTCTCGAATGCTCACGGAGCGATACCGGGAGTCGGTGTTTGGGGAAGAGAGGGAGAGCTCATGGGGCGAATTGTTTTTCTCATCGTGTCGATCATCTGGGTCGCCGGATGCGCGGACAAGGGCGACGATGTCTCCGATGCATCGGCCGACGGCGATTGTCCCGAAGGCATGACCCGGCGCAACGGGCCGGTGGTTGAAAGGTGTGAGGCGGGTCAGTGGATTTCATGGACCGACTGTCCGGGGAATGAACTCCAGCACACGGTGTACAACGGCGACTTCAGCGCCTCCGGCCGACCCGTCCTGGTCGCCGACATCCCGGGGGACTGGCGGCAAGAGCGGGTGGTGCGTGAGAGCGACAACCGCAAATGAAGAGACGCTACATCATCCTCATTCTCATCCTCAGCCTCGGCGCTGTTGTCGTCACGGCGGCGGCCGTCCTCCGCCCGACGCCGGGGGGCGATCCCGGGGGGCGATCCCCGGCGACCCCGCGATCCGGGGCGGCGGCGCCTCGCCCCCCGCTGAGGCCGGTACCGGCGCCGGAGGCCGTCGACCGGATTCAGATGGTGCGGAATCAATGGGGACAGGGCGAGTACCGGATGGAGACGATAACCCTCGAGAAGGGGCCGGGGGAGTGGCGGCTGACCTCCCCGGTGGACTATCCGGCCAATACCGCGCTGGTGAACGAGCTGGTGGCCGCCCTCGGCGAGATGCGGCTGGCCCCGGTGACGGCCCGGATGACCGACCCCCTTCGGGCGCTCCAGCTGGACGACCGCCTGGGGGTCGACGTGACCGTCTACTCACACGAGCGGGAGACCGCGCACCTCATCGTCGGCCTGAGCCGGGACAAGGGGACCTATATCCGCCCGGCCGACGGCTCGGAGATCTACCGCACCCCCGGGCGCTATCGGAAGGTGTTCGATCGCGCCTCGGACCAGTGGCGGCGCCGGAGGATCACCGCCCTGGACGAGGGGTCGGTGACGCGGGTCGAGTACCTCGGCGGGGGCCGGCGGTTTTCCCTGATCCGGCGGGGACGGGACGCCCCCTTCGCGCCCGAGGGGATGGCCATCGAAAACTTCGACGCCGATCGCGCGCGGCTCAAGGCCGAGGCGCTCACCGCCCTCAGCGCCCGGGGGTTTTGGGATCGGCCCCTCGGCGACCAGGCGCTCGCGGGGGAGGCGCCCCGCCGCGTCATCGTCGAGGCCGCGCGGGGCGGCGTCCCGGTGACGGTCGAGCTGACCTTCGGCGGGAGAGACGCCGCCTCCGGGCTGCACTACCTGACCACCTCCGCCTCCCCCCAGGTGTTCCTCGTCTCCCCCCACCTCGGGGCGCTCTTCGAGGCGGCGCCGGAGGACTTCCGGCGAACCGACGCGCAGGTGGAGCGGCAGCGCCTGTGGAACGAGAAGGCCGCGGCCCACGCGCGCGAGCACGAGCAGCGCCGTCGGGAGAGCCGATTTTGAGCCAACATTGGGATTAGGGTCAAGGTTCGATAGGATATCCCGGGGTCAATCCGGGGACGGCTTCACGCAGCGGAAGCCGAGGCGGGTCGGGCTTCGCGGCACCACCGGGTGCTCGATGGTGGAGGCGTCCACGTTCAGGGCGACGCTGTCCTG
>JBNLED010000051.1:0-20126 GCA_050304755.1 Polyangia bacterium | reverse complement strand
TCCACCGCGGCGAAGTAGTCCCCCCGGTTGAAGTTGACGAAGTCGAACTCCCGTGAGGCCTTGGCGCCCCAGAGCCGGAGGGTGTTGACCACGTCGTTCTTGTACCCCGGGATTAGGATATCGTAGGCCATGGCCTGCACGTTCTCCGTGTCCACCCAGCGGTAGCCGAGCCCGCCGTCAGGACGCTCGAAGGGCTCCACCCGGCCGCCGTACCGCACCGTGAAAACGCTCTCCACCCGGGGGATCTCCCAGGGCCAGCCGAACCGGAGCCAGTTGTCCGGGATCTCCACCTGCCGCCCGTCCTCGATGGTCTGGCGGAACAGACCGTACTCGTAGCGGATGCCGTACCCCATCGCGGGGATCCCCAGGGTGGCCATGGAGTCGAGGAAGCAGGCGGCCAGGCGGCCGAGGCCCCCGTTGCCGAGCCCCGCGTCCGGCTCCTGGGCGATGATGTCCTCCATATCGATCTTGAGGTCCGCCATCGCCTCCCGCGCCGATTCGGTGAGGCCGAGGTTCCCCAGGCCGTCCTGGAGCAGGCGACCGATGAGGAACTCCAGGGAGAGGTAGTAGACCCGCTTGGCGTTCCGGTCGTAGTAGGACTGCTGGGTCTTGTTCCACCGATCCACCATCCGGTCCCGCACGGTACGGGCCAGGCTCTGGAAGAAGTCGAGCGGCGTGACGGTGTACTCGTCCTTGGCGACGGTATACTCCACGTGGGAAGCGAACGATCGCTTGATGGCCTCCTTGTCGTTGTCCAGATCGCTGCTGGTGAGGTATTGCCAGACGGACGGTCGCGAGTTGGTCATTGATGCCTCCTTGTTTTTTTCAGGTCCGGATAGAATACCCCACCTTTCCCGGATAGCCATCGCCTTTTCGCCCCCACGGGCAAATTCAGGGGGCGGCGGGGTCCCGGACAGGGCCACGGCAAAGAACGCCGCAACGCGAACGGCTCGAATTACATCGGGATTGACGATGTAATTCATGGCGCGGATAATTCCTCTCCATGGGCAACAGCGACATCGCACGGGCAATCGTTTCCGCCTACAGCCGGCTCTATCTCTACTTCTACCGCCGCCGGGATCCACGGGGCTTTCGGCCGAGCCCCGAGGCGATCGCGGTCATGGAGCACCTCCGCGCCACGGGGCCCCTCACGGTCTCCGAGGCGAGCCTGCACCTCGACAGATCCCAGTCCGCCGTCAGCGAGCTGTTGAACCGGCTCGTCAAGCGGGGGCTCCTCGACAGAATCCCGGACGAGCGGGACCGGCGCCGTACGCTCGTGTGGCTCTCGAAGCAGGGGAACGCGCTGCTCGAGGAGGAGCACCAGGTCTTGGATATTGATCGGCTGGAGCGGGTGCTGGGGTCGATGACGCCGGTGCAACGAGAACACCTGACCGAAGGCCTGCGCGCGCTCATCGACGCGGCCGGGCGCGCTGCCGGAGGTCGGACCCTTCCGAACAAGGAGAGAGAAAATGAACGACACCCATAACTGTCAAAGCTGCGGGATGCCCGTGGAGGCGGGCCCCTATTGCCAATACTGCGCGGACGAGAGCGGTCGGCTCCACGCCTTCGACGAGAGCGTGGCCCGCATGAGCCAGTTCATGAAGCGGCAGACCCCCGGCATCAGCGACGCGAAGGCCGAGGAGATGACCCTGGAGTACATGAGCACCATGCCCGCCTGGCGGGATCATCCCCGGCTGGCCGAGCGCATGAAGAAGTAGGATTCTCCCACCGTCCGTCGCCTCGTCCGCCGACGCGACGACACGCCTCCGGGAGTCTCAGAAGCGCCGATACAGGAGCGGGACGCGTATGTCGTCAGCGACTTCGATCGGCGTCACCACAGCGAACCTCCATACAGGTATCGGGGCAGGCATCGGTGTTGTCATCGTTGCCGTCGTCACACTCCTAAAAAAAACTTGCGTTCATTATTAACCTGGGTTAACTATTAATCACCATGAACGAAGCGCGAAAAACAGACACCGTTCACGAGGCCATCGCCCGCCTGCAGACGCTCACCGAGCTCTTCCAGCGGCGGCGCTCCCAGCTCGCCGGGGCGGCGGGGATCACGGAGCAGCAGTGGCTGGTGCTCGAGAAGATTTCCGCGGATCACTTCATCCCCTCCCTCTTCGCCCGGGAGCGGGACTCCAGCGCGGCGGCGGTCTCCAAGATCATCCGCCAGCTGGTCGACAAGGGGCTCGTGGACGTGGGGCTCAACCGGGAGGACGCGCGGCAACGGGAGTATTCGTTGACAACGCAGGGTAAACGGTTAATGACCCGGCTGAGGTCCCTCAGGAAGCGGGCCATCGACGCGATATGGATGCGACAGGACCTTTCGGAGCTCAGGCGCTTCTGCCGGTTCGCGGACCGGTTGATCGGGGCTATCGAGGGCTACGAAGGAAAGGAGGAATAGGCAATGGGTAAGACATTATATGAGAAGGTATTCGACGGGCACACGGTCCGGCGGCTCGAGTCGGGCCAGTACCAGGTGCTGGTGGGGCTGCACCTGCTCCACGAGGTGACGTCCCCCCAGGCGTTCTCCATGCTGCGGGAGCGGGATCTCGCGGTGCTGTTCCCCGAGCGGAACTTCGCCACCGCGGACCACATCGTCCCCACGGACGATCAGTCCCGGCCGTACAAGGACGGCCTGGCCGAGGAGATGCTCCAGGCCATCGAAAAGAACACCGGGGACTTCGGCATCCGGTACTTCTCCCCTGAGGACGGGGAGCAGGGCATCGTACACGTGGTGGCCCCGGAGAAGGGGCTCACCCAGCCGGGCATGGTGATCTGCTGCGGCGACTCCCACACCGCCACCCACGGGGCCTTCGGCTCCATCGCCATGGGCATCGGCACCTCCCAGGTGCGGGACGTGCTGGCCACCCAGACCCTGCCCATGTCCAAGCTCAAGGTGCGGCGGCTGGAGGTGAACGGCAGGCTCAAACCCGGCGTGACCGCCAAGGACGTGGTGCTCTTCCTCATCGCGAAGCTCGGCGTGGAGGGGGGCGTTGGGTACGCCTACGAGTACGCCGGCGAGGTCATGGAGGGGTTCTCCATGGAGGAGCGGATGACGGTGTGCAACATGGCCATCGAGGGGGGCGCCCGGTGCGGCTACATCAACCCGGACCAGAAGACCTTCGACTTCATCAAGGGGCGCCCCTTCGCCCCCAAGGGGGCCGACTGGGACAAGGCCTTGGCCTACTGGGAGTCCGTCCGGTCGGACGCCGACGCGACCTACGACGACGTGGTGAGGTTCGACGCCGCGGATATCGCTCCAATGGTCACCTTCGGCATCACCCCGGGGCAGGCCATCCCTGTGGACGGCGCCATCCCGACCCTCGAGTCCTATGACGCGGCGGATCGGCCGGTCATCGAGGAGGCCCTCGCCTACATGGGCTTCGAGGCGGGGCAGAGGGTGCTGGGACAGAAGGTGGACGTGGCCTTCATCGGGTCGTGCACCAACGGCCGGTTCTCGGACTTCGAGACCGTGGCCGGGTACCTGAAGCGCTCCGGCCTCAAGGTGGCCGAAGGGGTCCGCGCCCTGGCCGTGCCCGGCTCCCAGCGGGTCCAGAAGCAGCTGGTCGAGGCGGGCATCGACAAGGTGTTCATCGAGGCCGGGTTCGACTTCCGGCTCGCCGGGTGCTCCATGTGCCTGGCCATGAACCCGGACAAGCTCAGAGGGCGGGAGATCAGCGCCTCGTCGTCCAACCGGAACTTCAAGGGCCGCCAGGGCTCCCCCACCGGCCGGACCATGCTGATGTCCCCGGCCATGGTGGCGGCGGCGGCGGTGACCGGGGTCGTCTCGGACGCCCGGGAGGTGTTCGGCATCACCGCGGACGATGAGCGATAGGAAGGAGGAGAAAGATGGCAGACAAAATCATAACGGTAACAGGCAAGGCGGTCCCGGTCCGGGGCAGCGACATCGACACCGATCGGATCATCCCGGCGCGGTACCTGCGCTGCGTGAGCTTCGACGGGCTCACCGGTCACGCGTTCGAGGACGATCGGGCCCAGCTCAAGCAGAAGGGCAAGACCCACCCCTTCGACAACCCGGACTTCGCTGAGGCGGAGATCCTCGTCGGCGGCAGCAACTTCGGTTGCGGCTCCTCCAGGGAGCACGCCCCCCAGGCCCTGGCCCGGTGGAACAAGGGGATCAAGGCCATCGTGGCGGAGTCCTTCGCCGAGATCTTCTTTGGCAACTGTGTGACCCTCGGCATCCCCTGCGTCCGCGTGAAGGAGGGGGACCTGGAGAAGCTGATGGGCGCGGTGGAGGCCGCCCCCGGCATCGACGTGACGGTCGACCTCGAATCCCAGACCGTCACCTTCGGCGATCAGTCCGTCCCGGCAGAGATCCCCGACGGCCCGCGACAGCAGCTCCTGCAGGGCCGCTTCGATCCCACCGGCGAGCTCCTGGAGGCCCTCGGCGACATCCGGGAGACCGCGAAGCAGATCCCCTATTTCAACTGGTAGATCTCCGATAGCGGATCCTCTCTGAATATTTGCACAACCCGACGCTTCTATAGATGAGTTTCAAGCCGCCGGCGGGGGCTCGGCTCGCGGGTCCGAGGACTGCCCGAGTCGTCTTTGACGGAAGGACGAATGACGATGTCCGAGTTCCGCAGGACCCACGGGTCGAGTCCTCGCCGGCGGCGCAGGTCGTTTGAGGCGAAGCCCTGCTAGACTAGAGGGGTCGCAGGCGGAACGACAGCACCCCCCAGAAGAATCCCACCATCCCCAGCGCAAAGGCGTAGAGGTGGTAGTAGCGGACGACGAAGCGCCGCGTCTCGGTGAGCTGGGCGGCGGGCACGCCGATCCGGGCCGGCCGCCGGCGCAGGAGGAACCCCTCCCGTCGGGTGTCGCTTCGGACGAGCACCCGGTCCCACTTGCGCTTCGAACGCTCCACCACACCCCGGCGGATATAGAGGTCCCCCGGCGCGGTCTCGGCGAGGACCTTCGCCTTGGGCTTGGGCCTGGCCCGGACGCCCCCCTCCGCGACAACCTCGACGAAGGCGTGCTCGGTCCGGAACACGGTGTCGTTCCAATAGGGGGCGATCCCGAGGTCGAGCCACTGGAAGAGGCCGAGCAGTGGAAAGAACACCATGCCCATGCCGAACCCGCCCTTGAGGAGCTTGAAGAGCGCGAGGGGCATGCGGTTGCGGCGGACCAGCCGGCGGATGAAGAGCGCGAGCAGCCCCGCGGCGATCAGGAGCACGCCCCCGAGGACGACCGGGTGGGGGGTGACCAGGTAGAGGGCGAGGATCGGGACGTCGGCCAGCAGGTAGCGGCCGCAGGTGACGTACAGAAAGTAGACCGTAACGAGGGAGACCGCGAGATAGATCCCGAGCTCCAGGAGCTGCCGGCGGTTGGGGGGGAGCAGCGCCCGCCGCCGGACCCGCCCGGTGAGGTCATCGAGGGAGCCCCACTCGCACACCCACACGGTGATACCCTTCCGCTTCCCCTTGGGCACGAACTTCTTCTTACGGGTCAGGCCAAAGACGCTCTTCTTCCGCCGGAGCCGGGCCGCGGTGGCCTGGGAGACGAGGATCTCGTCGGTGCCCGCCGCGCTCTCCACCCGGGCGGAGACGTTCACCATGTCACCGTACACGTCGTTGGCCTCGACGATGGCCGAGCCCGTGTGGACCCCGATGCGGATGTGGATGTCGAAGCGTTTGTTCCGCCTTCGCTGCTTTCGCAACCGCTGCTGCATGGCGATGGCGGCCCGTACCCCGTCCCCGGGGGACTTGAAGGAGGCCATGATGGAGTCCCCGATGGTCTTGATGACCGCGCCGCGGAACGCCTTGACCACCGGAAAGAGCAGGGTGTTGTGGAGGTCGAGCATCAGGCGGCCCGCGGTGTCCCCGTGCTTGTCCCAGAACTTGGTGGAGTCCACGATGTCGGTGAACAGCACCGTCACGTCGCTCTTGGACTTCTCGATGGCGCGGGTCAGTATCCTCGTCTTTTCACTCACCGCTTCTGACTCCTCCGCAACCGAGACCGACCGCTACCCGGGTGTAACGCTCGTTTGACCGTGCATTCTATCGATTTTCGAGGGAGACACAATACGAGAGTCGCCGAGCTGTCGCCGAGAAGGGCGCATGGCCTGAAAACTGTTGCGTCTGTCTTCGTCAAGGTTCTATAGTCGAGGAAAGCGGAAACGGAGCAATTATGATACAGGGAACGAGGTCAGGTCTCTATCTGGGGTGGATTGCGCTGGTGCTCGTCGGACTCACGGGCGCGGCGTGTAAGAAGGTGAAGGGGGATGGCGACTCCCCTGCCCACGGCGATAGCGATGCGGATGGCGATGGGGATGGGGACGGCGACTCCGACAGCGACGGCGACCCGGATGCGGACGGCGACACGGATGCGGACGGCGACACGGATGCGGACGGCGACACGGACGCGGACGGTGACACGGATGCGGATACGGACGCGGACGGTGACACGGACGCGGATACGGACGCGGACGGTGACACGGATGCGGATACGGACGCGGATACGGATATGACATGTCTCCTCAACGAGAACTACGCCACGGTGTGCGATCATCCGGCGACCGAATCCGTGTTCTTGTCGGACGACAACAACTACGCCTTCGAGAGCACCCTGACCCCGTCCATGGTGCCGGTCCAGGGCAACACCAACCTCGTGTTCGATTGGAGCGGCCTCACCGCGGACCTCCGGGGACGCCCCATCGACCCGGCGGCCGATATCGACATGGTGTTGCTCACCGTATGGAATATGGGGCCGCGGGAGCTCATCGACGCCATCAACAGTGACCGACTGGAACAACGCGAAATGATGGCAGTGATGACGGCCTATCCGACGGACGGGAGGCTCTCGGCGGAGTTGCTGGGCCTCACCTCCTTCGAAACGCCGTTGACCGAACAGGATATCATGCCCTACGTCGACAACTCGGACGGCTCCGTTTACGATCCGGCCCTCTATACTCATCTGCTCACGGCGAACACCGGAGAGGTGGCCGGTCAGGGGGTGCGCATGATGCAGCTCTTCACCCTGGACAACACGTCCACCGAGACCGTGGTGGACATCACCGACGCCTCGACCGCCTTCGACTACGCCGTCGACCTGCGGTCCCTGGGCCCCATCGGACTCCCGGCCGGAACAGCGGCGTTCACCGCGGACTACGGACTGATCGCCACCAACGCGATGGGCCGCGATTTCGAGCCGTTCAGCGTCACCCGCGCCGTGGTCGCGAGCTTCCATTCCATGACGCTTTGCGACATGGAGCGACAGTTCCTCGAGCTGGAAGAGCTCGCGGATCAACGGTACTCGGCGGATCTCACCGTGGGGACCGCCGTGGACTTCTCCGACCTCGTTGGAACCGACGGCGCCCCGTTCCAGGGAATCGACGACGACGGGGTCTGGGTCCTCGCGCTCTTCTGCGATTTGTGCATGAACCCGGCACCCCTGTTCCTCACCGTCCTCAGCCCCTGCTGAGCCCGGGGGTTACTTCGAGCACATCTCGCCGGATTGTTGGCTTTCACCGATCTCGCCGAAGAGGGGCGTCTCCGACTCGGCTAGGGTGAAGCCGAGGAACTCCGCCTTGCCGCCGTAGAAGGCCCCGAAGTTGACCCGGGAGGTGACGCAGTTTCCGCTGATGACGGGCACGAGCCCGGCGGACTCGTAGAAGATCTCCATGTTGGAGATCACCTCCGTGGAGAACTTGAGGTACGCCTCCGCCGACGCCAACCCGGAGAGCCCCACCCCCACCGTGGCCTGGGGGAAGTTGAGCAGGATGTCGAGCCCGGCGGTGATCGTGCCCACGTGCTCGGCATGCTCGAAGTGGAGCCCGGGGGACTCCAGGCTGCCGATGGAGCGGATCTCGCCGTTTTGAACCTGGATGCCCATGCTCCCGGAGAAGGTGGCGTACCCCTTCATGATGGCGGAGCAGTTGGCCTGAAGGGTGGTGCTCAGCTCGAGGCTGCCCCCGATGTCCACGTGGAACGGGATGCCCCCGAGCACCACCGGGATGGAGATCCGGGCGGGGATCTGGATCGGGATGTCGCCGGAGCCGAGCTCCACCCCGCCGGCCTCCACGTGCACCTCGCCGTCAATATGATCCACGAGGAGGGTAAAGTCCGTCACAGAGCCGCCGGTGATGGTGATGGTGGTCTCGTTTGAGAAGCCGCGGAGCACGCCGTTGGCGGAGAGGTTCGCTATCGTGTTGCCCGTGCCGGTGTAGCTCACCCCCATGGTCATCTTCATGTCGTCGCCGGTGTCCTTGAGGGTGAAATTGGTGTCGAAGTCTCCCACCTTCCCGGAGGCGCTCAGCTCCCCATCCGCGTAGGAGCCGGTGAGGGGGCTCCTGATCTGGCGGATGGCGTCCGCCGGCGCCTCCTCCATGCCGAGGCCGAGGCTCCCTTCGTCGAGGCCGGCGAAGTTGCGCCGCCAGCCGATGTCCCCCTCCTCGATGGCGTCGGTGAGGGGCGCCGGGGTCAGGGTGAGGGCCTCTCCGTCGGCAACGGTCTCCCGGCCGGTGATGCGGAACACGCCCACCCCGGCGATCACCGCGACGGTGTCGGCCTGGAGGGCGTCGAGCCCCGGGTAGCCGGAGTCCAGCACGAGCACGCCGGTATCGTAGTCCATGCTCACCAGGGCCCCTTGCACCGCGGCGAGATCGTCCTGCACCACCACCTGATCCTTCCACACCACTTCGAAGGTGGTGAACTCCTCGGGGAGCGTGACGGGAGCGTTGTCGCCGCCGTCCGTGGAAGAATCGCCCCCCCCACGGTCATCGCAGCCGAGCATCGCCATCCCCAGCAGCAATAAGCCTATCATCCCCCGCTGGGTATATGAACAGCGGTCACAGCGAATCGTCATCCTCTTCCTCCTTTGGGGAAAATCCCATCGATCGTGTTGTATGCCTTCTCGGTAAAACGTGGATCGGGGGAATGTCAAGGGATCAATAATTCTAGAGAAGCTTCGCTGGCGAGGACTTGGCCCGCGAAGGTCTTCGCCTCACTTCGCGACGGCGGTTTTGTCCGGGGTGCCCACGGCGGCGAGGATCTCCTTTTGCGCTTCGACCAGCGTGGACACCTCGGCGCCGTGCTTCTCGATGGTCTCCTTCTCGCGGGTGATGCTCTTCTCCTTCGACATGATCTCCTTGAGGATGCCGTCCGCGGTGGCGGCGGCGCCCTCGAGCTTCGGGACGGACTTCAGGTTCATGCGGAGCTGCTCGATGCTCTCCTCGAGCTTCCTGATCTTGTCCTGACACACTTCGATCTCCTTTTGATGCTCCACGATCTTCTGCTGCTTCTCCAGGGCGTCGCGGAGGATCTTCCGTTGCGCGACGCTCACCCGCGCCTCCTCGATGAGCTCGGTGAGGGACGCCTCGTCGAGCCGAACACTCCGCATGATGCCCTCCTCCTTCACGATGGTCTTCTCGGCCTCGCTCCGCCTCGCCACGTCCAGTATGAACAGGAAGCTCGTGTCGTACTCGCCTTCGAGGGGCGTCTCCTTCGTCAGAAAGCGGCCGTTCCGGTTCCTCGACATCATGAGGGCCAGGCGCCGCGGCTGGCCGGCCTTGTTGTCAATCGTATACCGGCGCTCTGTGGTCTTGATGCCGTGCGCCATGAGCTGCCGGTCCTTCCACTCGAGGGCCTTGTGCTCCCACCGGCTCTCCTCCTCCTCGTCGAAGGTCACGTCCGGATCCTCCCCGAAACACCAGATGGATGTCTCCTCGGGCTCTGTTCGGCCTATCTCCGACTGCCCCCGGAAGCGCCCGCCGGAGAAGACGCTCGCCGCCCCCCGCTGCAGCACCAGGCCGGTGGTGTTCACCGCGCGCACACAGGTCAGGGGATCCGTCCCCGGCTCGATGCGCACGAACGCCTCCCCCACCAGGGCCTTTCTGAGCACCGGCACCATGGCCGACGCGCCGGAGCGGATGGTCACCGGGGTGAGGGCTTTGTAGGTGGAGATCTCCCCTGCCACCTCGGCCTCGGCCTGCACCGCCGCCGCCGGAGCCCCCACATCGATGAGGGAGCTCGCCCGCTCCCCGGACAGCCTCGGCGCTTTGGCCCTTCTGCCGCTGAGCCCGCCGGCGCCCTGTCCGTAGCCCGACCCCGAGCCGCCGCCGCCGCCGTAACCGAAGCTCGACATGTCGTCCCGCGCCACCAGCTCGGAGGGGAAGAGGATGCTGTCCGGGGTCTCCGAGCCGAGCTGGGGCATCAGCACCGCCTCCTCGTCGTCCAACGCCAGGCTCTCCCGGTGCATGTACCTCGGGGACGCGGTGGACATGACGTAGGAGGCGGGGAGGCCGGACACCAGGGTCATGGAGACGTCCCGCCAGTCCTCGGGGGTGTCGTTGTGCACCACCGCCCACGCCTCCAGCACGAGCTCTTTGTCCTTCACGGTGAGCCGGTACAGGGTGCGCCAGAGGGGGGCCTGTCGGATGTAGCTGACGGCGAGCCGCCCGGAAGAGCCCGGGGCGGTCTCCAGGTCGACCTCGGTCTCGGTGTAGCCCCCGGACTCACCGAGCTGCGCGGCGAAGTTCTTCAGGGCTGACGCCTCCCGGCTCGAGGTGGGGGAGATGCGCGCCACCCGGGCGAGGTCCATCATGTTCAGCGCGCCCCGGTCGTCCACCAGGACCAGGCTCTCGGCGTCATCACCGGCCCTCCCGTTTTTGGCGCCGGCGTTGTCGTCATGGGATGATTCGTCGGACGCGTCGTTCCCGGTCGATCCGGCGCGTTTGGCCACACAGTCCAAAACGGTGCCCCGGAGCTCCCCCTCCTCCGTCATCACCACCACCTCGGTGCCCACCAGGGCGCGGGCGTACCCCGCCAGATCCGAGGGCTTCTCGTACCCCTTCTCCTCCGATATCATCGCCTTGGCGAACCCGCTCGCGGCCACCGCCTGCACCAGGTTCTGGGTGCTCTCGTACTCCACGCCGGTGACCCGCACCTCCTTGTCGGTGGCCACGATGAGGCTGGACACCAGGTCGTCCAGGTGGGCCGTGGTGGTCTTGATGGTCAGCCGCGCCGCGCCCGCGATGTCGGCCTGGCGCTCGAACTGGGCGAGCCCAGTGTCGTACAGGGTGACGTGGGTGGTGTCGAGGGTCACCGTCGGCAGTTCTCCCGACGGCCGGGTGGACGGCGCGCAACCGATGAGCCCCAGAACCCCCGTTACAATGATGAGCTTTCGTGCGTGGATCATCTTCTAATTCTCCTTTTTCAACGCAAGGCCGTCTGCTCCCGCCTCCGGAAAGGCGATCCTTTCGAGGATCGCCTTCTGCTTTGATTCGAGGGCGGCGATGTCTGTCTCGTATGCTTCAATCATCTTCTGCGTATCGGCGATGGTCTTCTCTTTGGTCATAATATCCTTGAGAATAGCGTCCGCGGTGGGGGCGCTGCCCTCCAGCTCGGGGACCGACGCCAGGTTCTCCCGGAGCCGCCGGATGACGTCTTCCAACTTGTCGATGGATCCCTTCGAGACCGACACCTTGGATTCAACGCTGTCTATCTGCCGCGCCATCTCCAACGCGGCCCTCAGGGGCTCGCCGTAACGGGCCGCGATGGGACGGTGCCCCAGTAGGCCGGTGAGGTTTTCGACATCGAGCCCCTCGCTCCGCTTGATGGCCTCCTCCATCCCGATGGTCCGAACGATTGTCCCGCACTTTGCGATGTCGAGCATGAACAGGAAATCTCTCTCTCCCCGCCCTGGGATCGGCGTCTCCTCGGTGAGGAACCGGCCGTTCGGCGCCCTTTTAACGTGAATCGCCAGGCGCCGCGGCCGGCCGGTCTTGTTCTCGATGGTGTACCGGGCCGAGGTGGTCCTGACCCCGTGGGAGAAGAGCCCCCGCTTGGTCCACTCCAGAAGGCGGGGCTCCCACGTCACCTCCTTGTTGACCTCATTGAAGATGTCCGGATCGCTCCCGAAACAGAAGACGTAAGTCTCCTCCGGCTCGGTCCTGGGGAGCTCGGCCTGCCCCCGGAACCGCCCGTCGACGGTGACGCTCACCGCGCCCCGCTGGAGCACCAAGCCGGAGCCGTTTGAAAGCCGCACGCAGGTCTCAGGCACCTTGTCGCCGTCGATACGGACAAAGGAGATCCCGGGGAGCGTGCGCCGCAGGACCGGAACGAGGGCCGAGGCGCCCGCGCGGACGGTCATGGGGACGAGAGCCGTATAGGTGGAGAGCTCCCCCTCCACCGCCGCTTCGGCCTGCACCTCCGCGGCGGGGCTTCCGAGGGCGATGAGGGAGCTCGGTGATTCTGTGACCCCGAAGGTATCCAGGTGGCCGAGCCCTATGGTCCCCTCTCCGCTGCCGCCGCCCCCTCTCCCTGTGCCGATCAGGCCGAGACCGCCGTACCCGAAGTTCTCCAGGCTCTCGAGCTCGGAGGGATAGAGGAGGCTGTCCGGGGTCTCCGTGCCCAGCTGGGGCGTGAGATCGACATCGTCGTCGTCCAGGAGGAGGCTCTCCCGCTTCCGGTACCGCGGGGAGGCGGTGGACATGAGGTAGGACGCGGGCCGGCCGGACACCAGGGTCATCCCCACCTCCCGCCAATCCTCGGGGGTGTCGTTGTGCACCACCGCCCACGCCTCGAGCGTCACCGCGTCGCCCCGGGGGGTCACCCGGTAGTGCATCCGCCACAGGGGCGCCTGCCGGAGATAGCTCACGGCCAGGCGACCGGCGGAGTCGGGTGTCGTCGTCAGGACGACCTCGGCCGCGGCGTACCCGCCCGACCGCCCCATCTGGGCGGTGAATCGCTCGAGGGCGACAGCCTCCCGCCGGGATGTCGGACGCATCGCGGAGACTTCGTCGAGGGGGGCCACGAACAGCGCGCCGCCCCGGTCGACGAGCAGGAGGGCCGGTCCGCTGCCGGGCCTCTCGATATGTCCGCGGTTTCCGGTGTCCGTCCGGTCCACGGACCGGTCCACGCAGTCGAGGAGGGTGCCCGTCATCTCCCGTCCGTCCGGCCCCGATACGACGATCTCGGTGCCCACGAGGGCCCGCGCGTACCCCGAGAGATCATTCGGCCGGGAATACCCCTCGTCATCGGAGATCAGGGCCCGGGCGAACCCGCTCGCGGCCGCCGCCTGCACCAGGTTCTCGGCGCTCTCGTAGGTCACGCCGCTCACCCGGACGCCGTCATCCGTCGTCATCACCAGGCTGGCGAGCAGATCGTCCAGGTGCGCCGCGGTGGTCCGGAGGGTGAGCCGCGCCGCGCCCTGAACGGCTGCCTGGCGCTCGAGCTGCGCCAGCCCCGTGTCGTACAGCGTCACGTGGGTCGTCTCGAAGGAGGCCGGCGGCTTTGACCTTTGGCGGTTCGAGGTAGCGCACCCGACAAGCACCGCCAGACACAACGCCGGGCCGATGAAACCCCCGATGCGCAGAACAACGGCATTGATGCGATCCGGCGGCGCGACCCGGTCCTTCAGGTAAAGGTCGTTGACGACAATGTCACTGAATCGATTCTCCGGAGGATATTTCACGCTCTGGTTACCTCTGCGCTGTGTTAGCGCGTTTAGAGGCGAGGGGACAGTAAAAGTTCCCGGCGTCGTGACCGATCGCTGGACAGCCGCTCAATGCCATGTGAATCACAATCTTTTCGAGTTGATATTTTTTTGAAACGCATTTACACTACCGACCATCAATCTGTAGTATAACGCGACGTTTCAAAAGCCAGTCTCGATTTGTTCACGCGACGGAAATCGTGTGGTTCCTGTCGCGAAGCGTTGAAACTCAATCACGACCAGACCCGCCAGTTGTGTATGCGTGACACATTGTTTTGCATCGATGACCTACCGATACTCTGGACGAACCAAATGCTTTGGTCCTGTAACATGTAACCGAAGGGGGCGGAGCCTGCCCAACCCGAAAGGGCCTCCATGAAAAAGACAGAACATTTCGATCCTACGGGTGAGCGCGGGAGCTCGCCCGAGAAGACCGCCGACGGCGCCGATTCCAACGCGGCCTCGAGTCCCCTCGCGACCGTCAACCTGCCCAAGGGGGGCGGCGCTATAAAGGGGATCGGCGAGAAGTTTGCGGCCAACCCGGTCACCGGCACGGGGTCGATGTCCGTGCCCATCGCCACCAGCCCGGGGCGTGGCGGTTTCGGTCCGGCCCTCTCCCTCTCGTATGATTCCGGCGCGGGCAACGGCCCCTTCGGCTTCGGGTGGCGCCTCTCCGCGCCGTCCATCACGCGAAAGACGGATAAGGGGCTGCCCCGGTATTTCGATGCCGAGGCATCGGACGTGTTCATCCTGTCTGGCGCCGAGGATCTGGTACCGGTGCTGGAACCGAACGGCGATCGATTCGAGGACACCGCCACCTTCCCCGACTACACGATCCACCGCTACCGCCCCCGCATCGAAGGGCTCTTTGCCCGCATCGAGCGGTGGACCCGCAAGAGCGACGGGGACGTGCACTGGCGATCCATCACCAAGGACAACATCCTCACCCTCTACGGCAGAGACGACAATTCCCGCATCGCCGATCCCGAGCGCCCCGATAGGACCTTCAGCTGGCTGATCTCTGAGACCCGGGACGACAAGGGCAACGCCGTTGTCTACGAGTACAAGCCTGAAGACGGCGCCGGCGTGAGCCTCACCCGCGCCTCTGAGCGCAATCGGGGTGATGAAAACGATTCGAGACGCACGGCCAACCGGTACCTCAAACGGATCCGGTACGGCAACCGGACGCCGCTGCTGGATCCCCAGGGGAAACGCCCCGCCCTGTTGACCACCGCCGAGATCGAGGGCACCGAGTGGCTGTTCGAGGCGGTGTTCGACTACGGGGAGCACGACCCGGATGCGCCGACACCGGGCGACACCGGCGAATGGGGCTTTCGTGGCGATCCCTTCTCCTCCTACCGGTCCGGCTTCGAGGTGCGCACCACCAGGCTCTGCGACCGGGTGCTGATGTTCCACCACTTCTCGGAAGAGGAGGGGGTGGGAACGGACTGCCTCGTGCGTTCCACCGATTTTACCTACTCCCACGAACAGGACCCGTTGAGCGCCCGCAATCCGGTCTACACCTTTTTAAAGGGGGTGACCCAGAGCGGGTACAAGAGGGACGGCGAAAGTTATGTGAAAAAGAGCCTGCCCCCCGTGGCGTTTGAGTACACCGAGCCCGAGGTGCAGGAAACCGCGGAGGCGGTGGACGCCGAGAGCCTCGAGAACCTGCCCGCGGGGGTGGACGGCCTGGCCTACCAGTGGACCGACCTTCACGGCGAGGGCATCCCAGGCATCCTCACCGAGCAGGCGGGCGCCTGGTTCTATAAACGCAACCTGAGCCCCATCAGCGATGGACCCAAGCTCGCCCCCATGGAGCGAGTAGCCGTCAAACCGAACCTGACCCTGGCAGGAGGCGCCCAGTTCATGGATCTCGCCGGCGACGGCCAGCCGGACCTGGTGATGCTGGGCGGTCCTGTGCCGGGCCTCTTCGAGCACGACGAAGAGGAGGGGTGGCAACCCTTCAGGCCCTTTAAGGACCGGCTCAACCGGGAGATGCAGGACCCCAACCTGAAGCTCGTGGATCTCAACGGGGACGGCCACGCCGACGTGCTCATCACCGAGGACGACGCCTTTGTATGGCACCCGTCCCTCGGGGAGAAGGGGTTCGGCCCGGCGAGCCGGGTACACAAGGTCCTGGACGAGGAAAAGGGGCCGCAAATCGTCTTCGCCGACGCCACCGAGTCCATCCACCTGGCCGATCTGAGTGGGGATGGGCTGAGCGACATCGCGCGCATCCGAAACGGGGAGGTCTGCTACTGGCCCAACCTCGGGTATGGCCGGTTCGGCGCAAAAATCACTATGGACGGCGCGCCCTGGTTCGACCCCCCGGATCAGTTCGACCCCAAACGCCTGAGGCTGGCCGACATCGACGGGAGCGGCACCACCGATATTATTTACTTGAGAGGCGACGGGGTGCGGCTCTACTTCAACCAGTCGGGCAACGGGTGGAGCGAGCCCCAGGTGCTGAAGGTCTTTCCCAGAGTGGACGACCTGACGAGCATCGTGCCCACGGATCTGCTCGGCAACGGCACCGCCTGTCTGGTCTGGTCGTCGTCTCTGCCCGGAGACAGGGCGAGTCCCATGCGGTTCGTCAACTTGATGGGCGCACATAAGCCGCACCTGCTGGTCAAGACCGCCAACAACCTGGGGGCCGAGACAAGAGTCGACTACGCGCCGTCCACCAAGTTCTATCTCCAGGACAAGAGAGACGGCCGACCGTGGATCACCCGGCTCCCCTTTCCGGTGCATGTAGTGGAGAGGGTGGAGACCTATGACCGTATCAGCCGCAACCGCTTTGTCACCCGCTACGCCTACCACCACGGCTACTTCGACGGGGAGGAGCGTGAGTTTCGCGGCTTCGGTATGGTGGAGCAGTGGGACACCGAGGAGATGGCCGCCCTCACCGGCGACGGCACCTTGCCCGAGGCGGTCAATATCGACAACGCCTCCCACGTGCCCCCGGTGCACACCAAGACCTGGTTTCACACAGGCGCCTATCTCGGACGAAAAAACATCTCCAACTACTTTGCCGGGCTCATCGACGAAAACGACACCGGCGAGTACTACCGGGAGCCGGATAAGACCGACGCAGAGGCCGAGGCCCTGCTGCTCCCGGACACGGTGCTGCCGGAGGGGCTCGGCATCGAGGAGGAGAGGGAGGCGTGCCGGTCGCTCAAAGGGGCCATGCTGCGCCAGGAGGTCTATGCCCTGGACGGCACCGATAAAGAAGCCGTTCCCTACACCGTGGCCGAGCAGAATTTTGCCATTCGCCAGGTGCAGCCAAGAGGAGAGAACCGCCACGCGGTCTTCCTCACCCATCCGAGGGAGGCCCTGACCTATCACTACGAGAGAAATCCCGAGGATCCGAGGACGCAGCACGCCCTCACCCTGGAGGTGGACGACTACGGCAACGTGTTGAGGGAGCTGTCCGTGGGTTACGGGAGGCGAAGCCCTGACTATGACCTCCCCCAGCAGGCGGACCGGGACAAGCAGACCAAGACGCTCGTCACCTACACCGAAAACCGCGTTACCAATCCCATCGACAGCGAGGCGCAGCATCCCCTCGACTACCGGGCCCCGCTCCCCGCCGAGACCCGGACGTACGAGCTGACCGGCTTCGAGCTCCAGGGCAACGCGGTTCGCTTCAGTTTTGAAGAGTGGACTGAGAACGACTTTGCCCGAATCGACGCGGCCGACGAGATCCCGTACGAGCAAACCGCCAACGGAAGCGCCGAGCAGAAGCGGTTGATAGAGCAGGTGAGAAGCCTCTACCGCAAGGACGACCTGTCCGGCCATCTGCCCCTCGGAACCGTGGAACCCCTGGCCCTGCCCGGCGAGAGCTACAAGCTCGCCTTCACCCCCGGGCTCCTCGCCCAAGTGTTCGTGAGAGACGGACAGCCCCTGCTCCCCGCTCCGGAGACGGTGCTGGGCGGCAAGAGCGCGGATCAGGGCGGCTACGTACGAAGTCAGGACCTGAAGCAAGACGGTGCGTTTCCACAAGGCGACCCGGACGACCACTGGTGGATCCCGTCCGGCCGGGTGTTCCTCTCCCCAGGGAGCAACGACGCGCCGAACGATGAAAAGGCGTACGCGACCGAGCACTTCTTTCTACCCCAAAGGGCGAGAGATCCGTTTCACACCAACACAGTCAGCACCGAGAGCATCGTGACCTACGACGCCTACGACCTCATGCCCTTGGAGACGGAAGACGCCCTGGGGAACCGGGTCACCGCCGGGGAGAGACAACAAGGTGGAGCCATCGATCCGTCCATCGATTACCGGGTGCTCCAGCCGAGGCTGATGACGGGCATCAACGGCAACCGATCCGAGGTGACGTTCGATATATTAGGCATGGTGACCGGCACCGCGGTCATGGGAAAGCCGGGAGAGAACCTGGGAGACTCCCTGGACGGTTTCGACCCCGACCTGACCGAGCAGGAGATCGACCAGCACCTGACCGATCCCCTGAACAATCCACACGCCATCCTGGGCAAGGCCACCACGAGGCTGGTCTACGATCTCTTCGCCTACGAGAGGACAAAGAACGACCCCGAGCCCCAGTGCGCCGTGGTCTACGCCATGGCCCGGGAGACCCACGACGCCGATCTGGAGCAAAACGAAGAGACCAAGGTACAGCACAGCTTCTCCTACTCGGACGGGTTCGGCCGGGAGATTCAAAAGAAAATCCAGGCCGAGCCCGAGAAGACAAACGGCAACCCGGGTCCGCCCCGATGGGTGGGGAGCGGCTGGACCATCTTCAACAACAAGGGAAAGCCGGTAAGACAGTACGAGCCGTTTTTCTCGGCCACGCATCAGTTCGAGTTCGGCGTGGAGCAGGGAGTGAGCCCGGTGCTCTTCTACGATCCGGTAGAGAGAGTGGTGGCGACCCTCCTCCCTAACCAAACCTATGAAAAGGTAACCTTCGACCCCTGGAAACAAACCACCTGGGACGTAAACGATACAGTGCTGGGCGACCCGAGAACCGACACCGATATAGAAGGCTACACCAAAGCCTATTTCGACAGCCTACCCCCGTCCCCTCCCTGGCAGACCTGGTACGAGCAAAGAGCAGGAGGCGCCGAAGGGCCGAACGAACAGAAGGCCGCCCAAAAAGCCGCCGCCCACGCCGACACCCCGACGGTAGCCCACTTCGACACCCTGGGCCGGCCGTTCCTCACCACGGCCCACAACAAGGTGGTCTGTCCGAACCACGACAAGGACGGCACCGAGGAGCTGACCCACAGCCGGGTAGAACTGGATATCGAAGGCAACCAGAGAGAGGTGAGGGACGGCGACAAGCAGTCCGGTGACGACAGGGGCCGCATCGTCATGCGGTACGACCAGGACATGCTGGGCAACCAGATTCACCAGGCCAGCATGGAGGCCGGGGAGGGCTGGTCCCTAAACGACATCACCGGCAACCCCATCCGAGCCTGGGACAGCCGAGAGCACACCTTCCGCACCGAGTACGACCTCGCGCGCCGCCCGGTGAGATCCTTTGTCACCGGAGCCGATCCGGACAACCCGAGCCAGGAGCTGCTCACCGACCGAATGGTGTATGGAGACCAGCTCCAAGATGCAGAACAGTGGAATCTGAGAGGCCAACTCTATCTCCAGCTAGACCAGGCCGGGGCCGTCACCACCGAGGCCGTGGACTTCAAGGGCAATGCGCTGAGCGCCACCCGGCGGCTAGCGATAGAGTACAAGAAAGCCATCGACTGGAGCCCAGTGGACGCGGCCTTGCCCGCGGACGCCAAGACACCATTGGACCCGACCGCCCTGGAGGCCGCCCTGGCCCCCATGTTGGAAGCGGAGACCTTCACCAGCGAGACCACCTTCGACGCCCTGAACCGTCCGATAACCCTGACCAGCCCGCACACGCCAACCATGCAGGCCAACACCCTCCGGCCGGGCTACAACGAAGCCAACCTGCTGGAGAAAATAGACGTCCGACTGCAAGCCGCCGAGACAAACGGCCAGCCCGACTGGACCCCGTTCGTCACCAACATCGACTACGACGCCAAGGGACAACGCCAGAGAATAGACTATGGAAACGGTGTCTCCACCGAATACGAATACGACCCGCAGACCTTTCGCCTAAAACACCTCCTGACCAAAAGAAACGCCACCACTTTCCCAGGAGACAACCCCAGCACCCCCAACTCCAACTGGCCAGGCACCCAAGTACAAAACCTGCACTACACCTACGACCCGGCCGGCAACATCACAAACATCAAAGACGATGCCCAACAAAAGATCTTCTTCAACCAAACCCGGGTGGAGCCGAGCAACGACTACACCTACGACGCCATCTATCGCCTGATAGAAGCCACCGGAAGAGAGCACCTGGGACAAGGCGGCGATCCCCTCCCCCACACCGACGACGACGGCCCGAGAATCAACCGGCACCACCCCAACGACGGCAACGCCATGGCGAGGTATATCGAGCGCTACGTCTACGACGTGGTAGGCAACTTCGAGAAGATGCAGCACCGGGGCAGCCATCCAACCGCCCCGGGTTGGACGAGAACCTATGAATACAAAGAACAAAGCCTCCTAGAGCAGAGCAAGTACAGCAATCGCCTGAGTAAAACCCAGGTGGGAGGCGCAACTCCGCTCAACGAGCCCTACAGCCACGATGCCCACGGCAACATGACCTAGAT
>JBNLED010000050.1:0-5697 GCA_050304755.1 Polyangia bacterium | reverse complement strand
TCGGAATCGGTGTCCGCGTCGGAATCGGTGTCCGCGTCGGAATCGGTGTCCGCGTCGGTATCCGTATCCGCATCAGTATCGGTATCGGCGTCAGTATCCGTGTCCGCGTCGGAATCGGTATCGGCGTCGGTATCCGTGTCCGCATCGGCATCAGTGTCGGTATCCGTATCCGTATCGGTATCGGTATCGGTGTCGGTATCCGTATCGGCGTCGCCGTCCGTGTTACCCCATGGGTTGGTCGGCGGCATAGTCTGTGAGTCATCTCCACAGCTAATCAAATAAAATAAAGAAAAACAGACAATTACTAAATACTTCATTTTAGCACCTCGTTTGCTCTAATCCCTTTGGCTCTAGATTATAGAAAAAACAATCCCGAGCGACAATAATAAGTTGGTGCACAAAGTCAATGGAAAATATCGGAATATCAAGGTCTAAATCCCTCTGACACTTCCCAACCATGAAGATTCGGGTATAACCGCCTTGTTTGAAGATATTGCCGATGAGCACCACACGGCTCTTGTATCTTCAAAGGAGCTGAATTATGGTTCCCGGGAAATTGAGCGGATGGGCATCAAATGACTGAAAAGATTGTCGTTATCGGGGGAGGAACGGGAAACTTCTGCCTCCTCACAGGGCTCAAGCTCTACAAACCCCTCGACCTCACTGCTATCGTCTCCATGGTGGACGACGGCGGTTCTACCGGAAAGCTCAGGAGTGAGTTCGGCATCCTCCCTCCGGGAGATGTTCGTCAGTGCCTCATCGCCCTCTCCGAGGAGTCCGCTTTGATACAGCGCCTCTTCCAGTTCCGCTTTACCGGCTCTCTCGACAACCACAACTTCGGCAACCTCTTCCACCTGGCCCTGTCCGAGCTGACGGGCAGCGAGGAGCGGGCCATCTTCGAGATGAGCCGTATCCTGAAGATTTCAGGCCGGGTCGTTCCGGTCACTCTGGAGAACGTCCGGCTGAACGCCGAGCTCGAGGATGGCACCCGGGTCTCCGGTGAGACCAACATCGATCTGCCCAAGCACAACCCGTCGCTTCGGATATCCAAGATATTTCTGAACCAGCACGCCAAGGCCAACCCCAAGGCGCTCCAGGCCATCAGCGAGGCCAAGTTCATCATCGTCTCCTCCGGCGATCTGTTTACCTCGACGCTGCCCAACTTCCTGGTACAGGACGTGGCCCAGGCGGTGGCCAACGCGGAAGCGAGGCGGATCTACGTGTGCAACCTCATGACCAAGCACGGCGAGACCACCGGCTTCACCGCCACGGATCATGTCCGTGAGATCCATAAATACCTGGGACGGCAGTGCCTCGATGTCGTCATCGTCAACAGCGGTAAACCCTCGCCGACCCAGGCCGCGGAGTACGCGGAAGAGGGGTCGTTTCCCGTTGAATACAATATTGAATCGCTGCTCGCAGAAGGGGTTCGGCGGGTGGTCGAGTCGGAGGTGATGAGCGGCCACTCCCTCATTCGTCACGACTCCAACAAGATCGCCTGGGAGCTCTTCAAGCTGATCCAGGAGTATTGAGGTATTCTCGATTTTCGGAGGAGGCTTCCCAAAAATCGCACGCCTCGGGTTGTATATTAAAAGATGAGGTTGAAGACATGCGACGCTACATCCATATGCTCCTTTTCCTGATTCACGCCGGCTGCTCCACCCCCGGAACCGGGGGCGGTGATTCACCCGAGGACACCGCTCCTGCGGACGCGGGGGAGCCACCGGTTCCGCTGGAGATCCGGATCGCCTTTGAGGAGACGTCGGTTGACTACTCGGTCACCGCGGCCTTTGACGGAGGGGTGCTTCGGGCCTACTGCGGCGGGGCGGACAGTGAGGAAGACCCGGGGATCACTTGCGAGGCCTACGGCGCGAGGCTCCTCGAGGTTTCCGGTGACGAGGTACACCTGACCGTCAAGGCGCGGGGATGCGAATTTGTCTCCGAGACCGTGACGATGGCGGATCTCGAGGCGGTGGATGATATATGGGTTCATAACGTTACCCTCTCGCCCCTCGAGACCTTCGAGGTCGAGGAGGACTACCGCACCGGTTTTGGGGCAGACGACCTGGAGGCGTTCGAGGAGATGGGCTATCCGTCCACCACCGAGATGGGGGCGGCCCTCGCGGTGAAGTTCATTATCGCGGATCTCGAAACCCGGCCCGTGGTGTACTTCCAGAACACGCGGCGAAACCCGATACACTACGATTTCGTTCGGACGGTTCTCGGGGTGAATATCTCGAGCGCCGAGTTCTGGGAGGCCGCTTACTCGGGCGAAGATCGGGAGTACCTGGCCGGAACGGTCATGCGCTATGAGGCGGTGGACTCGGAGTGCCCGCGCCTCGGTTCCGTCTCGCGTCCCATCGCGGTCACCTTCTTCCCGAGCGACGACCTGACCGTGGAGCAGGCGCGGTTCGCCCAGCGGCTCATCGAGGAGCGGCTCGGCTTTTCGCCCCTCACGGGGGCGGCGGATCGGGTCTTCTACCTCCCAGCGGGGGATCAGCAGGAATCCGCCCTCTTGGAGGAGACCGCGCTCTTCGAAGCGTGGGACGCCGGCTGGGTGCTGCGCCGAGAGATTTTCCGGCGGGGCGCCGTTCAGCTCATGAACCCGGGGGTGGCCTACGGGACGCTCCGGCTGGCGGATCGCGTCGCGCTGGAGGGGGAGGTGTTCTCCTTCCGGGACATCGTCATCCTGCCGGTGCTCCCCGTCGCGCTCCCCATCGTCGGCGGCACCATCACCGAGGAGTTCCAGACCCCCCTCGCCCATGTCAACATCATGGCGAGAAACCGGGGCACGCCGAACATCACCCTTCCGGGGGCCGCGACGGATCCGGAGGTCGTCGCCCTCATCGGAAAGCTTGTCCGCTTCGAGGTGACCGATGAGAGCTACCGCCTGGAGGAGAGCACCCTGGACGAGGCCGAGGCGTTCTGGGCATCCTCATCGCGGGAACCGATCCTCCTGGAGAGCGACATGACCTTCGAGGGGTTACCGCTCCTTTCGGAGATCGGCTTCGATGACTGGGTGCGGGTGGGGGCCAAGGCCGCGAACCTGGCGGAGCTCAGCGAGCTTCTCGGACCGCAGGCCCCCTACGGGTTCGCGGTGCCCTTCTGCTATTACAGCCGGGCGATGGATCGCGCCCCCGTCGAAACGCTCATGTGCGATGCGGCTCGCGTCGACTGCCGGTCCGGAGAACGGACCGAGGCGATCTGCGATCGGGCCGGGGACCGTTGCTCCGCGGCGATCGGATCGCGCCTGTCGGAGTATGTCGACGCGCTCCTCAAGGACGATGACTTCGTCTCGGATACGCCCCTGCGGGAGGCCCTCCTGGCCGGGCTCCGTTACCTGATCGCCCATATGGAGATCGAGCGGTCATTCGCCGATGATCTGGACGCCCGCGTGGCGGAGGTGTTCGGCGCGGCGAGGGTTCGGCTGCGTTCGAGCACCAACACGGAGGATATCCCCGGGTTCTCCGGGGCCGGGCTCTACGACTCCGCGTCGGCGTACGCCGAGGGCGCGGAGCGGGCGTCCGAGATCATCCGGGGGGTGTGGGCTTCGGTCTGGAACTGGCGGGCGTTCGAAGAGCGGAGCTTCTGGAACATCGATCACCGCTCCACGCGGATGGGCGTGCTGGTCAACCAGGCGTTCGGCGAAGAGGCCGCGAACGGGGTGCTCATCACCCAGAATATCGCGGACATGACGGTGGCGGGGATGTACGTCAACGTGCAGGTCGGCGAGATCTCTGTCACCAACCCCGAGGGGACCGCGGTGCCGGAGATCTTTTCGATAATCCCCGGCGCCGAGCCGGGAACGGTTCAGGCGGCTCGGCTCGGCTACTCCTCCCTCTCGCCGGAAGAGCCCATTATGACAGACGAGGAGATCGAGACCCTCTACCGCAGCGCCGGCGCGGTGCAGCGACACTTCGCGGCGCTCTATGACAAGCATCCGACCCTCCTGGCGATGGATCTGGAGTTCAAGCTTTTGGCCGGGGATCGCGCCCTGATGATAAAGCAGGCGCGCCCCTATACCTACTGAAGGATGGAGAAATGACAAGAGATGTAGTGATATTCGGGATGGCGCTCGCGATGGCGGTGACGGGGTGCAAGGCGGAGACGGAATCTCCGCAAGAGACGGACACCGGCAGCGGGGACAGCGACGCGGACGGGGACAGCGACGCGGATACCGACATGGATACAGATAATGATACGGATATGGATGCCGATACGGACACGGACACGGACACGGACGCGGACACGGACGCGGATACCGATGCCGATAGCGACACCGACACCGACACCGACACCGGCACCGAGTACGATACAGGGACGGGCGATGACAATCCCTGGGGATTTGATATCCGCATCCCGCAGGAGACGGCCCTGGTCTGTGAGGACTGGGGCACGGAGATCTTTCTGGATCAGGATTTCATCTGCACCTTCTCCTATGACGGTATCGAGGGGGTCGTCTACCTGCAGAACACGCCCGTGGAGTGCACCGCGCCGTTCGGGCCCCTGCCCGGCTATGACAACGTCGGCGCCTGGATCTCCCTCGATGGATCGGTGACGCAGCTCTCAGATGTCGTGTATGATTGGGGCGCCAACCACCACAACGACTGGGTGGATTTCACCTTCGAAGAGACGCGGTTCCGCTACGACCATTCCTCGTTTGGGTTCGGCTGGCGGTGCTGCCAGGAGATGGACTGCCTGCAGACCAAGACCCTCGACCACGAGATGATTGAAGACGGCTGTACTTGTGACCGTACCCTGCCCATCGTATGCGTTCAGGTGGATGTCGACGGTACCTGGTCGCCGCTCGTGGATGAATTCCAGGTCTGCCCCGGGGACGATATGTGCGGGACGGGCTAGGGTGCTCTAGGGTGCTCTAGGGTGCTCTAGGCCGAGACCTGTGAATCTCTTATGGGCTCGTTTTTGAGGGAGAGCTCGTGGACGGCTTGATCGACGGTGTCGAAGTTCTTCAAGGTCCTGTCCAGGCTGAGAATTCTGAAGATCTCCCTGGGTTGCTGGTCGAGACCGGCCACCGCCGTATCCCCCCGCCTCGAGCGGGTGTGCCTGAGAAGGGAGACCATGGCGCTGATCCCCAGGCTGTCAACGAGGAAGATCTCCTTCATGTCGAGGACTACGAATACGAGGTTGGTCTTTTCGATGTCATCAATGGCTGAGCGCATCCTGTTGGCGGTGATGGCGTCCAGTTTTCCCCTGAGAGACATGATCAAAACCTCACCATCTTGCTTTTGTGCAATTTGAAGTTGTTGCATCAGTCACTCTCCTTTTCCAGGAGCGTTGATTATAGCTCCAAAACGGTCAATCTTGTCAACACCATTTACAGCCTATCGATTCAAAAATGATGGCGCCGGTCGTTTGACGAAGCCCTTTTTACAGGGGCGGGGGCAGCTCGGCAAGTTTTTCAACATCCCCGTCGGCAATATTAAAAGTTTGGAAAAACTGGCCCGTTGACCAGGGGGACGTTGATGCGGTCTTTCGTGACAACAGCTACTGCGTCCGGCGCTTCCGCTTTCGGAAGAACACCCGGACGGGCGTGCCGTCGAAGCCGAAGGTCTCCCTGAGGCGATTCTCCACGTAGCGACGGTAGGAGAAGTGGATGGCCTCCGGGTAGTTGGCCTGGACCACGAAGGTGGGGGGGCGCACCCCGGCCTGGGTGGCGTAGTAGAGCTTCACCGCCTT
>JBNLED010000049.1:0-34443 GCA_050304755.1 Polyangia bacterium | reverse complement strand
CGTCGATGTCGGATGTGCGCGAGGTCGTCCTGCCCGCGCGGGACCGTTATCCGGTGCCGGACGGGCAGCGCGAGTTCGTGCCCATGAAACCGGAGGAGGCGTCGGCGTACCGACACCGCCATGGCCATGGAGACGATCATCACCACTAGCCGAAAAAGACTGCGTTCGGGATATACCACCGGCACCTGCGCGGCCTGCGCGGCCGGGGTGGCGGTTCGGATGCTGCTCGGCGAGGAGGGGCCAAAGACCGGTGTCGTGACCTTGCCCGACGGTGAGAGGGTATCGCTTCGGGTGATCTTTACCAATCGTAACGGCAGCTCCGCCTCGGCCGGTGTGTTGAAATTCGCCGGGGATGATCCGGATGACACGGACGGCGCTCTGGTGGTCGCCACGGTGTCGTGGCGGGACGGACCGGGAATTCACTACGCCGCGGGGCCGGGCGTGGGTGTCGTGACCAAGCCGGGGCTCTCGGTTCCGGTGGGGGAGGCCGCCGTCAATCCGGTGCCCCGGCGGATGATTCTGAACGCCATTCGGGAGGTGACCTGTCGCGGTGTCTCTGTCACGATCTCCATACCGGGGGGCGAGGCGTTGGCGAAAAAGACGTTCAACCCGAAGCTCGGCATCAAGGGGGGGCTCTCCGTTCTCGGCACCTCCGGGCGTGTGGTTCCATACAGCTGTCCGGCCATCCGGGAGTCCCTCTGCCTCACTGTCCGCATCGCCGCGGCGGCCGGTGTCCGGTATCCGGTCGTTGCTCCGGGCCATATCGGCGCGCAGGCGGCGCACAGGCACTTTCGTTTTCGAGACGATGCCCTGCTCCATGTCTCCAACGAGTGGGGAGCGGTGCTCGATGAGGCGTCGAATCATCAGTTCGACCGGATCCTCGTCGTCGGACACCCGGGCAAGCTCGCCAAGCTCATCGACGGTCATTTTCAGACCCACAGCAAGCACTCCCCATCGGCGCTGCCGATAGTCCGTCGCCTTGCCCAAACAGCGTCCATCGAGACGCCGGATTCGCCCACGGTGGAAGGGTGCATTGAAGGGTTGTCTCCGGAAAACAGGGACGAGCTCGCGTCGCTGCTCGCCCAGGGCATTCAACAAGCCGTTGCGAGCAGGGTAAAATCATTCACGCCATCTGTGGCCCTGGTCGCCATGAACGGGGATCTGCTCGGTACAGCCGGCGATCTTACTCCGTGGAGGCGCTGCTTATGACCAGTCCGATAATGATCATCGGCTGCGGGCCCGGCGCCCGAGCTTACCTGACCCTCGAGACCATCGACGCGGTGGCGGCGGCGGATGTGATCGTCGGCGCGCCCCGCGTCCTGGCCCTGTTTCCGGACAGCCGGGCGGAACGGATAACGCTCGATTCGAATCTGGCCATGGTGTTGGAGGTGATAGCGGAGCGTCGGGAGAGATGCGCCGTTGCCGTTCTCGTTACCGGGGATCCGGGTGTTTACAGCTTCGCGAGACCGGTCATCGAGCGCTTCGGCATCGAGGATTGTCGCGTGATTCCGGGCATCGGCTCGGTTCAGCTCGCCCTCGCCCGACTGGGGCTCGACGGGGCCGAGACGCGGATCCTCAGCGCCCATCATCGATTGCCGGATATTGACTCGGCCGAGCTCGCTGCGTTCGAGACCATCGCGATTCTCACCGGACACGCGTCTGCTTATCCCTGGATTCAATCCTTGGCCGAAACGCTGACAGGCGACTATCGCATCGTGGTGCTCTCGAACCTGAGCTTACGAAACGAACGCATAGAGGAAATCGATATTGACGCGCTCGCCGACCAGGATCCCGCGCAAACCAGCATCATTCTTCTGACGCGAAGGAGAGATAGACAATGACACTAGGCACGTTTTACGGCATCGGCGTCGGCCCCGGCGACCCCGAGCTCATCACCCTCAAGGGCAAGCATGTGCTCGAGCGCGCGAGATATGTATTCGTCCCCAAGGCCCGGAGCAAGTCCGAGAGTATCGCCCTCGCCATCGCACAAAAGCACATCTCCCGTTTCGCGGCAGTTCAAGAGATCGTCTTCCCCATGGTGACGGACACCGCCGCCCTGGAGGAGCACTGGCGGACAGGCGCGCGGGTCGTCTCCGATGTGCTCCAGGCCGGAAAGGACGCGGTGTTTCTCACCCTCGGGGACGCGCTGCTCTACTCGACCCACATTTACCTTGTTCGTGCGCTGAAGGAGGCGCTGCCGGAGCTGAAGGTGATCACCGTTCCAGGGGTCGCCGCCTTTTCGGCCACCGCGGCCCTCACCGGTTTCCCTGTGGGAGAGGGCAAGAACCCGGTGCTGATCATCCCGACGTCCGATGACCTCTCGGCCATTGAGAAGGCGCTCGATTTCGGCGGAACGGTGGTCCTGATGAAGGTGGGCAAACGGCTCGGGACAATCCTCGATTTGCTCGCAAGCCGCGAGTTACTCGAAAGGAGCGTCTTCGTCGCCAGGGCCGGGCTCGACGGTGAGCGCATCGAAACCGATCTAAGTAACTTGGAGGCCCGGGATCCCCACCTCGGATACCTCTCGACCATCATCATCGACGCGAGAAAGGAGAGCTTGCCATGACCGTTTTTTTTGTCGGAGCGGGCCCCGGAGATCCGGAGCTCCTGACGGTGAAAGCGCACGGGCTGCTTACCCGGGCCAAGTGCTGCATCTTTGCCGGATCCCTTGTCGGAGAAGAGGTGTTGAAGATCGTTCCAGACGACGCGGAGATGCAAAGCTCCGCATCGATGAGCCTCGATGAGATAGAGGCCGCGATTGTGGACGCCCATGAGCGCGGCGTTGATGTGGTTCGGCTTCATTCCGGAGATCCGTCCATCTACGGCGCCATCGGCGAGCAGATATCACGGCTTCAGAAGCGCGGTATCGAATTCGAGGTCATACCGGGGGTGAGCTCCTTTCAGGCAGCGGCCGCCGCGCTCCGCGTGGAGCTGACCGCGCCGGAGGTGGCGCAAACCGTGGTGCTCACCAGAGTCTCGGGGCGAACGCCCATGCCCGAGGAGCAGGAGCTGCATCACCTGGCAAAGACCCGCTCGACCCTGTGCCTGTTTCTATCGGTCCACAAGATAGCGGAAATCGCCGAAACCCTGACACCGTACTACGGTTCCGAATGTCCCGCCGCGGTGGTGTATCACGTCTCCAGATGGGACCAGAAGATCGTGCGCGGCTCCCTCGCCGATATCGCGCCGAAGACCCAGGCGGAGAAGATCACCAGAACAGCCCTTGTAGTGGTGGGGCCGGTGCTCTCCCAGGAGAACCTCTTTTCCAAGCTCTACGACGAAACCTTCTCCCATGGATACAGAAAGGGATGTGAGGAGTGACCACCGCTATCGTGACCTTGTCAGCCGAAGGACTGACTATCGCGCATGTCTTGTCGTCATCTCTGCCGGGGAGCACGATCTACGCGCATGCTTCGATAACGTCTTCGGGAGAGACGTTCTCCCGCATAATGGATCTGACAGAATCCCTCTTCAGGAATCACGGCGCGATTGTTTATATCGCCCCTTGCGGCGTCGTCGCGCGGGCCATAGCGCCCCACATCGACCACAAGACGCGGGACCCGGCGGTGGTGGTCGTGGACGCCGGGGGACGATACGCAGTAAGCCTGCTCAGTGGACACGAAGGCGGCGCCAATCGGCTGGCCGTCTTGGTCGCCAATGCCATCGGCGCCGAGCCGGTGATCTCCACCACCACCGAAGCGACAAAAAACATCGTTGTGGGCATCGGGTGTCGCAAGAATACGCCCAAAGAGGCCCTCATCATTGCAATACAGAACAGTCTCCAAGAGATGTCCATCTCGCTCGAAGCCGTGCGACTCTTGGTCACTGCAGACATCAAACGAGACGAAACCGGCCTCATCGAGGCGGCAGAAGCCTTGGAAGTTCCCCTGTTGTTCGTATCATCGATACAAATACGCGCCTTCGGCGACGCGTTCGAGACATCGGAACTAGTGCAAGAGCATGTTGGTCTCCCGGCGGTGGCCGAGCCGGCCTGTATGCTCGCCGGGAAGCGCACGTCATTGATAATGAGGAAGAAGAAGTGCAACGGAATCACTATCGCCATGGCCAGGGAAAGCTGTCTGTGGTCGGTATAGGGCCGGGGAATCCCCTGGACCGTACCCACCGCGCAGAGAAAGCGATTCGGCGCGCGGATATCGTCGTCGGCTACAGCACCTATCTGGACAAAATAAACGACCTGATCGATGGACAGGAAATCGTGTCGTCAGGGATGCGCAAGGAAAAGCAGCGGGCCCGAAGCGCGGTCGAGCGAGCTGCCCAAGGCGCATCGGTCGCCCTTGTCTCCTCCGGTGACGCGGGGGTCTACGGCATGGCCGGCCTGGCGCTGGAGATCATTCATGCCGAGAAGGTTGCTCTCGACGTGGAGATCGTCCCGGGGGTCAGCGCCGCCTCGGCCGCGGCCGCCAGGCTCGGAGCGCCCTTGATGCTCGACTTCGCGGCGATCTCGCTCAGTGATTTACTCGTGCCGTGGGCAGAGATCGAAGCGCGGCTCGAGGCCATCGCCCCCCTCGATATGGCGGTCTGCTTGTACAACCCCAAAAGCAAGAGGCGAACCCGTCAGATAGAGACAGCCGCGAACATCCTGCGCGATCACCGGGCCGGCGCGACCCCCGTTGGTATCTGCACAGCCCTGGGGACACCCGAAGAACAGACGGTGTTCTCGGATCTCGATCGGTTTCTCGAGCAGAAGATATCCATGAAGAGCATCGTCATCGTTGGGTCGCAGAGGACCAAAATCCTCGGAAGCTTCATGGTCACGCTCAGGGGGTATGTGCTGTGATTCTGCTCCTCGGCGGCACCAGCGACACCGATCCCATCGCAAGAGCTCTGGTGAGCCGAGGGCAGAAAGTGCTCGTCTCCACGCTCACGGATTATCCGCTCACACTAACGAACCATCCGATGATTCGAAAGCGCATCGGCGAGCTCGACAAGGATTCGCTCGGCCAACTGCTCGGAGCGCGCCGGATCGTCGCCGTCGTTGATGCCACCCATCCCTATGCCGAGATCATCGGGCCGCTCAGCCGACGAATCGCCGCGGAATGCGCGATTCCCTATTTTCGGTTCATGAGGCCCGAAACCCGCATCGAGACACCGAACGCTATCCATGCAGACGGACACCCGGCCGCCGCCCGTATCGCCTGTTCTTTCAATAGGCCGATCCTGCTCACCATCGGATCGAAAAAGGTCGGCCCGTATGTACGAGGGGCGAAAGAGAGCGACCTTCCCCTCTACATCCGCGTGCTGGACCGGAGCGATTCTATTGAGACGTGCCTTGCGGAGGGGACTCACTTAGAAAACATCATCACAGGGAAAGGTCCGTTTACGGTCGAAGACAACCTCGCGCTAATCCGCCGTTTCGACATAGGGGTGCTGGTGACCAAAGAGAGCGGAGAGGCGGGAGGAATGACGGCGAAAGCAGAGGCGGTCCGGAAGAACGGCGCAGCACTGGTTGTCGTGGACCGGCCGGTTGTTCGAGGGCCGGTCTTCAGAGACGTCTCGGATCTTTCGGACACGGTCCTGCGGACGTTGGCTTCGAGACAATGTGTGCTATATCGTGACGAGAATGTGTGAGTTTTGCGTAAAACACGGTGACGGGCAGGTTTGGTTCCGCAAGACGAATGGGACGGTCCTAACATGGATGGTTGTTGGCGCCGTCCCCATTTCTCCTAACGAGACTGATCCTGCCCCGTTTTGGTGGACACCGAAAGAGTGGAGTTGCCCCGAAATGGTGGACAGCGGCGATATCCTCGCCGACCACGTCTTTGGCAACGCGATATCGAAAAAAACGTCGCCTTCGACGGTTTGTACGCTCCCAAGAGACAAATTTTTCTCGTCTTCAACGATTTTCACGCTCTGGAGAGAGCCGGATCCCTGGTCATTCAGGGGTTTGGCAAGTTGACGATGCGAAATGGCTCGATGGCGAGCGTTGTGACTCCACTTGTAGGAAAAAATCGTCATCGTCGAGCATTTTTAGCGCTTCGAAGCCCAAAATCCCTGGGGCGCGAGGATTTTTTCGTTGTTCGAAACCTCAAAATCGTCGTCGTCGAGCTTTTTCGGGGTTTGGGGTTCGGAAAACGCTCGGCTTCGAGGAGTTTGGGAACCTGGGCGCGGTAAGACGCTCGTCGTCGAGCCATTTCAGGAACCTGGGCGCGGGAAGGGCTCGCCTTCGAGTTGTTTCTGAACACTGGCGCTGAAAAAACGCTCGGCTTCGAGCCATTTTGGGGTTGGGGGGCTGGAAACCCCTAGCGGTCGAGCATTTTGGCGCGTTTGACTTCGCAGCACCGTCGCTTTCGAGCGTTATCGGTGCGTGCGCTTGCTTGAAAGATTCCCGAAAAGGCGTCCCGCGGGTGTTCTCCCTCTTGGCAATTGGAATATGTGACTGATTGATGGTCAGCTTCAACTCTTGGACAACCGCACCACCCGGACGGCAATGTAAAAAGCGACCGTGCCGAAGAGTGCAAGATAGACAAGAGATAGAATAGGCAGGGGATCTTCCATAGCGGCGGCGCGAATCGCGACGGAGGCGTGGGTGAGCGGCAGGAGCCCTATCAGCGTTTGAATCCATGGCGGATAGAAGTCTACCGGAAAAAACGTCCCGCAGAGAAACGCCATCGGGGTAATGATGAAGCTGTTGATGAGGGATTGATCCGCGTGCTTCTTGGCCAACATGGCCGCGCTCACGGCGAGGGCGGAGAACACGAAGGTGTTGAGCACCACGGAAACCGGCAGCCACGGGCTCATGGACAGCGGTACGCCGAAAGCCAAGCCGAGAGCGATCACGATCCCGGCGGCGAAGAGGCCTCGGATCATGCCGCTGATGACCTCCCCCGTGACATAGGCGACATCCGTGACCGGCGCGGAGCGAATTTCATCGAAAGTGCGCCAGTAGAACCGGGCCACGTTGATCTCCATGGCCAGGGAGAAGCTGTTGATCATGCTGATCATGGCGATGAGCCCCGGGATGAGGAAAAGGCTGTAAGAGCTCCCGTCCTCCCCGAGGCGTGACTTCCCGGCCCAGCCAAAGGCCACGAGGTACAAAAAAGGCGAGATTGAAAAGGAAAAGAAGTAGCGCCAAAAGCGCCTGCGAAAGATGATGAGCTCTCTCAAGAGGACCGCCGCTACCTGTCGCATGTCTCTCCTCCGTTGTCGAACCGCGCTCGATTCCCGGTCACGTGCACGAAGACGTCTTCCAGGGTGGACGGCCGCACCACGGCCTGCTCGCCCAATCCCGCGAGGTGGGCGGCCGCTTCCTTCTGACGTTCGAAGAACCGGGTTGTCGATTTGTCGTCGCCCTGGATATCCAGGGCGTATTTGCCGACGGCGCTGATGAGGTCTTCCGGTTTTCCGAGCAAGGGTGTGTCGCCGCATCCCTCCACCAGAGTGCCGCGATCGACGATGGCCACCCGATCCGCCATCTGCTCGGCCTCCTCGATATAGTGGGTGGTGAGGAGGATCGTGCTGCCTCGCCTCTTCAGCCTGCGGATGAGGTCCCACAGGGTGCGGCGGGCGTGGGCATCCAGACCCACGGTGGGCTCGTCCATGATGAGCACCCGGGGATCGTGCATCATGGCCCTGGCGATGGTGAGCCGCCGTTTTAGCCCGCCGGAGAGCTTCTCCATGAGCTCACCGCGACGGTCAGCGAGGCCGACGAGCTCGAGGAGGGCGTCGGTCTTCTCCTTGATGGTCCGCCGCGTTAGGCCGAAGAGCATGCCGTGAATTCTCATGCTCCCTTCCGCGTTAAGCTCGGGGTCGATGTTGAGCGTCTGATGCACGACCCCGATCCGCCGCTTTGCCTCGACGGGGTGCTTCATTACGTCGTACCCGTCGACGAGGACCGTGCCGCTCGTCGGCTTCGTCAGCGTGGAGAGAATGCGAATGAGCGTGGTCTTGCCCGCTCCGTTGGGTCCGAGGATGCCGAAGATTTCTCCGTGATGGATATCGAGATCCAGTCCGTCCAGCGCCACAACCTTACCGTACCGTTTGACGAGCCCTCTGACGCAAATCACCGGTTGATTGGGATTCAAAACTCAATTCCCTTCTGCGCCTTGATTCCAGCCTTCAATGGGTGCTTGATCTCTTTCATCTCGGTGACGAGGTCGGCCAACTCGATAAGGGCGTCGGAAGCGTTCCTCCCGGTGACAACGACATGAAGCTCGGACGGTCTGTCGAGGAGGGCTCTTAAAATGGTCTCTTCCTCGACCATCCCGAGCTTGATGAGATAGGTCAGCTCGTCCAGCACGACCAGCGCGTGCTCGCCTTTGTTGATGATGGTTTTCGCCAAGGTCCACGCCTCCTTCGCGGCCTGCACGTCCGCGTCCCGATCCTCGGACTTGAAAGTAAACCCTTTACCCATGACGTGAAAATCCAGGCGCCCGGCGTAGCGCTCCCTCATATCCAGCTCCCCGTACTTCCACGACCCTTTGATGAACTGAATCATCGCGACCCTTTTTCCATGTCCGAGCATCCGGCAGGCGAGCCCGAGGGCGGCGGTGGTCTTGCCCTTACCGTTTCCGGTGTGGACGATCAACAATCCTCTTTTGGGCATGTCGTCTCCTCTTCGCCGGTTTGATACCGCCACTTGTCGGCGAAGCCCAGCGCCATGGACCGGCAGACAGTGGCGATGAGGGTCTCTTCGTTGATGGCCTCCGTTAGGCCAAGTTTCGAGAGATACTGATCGAATGCGTCGAACCGGCCCGAGACCGCCGCGGCGATTTGGGCCGCGCCGAGCCTCAGGATATCCAGGCCGCACGATTCGGGCAGCACGCGCCAGGTGAGCTGGTCGAAGTTGTGAACCAGGGCGGTCACCGCCGCGACTACCAGCGGATCGTGGTCGAGACACATGAAGTTGTTTCCAAGGAGCGCGGCGTCGTCATCCGAGAGGTGGTCTGCGATTCTCTCGATGAGCCGCTCCTGATCCACTCCGAACCGCGAGAGATGGACGAGCGCGGAGCAGCGGCTCTCCGGGATGAGCCCGTTTTGACGGATCAGGGTCTCTTTAATCGCATCATGAACCGTGACGCCGATGAGCTCGCCGAGCTTGCTGTGCTTTCCGGCCGACCGGAGCGGATGCGCATCGCCGAGGCAGGTCGCCACGGCGATCTGATCGGTGCCCGTCCCGGTGGCCAGGCCGCTCGAATAGCGGGACGGAACGCTGAGCTCCTGGAGGGCGGCGGTCTTGGCCTCGGTGGCGGTGACGATGCTCCTGACCAGGGCGCCGACGGTGAGCTCCTTGTTGATGAAGAGCATGGTGTTGATGGTGCCGGGACCGGTGGCGCCTTCCGCAAGCCGCTCGAAGCGTCCGTCGTGCTCGAACACCGTGGCCGGATCGCCGGCCCTGCCGCCGTTGGTCTCGACCCCGCCGGTGCAGACAGCGACCACCTCCAGATCTCGAAATCGCCTGGCGACGACGGCGGCGCACCGCATATTGGCCGCGGTCCCGAGGGTGGCGCACTTTGATGCCGGGAGGCCGTGTCTCCCCGCTACCTCCTCCCGGTAGACCTCCCCTTGAATCTTCATGATGCGATCCGCCGCGGTGTGGTGCTTGGTCGGCTCGCAGGATTGGTGGTTGTAAACGTATTCGATGTCGTCACGCACGCCGCCCGCCACCGGGCAGGTGGAGATCACCCGATGGGGTTTTAGAAATTTGGCGTGGATCATCTTCTCTTCTCTATGAATCTCGACGGCGTCGTAGTAGCGTTCGAGCAACATATTTCTATCCTCTCGTTTCATTTCACTCGATGGTATCCTCGATGTCTCCCTCGACCTCGAGGTAGGCCCGCTTCAGCTGTTCCTCGGTCTTCACATCGGCGCGCCACATCCCCCGCTTGATCGTTTCGAGCAGTTTTTCCGTGATATTGAGGAGGGCATAGGGATTTACGGATTTCAGCCATTCCTGCATCTTCGGGTCCAGGGCGTAGGTCCCCGCCACGCGGTCGTACATCCAATCCGCCATCACCTCGGCGGTGGCGTCCCAGCCGATGATGATGTCCATGACCTTGGAGATATCTCCCGCCCCCTTGTAACCGTGCCGTTTCATCCCCTCGAGCCACTTGGGGTTGAGCAGTCGGGAGCGGAGCACGAACTTGGCTTCCTCCCCGGTGGAACGGAGCCCGACGCGCCTCGGGTCCGATGAATCCCCGACGTACGACTTCGGGGCCTCCCCCCGCACCGACTTGGCGGCGACGATGAGCCCGCCGTAGTAGTTGTAGAAGTCGGTGCAGGAGAGCATATCGTACTCCCTGGAATCTTCGTTCTTGACCGTGGCGTCCATACGAACGAGGAGCCTGCGGAACGCGTCGGGCTCTGTTTTGCCATACGAGGTGCGGCTGTAGCCGTGGGCGGAGTATCGAATGTAGTTGTCCGCCAGATCGGTCTGGTCTTTCCAGTTTTTCGATTCGACGAGCTCCTCCACCCCCGCGCCGTAGGTGCCTGGGGGACACCCAAAGATCCGAAGCCTCGCCAGCGCATACGCGTCTTCTTTGGACCGTCCGTCGCGGCGGTATCGGGCCTCGTCGGTTTCGACGTTGGCCCGGATGAAGTTGGCCTCGTGTCTCTCTTCGAGGGCCGCCGTCATGTGCACCGCACGGTCGACGAGCGCCACCAGGCCCGGGAAGGCGTCCCGAAAGAACCCGGAGACGCGGGGCACCACGTCGATGCGGGGGCGCTTCAGCTCCTCGAGGGGGATGACCGACAGCCCGGTCACGATGCCGTTCGCCTGCCATTCGGGGCGAAGACCGAGTAGGTAGAGGAGCTCCCCGATATCATCGCCTTTGGACCGCATGGTGTTGCCGCCCCAGACGATCATCCCGACGCTCCGTGGATACTCTCCGGTCTCGTCCAGATATCGGGCGAGCAGCTTGTCGCCGAGGCTCACCCCCACATTGTACGCTGCTTCGGAGGGGATGGTCCTCGGATCCACGGAGTAGAAGTTGCGCCCGGTGGGCAGGATATCCGCCTGTCCTCGGGAGGGGGCGCCGCTCGGCCCGGGGGACACGAAACCACCGTCCAGTGCTTGGACGACCGCCTCCATCTCGTCCGTTGTTCTGCGAATGCGCGGGACGAGTGAGCTGCAGATGTAGACGAGGGATGCGACAACCCGCTGGATATTGCTTCCCGGCAGACGCTCCACGGCTTCGTTCACCGTTTCCTCTAAATAGCCTCGCTCGTGGAGAAAGGCGACCAGCTCAACGCAGGTCGAGTGAGCGCGCTGAATGATTTCGCCTCCGGTCCGACCGCCGCTGCCTGGAAACGCCTCTCCCCGGTGGGCCAGCGCTGTGTCCATGTCCAGCCCCATGGCCTCGATGACGGACTCCCGAAGGGAGGGGACGTCGCCGTTTGCGTGGCGCGTCAGCTGGACAGCTGTCTCGATAAGTCCTTCTCCGTCCGGCGGCATGCCCAGTGTGTGCAGGCCGTCATTGATCATGTTGTCGGCGAGCTCGGAGAGATACTTGTGCACCTCGCCCAGGAATTTGTCCGGACACCGGTCCAGCATCTCCTCGGTAAGCTCGAGATCTTCGTGCAAGTCCGCCGCTCGGATCGCGTCCCACAGCATGCCCCGGAGCACCGGGACTTTACCCGGATCCTGGCGGGCCGCCTCCTGCACCTCCCGGAGTAACCGCTCGACGTCACCCATCTCGTCATACAGGTCCGCTTTGGTGAACACCGGGGTGAGGTGATCGACGATGGCGCAGTACGAGCGCCGCTTCGCCTGGGTCCCCTCGCTGGGATCGTTGATGATGTAGGGATAGATGTTGGGCAGATCCATGATGGAGAGGTCGGGAAAACAGCTTTTCGACAGTCCGAACGCCTTTCCGGGGAGCCACTCCAACGAGCCGTGTTTGCCCACGTGAATCACCGCGTGGGCCTTGAAGATGTGCTTTATCCATCGGTAGTAGGCGAGATAGTGGTGGGGCGGCGTGAGGTGGAGATCGTGCAGCATGGCGTCTTGATGCTCGAAGTACCCCCTCGGCGGTTGGATGGTGATGAACAGGTTGCCGTTTACCATACCCGGGAAGTGGAGCTCGTTGTCGTGGACGAATAGATCCCCCGGACACGCTCCCCAGTCCGCGTTCATTTTGCTCCTGATGCTATCGGGCAGCGAGCGATGCCAACCGGTGTAGTGTTGCGGTCCGGCGTGGGCTTCGGCCCGGGCGGCGAGCTTGTCCGGCGTCAGGTAACGTCGGTCGCAGGTGAGCTTTTCGAGCAGGGCCTCGGCCAGAGCGTCACCGCTCTCGTACGTATTCTCCACTCGGTATCCCTCGTCCTGCAGGCGGTCTATGAGGTGCTTGACGGACGCGAAGCTGTCCAGACCGGCCGCGCACCCGATGCGATCGTTCCTCGGCGGATAGTGATGAAAGATGATGGCCACCCGTTTTTCGGTGTTCGGCGTATAAGAAAGCCGCGCCCAATTGAGGACCAGTGCCGCGAGCTTTTCGGTACGCTCCGGTACGGGCACATTGCGGGCGATCATCGCGCCAGTAACGGGATCCCGATCGTCCTCCTCCCGGGCGGCGACGGGAACGGTGATGAGGGCGCCGTCAAACTCGGGTTGGGCGGCCTGGAACGTGACGTCCATGGTGGACATCCCCTGAACGCTCTCTTCCCACGCCTCGCGGGGGACAGAGCTGACAAGGCCCTGGAGATACGGCACACCGAGCGTCGGGAGCACATCGCCGTACGCAGGATGGGTGAGGGTCATGGACATGCCCATGACGCTGATGACCGCGTCCACCCCCACGAAGTACCGCTTCACCACCTCGTCGCCGCCGAGGTTCCGGAGCGCCTCGTCCTTGAGCCGGTAAGAGAACACGGGAAGTGCGTTGCCGCCCTGTCTTTCGATTTCGCGGACCAGCGCGTCGATATGTGCCGTGTTCCTGTTGATCCAGAACCCCTGGTAAAACCAGATGCCGATGGTGGGCTTTTCCGGATCGGCGATGTGGGCGCGATAGGTATCGAGGTCCGAGGCCCCCTGGAGATCCGGATGGTAGACCCCCTCGGTGGGGAGCGTCCGAGGCGGCGGAATATCCTCTCTCGTCTCGAATCGCACAGAGTGGAGATATTTGATGAGTGAGAGCATGTTTTCCGCGCCGCCGAATGTAAAGTAACGATGAATGCGGCCGCCCCGCTCATCTCCGAAACAGTCACCGTGGTCCTTGGCGAGGAGGAGGGCTTCCTCGTCGCCGCCCACAGACTGGATGATGAGGAGCGGTCTTTTCGATCCGCAGCCTTTCAGCGCGTCGATCACCTCGTCGAACGCCGGGCAGGACATCTTGCCGCCGTGCAGCGTCAGGACTACGACATCCGCGCCCGCCGCCCTATCTGCGAAACGCATCACCGCCTTTTCACTGAAGAGCTGTGATTGGCTTCGGGCGTAGATGGTGATCGGCCTCCCGATGGATCGGTAGGCATTGACGGCCGCCGACAGGGAGGGCAGCTCCATCGCGGTGGCGCTGTAGTAGACGATATTGAACTTCGTCATCGCGACATCCTTTCCGTAGAGAACAGCCGACTGAGGGGGCATCCCGTCACCTCACGATGTGAACGGCGTACTCGCCGATGAGCGCGTCCGTCTTCGGGGCGCGGTAGGGGGTCTCCACCAGGGCGAACGCGGAGCCGTCCCGGGCCATGTCCGCGTGATAGTAGGTCTTGCCCGCCACACCGAAGAAGTAGACGAGCTTAGCGGTGCCGCCCCCCTTTCGATGGGTGTCGAAGAGCATGGCGCCGGCCTCCCATCCGAGTCGCTCGTCATCTCTGAACACGCTGGTGAGGAGGTATCGTCCCGTGTCGTCTGTCCAGAAGTTCTGGAAGCTGTGGCCGCTCTGATATCGCCAAATGGGCTTATCGTCGGCATCGACCGCAGTAAGCATCTGCGCCCCCGGATGGGGGCCGGGGGGCGCGGTCACGTGCTCCATGGTGCTCGCGTAGGGGACGCTGGACCGGCCGGTTTGGAAATAGGCGACATGATCGGGTGCGAGGTGGGTGTAGGTGGCGCTGGCGCTCACCGGCACGCCGCTGATCAGGATGGGCGCGCCAAAGGAGAAGGTCTCACGGATAGACTGTTTCTCGAGGTCGAACAGAAACGAGCGGCCGTCGAACATGCCCACCGCCGCGCCGGCGCCGTCCGGGCTGACCGAGATGGACTCCCAGAAGCGCACGTCTTCGAAGTAGGGCGAAAGCGGCGAAAATTCGTGGTGCCACGTGGCCGTCCCGGTCGATCCATCGAGCACCATCATCGATCCTTCGGGGAACGGTGTCTCCTCCACCAACGCGTCCCTCTGCGTCGCGAGCAGGGCGATTTGCATCCCCTGGTCGTCCGCGTCCATATAAATAACCGTCATTGGAAGCGGCTCTTTCGCGGGGTAGACCCACCGAAGAGCGCCATCGGGCTTGAAACGATAGACGCGGGTGAGGCGCCTCGACCTTTTTTTCATAGGGTCATCCCCCCATGCGTGGATGCCTAGCACCAGTACATCACCGCTCTTCAAGACCTTGAGCCGATAGCACCCCGGCTGGGAGTAGACGTCGTACGGGTTCTCCTTGGATGCGGGGCGGCCCCGCTCCAGATCGTCCGCCATCCGAAAGCGCCAGAGGATCTCTCCGGTCCGAGCGTCCGCGGCATACACGAACCCATCAACGCTCTGCTCCGCGAAGTATATGCGTTTTCCATCCAAAGAGAAGTCCACCCGCTTGACCATCCCCTCGGCAATCTGCTGCTCCCACACCATTTCATTTTCATAGACGCTCCACATGCGCATTTTTCCGGTATAGGAGCCGATGGCGAGGAATCGCCCGTCCGGGGAGAAGCGAACAAAGGTATCGGGTTGCCAGCGCCCGCGGACGTAAAAAGAGACATCCTCGAGGGGGACCTTTCCGATGGGACAGGGGAGATGGGATTCAGCGCCGTCGCCACCGGAGGTGCGGCAGTGATCGGGAGCGCCCGGGATTTCAGGCCAGGAGGGGTCGCTGCGGACCGAGGCAGAGGCCAGGACCAGCGTCATCACGACACCGAGTGATATCGATAACAAAATTCTTCCTTCCTTCAAGAGCCTCTCCCCCAGCCCCTCTCCTGCAAGCGGAGAGGGGAGTAAGAATCGTGTTTCATAACGTGGACTATCTTTTGACTCTGTGCTTCCTCCCTCCCCCATTTCGGGGGAGGGCCGGGGTGGGGGCTTCATCATCACAACCACTCCCTAGTGAATGCATAGAGCTCCCTGAGGGACGACGCGCCCCAGATTTCGTGTTCGTAGAGCCAGAAGAGGGTCTTTGCGGTGCTCAAGGTAAGAACCGCCGCCGCCATGAAGACCAATGCGGTGCGTTCGCCGGCGGGCAACCTCTCTTCATTCAGGAACGTTCTTTTTCCATCGAAGTCGAACCCCCTCGTCAGGATGGAGAGGGACTTCTCCTCGGAGCGCCTTATGGTCCCGGCGAGCACGGCCCGAAGGGCGCCGATCTCGGTTCGAACCGTCTGCCGAAGGCCCCTCTTCAAGGGACGGTACTCCTTGAGGCGCATGGCGGTTCGGGTTTCGAGCAACGCCTCCGCGGCGACAGGAATGAATTGAATGGCCGACACCGCCATGAAGGCGAGGCTGAACGGGACCTTCAGGGCGACGAACCCTTTTAGAAAATCGTCCGGTTCGGTGGAGAAGCAGACCGCGTAGCCGCAGAACCCCACCGCGATCATGCGAAACGACTGGATCAAGCCGTGCTCAATACCCTGCACATAGATTCTCAAGCCCTCTGTCATCATCGGGTTCGGTGGCAAAATGGTGAAGAGGATATCCCGTGGAAATCGGTTGTAGAACATCGCCTGGCTGACCATGACCCCCCACACGATGAAAGCGAACAAAAAGAGAACTAGCCTCGCCTGAGCACGTGATGGGCGGCTCAGGAGAAAGACACCGGCGCTCGCCGTCGTCAGAAACGCGAGAGAAATCACGCTGTCCAGTAAAACCACCATGAGGGACGTGCCGAAGCAGATCGCCAGTTTGAGGATAACGCTGCGGCGTCCAAAGGGGGACTTGTCGTTGCGGTCGAGAAGGAGAATCATGGTTGCACCGCCGCCAGGGGGGCCTTCAGAGGGTGAAGCGCGCCCGCCTTCAAGAAACGTTGAGTCTCCGTCAGTCGAATGGAAGCATCTTGGAGGGTATCCCAGTCGGAGAGCACGCCATCGGGGGCGCCGTCAGCGATAATGCGCCCTCCCGCCAAGACAATGACTCTATTGGCGTGTTTGGCCGCGGTTTCCAAATCGTGGCTGGAGAACACCAGGGCGTCGCAGTCCGAAGCGACAAGTTGCATCATCTGATCGATGCGTGCCCGATCCTGGCCGGTGGTGGGCTCGTCCAAGAGCAACAATCCCGGTCTTCCGGTGAGCACGGATCCGATGGCGGTGCGTTGACGCTCGCCTCGCGACAAGGAGAACGGCGCCCGCTCGGTGAGCGCCGACAAAAACATCCGCTCGAGGATCGGGAGAACGGCCTCGGGAGCGGCGATTGCGCCCTGCTGCCGCGGATAGAACGCGAGCTCCTCCTCGACCGAGTCGGCGATGAGCATCACGTCCGGGTTTTGCATCAGAAGCCCGCATCTTAAGTCTGTAACCGATTCATGGACCACCTCGCCTGCGCACGGGGTGAGGGTGCCGGTCAGAAGCATGAGCAGCGTGGATTTTCCCACGCCGTTCGCGCCGATGAGCGCAATCCTGTCGCCGCGATAGATCGTGAGCGAGAGGTTTTCGAAGATGGGGGGGGCGTCTTTGGCGTATCGGAAATAGACATTCTTTAAACGTAGTAGGGGCGCACCTGTGTGTGCGCCCTTCGATTTGTGATCGACCGATGTTTTGTTTTTGTCGTTGAAAGGAGGGCGGACACACAGGTCCGCCCCTACGGACAATTCGATTCGTTCGTTTTCTGATCGTTTATTTGTGTAGATTGGGTCGAAAAAGCGGACATACAGGTCCGCCCTTACAGACGAAGACGAAACCACCGTCAATGCCTCCTCCGCGGACAACGGCCGCTCTTTGCGTCCCATCCGTTCGAAGAGCGCCGTGAGCGGCGGCGGCTCGATGCCGAGCGCGCGCAATGCGCCCAGGTCCTCCAGCAGCGCGTCGGGCGCCCCCGAGGCTGCGAGGCGACCCTGGTTCAGGACGACGAGGTCATCGGCTATTCTGAGCGGCCCCTCCAAGCGATGCTCGACCATGACCACTGCAATCTTCGATTGCGCTTTCAGGTTTTGGAGCACATCGATGAGCTCCGACGCGCCTCGGGGATCGAGCTGGCTCAGGGGTTCGTCGAAGAGCAACACCTTGGGCCGAAGCGCCAGCGCCGCCGCGATGGCCAACCGCTGTTGCTGTCCCCCCGAGAGGGTGTGTGTCTTCTGATGCCGCTCTTTTTCGAGCCCGACAATGGACAGGGCCTCCGCGATTCGATGGGTCATCTCGTCTCGCGGCGTCCCGAGGTTTTCCAGACCGAACGCCACCTCCCGCTCCGGCGTGCCGGTGCAAATCTGAGCCGCGGGATTTTGAAACACCCATCCCACCCTCTGACAGAGATGCTTGAGGGGAATGTCGCCTATCGGCGTTCCCTCGAAGAGAACTCGGCCGAGGAGCGCGGCGCTGCTCTCGTGTTGAAGGATGCCGCCGAGCCCCATGAGCAACGTCGATTTGCCGGAGCCGGTGGGACCCGTAACGAGGGTGAAACGTCCCGGAGCAATATCGATATCTATACCGGTCAGGGACGGTGCATCCGCGCCGTGGTAAGTCACTGAGAAATCTCTAACTTCGATCATAGGTGCACCTTTCTGAGGCTGAGGCCCAGGGAACGCCCCAGGTAAACGCCGAGAAGCGTGTAAAGAAACCCGGTGACGCCCACCTGGAGCACGATGTACCAATCGGCGAGAAAGAGCCGATAGAAGACCGAGTGCAGGGTGAGAGAGGTGAACGTACTGGCTGCATCCGCGATGCCCAGCGCCAACATGAGAGGAACGGTTCTCGGCCGCCGATGCGGCATATCGCCGAAGCGGGTCACCCCGAAGAGGAACAGACAGATTTCGAAATAGGCGATGGTTGATCCGGTGAAGAGGATGTCAGTGAGGCCGAATGATCCGAAGAGAACACCGCGAATGAGATAGGCAATGATGTAGGCAATTGTCATGGTCCCGACCCGGGGCACCAAAAACAGAACTGAAGTGATTAGCAGGTAGGCTACCACCTCACTGAAGAGCCCGCCCACCAGGCAGTTGAACGGGCCGAGAAAACCGTAGAGCACCTGGTTCATCATCTCCGTGCCGAAGCTCAGGCAGAATTTGAGCGCCCCGAGTAGGGAGAGCAGCGTGATGCCCCGCACCCCGAACGCCGTGACGATGCGCCTATAAAAGACGACGATCAGCAGGAGCCACGAGAGGCTGGCCAACACAATCACCACCAGCGACACCGAAAAGAGGCGGTGGGAGCGGAGCACGCTGATATCTCCCTCGAGGGTTCGGATGGACCGGTCGGTCCCCATCGGAACGATTTCGAGCTTGCGCGTGTAGGTGCCCGCCTCGATGTCCGGGCTGACAAAGATGGGCATCACGCAGCTCTTCTTGGCTTTCGGGGGCACCTGGCAGTAGCCCATCACTGGTTTAACGACGCCCTTGTTCAAGAAATCGGGCGCAGAGAAATAGGGGACTATTTCCCCGTCCTTCGGATTCACGGCGGCGCTTTTAAGCAGAAGGTTGATGGGATTCTCCCGGTGGTTTTCAAAAGTGATTTGCTCATAGACAAACGGCTCGAAGTAGGAGATTTGTTCGGTTTGAACGTTGAAAACGGCGCCCACCTTTTGCCACACCGGATTGGGAAGGGCGATCTGGTTGGGCGCCCTTCCCGACAGGTACAGGCCTTGCTCATCGCACGGCAGGTCCCACCTCGCCACCGTGAGATCGTCCGCTGACAGGTCTCTCTTCGCAAAGACCAGGCGGGCGTCGAATTCGATGCCGTCGCCTTCAATGGAGACGACGGCCGACCCCTCCGGCAGGGCATCGCCGATCCGGACCCGACTTTGAAATATTTGCTTGTCGAATTCAAAACGTAACGAGACGGGCGCGTTGTCGAGCACGTTTTCCATACGCGGGATTTTCGAGCTCTCTTTGGACGGACCGAGACAGAGCGATGCTTCTAGCGGACGCTGGTCTCCCAGCTTTTCTATCTCCACGAGGAGGTCGATGGTCTCGTTCGGGTCCGCGAGCACGCTGATGAGGGGGCTAGGGGAGGAGCGTCCGGCATAGATGAAATGCTCATGAACGTTCTGCCCGAGGGGGGCGTGAATGCGAACCGCCAGCATCGGTTTCGATGTCGGCGCGGTGACGGTGACAGGTTCTCCTGCATCGGGAATGATTCGATATACAGCGCCCGCACGCCAATCGAGCCGCACCTCGAAGACATCTCGTCCGAAGGCGTGCGCCTCGGCCACGGGGAGGCCGGCCGCGTCGCGGACTTCGATGACGCTTGCGCCGTGAGCGCCGCGACATTCGACAACACCGGGCGTGGTGAAGTCCGCCTCGAGCGCGGCCGGTTGTTCGGAAGTAACTCCTGAGCAGGCCGTGAGCAGGAGACATATGGTGAGGAGAAGTCTCAACGTCCGCCGATCTCCTCGAAAGGCAACCGACGCATCCTGTGGGGAAGCACCAGCGCGGCGGCCGCCGAAACATCCTCGATGGTCACCCTGTCTCGATGGTTTAGGGCGGCGATAGCCTTGGCCGCCTTCAGCATCACGATGTCGCTGCGATGGCCGTCCACTCCCGCTTCCACGGCCCGTTTGGTGATGGCAAACAGGATGTCTTCATTATCGTCTATGGCGTCGTACCGCTTCGATGCGTCAATAATCGTTTCCGCCAATTCCGCGGACGCCTCACGCCACTTTACTCGGAACTGTTCCGGATCCTTCTCGAAGGCCATGCGACGCTTGACAATCTCCACCCTCTGAGCCGCGTCCCGAATGCCTTCTATCTGTACACAGAGGCCGAAACGGTCCTGCAGTTGGGGCCTCAGCTCCCCCTCCTCCGGGTTCATGGTGCCCACCAGGGTGAACCGGGCCTGGTGGCAGAAGCTGATGCCCTCCCGTTCGACGGTGTTGACGCCCATGGCCGCGCTGTCGAGGAGCAGATCCACCACGTGGTCATCGAGGAGGTTCACCTCGTCCACGTAGAGGATGCCCCGGTGCGCGTCCGCCAGGATGCCGGGTTCCATCTTCTTCTCTCCCTTTTTGAGGGCGTGCTCCAGGTTCAGGGTGCCCACCACCCGGTCTTCGGTCGCGGAGAGCGGCAGCTCCACCACCTTGACCTTCCGTTTGACCGATTTGAGTCGGCCACCGGATCGATAGGTGCCGGCGCACGCGGGACATAGGTTCTCCGTGTCCTCCGGGTCGCATTGAAAAGGGCATCCCTCGACGACCGAGATCTCGGGGAGCAGCTCCGCCAGCGCCCTGACCGCAGTGGACTTGGCGGTCCCCTTTTCACCGCGGATAAGCACGCCGGAGATGGCGGGGTTGATGACATTGAGCAAGAGGCCGGTCTTCATCCCCTCCTGTCCCACGATGGCGGCAAACGGATAGATGGGTTTCTCTGTTGGGTTGGTCATGTCAATACGTCTCCTTCACGAGGTTCACGAGGTCATGGGCGCGGAGGGTTTCGGGCTCGAAGCAATCGGCTCTAAGGGCGTTCGCCAGGCTCTTCGCGAGCCCGAGCCTCACCGCCCCCTTCTGCTCGGTGTCCACGACGATGAAACGGGTCTGTTCGAACCCCCGGCCGATTTTGAATGCGATGTCGAGCGCCTCCAGGTGGGCGGGGCCTTCCCCCAATGCCGCGTTGGCCTTTCCGTCGGTGATGACCACCGCGATGGGCCGCGCCGTCGGATCTTTTCGCGTCACCTGTGAGAGCACCTCCGAGAGCCGGCACAAACCGGCCGTAAGCGGCGTTCGACCGCCGATGGGCAACTCCGTGAGCAACCGGCTCGCCAGCGACACCGAGCCCGTCGGCGGCAGGATCACTTCGGCCTCTCGACCGCGGAACACCACCAGGGCGACTTTGTCCCGTTTCTGATACGCGTCCAAGAGGAGGCTCAATATCGCCCCCTTGGTCTCCACCATGCGCTGCATCGCCCCCATGGAGCCGGATCCATCCACCGCGAAGACGAGCACGTTTCCGAGCCGGCGCTCTCTAATCTTTTCCCGGACGTCGCTGTCCCGGATATGGACGGCGAGGGGGGACGCGGCCGCTGCCTTTCTCGCCAGTTGAAACGGCGCCGCGGCGCGGAGGGTTGCGTCCAGAGCGATATCGTCGTTGCGTCTTTCGGTCGTGCTCCGCACATAACGCCCGTGCTTGTTGGCCGATCGGGAGCGAGTCCGACGTCCGGAGCCGCATCGCCGTTTCTGATCGTTCTTGGATGGGAGGGCGCGCACGCGAAAAGAAGCGCCTACGTCAAAGACGGTCTCTTCTTCGCTCGTTCCGAAGTCGTGATGTTCCGTCTCGTCAGGTGCGTCCGGGGTTTGATTGTCGTCGCGCGACAAAGGGCGGTCGCCAGAGTCCTTGTCGTCTCCGGAGTCGTGCGCATTCTCACGCTCACCACTCTGCTCGGGTGCTTCTGTTTGGGTGTCGTCGTTTTTCTCGGAATCCGATTGAGGCGGCGGCTCCGGCGGGGTAGGCGGGGCTTCATCCCGTGCGCGGTGCAGGAGGGCCAACGGGGCCACGGTTTGGATGTCCTCCTCGGTGACCTCGTCCCGGCCCATCCACGCCGCATGGGCGCGTGCTGCCCGCGCGATGGCCAGATCCGCGCGATGGCCGGCCACGTTGTTCCCTCTACAGATTTCCACGATAAAACCAATAAGACGCCCCGGTACGGCCACTCGATCGATAATCGTCCTGGCATACGCGATGCGAGCTCGCATCGCCTCTGTCTCCTTTTGAAACGCTGCCAGGAGCTCGGCCTGACATCTGTCGAAGCGCTCCCGCCGCCGCATCAGCGAGACCCGCCGCTCCGGATCCGCGTCGCCGACCACCTCCACGGCCAGGCCGAACCGATCCAACAGCTGAGGTCTAAGCTCCCCCTCCTCGGGGTTCATGCTGCCCACCAGCGCGAATCTCGACGGATGACAGATACGGAGTCCCTCCCGCTCCACGCGGTTGACGCCGGATTCGGACGCATCCAGGATGCAGTCCACGAGGTGGTCATCGAGGAGATTGACCTCGTCGATGTAGAGCACGCCCCCGTGCACACGCTGGAGCAACCCCGGGAGGAACCGGTGCTCCCCGTGCTTGAGGGCCGCCTCGAAGTCGACCGCCCCCACCACCATCTCTTCGGTGGCCCCCAGCGGTAGGTCGACCCATCTGAACCGAGGGGTGTTCATCAAGGCGGCCAGCCCGCGAACCGCGGTGGATTTGGCTGTTCCCTTTTGCCCGCGGAGGAGGAGGCCGCCGATGGCCGGATGGATCGCCAGGAGTGAGAGGGCGAGCTTCATCTGTTCCTGCCCGACAAGGGCGGCGAACGGGAAGACCTGACTCATCTTCGTCGCTGCGTTCGCGGGGGCCTGCATCATCGTTTCACCTGAAACCGATACCGCCAGGCGTCCACCTGGTCTCGCGTCTTGATATCGACCGCAGAGCACCGCTTCGCTTGGCGGGGCGGGCCTCTCGCCCCCGCTTTTCGCGGCAGATAGGAGGCATCTCGCGGCGTCCGTCAGGTCGGCGACGGTCCCCGAGGTAAGATATTGGCAGACCGTGCCCTGCAGCGTACCATCTTGGCACTGTAGCGCGCTTTGCGTTTCGACGCCGTCCGGAACGATGACACGCATCTGTTTGCATGCCGCGACAAGCGGCTCGAAGCTCGGAAAGTGGCGGCTGATGTTGAGGTAGACCGCGTCCGCGGTGAGGAGCTCGTCTTCGATGAAGGCGTCCCAATCCAACGAAGACATCTGGCTGGCGATTCGAGCCTCGATGTCTTGACGAGCAAGCACCGCTACTGCCTTGTCCCACGCGCAAAACAGGACAGGATGAGAAAAGATAAAGACAACCTTCATGATAACCTCCCTCGAAACCGATCAGTAGGGGCAGGTCCCCGTGCCTGCCCTTGTGTTCTCTCGTCGCCTACCGCGTAAAACAGATATTGGATGGCGGCAGACCCACGTTAATCGGATCGTCCGTTTTCTCTTCATCGGTCTCCGTGTCAATAGTACGAACGCCGTCGTTCTCCGCGGTGCGATCCGCCACCCACAACTCGGCGCCGTCCGGCGTCAACGCGATGTCTCCGTACGTCCAACCCTCGGTCGCGAGAATCGTCTCGAGCTTCTCGCCCGTTTCGGGATTGAAGGCGATGATGTGGGTATCGCTACCCGCCTCTCCTTCGACGCCGACGAGCGCGTACCCTTTGTCTTGGGAAACCACGAGGGCTTTGGTCACGTTTCCTCCCAGCTCTTGTTCGGTGATGATGAATCCGCTGACGCTCTCGTCCTCGGGATCGAAGTACTCGACCCCGGCGTTCTCCAGGTCAGACCATGAGCCCGGCTCGGCAACGACGAATTTTTCCATCGCCGCGCTGTACTCCGGGGCACCATAGGAGTGGGTTCCCGTGAGCTCGACCTCTTTTTCAATCTCGCCGCTCGCGGCGTCGAGCACAGCAATCAAACCGCCGCCCACGGCCTCCCAGTAGTTGTCCCGATCGAGCCTCTGCACCGTGGCGTACACTTTGTCGCCCAGCTTGGCGAGGCCGGAGATCTCCGGAATGCCGTCGTCGTCGGCGTAGTCGCTGAAGTCCACGGTGTCGCTCTCTTCGCCTTCGAAGGGATCGACGACGAGCATCTCGGCCAGACCATACCTGGAGATGTAGGCGCGATCGTCGGCCACCACAGCCATTCCGTGAGGGTTCGAGTTTGCTTCCACAGAGAACTCATTCTCGATATCGAAGTCTTCGGGATCCAACTCGAGCACCGAGTCGACGCCGAGCCGTTGGAGTACAAACGGGGTATCGGTCAGCGGATCGAAGTGACAAACCGAGTCGGAGTGAATCGGTTTGATGTCCTTCTCCACTTGACTGATGTCACCCAGTGAGATCGTCGCGTAGGCGCCCGAGGCGTAATCCGTTGTCACTATGAGAGCGGTGGTATATGGGAGCTCGCTCCCTTCGGAATCTCCGTTCTCTTTTTCGGTGTCTTCCTCCTCAGGGTCATTGTCAATGTCGTCTTGGTTGCCGGTGTCGCATCCCAAGGCGATGACGGCAACAAGAATCAACGACAGCGAGGCGCCGGATGGTGTGGTTTTCTTTTTCGAGGGGCTCATTTTCGATTCCTTTCTTGAGTTGGCCTTTGCCAGTGAATGGTGCCGAGGAAGGTGCGGCCGGGAAGGGGATAACGATCATAGTCGCTCATGGGCAACCAGTCCCCCTCCTCGTTCTTGAAAATAAGGGCGTCCAAGAGGTTCTTGACTTCGAATGTAAATGTGAAACCAGCCTTGGGCAGCGTCAGTCTTGCGCCTAGACCGAGGTAGAAGTGCATGGCAACGGCGCTAAGGTCCGTGTATCGCTTTACATATGATTTCCCAGAATAATCCGCGTCGAACCACCCACCAAAGCCGACGCGGTCAAAGACTTTGGTGAGGTCGATGCGGCCGTAGGCGGCGTGGATCGGACGTCCGGGCAATGGATTGTCGCGGTAGTCTTCGTCGTCCGAGCGATCGACACCGTTGAAGAAAGTGTAGTTACCGGAGAGCTCAAGGATGTCGAATAACAACATCCTCAGCGCGAATTCAGCGCCCAGGATTCGTGCGGACGAGATGTTCTCGGCGCGGGAGGTGCTCTGGGAGTTCTGGATATACGCGATGAGATTGTCGACCCAGCTGCCGAACCAGGCCGCGTCGATCCGGAAGCGGTCGAGCAGCCCGTTTCCAGCATAGCGGTAGGTGACGCCTGCGTCCGCGTTGTATCCCACCTCGGCCTTCAACTCGGGATTGCCGGTGACCGAGCCCCTGTCGCCGAAGAGCTCCGAGAGATCCGGTGTGCGGTTGTATCGCCCACCGTTGGCTCGAAAGAGCAGACCGTCTATCGGTTCATACCGAACGCCTAAAGAGGGTGAGAAATACCCCTTTGTTTGGGACGTCGGGGGAAAGTCGGAAAGGAGGGCGGGAACCTCTCCGCCGCCGAAGTACGAGTATAGAATCTCTCCGCGCAAGGTGGGCACGATATGAAGCGGCGGTATCGGCTTGTAGTCATGCTCTGCACCGAGCTCCCCCCGAACTCGGTGCATCGGTGATTGTTGCTCCGAAGATTCCCGGTTTACTCGGTGTTCATCGTAAATTTCGTAGCGAGTAGAAAGTCTGACGGTTGTTGTGTGCTTTTCATGGTAGTCAGCGGTCAACCTCCCGGCGCCGAACACCCCATTCGTTCGGTATTCGTTGTCTTGATGACCGGTGCCGATGCTGCCGTTCATATCCCAGTACCGCTCGAACAGAACAATGTGTCCGATGTCCCCCGTGACCGTGAGCTTGTCTGACCCGCCGTGCTCGAGACGAAGGTTGACTGCGTTTCGAAGCGTATCGAGCTTGGCTTTGCTGGCATTGACCGCGTGGTCCAGTCCGGAGAGGCCCTGTCGTTTGTAGTAGAAATCATCCAATACTTGAATATCCAGTGCGCCGAGCGTCCGCTGCAGCTTGTTCATCAGGGAATATGCGGTGGTGTGGTTGTTGCTTCGCCGAACAAACTCATCGTCGTCCGTGTTGTAGATTGTGCCGTTTCGGTTGAAATAGATGAAATCGCCGTCGGAATGCTGCCCGGACACAATGGAGAGGACCTGCCATTTGCAGACCTCTGCGGCATAGAGAGAAAAGAGCCGCCAAGTGTTCCATGAACCGTAACTGGCGGCGAATTCGGTGAGGGGCTCATCGAATGTTCGCGTCTTGAGCACGATGGCTCCGCCGATGCCGCCGGTGCCGAGCACTAGCGGTACATTCCCTCTATAAACCTCAATGCTCTCGAGGGTGTTGAGCGAGAAGTCACCCAAGTTGACAGCGGAGAAGCCGCCCATGTTGAGGGCGACATTGTCGATAAACACCGGCACCTGATTCGGGGTGGAGCCGCGAATGCTGGCTGCGCCGTATGCGCCGAGCCCCCCCATGGACCTGACCTGGACACCTACGGAATGAGAAAGGACCTCCGCGACGTCGGTGACTCGCTTGCGTGACTCGAGCACCTCGATGGTCTCGCCGAAACCGGTGACCTTGTCCGTGAGGTGTGGTCGATATCCAACAACTTCGGTTTCATAGATAAGATCATCTTCATCCAAATAAGCATCCCAGTCATCGAACCCGTCATCGGAATCCTCCTCGGCCACGACGGCCCGGGCGGCTTCTGTGTCGTAGGCACCGGCATCCGTTTCAAATTCTGGCGAATCAGCTGCGTCTGTGTCCATTTCATCTACAGATGATTCAGCCACACCGGCGTCCACTTCATATTCCGGCGAATCGCCCACACCGGCGTCCGTATACTGTGTGCCTAACGCCGGCGCGGATCCCGACAAATAGAGCAAGACCACGCCGGTCTTCATCCCTCGGCGTCGCAAATGAGCAACCTCTTATGCTCGGCTACCTCCGTGGACCCGAGCGCAAAGCAAGCCGAGGGAGCGATCGCTCACCACGTCCGATCGTCGTAATGTAAGGATTCTCAATTGAAAAACGATGTGACATCATCTTCACCATCCTCATACCCTCGAAGGCTTGGCAAAAGTTCATATCACCGGCAGGTCTTCGGACTTATGGGCGCTTGCAGCCTACACATGCAGGCATCTTCTACCTACTCACCGCCGCTTCCCAACCCACATCGGGTCAGTGCTCAATGACGGTTTTCGTTCCCATTTACCGCTGCGGGACAGTTCCGGATTCTCACCGGATTCCCTTTTCAGGACCCAGGCATTGAAGCAACCTGGAGGTCCAACCGGTAACGGAGCACTGCTTAGCAGGTCCATAGATTGGTTGTCAACCTTCATCAACCTTCGTCGGCCTATGGATGTGCTTTGGTAGGGAGTTACTTGGATTCTGAGCGATGGGTTCAACGAGTTGTCAGGTTCTAGGTTCACAGGAACTTACCGCCAAATCCTCTTCACCAACGCTACTGAGGTATAAATTTACAGAGCAACCCGAAACAGCTCCATCCGGCTCTTGAGCCCCTGGCGCTGCCAGGCCTCGTCCAGTTTTTCGACGAGATCTGTCTCCATCCGAACAGGGAGGACCTTGTGGTTTCGTTCAATACCGTCTTTTATTCGATGGGCACCCCAAAGCGGGTTGGATTCCTTGAACTGGATGATGAGGTCTTTGATTTCCTGAGATAGTGGCGGTCTTCCAGTCCGGCGTTTTCTTCGCCACCACCAGGGCCCCCGCTGGAAGGTCTTGGTCCACTTTGAGAGGGCGCTTTTTGAGCTCCAGGGGGAAAAAGTAAATGGGAGATCGGGGCCTACTGCTGAGGTAATGTGAGCAGTATTTTGACTACGTTTTTCTTATAATCAGAGCGGTATATGTAGCTGATGGCGCCTTTGAGCCTAAATACCGCCTTGAGGTTGTTGCCGAACTCGTGGGGTGGGGACGTGCCGTGCTTGATCTTCTGCGCCTGCCAGTAGGTATCGTCTTCGGTGATGGTATTGCCCAGAATTCGCTTTAGAAATTGTGCCTTCAACTTTGGGTTTTTGGTATGGATCGGGATCACTTTGTCGCCGTTCTTCCAGCTGGTGCGCTGTTTCAAAAAGATGGCCATGAGCTCGGCCTCGGAGATCGAATTCACAGGTACTGCCATATTGGCCACGATTAGTATGTCTTTGGGGCCGTCGGCCTCGACCGATAGAGAGACGGCAGAGACAAACATGCAGGCAACGATAGCCCTCAGCATTTGAAATCTAGTGTTCATCTTCCATACTCCTAGAACGAAACGGCTACCTGAGCAGACAATAATTGTATATCTTTAATAGCCTCCGTGCTTTGGAGGTGTTTTGTATACTCCAGTTTTAAAGTGACGTACGCAGATGGCTTGATATTCAAGCCGCCTTGTAGGGCAGTTATCTCAGCGGTCGGTATGGTATCCTGCGGATTACCGTACTCGTACATGAAGTACGGTGTCAGCGTCACCGGCCCCAACCATCTTGAAAGCGGCAACTGCCACGCCAGCAACACGTATACACCGTCCCCTTTAAAATTGGCTGTATACACGGTATCCTGGATATTGCCAGAGATGAACATCTCCTCTACGGGTCTGATACCCGGTTTGGTATACTGGACGTACCGATGGATGTACTCCGCCTGGAGCGTCACGCCGTAGAGCTCCAAGCGGAAATCAGCGGTCCCGATATACTCCTTGTAGGCTTCGGTGACGGAGACCCTGGCGGTCAGGGGGTTATCGGCGTCACTGTTTATGGTCTGATCTTCATTTATCTTAACTACCACCGTTTGCTTGAGGTCGGTGTATGTCCCAAAGTAGCCGTAACCCCCGGCGGCTATCTTGAGCTTCCGGTGCTGATAGCTGAGGCGCAGTCGCAACCCTAGCCCCTTGTTCTCGTCCAAGTCGAGGAGCTGATCGATGGGGCCCCGGCCATTGGACAGCGTCACCGCATAGTCGAGAAAGAGCGCCGGCGTGGGAAAGAGACGACCGAATATCTGCAAACCGGTCTGCGCCAGCGGAACCATCTTTCTCGTCTGGATATAGGGAATCCTCGTCGGGATCACCACGGGGGAGCCGTGATCGATATTCCAGATGCCATACGGGGTGATGTATCTCCCCGCGATGACGTTGAGCCATTCAAACGGGGAATAGGTGAGATGGACCCGCTCGATGGCCAGACCTCCCAACGCGTAGTCCTCCCATGTCGTAGAGGTCATTACCGTATTGTCCACCCTCTCATAGAGCATCGAATCATCTTCGACACACACCACGTTCTCGCTCGGTTCGCAATCCGCTCCCGCCGGCCTGTACTCTGTATCACCCACCTTGCCCACGTACTCGTATTTTTTTGCGTATCCGTGCGGCATAGAGGTAAAGCGGACCTCCAGCAGGGCCTCCAGACTCTTGGTCATCTGGCTGTGGACGTATAAGTTGACATTGTTTGTCGTAAAGGTGCTCTTGGGGGGGAGGTAAAGGTATGCGGCATTGTTTTTCTCTGTAAACGCCTTGAGAAAGGTCAAGTCAAAAAAGCCGTAGATGGAGAACAACGAGTCGATATTGTATTCCTCGTCCTCGTCCTCTTCCTCCGCCAATGCCTCAAGGCCCTGCATTTCCATATCATCTTCATGTGCTTGGACTTTTTCCTCAAGCGTCTCTATCCGCTGCTTCTGGGCGCGGTTCTCATCTTCGAGTTTTTTCAGCCGTTCGGTGACGGTGTCGGTTTGGGAGCCCTGATGGTCCACGGTCACTTCCGCGCCCGCCGTGGCAGTATCGGCCTTGTCCGGGGGCGTCGTGGCCTCCCGATCACCGCCGCCGCCGGTCTTGTCTTGGGCGAAACTGTTGAGCGAGAGGAACATCACGGTCAGAACAGCTGTCCACGCGTCTGTTCTCATCTGGGCGTACTCCTTTCAATACAAAACGCATTTCCGGTGGCTATCTTCACGAGCAGCCACAACCCTGGCGCTCTGCCTCTTCGGCGGCGGTCTCCGACATGCAGGCCACAGACACAAAGCAGTTGCAACACAGGTATCCGGTGGGACATCCCCCGGGCTCACAGTCCGGAATGGTGCAGATACCCGGCGCGTCGGGTGTCCTGATATCGTATAGACAGTAGCTGGCCTCCGGGTAGTCAGCGCATTCCGACCCTCCGGCGGTACAAGGCGCCTCGAGCCCGATGGGGAGCGCCTCACCCCCGGTGTCCGTCCCCGCGTCCGCCCCAGCGTCCGGAAGGGCCCCGGTGTCCGCCCCAGCGTCCACAGAAGACTCTGTGTCAGCATCGGTCGGGTCTTTCCTGCAGGAGAGCAACTCCTCATCCCACGCGTATCCCTTCAGGCACCGGTCTTCATCTGCTATCTGACAACCCGACAACAGGACAACCAGCCAGAGCAAGACAAATCTTACAGTACACATCTTCCACCTCCCTCGCTTCACCCCGTGTCTTGCATATAAATATACACGACAATAGACAATGGGGGACACTGTATATTAAGATCCGTCGCTGAATACTGAATGTTGCGTTCCGAGGTCTATTGGGAACACGGTATATTAAGATCTGTCACTGAATGCGGAGGTCCGGATTGAGTTGCGCCAGAGTTTCGGCCGTTGAGTGCATTCAAACCTGGGAAAAAATGTAGCTTCTGGGGCTATCCGATTCTTCCCCGCCGAATGCTGCACTCAAAGAAGTGAAGAGCTCGAAAAAGGCTACCCCGGGCGCGTTTCGCCCGCCCTCGGCGCCATGAAAGCCTTCCCCGAGGCTCTTTTGCCCGCGCTCGGCGCCATGAAAGCCTCCCTCTTGTATCTTATCTTCTAAATCGGGATCGGTAGAAGCCTTCCCCGGATATCTTTCTTCCTAAGTCGACGCCGAAATAGAATGCGTGGGTCACTTTCGTTCGAGCTCGACCTCTCTCCAAAGGATAGCTGGTCGACGGGCCTCGCGAGGGGGCTCCGGGGAGCCCCGGGGCTAGGCGACGGGCCTCCCGGGCGCCTCGTTTCTCGAACGCGACCTTGTGATTGGGGTTGCTGATGGAGGCGAGGGGCCCGGTGACGAGGGCGAGCGTCAGGCGGCAGTCGGAGGCGGGCACGCCGGGGGCCAGGTAGGGGGTGTCGACGCCGCGCCGGTTCCCTCGGGGGATGTTCGAATATCTCGGGCCCACCACCGTCGGCATAACGAACTACCAGGCCCGGTCCCGCGGGGTGACGAGCTCGGTATACGAGAGCTCCACCAGTTAACGAGCTACGAATCCAAAAGCGTCCTCACAAAAACCTTAGACGACTGAAGAATCTGGACAGCCTCCTCCGGGTTCATTCCGGAGCGTTTTAGCTCAATGGACAAGCTCTTTTCTGAATAGGAAATGCTCTTCAGGGGAAAGTCCCTGGCAATCGCCCGTATGGCACGCCACTGTTTTGAGGTGAGCTGTTGTTTCAGATTTTCGCCTGCAGAACTGGAATAGAACGACTCTCTCCTTCCCCCCTCGATCTCATCAATCATGATTACCCAACGATTCTCATATACACCCGTCCCGGTTCTGTGCACGCATGGGTAGATCTTGACTTCCAAATCGTCAGAGCCGACTAGGGCGAACCCTGTATTTCCGATACTGAATATTTTGTATTTGCGGTACTTTTTCATACCCTGGAGGTAACGGCGTTCCCTCCACATGGGCAGAACGATACGACCCACGATCAACACCAGCATACCTGCTATTAGGAACCAGAACCACATTGCTTTCTTGTCCGAATATATCAGCCGAACCAGGGTTTCAGGTAATTTTACCGCTGTCAATAGGGCTCGAGTGCGGCCGGCTGGCACCGGACAGGGATATGAGCAAGAACCGGGGCGGGCGAAACACATTTATAAAAGCAACCGACCCGCATGGTGTACCATCCTGCACTGACCCGCACGCCGCCATGGGTTTCGGGCGAGATTGGCGTTTACACTTGGCGTGCGGAACCGAACGGGACGAGCTGCTACGAGTATTGAAGAAAGGACGCCATCCCCCTATAATGCCTACCCATTGAGAATCCCCCGATGAGCGGGTAGAATTGCCAAGAGATTCTGCGTTTGTATTTTAAACTTCCGCCTCTGGCGGTTCGCAAAGGATTCAGGTGATGGGAATCAAGTCTAGATTGCTCTTCGTACCCGTAACCCTTCTTGCCGCGCTTCTGATTCTGAGCACGCAAGGATGCGTGGATCCTAAGCCTACCGTGGTGGACGCCGGCGCTGACGCAGAAAACAGCAGCACCGACGGTGACACCGACGGCGATACCGATGGTGACACGGACGGCGATACCGACAGCGACACGGACGGTGACACCGATGGCGATACCGATGGTGACACCGATGGCGACACCGATACGGATACGGACGGCGATACCAATACGGATACGGATGGGGATACCGACGGTGACACGGACGGCGATACCGATACCGATTCTGACACCGGTACGGATACCGACACGATACCGGAGGATAGTGACGACGATGGCAGCGTCGTCACGGACACCGCGGATGCGGGTTCGGATGGGGATACCGATACGGACACGGACGGTGATACCGATACGGACACGGAAGGTGATACCGATACGGACACGGACGGTGATACGGATACGGACACGGACGGCGACACGGATACGGATACCGACGGCGACACCGACGCGGACTCGGACGCGGACGCGGACTCGGACGCGGATTCGGATGCGGACTCGGACGCGGATGCGGACGCCGACTCCGACTCCGACGCGGACGTGGCGGCTGTTCTGACGATTGATGGAGACGCTGATTTCAAAGAGCTCCTCGTCGGGCAATACGCCAACCACACCTTTACGCTCGAGAACGCGTCGGGGCGGTTGGACGCCACGGAAATCGACTTCTCGGTGATACCGTCAACTGATTTTTCGATACCGTCCAACAACTGCGGCACCACCCTCGGGTCCCCGAGGGCTTGCACCTTCACCGTTCGATTCGAGCCGGGTTCCAGGGGCACGAAGGGGGCGGCGTTGGTGGTGAACTACGACAACGGGGTCGAGGCGTCATCGGAAATCGAATCTCTTGCCGGAGATGCGCTGGACCCGGCCAATCTGAGTATCTCCCCGACGTCCTACGATTTCGAAGCGGACGGGGATGCGTACGGGTACGTCTACGTCGGCGATTCCGTTACTCACAACTTCACTGTGACAAACAACAGCGTCGATACCGCTGCCGACATCAGCTCGATAACCGCGGGAGGCGATTTATCCGTGAGCGACGACTGCGGCAGCAGCCTGGCGGCGGGGGACGACTGCACGGTCACTGTCACGTTCACCCCCACGCAAGACGGAAATAGAATGGCGACATTGACGGTGAGCTACGACAGCGGATTGGCGTCCGCCTCGGCTACGGCTCCGCTCCTCGGTCACGGCTCGACGGAGTGTGGGTCGTCGGTGTACTTCCCCGACAACGCTCTGCGATCCAGGGTACTCTCTGCCCTTGGACAGCAATCCGGGGCCATCACGGGTGCCGACCTACTGACATTGACTGGATTTTCCGCTGTCCAGCAAAGCATTACAGATTTAACGGGATTGCAGTGCATGACGAATCTGGAAACCCTCAACCTCGCCAAAAATGCCAATATCTCCAATCTCTCACCGTTGTCCGCGCTCACCCAACTGACCGAGCTCACACTCGGCGAAGACACCAATGTCAGCGACATATCCCCGCTGGCGTCACTCACAAATCTGGAGACCTTGAATTTGGTTTTTTGCAGTGTTTCCGACCTCTCCACCCTGTCGGACCTCTCCCATCTGACCTATGTCGCTTTGGATAACAACGATATAACCGACCTTCAACCGCTGGTCGATAACTCGAGTTTCGGAAGCGGTGATTACCTGAGCATCGTGAGCAATCCCATCGATTGCGACTCCTCGGATATCATCGTCCAGCTCTCGAGCCTGCAGTTTCGGGGAGTGGACCTCAACGACGATTGCCCATGACGGCCCTCGACGCGCTCGACCACGACGGCGATGGAAAGGCCGATATCGTCTATCAATACGGGTGGGATGACGAAGGCAGACAAATGCTCTACTCGCTGGATCACAATGGACGCCATCCCCTACAATGCCTACGGGCGACCCCGACTCCCCCGGTGTGATCGAAACTACAACCTTGAAATCCCAATAAATCGACGGCCCAAACCGCTGACGCTCGCGGCAATGCATGCCATCAGCGCCCGTACTCGCCTTGGCCATCACTCATGGAAGCGACCAGTCGATGCTGGTCCGATGGGAAGGAGGTGGCGAAACCTCGAAGAAAATCGGTGAGTCGTCCAGTGGGTGCGAAACCCGCCCGACCAAAGCTGAGCCCGGCAGGTCGGTAGTGAGCCTTGCAGCTTTCCGGGTAACGGGCGAGGGGAGGGCACACCCGGCGGGGTGTACGGCCGGGGCGCGCACGAAGAGGACGGCCCAGTAAACTGGGAGACCCCATTCACTCCTCCTGGAGATTCAGGCCGCAAGGAGAGCCTGGTGCAAACAATCTCCAACGGACACGCGGAAGCGGGTACTCGCGTGACCCGGAAGATGCAAAGCGCGTGATGGGAGTACTGGGCAAACGATTGAAACGATTTGGCCTGAGCCTTCACCCGGAAAAGACCCGACTCATTGACTTCCGGCGACCACCGCTGGAGCAGACAGGAGGGAAAGGTCCGGGGAGCTTCGACTTTCTGGGGTTTACGGCGTATTGGCGCCGAAACGGCCGGGGGCGGGGCTGGCACATGGCCTGGAAGACCCGAAAGGCGCGCCTGGGA
>JBNLED010000048.1:0-14071 GCA_050304755.1 Polyangia bacterium | reverse complement strand
GGGCCCTCCGGGGGATCGCCGGGTTTCGCCCCGGCGGCCGGCTCAGACCGTGGCTCGCGAAGATCGCCTGGAACACAGCCCTTCGAAAGGCCGCCAAGCGGGCGGTCCAGCCCCTCGCGGCGGAGACGCTCCCCGAGAGCGAGGTGCCGTCGGTGCTGCCGGATCCGCTGCAGGTGGCCGAGCACAAGGAGCTCAAGGGGCGGCTCGACGGCGCCGTATCGGCGCTCTCCCATCAGGAGCGGGTGATCCTCGAGCTCAGGATGGGGCAGGACATGGACTACCGGGATATCGCCGAGACCCTGGGGATCCCCATCGGCACCGTGAAGACCCAGCTCTTCCGGGCCCGGAGGCGGGTCATCGAGGAGATGGCGAGACAGGAGAGACGAGATGAACTGTCAGGACGCAAACGTATCGCTGCAGTTGGCGCTGGACGGTGAGATCACCGCGGCGGAGCGGGAGGCCCTGGAGGCCCACCTCTCCGAGTGCCTGCCCTGCCGCCGGATGGAGGCCTGGCTGGACGAGCTCCAAAGCAGCTACCCCGCGGTCGGCTCGCTGGACGCGGGCTTCGCGGAGGAGGTCATCGCCGCGATGAGAGGCGAGGCGGTCCCGGCGACCGCGGCGGCGCGGACTGTATCACCGGACGGCGCCCCGGTCCTGAAGCGGGCGAAGAAGAGCTGGCTCAGGCGGCTGTGGGGGGTCGCACGGTTCGGCCTCCGCAGGAAGCGCCCCGCCGCGCCCAAGCCGGTGAGATGGACCACCACCGCGGCCGGATCAATGGCCTTCGGGGTCCGATCGATCCGTCCCGGGCTCCAGCCCGCCGTGGCCGGGCCGTCCCTTGCCACCGGCTGGATCAGAATCGCCGGGAGCAGCGTCCTCGCGCCCTACCGGCGCGGGTGGTAGGGGGCGATTGTGTCGCTGGCGCTCCACATCCTGCTCGGCGTGCTCCTGGCGATCCTCGGACTCATCGGCCTGGTGCTCGTCACGCCGTTCCGGCTCCGGCTTCGGGGAGAGCGCCGGACCGGCCTCGGTCACCTGGAGGGATACGCCGGCGTGCCCCTCAGAATCCTGGGGGTCCGCGTGTGCCTGAGCGAAGCGCGCCGACATTTCACGATCTATCTTTTGGGGATCCCCCTGTGGCGCCGGCCCCTTCCGTTCGAGAAGCTCGTCCGGAAGAAGGATCGGGCGCCCGACCCAGGGGGCCATACAGCGGACACGAAGCCCCGCAAAGAGAAGCGCGAGAGGAAGCGGCCCGCGAAGAAGAAGGCGCCATACAGTCTGGACGATTTCGCCCATCTCCTCCGCACCCCCCACGTGGGCGCCGTGGCAAGACGCCTGCTGCGGCTGCTCAACCCCCGGGGGGCGCTGGACCTGGAGGTGGGGTTCGACGATCCGTCGACGACCGGCATGGTCGCCGCCGTGGTCGGCTGTCTCCAGGAGTTGGCGGGGCTCGACACAAGGATCCGCTACAACTTCGCCGGCGCCGAGCTCAAGGGAAGTTTCCTGCTCGGCGTCACCCTCTGGATACCACAAATCGTCATCGGCATCGCCGTGACGGCCCTCGCCAAGGACGGACGAGAGCTCATTGCCCACCTGTGGGGCCTCCGAAAGCGGAGACTCGCGCGGGCGGCCTAGATAAAGGAGAAAGAGATGTCAGAAAACGGATACGACAAGAGCCTTAAGGCGGTCAGTGAACGGCTGGTGGAGGTGGCCAAGAACCAGGGGGTCATCGGCCAACCCCTCACCGTGGGGGACACGGTGATCCTGCCCCTCAGCGAGATCAACCTGGGCTTCGGCGGCGCGGGCGGCCAGGGCCAGGGCGAGGGAGAGGGGGACAAGGCGGAGCTGGGCAAGGGGGCCGTGGTGGGCGGCATCGGCGGCGGTGGGGTGAAGGTCACCCCCATGGCGCTGATGGTCATCAAGGGGGACGAGATCACCCTCGAGCCCCTGGAAGGAGGTGTGTGATGTCGAGCTCCAATGCGATGATCGATGTGGCCATCAACGGCCTGAGTGATCTGGCCAACGCGGACGTGGTCATGGCCAAGCCCGTGGAGGTGGACGGCAAGCAGATTATCCCCGTGCTCGCGCTCAAGGTGGGCTTCGTGGGGGCCGGTGGCGCCGCCGAGGGCGAGGGGAGCCATCTCCAGCACCACGGCAACAAGAAGGCGGGGGGCAAGGGGAAGGGCACCGGATCGGGCGCGGCCGGCGGCGCGAAGCTCATCCCCATCGCGGTGGTCATCCGCGACGGCGGCGGCGTCCGCGTCCTGACGGTGCCCAAGCAGAAGAAGGGGATCGAGAAGCTCCTCGACAAGATCCCCGGCCTGGTGGAGAAGTTTCAGAAGCTGGACAAGGGCTGAGCCCGCTTCCGGTGACGGGCCCGGTGTCGACCGGCCGCGGTTCGTCTCCCGATCTCGTGACCGCCTCGGCGCGGTTTCGCCGGCGGCGGGCGCAGCCGACGCAGACTGTTATCGCCAGGGCGATCAGAAGCAACCGGTATCCAACGAATAGGCGTAGCATCCCGACAGGTAACCACAATCCGGAAAGCCGGGCCGAATAACAGACCCTTGATCCGGCGCCCCCGGGTTGGGGAATCCGGTCATCGTGGGATTCGACAACCTCCCCGAAGCCGTCAGCCGCAAGAAGATTCTGTGGAATCCGACGGGGAGGTCGCCCTCCTTCGCCCAGCTCATGTAGATGCACCACAGGTCGCCGTAGCCGTTCCCCGCGAACGGGACGAACCGGTGCTCCGGGTTCCAGTAGTCCGGGGGGCCCAGTCGGCGATCTCCTCCGCGGGGTTTGTCGCCGATCTCTAACTGAAATCCCTGGGGCCTTTGAAACGCTTATATCCAAAACCGGCCTCATTTTCATTCCTTTTTATCTTGAAATCCCCACGGAGCGGCGGGTAAAAGCGCGTCAAGGCGTATTCGCGGCGGCCGCGTAGGGGCATCTTCTGGGTGTCGGTTTCATTCCGCGAAGCGCCGAGAGGCTCTGAGACTCGAAAAGGATCGAACCATGGCGATACTCGGACGGCGCGGCCTGCTGTTCAATGCGATCCCCGCGTGGCTGGGACTGGCGGTCGTGAGCTTCTTCCTCAGCGACGGATCGCTCTCCGCGCGGGCCGTGTTCGCCGCGCTGGGGCTCGCGGTGGGGGCGGGCCTCATCACCACGATCGTCCTGAGCCTGCTCTTCGGCCTCGGCCGCTTTCTCCCGGCGCGAGCCCGTTGGGGGGCGTGGATCCTCCTGGGGCTAGCGGCCGGCCTCGCCCTGGCGGATCAGCTGGGAGCGTTCGTCCGGTTGGACGCGCAGTACCGGGGGCTCGCGATAATGATTATCGCGGCCTGTGCCTCGGGAGGGCTGGCGGCCGGGGTCATCGCCGCGACGTTTCAGCCGGGCCGGTACGGCGGTCTCCCGCTCTACCTGCGCCTGAGGCGGGGGTTGCGGATCGCCTTCGCGGTCCTCCTGCTCGGCGCCGCGGCCGTCGCTGTCGGCCTCGACCGGACGGTGTATCCCGGGCTCTACCCGATGGGACACCTGGGGCTCCAGTTGGGGGCCGTCCTGGCCGTCACCCTCGCCGGGGTCGCCATTAAGGGGGCGCTGCGGATCCCGCTTCGAGTCCTCCCGCCGAGGGTCTCGGCCGCCCTGCCGAGGGTCTCGGCCGCCCTGGCGGCGGCGCTGATCCTCCTCCCGTTTTTTCTCATCGACGAGGACGAGATCGTCGCCGTTCAGCAGATCGACAGCAGCCGCCCCTTCCCCGCCCTGTCCCTCGACATCATGCGCACGGCAACGGACCTGGACGGTGACGGGTTCTCCTCGTTCCTCGCGGGGGGGGACTGCGCGGCGCTCGACGGGGATATCAATCCCGGCGCCAGGGACCTCCCGGACAACGGCCTGGACGAAAACTGCAGCGGTCGCGATCGGCGCGCGCAACACCGGCGCTCCCCCGAGGAGGTGCCCGTCCCCGAGGCGCCGTCTCCGATGAACGTGGTCCTCATCACCATCGATTCGGTCCGCGCCGACCGCCTGAAGCTCTACGGGTACCGCCACGGCACGATGCCCCACCTGACCCGGTGGGCCAAGGACGCGACGGTGTTCGACCGGGCCTACGCGGTGGCCCCCTGGACCGGTATCGCCGTCCCGGCGCTGCTGCGCGGGGTCTATCCGCGCCGGATGACCTGGCGGCGCTACGTCGAGACGACGAAGAAACGGCTGCTCAAGCACCCGGTGCGAAAAAGGCATCTGCGCAAGGGGGAGGAAGAGAAGAAGACCTTCCTGCTCGCCTCGTCGTCGGGCCCGAAGCCCCTGGCCTACTGGCTCCGGAGGCGGGGGATGGCCACCGCCGCGGTGGTCAACGACGGATACTCCCGCATGCTGACGGATCTCCCGGGCATCTCGGAGGGGTTCGACACCTACGAAATCGTACCGGACGCCAAGTGCAAGAAGCAAAGCGGCGACCGGCCCGCCATCGACCTCGCCATCGCGCGGCTGGCGAGCCTCAAGGACCGGGAACCCTATTTTATCTGGGTGCATCTCTTCGGCGCGCACGTGGGCCGCTTCAAGATCCCGAAGAAGTACCGCAAGTTCAGCCCCAAGCAGGAGAACAACTACGACGACAAGCTGCTCTACGTCGACGCGGAGCTGAGGCGGTTGCTGAGGGTGATCGAGGGGGGGCAGCGGCTCCCCGTGGCGGTGTTCGTCTCCGCCGACCATGGTGAGGCGATCTCCGGGAAGCGGATGTGGCACGGCTCGGGGCTCACCGAGGACGTCATCCGGGTTCCCCTCCTCGCCAAGGTCCCGGGGGTGGCCGCCCGGCGGGTCAAGCAGGCCGTGGGGACCATCGACCTCGCGCCCACCATCCTCGCGCTCACGAAGACGCCGGAGCCCGACATGGACGGCGCGAATCTGATTCGGGTCGTCGCCAGGAAACCGGTCAAGAGACCCTACGGGCTCATCAGCGACAACTGGCGCATCAGCAACAAGGGGAAGATCTACACCGATCTCACGGCGGTCTACAACGGCCGGCTCAAGCTCCAGCTGAACCACCGCAGCGGGGTCCAGTCGCTGGTGGATCAGCGGAGCCCCGACCGGGATCGCAGCAACCGCCTCTCCAGCGGCGCGGCGCGGCGGCTCAGGAGAAGGCTCAAAGCCTATCTAGAGGACAGCGGCGGCGCCATCTCGGTGGAGTAGAATCCAGCGCCCCCCAAACCGCCCCCAAACCAGGGCCCAAAAATCAACTCCCGAGTCAGGCCCTACGCGTCAGCGTTCAGAAGAACTCGATGTCGTCGACGACGATGTAGCCGGCGTCCCGTTGGCCCTCGGGGAGGAACCCGGAGCCGCCTCTGCCGGCGGACCGCCCCCTGAGGTGGCCATGACCACGGCAATGGCGGTTCCCGGTTCCCTGTGCAGCCCATGCATAGAAAATGACGACGCTAAAAAAAGAAGAAGCCTCCCGGATAACCACCCGAAAGGCTTTAAGAAAGAAGCGGACGATAAGCGATTCGAACGCTTGACCTTCGGCTCCGGAGGCCGACGCTCTATCCAGCTGAGCTAATCGTCCAAAATAGCGTATTTTCAAACAGTTGGGGTCATTCTCCGGAATTGCTTCCCCAAAAGTGGATAGACACTACCAAAACCGACTTCAACTTTCAACTATTGCCGTCTTTAAAAAGCGTTCGCCTCTTGTGGGTCTCTTCCGGCATCGTGTACCCTCGCTTCCAGGAGGGCATCCTTGGATGATCTGACGTCTGGGCGAATATGGCTGGTGTTGATAGGGTCAGTGCTGCTCCAGCTGGTCATCCCCGGCCAGTTGCTCACCGGGGCGTTGTTGGCGCGCCGTTACGCGACCCGGTCCGCGGCGTTCCTCCTTCTCGCGGGCGCGGTCGTGGGGCTGCTCGCCGCGATCCCCGTCGCCGGGAGGCCTCTGTGGGGGCGTCTGGTCACTCTGGAGATTGTCGGCATCGCCACACTCGTCACCTCTGTTGTCTCGATGGCGGGCGGGATCCTCTTTGCCATCGGCTTTATACCTTGAAATCCCAATAAATCGACGGCCCAAACCGCTGTCGCTCGCGTCAATGCACGCCATCAGCGCCCGTACTCACCTTTGCCATCACTCATGAACAGTCCAGTTCAGCTCCTGATGTCAAAGGCTCCGTTCGGCCACTGCTGACGCACCTTGACGCGTTTTTGCTCGCCGACCTATTGGGATTTCAAGGTTATAAAGTTTGTGTTGAACGTTGCACGGGCGTCGAAGGATCGTGACGGGAAGAGCTGAACAATCCGGACGGTATCTCAATAACAGTGTCATGGGAAAGAAACGGGGCTCGTCGCCGACGAGACCGATCCGGACAACGATCACTACAGTCTGAGGCTGCTCACCGCCGCATGGTAAGGGCCGCTCGGTCACATACAGAAGGGTCGCGGGTCAAAAGATCAGACAATGATGATGGGAACCTGGCACTCGAGCTCGGGGGTGAGCCACTTGAGGATGTTGATCCAGAAGCGCTCCACCTGGTAGTCGGTCCGATCCACCCACTCGCTGTCGTAGGTGATCCACTCGTCCCCCCATACAAAGATGTTGCCCTCGACCAGGGTGAACACCTGACCGACAACGATACCATCATCGGTCGCGATGACTTCGGCGTTTCCGATCACTTCCTTGCCGACGTGGACTCCTACCGAGTCAACCCCCTCCGTGGTCGGGTGCTCCGCGAAAGTCGTGACCGGATTCGAGCCGCCCCCGTTCTGATCGAGTATATCCTCGGTATCGTATGCCAGCCCGATCGGCTCCAGAATGGTGTTGACGTTGTCCACCTCGGTCGCCGTCGAGTATCCGATGGTGGTCATCAGCCCGCCGCCCAGCGCGACCCAGGTCATCAGCGCGTTGACCTCGTCGGTGCTGAACGTCCGGCCGATTGACTCGTAGCTCACGTCGAGAATGACGATGACCTGGAACGGCGCGAGGGTCGCCTCGTCGAGAACGGAATCCCCCAGGTGGATGACCTCCATCGAGCTTCGCTCGGCGAGCCAGTCCGCGAACACGTTACCCTCGCCCCAGACGCCGGGAATCCCCACGGTGGCGATGTTCAGACAGTCGCAGATTCCGTCATGCCCTTCATCCACGTCATCAATGATGCCGTTTCCGTCGTTGTCGAGTCCGTCACATATCTCTTTAGTGGGGTCGATCCCGCCGTCCGGGTCGCCGCCGTCGCCGATACCGCCGTCGGCGTCGGTGTCCGCGTCGGCGTCCATATCCGTGTCGCCATCGGTGTCGGTGTCGGTATCCGTGTCGGTGTCCGCGTCCGCATCGGTATCGGCATCCGCGTCCGTGTCCGCATCAGAATCGGTATCGGCATCCGCGTCCGTATCCGCGTCGGTATCCGTATCCGCATCCGTGTCGGTGTCCGCATCGGCATCCGTGTCTGCGTCGGTGTCCGCATCGGCGTCGGTGTCCGTATCGGTGTCAGTATCCGTATCCGTGTCGGTATCGGCATCCGTATCCGTGTCGGTGTCCGTGTCATTATCCGCGTCGGCATCCGAGCTCGGTTTCACTTTTTCATCATCCAGCGGATCGTCATTCAAGGCACAGCCCAGATTGAGTGCGGTGCCTATAAAGAGAATCCGTGCCCATTGAAATAGAGTAAAAGTGTTTGCTTTTTTCATTTCGATTTTCCCATCCAACTGTCTTTTCATTTCCTCTTATCAGGTGATCCTTCCCTCTTAGTCTATAGTAGCCGATGCAGGCTGAAAATGGATAGTGATCCCGCTATTTTTATGTCCATTTCTGTAAAGAAAACGGTATCTTTTTGGATATGGTAAAAAAATCTTATATCATTACAATAAAATCAGAGAAAGCGCTTTACTCTATAATTACAATATCATTCAGAGGAAGCCTGTCGGCGCTCCCCCCAACCATAATCTTCACCCTTCCGGAGGCGATCTCCCATTGATTATCTTCGCTGTTCCAGAATTTAAGTGACGCGATTCGGAGGGGGAGGGTCACCTGCTTCGCCTCTCCCGGCGATAGGGCGACCCGGCTGAAGCCCTTGAGCTCCTTGACGGGACGTCTCGCGGTGGTGTCCGGAAACGCCACGAACAGAAAGACCACCTCCTCCCCGGATACCTTCCCCTCATTGACGACATCCACCTTCACCTCCACCACGCCGTTCTTGGTGACGGTACCGCAGGGCACCTCCAGGTTGTGGTAGGAGAACCGGCTGTAGCCGAGGCCGTGGCCGAAGGGAAACCGCGGCGTGAGCTTCTCTTTGTCGTAGTAGCGGTAGCCGAGGAAATACCCCATGGGGACGGGGGCGGGGATCCCCGGATCGAAGGTCGGCAGCTCGTCCCACGTGTTCGGCCAGGTGAGGGGCAGCTTGCCCGAGAAGTTGCGATGGCCGAACAGGAGGTCCCCGAGGGCCCGGCCTCCGTGGATGCCCGGGTACCAGCTCATCACCACCGCCGGGACCTCTTCCAGCCACGGCATGTCGATGACGCTGCCCCCCACCAGCACCACCGCCATGGGTTTCTTCAAGGCGGCCGTCTTTCGAATGAGCTCGTTTTGGGGCGCTCCTTCGATTTTCGCGTCGAGGCCGAAGGCCTTCCGGTCCCCGGCGCCGGTGTACTCCTCCCCTTCGTCACCAGGAGTCAGCCCGGCGACCACCACCACGAAGTCCGCGTCCTTGGCGAGCTGGGGGTCTTCACCGGCGACCACCCGGACCGACGGTCCCGCGGCCCGCCGGATGCCCTCGAAGGGGCCGATGCTCTTCTTGGGATCGGCGTTCACGCGGCTGCTGCCCCAGTCTCCGAGGGTGACGTCCCTGGCGAAGTCGATTTTCCCGGAGGGCTTGCTGGCCCATTTCCGCTGCTCGTAGGGCACCACGGCGCCGAGCACCGCCACGGTCTTCACCTTTTCTTTGTCGATGGGCAGAGTTCCCGCCTCGTTCTTGAGCAGCACGGCGGACTCGACGGCTGCCTCGTAGGCGAGGTCCAGGTGGGCCTCGTTGCCCTCTATGGAACCGTCGTCACCGAGCCGGGTGACCGGTCGCTCGAGGCCCGGGGCCGCGTCAATGTCCGCGATGTTGAACCGGTGTTTCTGGGTCAGAATCCGTCCGGCGGCGGCATTGATCAGGGCGGGATCCAGCACACGCTTTTTGACGAGCGACTCCAGATGCTCGTAGTTGAGGGCCCACGGCATCTCCATGTCGACGCCGGCCTCGAGGCTCCGCTTGGCCGGGGCTTCGTACAGGGCAGGATCGAGGGCGACGTCGAACTCGTTGGCGAGGGCCCACCAGTCGCTGATCACGAACCCCCGGAACCCGAAGTCCTCCCGCAGAATCTCGGTCAACGCGTGATGGTGCTCCACCACGGGGGTGCCGTTCAGCCGGTTGTAGGACGCCATGACACACGCCACGCCGCCGTCTCTGATGGCCATCTCGTAAGCGGCGCCGTACACTTCCCTGAGGGTCTGCTCGTCCATATGAGCATCCGACCGCCGTCTCTCCACCTCCACGTTGTTGGCGATGAAGTGCTTGACGCAGGCCGGGACGTATTGCTGCACTCCGGTAATGTAGGCGGACGCCAGCCGGCCGAGCAGGAAGGGATCCTCTCCGTAGCTCTCCTGAGTCCGCCCCCAGGCGGGGTGGCGCACGATATTGACGGAAGGGGAGAGCATCATGGTGTGCCCCGCCGCCAGGGTCTCGTCTCCGGTGGCCCGGCCGATGCGGTACTCCAGGTCCGGGTCGAAGGCCGCCCCTCGGGCGATCTCGACCGGGAAGGCGGTGGAGTAGCACCGGCCCCCTTCGGGGCAACCGGCGTCCAGGTTGACCCCCCGGGGGCCGTCTCGGAACCGGAAGCCGCGGATCCGCTTCCCGGGGTTATCGGGAGAGCGGAAGATGTCTTTCCAGTTGACCTTCTCACGGGTTCCCTTGGGGGTGCCCCGCATCTGATCGGCCTTCTCCTTGAGAGAGAGGGTCGCCATCTGGGCCGCCACCTTTTTTTGTATCTCCGGATCCGGGGGGTATCCCGGTGTGTATCGATCCCTGTAACGGGCATCCCGGCAGGCCCCCTTCTCCACGGGCTCGCGCGCCCTTCGCTCCACCACCTTCGGAGAGACGGGGCCGACGATCGGAAGCTTCACCGCCGGTGCCTTGGTCTCTTCTCTCTTCATGACGGGCGAAGGCGCTGTGCCGTCATGCCGCGCCTCCGGCTTCCCCCGGGAGCACCCCCCGAGCAGCAACAGAAGCATCACCGCGGTTCTCTTCACCCCCCAACCCATCACAATTCGCTTCATTCTCTTTTCCCTTTCCGTTGAAAGACTGTTGTTGCTCGTTCCTTTCGACTATCTCGAAAATGAGGGATATAGGGAAGGGGCGAATGCCAGGTTTTCATCACGGGCTGGCACAGTGACACACTCAATCCAACGCCGAATTGCCGCAATACCTCGATAGTAAACTGATTTGTATATGGTTTTGCCTGGTATAGTCATTGCGTTTTCTCGCGCGGCACGGGGGGTTTGTATGGAATACCTGCAGGTTCGCCTCCCTATGAATTCGCTGCAGGGGCGCACCGGCGTGTGCGTCCTCTTCACTAAAGACCCATCCGTCGGCCATCGAGAGAAAACGGGATTGACATTCCATGACGCCGGATGCATGTTTGCACGGTGACGCAATTGAGAAAACGTAATGAGGTGCCGTCTTGACCACAACCTGCTGTAACGGCCTGTTGCCCTATCTGCCGCCGGAGCTCTTCAGGGCCCTCTCCGATCCGACCCGGGTCGCCATCCTGGCGCGCCTGGCGACCGCCTGTCGAGAGCAGACCGTCTCTGAGGTCGCGGAGTGTTGTCCCATCGACCTGTCCGTCGTGTCGAGGCATCTGCGGACCCTGAAGGACGCCGGCGTCCTGTCCGCGGAAAAGCGGGGCAAGGAGGTGTTCTACACGGTCCGCGCGCGGGAGTTGTCGCAGCTGCTGCGAAATCTGGCGGACGCCCTCGATGCGTGCTGCCCGGATTCAACCACCTTTTCGAGGAGTCGTGATGAGTAACGATCCTTCCAAGCCCTTGTTCAATGTCATTTCGCCCGATGCAGCCGGTTGCGGTTGCGGTCTGTCCCCGCCGCTGCAGGGCTGTTGCCCGCCGCCGGAGTCGAACGAGCCGCCGCTTTCTCGGAGCGACCCCGAAACGGACGCCCCGGCGGAGGCGGACGGTGAGGCCCTCCGCGCCGCCGCGCCGCGGATCTCTTCGTCCCTCGATTTCGGGGATCGGCTCGGGGCGTTCAAGGCGAGGTGGGGCATCGGCCGGATGTCCTATGCCGTCCCACCGGGGGTGTACGCCCTCGGATCCCCCACGCCGGCTTCCGATGTGCTGGTCACGGCCAATTACAAGCTGACCTTCGATAAGCTGCGGAGCGCCCTCGAGGGGCACGACCTGTGGATTCTCGTGCTCGATACCATCGGCGTCAACGTCTGGTGCGCCGCGGGGAAGGGGACCTTCGGAACGGAGGAGCTGGTGCGCCGGATCTCGGAGACCCATCTCGGGGCGGTCGTCTCTCATCGGCGCATCATCGTCCCGCAGCTCGGCGCCCCGGGAGTGGCGGCGCACGAGGTGCGGTCCAGGACCGGATTCCGGGTCGTCTGGGGGCCGATCCGGGCCGCGGATATCCCCGCGTTTCTGCGCGCCGGACGCAAGGCCACGCCCGAGATGCGGAAGAAAGACTTCCCCCTTTCCGAACGGATCGTGCTGATCCCGGTGGAGCTGGTGCAGGCCCTCAAGTGGATGGTGCTGCTGCAGGTGATATTCGTTCTCGCGAGCGGCCTCGGGGGCGCGCCAGGGATGTGGACCGATATCACGGGGGCGGGGGCGTTGTCGGCGGCCGCGATCTTGGCGGCGGTTGTCGGGGGCGCCGTGCTGACCCCTGTCCTCCTTCCGGTTCTTCCGGGGCGGGCGTTCTCTTTGAAGAGCCTGCCGGTGGCCGCGGCGTTGCTATGGGGGGTGCTCGCCTGGCTCGGAACCTTCGAGCCCTCGTGGCGGAGCCGTCTGGAGCTCGTCGCGTGGATTCTCATCGTCCCGGCGCTGACCTCATTTCTCGCCATGAATTTTACCGGCGCGTCTACCTATACATCCCTCTCCGGTGTTCGAAAGGAGATGCGCATCGCGGTGCCGCTCCAAATCGGGGCCGCGTCGATCGGCCTGACGCTGTGGATAGCTTCTCGCGTCGTGGCGTAAGGAGTAGCGATATGTTGGAGCTCAGGTACCTCAAGAATGTGACGACGCTGCGGCTCGATGCCGAGCGTTGTACGGGCTGTCGAATGTGTCAGAAGGTGTGCCCCCACGCGGTGTTCGGGTTCGAGAACTCCCGCGCCCTCATTCGGCGAAGGGATGCGTGCATGGAGTGCGGCGCCTGCGCGAGGAACTGCAGGGACGGCGCCATCACGGTGCAGGCGGGGGTCGGCTGCGCCAACGCGGTGATCAACTCCGCGATCGGTAAGAAGGGCGCGTGCAACTGCGACTGTCAGTGTTGACGTCCGAATCCAGCGTCGAGATTACCCCGCGCCGCCGGGATGGCGTGCCCGGAATCGGAGCGACCTCTCACTTCGCTCACGACCTGTCCCCGGGTTAACCTGATGATGCTCGTATCGATGGCGGGTGCTGATCGGCGATCTGACCATGATGACCCTGGGACGCGTGCTCGGACAGCGCATCATGACGCTCCCGTGGTTTCGCCGTCTCTTGTCTGAGCCGCGCAGGGTCGCCGTGGAGGAGCGGGTGAGGGTGGGCATGACGAAGCAGGTCAGTTATTTACAGTGAGTTGTTGTCACCCCTGTTCCTTTCAGACAGGTGCCGGCGAGGGTCTAGACCCGATCCGGCGGCCGTGCCGTTTGCGTTTTTTCTTCCGGGCAGCTGTTCGTTTCTTCTCTACCTTGGCGTGGCGGTTCCCGTTTCGAGTCTTGACCTCACCGGCCGGAGTCAGCTGGTCGACGCCCTGGATCGACAGCCAGGTCCTCACGGCCGTGAGGGTGATGTTCTCTCCGCGGATCCGGAGCCGCTCCTTCGCCTCCAACGCCTGGTGGAGTCCGTCCGAGTACCGCTTGTCCGGCGAGACCCGCCCTGTGTGATCATCGATGATGTAAACCGAGCCGTTTCGCACCATGTAGTCGACGTCCTTGTCATGGATCCCGTGGGCCAGCAGCGCCTGGTGAACGGCGTGGGTCCAGGCGAGATTGCCGGGGCCCTGGAGCTCGCCAATACCGAGGATCGATTCCAGCAGGGTCTGCCCAGAAGTAAGGTTCTCAAAGACCCTGAAAGTCTCTACAACGCAAAACAGGGCCTCAAGCCAGGGGACATCGACAGCCAGCGTATGCTGATTCACATCCGCGACGGCAAACGAGGACGGGACCGATATGTCATGTTACCCGAGAGAGTGCTCGAATGGCTGCGGGAATACTGGCGAATGGCGAGGCCTCGCAGCTCCTGGCTCTTTCCCGGTCGTGACCCCGAGCATCATATCAGCAAGGGCGCGGTGCGAGATGCGGTGCGGAAGGCAGCCCGAGATGCGGGGATATCCAAACGGGTGACGCCTCATGTATTGAGGCACTCCTTTGCCTCCCATCTGCTGGAGACCGGTACGGATATCCGGACGATACAGGTGCTGCTCGGACACAACTCGATCCGCACCACCGAGCGGTACACCCGGGTGAGCAAGGCCCATGTGGGGCGCGAACCGCAGCGTCATCTTTATCATGCTCTTCAAGGCTGCCTCCGAGACCCTGCTCGAGCTCGGGAGAGACAAGAAGCACCTCGGGTGCTCTCCAGACTCTTTCGCGGCAAATTCCTCGCGGCCCTCGACACCGCACACCGAAAGGGCATCCTCGAATTCGCCGGTGCCGCCGCAATCCTAAAAGACGAAAACCGTTTCGCCGCCCTGAAGGATACCCTTTAGTGGGTCGTTTACGCCAAACGTCCCTTCGGCGGCCCGATGCAGGTCTTCAAATACCTCCCGAGACGGAGGATACATCATGAGCCCACCTTGCCTCGTCATCTATGGTCTCTTCATATCGTCCCATCAAGGGCCTATGGACCGGTGCGCGC
>JBNLED010000047.1:0-15419 GCA_050304755.1 Polyangia bacterium | reverse complement strand
TGTCGCAGGACTCATCGGGATAGAGGAGGAGGCCCAGGGCGCGCACATAGCCCACCGCCTCCTCGAGCGGGACGTCGAGCTTGCCCTTCTTGAAGGTCATCCTGTTCTTGATGGTCCTGAGCAGGGGCTTGTGGGCGAGCTCCGCCAGCGCCACCGCGGCCCAGTTCCGCCGCATCATCGCCCAGCCGTCGGGCTCGAACTGGACCTGCAGCTGCAGCTGGGAGGTTGCCTGGTCGAGCTCGTCCGGTTCGGTGTGGTTCAGCTCCGACTCCAGGAAGGCGATGACCTTGGGGGAAGCATAGTTGAGCATACCGAAGAAGACCGCCGTCTGTTGGATATACCAGGTGGGGTTGGACATCAGGGGATCCCGGTCCATCTCGTCCTTATAGAACGCGTTGAACGCCGTATCCTTGCGCTTCGCGAAGTTCAGCATGGCGTCCACCACGGCGTCCCGATTGTGGATTTGCAGGAGGCTGGCGAAGGCGATCTGACCGAGCCCGATGGGCTGCCGTTTCCCCTTGAAGGCGATGCCCTTGATGAGCGTCGGGATGGCCGCGGCGTCACCGATGCGGCCGAGAGACTTGATCGCCTTCATGTTGAGGCGTAGCTCTTGGAGATCGTCCCCCGTCTCTGCGATCTGACAGAGCATCTTCACCACCTGGGCCTTCTCTCCGGCGGTCGGGTTCTTGACGATAATTTGGGAGGCGGCCGAGATGACGGCTTGCTCTACCTCGTTCTCAGCGGGGGTGAACGGCGCCTTGCCTCGGCGATCCCGATTCGAAATGATCTTCTTGTGCGCCTCCAGGAGCTTCGCGATTCCCTGGACGTTCGCCTGCCGCTGCACGGCGTTCGCCGAGACCTGGAAGGTCATCGCATCGTCCGGGTTGGAGAGTCCGTCGAGGAAAACGTCGATCGCCCGCGCGTCCTTCATCTGCGCCAGGAGCTTGATGATTTCGGAGCGGTTGAACTTGTCCCGGGTAAACTCGTAGTACGCCTTCTTCAGCTCGGGGAGCATCACTTCGATGAGCTGCTTGACCGCGGGGCTCTCCAGGCTGTTGTTGTTCTCCTGCATTGTCTTGCTGAAAATCTCATTCAGCGTCTTCAGCGATTTCTCCCGCCATGGCCGATCATACATGTAATCCAGCCAGTACTCGGGATCTTCTTCATCTCGACACCCCACGACAAGGCTTCCGAAAACCACGGCCCCAAGTAAAAGAAAAATGGGCAACCTCTTCATCGACCGTACCCTCTTTCTGCGCATGTTATGCGCGGCTACAATTTGAAGAAATATGAGCAAAAACAATAAGTTACGAACAGCCTAAGCGATGTAGAGTATAGAGGAGGGCTAAATAGGTGTCAAGTTGACAGACGTCATCCGTTCAAGTGTGTAAAAGAAAAATCTGGTTTTGGGTGTATTTTCTCAACCCACCTAATATTGTGCCTTCCCGGGACTTCGTTCCGCCCTCCCGAGCTCCCCAAAACACGCTGAAAATCTTGATGCTTTTGCATTTCCCTGTTAGAAAACCGCGATGTAAATAATCGGCTGAAAAATTTGTTTACAAAAAAAATAAGTAAAGTTGGATAGTTAAGAAACTGATACCCTTTATGGAGGAACCCATGGCAATTGAAATCACAGCCCCAATGGTCGGAAAAATCGTAAAAGTCCTCGTGGAGAAAGGCCAGGAAGTGTCGGAGGACGATCCGGTGATTATGCTGGAAGCGATGAAGGTGGAGATGCCGGTCGTCGCCCCGGAGGACGGTACCGTCACCGATATCAAAGTCTCCGAAGGCGATGCCGTCGAGGCCGATGCGGTGCTCGTCGAGCTCGAAGAGGCCTGAGCCGCCTCCGCGTTCCTCTGAATCTTCGTCCCCGGCGCTCTCCGAAATGCAACCGCCGGATGTCACAGGATGACTAAGACAATTTCCAAAATGGCTATCTATCGGCGATGGCTCCCCTGGTTTGTTCTCGGCGGGGTTGTCCTCGGTGGGATGACCGGCGCGCTCCTCAACCGGCTCGGCGTCGGCCCTGAAGTGGCGCGCTACAACCTGGGGCTTCCCGGAGACCTCTTTCTGAGCGCCCTCAAGATGGTGGTGGTCCCCCTCATCATCTCCGCCATCATCGTCGGTGTCACCGGCGTCGGGGATATTCGAAGGGTCGGAAAGATGGGCGGATGGGTGGCGATCTACTACCTCGGCACCACCGCGATCTCCGTCGGCGCCGGCCTCCTGCTCGTCAATTGGATCGACCCCGGAACGGGCATCGACCTGAGCGCCGCGGGGGTTCCGGAGGGATTCTCGGACAAGAACCGGTCCTTTGGCGAGTTCATGCGCCACCTCGTCTCCGAGAACCCCATCGGCGACGCCGCCGCGGACCTCGGGGAGGGACGCCTGTTACCGCTGCTCCTGTTTTGCGTGCTCTTCGGCGGCGTGCTGACCACCCTCGAGGGGCCGGGCAAGGAGACCCTGCTGCGGCTCTTCGAAGGGCTCTACGCGGTCATGATGAAGATCACGGAGCTGGTCATCCTCCTCACCCCCTTCGGCGTCTTCTTCCTGCTGCTCCGCACCATGGCCCTCCATGGTACCGGTGCCTTCGCCTCCATCGGCTGGTTCGGCCTGACGGTGGTCCTCGGGCTCCTGTTTCAGGCCGCGGTGGTGCTGCCCCTGCTCATTCGTTTTATCGGCGGCGGCTCCCCCGTCGCCCTGTTCAAGGCCTCCCTCCCGGCGCTGCTTACGGTCTTCTCCACCAGCTCCAGCTCCGCCTCCCTGCCGGTCACTATCGACTGCACTACGAGGCGGGCGGGCGTCCCGGGGCGCATCGCCAACTTTATCCTGCCGCTGGGCGCCACCGTGAACATGGACGGCACCGCCCTCTACGAAGCGGTGGCGGCGCTCTTCATCGCCCAGGCCTACGGTATGGAGCTCAGCCTCGGCACCCAGGCCACGGTGCTGGTCATGGCCACCCTGGCCGCGGTGGGCACCGCCGGCATCCCCTCCGCCTCCCTCGTCATGATCGCCGTGGTCCTCGGCGCCCTCGGCCTGCCCCTCGAGGGCATCGGCCTCATCCTCGCCCTGGACCGACTCCTCGACATGTGCCGCTCCACGGTCAATGTCTGGGGGGACATCTCCGGTGCCGCCATCTACTACGGTCTCGAGCAACGACGCACTGGACGCAATCATCGAAACGGTTGAGCCGGGAGTATTCTGAAATGCCCTGTCGAGATGGCGCCACAGCGCTGTTTCCACTTTTTTCAGCCGCTTTCGTTCGAGCTGGCTTATGATGGAACGAAGGAGGCATGAATGGATATCCGGAAGACACTCCGAGAGGTGTTCGTCGCGGGCCTTACAATGGGGATCCTCACGATGCTGGCTCAGGCTTGCAGCCACGCCGGTAAAGAGGCGTCCGACACCGACGGCGCGGACAGCGAATCGGGTTCCGGGACGGGCTCGGACGGGACTCCCGGCGGGGACACGGACACCGATGCGGACGGGGATTCCGACGGGGATACGGATGCGGATGCGGACGGGGATTCCGATGCGGATGGGGATTCCGACGGGGACACGGACGCCGATTCGGATACGGACGGAGACGGGGATACCGATACGGACACGGACACCGACGTGGACGCGGACACGGACACCGACGTGGATGCGGACACGGATGTCGATGTGGATGTGGACACCGATGTGGACACTGATGTGGACGCTGACTCGGATACCGATACCGACGCGGACACCGACTCGGCCAGCGAGGTCGATCCGGTTGCGTGCGTCGTCCCCGCGGACGAGTTCGGCGCCATCGGCGACTGCAGCGAGGTCGCGCCCCCCGAGAGCTTCGAACCGGATGTCCAGTGGTCGTGGGCCGGGCAGGGCGAGGAGGTCTTCAGCATCATCACGCCGCTGGTGGCCAACCTCACGGATGACAACGGCGACGGGGAGATCAACCTGTGCGACATCCCGGACGTGGTGGTGGTGGCCTTCGAGCAGACCAACAACAGCGGGGGCCTCTATGTGCTGGACGGCGCCACCGGGGCCGTCCATTTCCGCGCCGAGAACGATGTCTACCGGACGGTGACCCCGGCCCTCGGGGATATCGACGGGGACGGGCTCCCCGAGATCGTTACCGCCGAATACGGCGGACAGCTGGTGGCCTTCGAGCACGACGGGACGCTCAAGTGGCGGAACGGTCAGAACCCCCACCCCGGCAGCGCCTTCGCCCTGGCCGATCTCGACGAGGACGGCGACGTGGAGATCATCATCGGCAACGGCGTGTTCGACCACGAGGGCGTCCAGGTTTGGCTCAGCGCGGATCCGTATGTCGGTGCCTCCGCCACGGCCGTCGCGGATCTGGACGGCGAGCCCGGGCTCGAGGTGATCCTCGGGAACGTGGCGTACCACGCCGACGGCTCAGAATACTACCGGAACGACGCCGTCGTCGACGGCGGCTACCCGCAGGTCGCGGACCTGGACGGGGACGGGCTCCCCGAGGTACTCATCGCCAACGAGACGGGCCTCACGGTGCTCGAGCACGACGGCACCACGAAGTACCGGGACCTGCGGCCCACCGGCCAGGCCGCCAGCTGGAGCGTCTGGAGCCGACCCGCGACCGTCCACGACTTCGACGGCGACGGCGACGCCGAGTTCGCCATGAGCTCGGCCACCCTGTACTCCCTGTACGAGAGCGACGCGACCCTCGTCTGGAGCGCGGAGGTGGCGGACCTCAGCGGCGGCGCGGCGGGCACGGCCTTCGACTTCCTCGGCGACGGCACCGCGGACGCCATGTACGCGGACGAGACCATGCTGTTCATCTACGACGAGACCGGCGCGCCCCTGCTCGAGACGCCGCGGACCAGCATGACCCTCATCGAGTATCCGGTGGTCGCGGATGTGGACAACGACGGCTCCGCGGAGATCGTCGTGGTCTCCAGCAATCACGGGTCGGGCGAGCCGTCGCCCACGGTGCAGGTCATCCGGGACGTGGCGGATCGCTGGATCCAGGCGCGCCGCATCTGGAACCAGCACGCCTACCACGTGACCAACGTCCGGGAGGACGGCACCATCCCGCAAGTGGCGCCGAAGAGCTGGGAGCTGTTCAACACATTCCGCACCAACATCCAAATCGAAGGGGGCGTCCTGTGCCATACGATCCCCGTGGTGTGACGCTTCGCGGGTTGCGATGTGTCGTTGTTCACCGCGTCGGGATGGCGCAAACTCCAGGCGAATATCGTCCTCGTCGGTTTGAGGTCGAAGTCTTCGGCAGCTCGATGGGAAAAGTGATCCTGTCCCGTGCTTGCTCTCTTTTCTCGTGTTGCAGCATTGAAATATGTACCGGCCTGATGAGACGATGTTCTTGCAGGAGGACCTGATGCCGGTTCGGTCAACAGCTTTGTTCAGGACATATCTGTTTACTCTTACCATATTTGGAGCTTGCGGTTGTTACCACACCGATGGGGCGACCGATCCGGCCGGCTCGGCGGACACCCCGGTCGACGCCGCCTCCATCCAAGGCACCGACCCGCCCGCAGGTGAATGCAGCGCCAGCCCAGAGGGAGAAATTCCCGGCGGTGTCGCCGCCGGGCTCGGCTGGGTCACCTTCGAGCCGGGGACGTTCGTCATGGGCTCCCCCGACAGCGAGTGGGGGAGAGACGAAAACGAATACCCCCACGAGGTGAGCCACGTCCACCGGTTCCAGATCGCGACGACGGAGGTCACCTGCAATGCGTGGCGCGCCCTCGATACCGACAGCGAAGTCGTCTGCCAGCCATGGGAGTGCGCGGGGTGCCGTGAGCCGTGCACCGAGGATGATTGCGCGGCCGCCGCGATTGGTTTCGAGGAGGCCGCGGTGTGGCTCGACGCCCTCTCCCGCTCGGCCGGGTTGCCCGCCTGCTACGCCGAGGGGGCCGCGTGGGAGACGCCGATGCACTGCCCGGGATTCAGGCTGCCCACCGAGTCCGAGTGGGAACGGGCCGCCCGGGCCGGTGACGACCGCGCGACCTACAACGGCGACCTGGTGGAAAGCGACTCCCTGGCCACGCCCCCTGTCCTCGGGTCCATCGCCTGGTGCGGGTACAACGGTATGCCCGACGAGGTGTTCCGGGCGCGACCGGTGGCCGCGCGCCTCCCCAACGCCTGCGGGCTCTTCGATGTTATCGGCAATGTCCGGGAGCTCGCATTGTGGGAGGGGGTCTACCCCGACACCCCACTGGAGAGCCCGTACGGCGACCCGGATGAAGATCTGGTCGCCCTCCGCGGGGGGAGCTTCGGTGCGTTCACCGGGGGATACAGGGATTGTCGCGCCGCCGCGAGGGATGCAGGTTCCAGGGAGGTCGGGTCTACGGACGGCGGGCTCAGGCCGGTGCGCACCCTGCCGGGCAGCCCGCTGCCGGAGCCTGCCCGGACCGCCCCCTGCCCGCTCCCGGTCCCGGCGAAGCGCTGCGAGAACAGCGGCGACGCGCCGCCCCCGATCATCCGGCCGCCGGCGGCCGGCGAACGCTACATCGACCTCGCCCTCCAGAACTGCGAGTTCGTGGTCCTCCTCGGCGAGAGCGACACCGCGGGCCCGTTCGTCGAGAGATATCACTACCTGGAACAGCGCTCCGACCGCCGTCTGCCGGAGGAGACCGATGCCCCGGCCCGCGCCGTGGCGGTCGCCGCGATCATGAATGATACAGGGCGCTGCGACGAGCGCATCCTCGCCGTCCTGTGCGATTCCGAATGCAGGCTCTACGGCCTCTCCGACGACACTCCGGAGGCGCGGCTGGTGCCCGTGGAGGGTGGCGAGATCCCCGCCTGGCTGGGGGAGGTCTCGGATGTGCTGTATACGGCGGAACCGGGCGGGATCCATGTCGCGGGCAACGGCGTCGCCGGCTTCGACGGGCAGACCTGGAGGCAAGAGATCGCCCCGGACACCGGCGGGAGATTCCTCTCTCTGAAAGGTGTGCTGGTCTACGACGACGGAGGGATTCGCCTACTGGCGTTCGGAGAGGGCGGTCGTCTGGCGCTGAACCAAGGCGGTCTCTGGAGCGATATCGATACCGGCGTGGAGGCCGCGATCGTCGACGCTGCGCTGTATTCCGGGCTGAACCGGGCCCTCAGCGTCATGGCCCTGACCGAGGACGGCGTCATCGTGGACGGTCCCCTGGACGCGCTCGTCACCTGTCCTTCCGATGACAGGCGAATCACGATGCTCACCCGGAGCTATTTCGACGAGGGGGAGTATTGGCTGTACCTCGAAGACGGCACGCGCATCTTCCAACCACTGCGCCGCACCGGCCGGAGGAGCTGCCTGGACACCCCCGCGCCCCCCGGCACCCTCGATGCGGTGCCGTTCAGCTGCGGCTTTGGCGACAACGTCTTCTATCTAACCGAAGAGGGGCTCTTCGGCGATGAGGTCCTCTGCCTGTTCGGACCAGTCAGGGTCGTCGCCTACCCCCGGTAGGTCTCGTCCTGCTCGATGCGGCTCAGCACCCAGTCGAACTCCCCGCCGGTGACCTTGGCGTTGCAGTGGGCGCAGAAGCCGGTGCGGGGGATGTCCAGGGGGCCGCCGCAGTTGGGGCAGACTTTGTCGATGCGGGCCGTGCCCCGGGCGCCGGCGGATCGGATGAAGGTCCAGTATTCGGAATAGCGCCGCTCCTCCGTGGTGGAGCCGGAGAGCACGTAGTCGTTCTTCGCGTCCACGGTGTAGTCCAGCCCGGCGCCGAAGAGGCGGAGGGTGATGGCGTCGAAGTAGGGATCGGCGCTCACCTTGGCGGGCTCCGTCTTGGTGATCCGGGCGCCCGTGAGGATGTTCCTGACCCCCTGCTTCCGGTACTCCTCGATCCAGTACGACTGGGAGAGGAAGAAGCGATCGGTGACGTAAGGGCGCACGTCCTCCCAGGTGAGGTCGCTCCACGCTTGCTGCATGGTGTTGAAGACGAGCCCCACCCGCGCGATGAAGGCCTCCCACTGGAAAGCGGGATCTTTCGTGGAGAGGGCTTCGAGCGCCGCGTCGAGCTCGGGATGCCGGACCGTGGGGAGGCCGGTGCCCTGCTCCTCGGTGGTGCTGGTGAGAGCCGGCCCCCGCATCTCCTCGTTCGTGAGGAACACGTTGGTGACGAACCAGTCGAACTCGCCGGAGCCGAACACCGTGTCGCAGAAAGCGCACCGTTCGTTCTGCCCCTTCTCCAGGGGCGCGCCGCAGTTGGGGCAGTCGTAGGTGAAGAGCTTATCCGGGGGGCGGCTCCGGGCGCCCCGCCGACGGACCAGGGTCCAGCGCTCCCGGGCATAGAACCCCCGCTGGGGACCGTCCGCCTCCCCGTAGGTCTCGGTGTAGTTCGTCTCGAAGTCGACCACGAGCATCACCGCTCCCTCGCCGAAGGGGCCGAGGCTCACCAGGGTCTCGGCGCCCACGATGACGAGCCCCACCCCGGCGGGGGTTCGCCCCCCGCGCTGTTTGAGATCCCGGCGGACCGTCTCCGACAGGTAGGGGGCGAGGCGGTCCATGTCCCCCTTGGCGCCGCGGGCCTCCTGGGCGTTCACGTAGAGCCCGTAGATGAAGTCCTCCAGCAGGATCCGGGAGAAGTGGGGATCCGAGGTCCGGAGGAGGGATAGGTCCAGCGGCTGTCTCCTGGGCGCCGGCGTGAAGGTCCAGTCTGCGTCGTCGCTGAAGTCGGAGCTGCTCCACGCCTCGGCGCGGCCGCCGACGAACCGGACGACATTCAGGATGATGAACCCCGCGAGGACGATGAGCCCGATGATCCCGTCTCCCGCGGACCCGCCGGAGCTGCTGGAGCCGCTGGAGCCGCTGAAGCTGCTGGAGCTGCTGAAGCTGCTCCCGCCGCTGAAGCTGCTCCCCCCGCTGAAGCTGCTCCCCCCGCCGGGGCGGGCTTCGACGTCCTGCCCGAGGCCGAGGAACAGGGCGAGGCCGAGGACCGCGGCGGCCAGGGCCGCCCCCCTTCGCCGTCCGGAGCGCGTTGCGTTGGAAAGCCTGCCTTTTCTACTTCGCAAGTCCCGCATGGTCACTCCTCCGCCACGTCCGGCAGCTCGTTGATATCGTCCGCTCTTCTCGGCATCGCCTTCTCGAGCAGCGGCGCGAGCCCTTCCACCGCTCGGGACAGGGCCTCCGCGCCGCGGGCGCCGACCCCTTCCTTCGGGACGACCGCCTCCACCGCCTTGGCCGCCGCGGTCCACTCGGCCCTGTCCACCGCCCCCATGACGCCGAAATCCGGCAGCACGCTGCACCGCCCCTCGAGGAGCGACACATAGACCAGTATGCCGGAGCGATCCCGGGTGCGGCTCACGCCGAGCCGGTGGAACTCCGCCCGTGCCCCGTGCAGGGTGTTCTCCGAGAGCCGCTTCGAACCGGCCAGGGCCCGCCGGAGGGGGGAGACCACCACGCTCAGCAGGGTCCCGGTGGCGAACAGGACGAGCACGATGAGCAGGATGGCAATCCAGGAGAACACGAGGGCCGGCGAGAAGAGCATGAACGCCAGCCCCGCATAGGCGAGGAAGGCCCCCACCGCGAAGTCGATGTGGCGATAGTGGCCCGAGGCGGGCCTCACCGAAAACACCACCTCCGCCGCGGAGCGCCCCTCCACCGTCTCCACCGCCCGCTTCATCCGCCGTTTCCCCGCATCCGTCAAAAAGGGATGGTGTCTCGCCATATCTCCTCCTCCGGCCGTCGTCCGGGAGCTGTTGCCTGAAGGGATGACGTTACCATTTGTTCGTCCGGCTGAAAAGCCGGGGGCAGGAACGGCATCGCCCGTCAGGACTCATCCGCAAAGGCGCACCCGAACCGGTGGGATTTTCCCGAGACGGGAGGGTGGAATGATCCGGTATCAGAGGAAGGAAAGCGACATATGTGACCACCGCCCCATGCTCTCGTGTACCCCCGTTTAAAAAAATCAAGGAGAGTGCAACCTGATCGTCGACAATGCGGAAATTCAGCAATAGAGCGGCTTTCAGGGATTGCGGGAGGGACACGTTTCCGCCTAGAATGCGGTCCTTCGAAAGGACTGCGAAATGGAACGGCGCAAGATAGAGGGCAATATACGAGAGAGTATTATCATCGATCCGACGCTCCCCAAGATGGGGGTGGCGGAGCGGCTCTACCTTACCGGCGGCTTTCGAAAGGAGGGGGGGATGGGGGCCGTGGAGGAGGTCTACGACGACAACCTGAAGCGCCTGCTGGTCCGGAAGACCATCCTCCCGTCCTACCGGGAGAACCCGCTGATCGAGACCCGCTTCCTCGAGGAGGCCCAGACCGCGGGACAGCTGCAGCATCCCAACATCGTCCCCGTCCACGAGCTCGGGGTGGACGACGAGGGGCAGCTGTTCTTCACCATGAAGAAGATCGACGGGCTCTCTCTGAGCGAGCTGGTGCGGAAGACGCCGCTCAAGAGCCGCACCTGGCGGGAGGTGTACGAGCACCTCCAGATCTTCGTGAAGGTCTGCGACGCCGTCTCGTTCCTGCACCGCCACGGGGTGATCCACCGGGATATCAAGCCGAGCAATATCATGATCGGGGAGTTCGGCGAGGTGTACCTCATCGACTACGGCATCATGAAGGTCATCGACGGACACCCCCGCGTCACCGAACCGGCGCCGGGATCCGACGCCTTCGACCGCCACAGCCGACTGGTGCGGTCGGACTCCCAGTTTCCTCCGGGGGATCCCAGCTACGCCTCCCCAGAGCAGGAGCGGTCGGAGCCTCTGGATGAACGGACCGACATCTACCTCCTCGGCGGGCTGCTCTACTTCATCCTCCACCACCGCCCCCCCTACGCGACCCGGGACACCGTGGTGATGACCCCCAAGCCGCAGGGCGCCGACGGGGTCGACCAGGAACCGTCGGATATCCCGGGCCCCATCCGGCGGATCACCGAGAAGGCCATGGCCCCCGACCCAGCGGACCGCTTTCAGACCGTAGCGGCGCTGAAGGAGGCCGTGGTGGGCGCGCTCATCGGGCCGTGGCCGTGCCGCCGAAGAGAGTTCAAACCGGGGACGGTCATCATCCAGGAGGGGGAGCCGGGACACACTGCCTACGTCATCATTGAGGGAACCTGTCGGATCTACAAGACCGTGCAGGGCCGGAAGCAGCCCGTGGGCACCCTCGGGCCGCGGGAGGTGTTCGGGGAGACCGCCCTCTTCTCGAACCAGGTGCGCATGGCCACCGTGGAGGCCGCGGAGCCGGTGGTCGTCGAGGAGATCGAGCAGCAGGCCTTCGACGAGGGGCTGCCCGGCTGGCTCCGCCCCTTTGTCCAAGCCCTCGCGCGGCGCTTCATCAAGCAGGACGAGCAGCACGCCATCCGCACCCAGACCCTGCTCGAGGCCAACATCGCCGTCCAGGTGCTCAGGCACATGAACCTCATCGGTGTCCAGGCGAAGGACGGCAGCCGGATCGCCGCCTGGTCCGAGCTCAGGAGCCGCGTGTCGGACTACTTCGACATCCCGGGGGACGTGGTGCACGAGGCCGTGGCCAAGCGGGCCCTGCTCGAGATCAACGCCAAGAACGACACGGCCATCCTGCGGGAGGCGTAGCGGAACGCCTCGACACCCTCGGGCCCTCGATCAGAACGCCGCCGCCCGCCGGCCGGCAGTGCGCACCGGCCAGGCGTCTCGAGCACGGTGGCGTCCTGCAGGCGGTCCGCGACCTTTTGGCGGTTGACACGAACCGGCGAGCGGTATCTAGAATGTGGGGTATGCAGTCCTACACGTCATGGTTCACCGGCCTCGGTGTGCTCACCTGCCTGACCGGCGTCGCCGTTCTCGCGGTCAAACGGTTTTACCATCGAAACACCATCCGGCTGTTCGGCAGGAGATTCCCATTGGTCAGCGCCGCGCTCGCGGTCATCATCACCGGAGCGGTCCTGATGCTGATCCCCGGCCTGTACGGGAGTGCATCCCCGGGGAAGACGGAGGATGACGACGCCGCTGAGGAAACCGGACCGATCGACGGCGGCGAGGCGCCCGACCCGTCCGCGATGAGGGCGGAGCCCCTGAAGGAACCGGTGCCGGCGGAAACCGATTTATGGGATGAGGACACCGTCGAGGAGAACGCCGACCCCGGGACGGATGACGCCCCCCAGCCTCGGGATGTCCCTCCGCAAGAAGAGGCAACTGACGATCCGCCGGATGGCGACCTCCCCCAAGAGGGGAATGTCGGCGATGAGACACGACCTGACGGCCGGCAAAGCGATCACCTCGGCCCCGATGACCAAATCGGCCCCGGTGACCACATCGGGCCGGGCAATTCCGTCGGCCCCCGGGATCGCATCGGCCCCCGCGACCACATCGGAGAAGACGACTACGTCGGGGAAGACGACCGCGTCGGGGAAGACGACCGCGTCGGGGAGTCCGCGTCCGTCGGACCGGACGATCACGTTCGGCCGCAGGACCAGATCGGACCACAGGACCAAATCGGACCGGGAGATCAGATCGGACCGCAGGATTACATCCAACCGTGATCGCCGCCCTCGTTGCTCGTTGCCCAGTGCGCCCTGTCCGTGCCGTCGGTAGAGACGAACGCGACCTCGATGTCCTCATCGAGTTGGGCCAGGATGAGGAGCCCGCGGGCGCGCGCCGAAATCCCCGACAGACTTTTCCGGTCCGCGAGCTTGTCATACCGCGCCGAGCCGTAGTACTCTCGGGGCAGTTGGACGAGTAAATTTTCCGAATGATACTTGATAGATGCAAAATCAGCAGCGACTGTGCTCCCCGAAGCCGGTATGTCGCGCTCACGCTCTGCGGGGTGCTCCTCGGGGTATGGTTCGCTGCGCCGCTGCGGGCGGCGGCGGATGACCCGGCGACGGCGGAGGTTCAGACCGAGCGGGCGCGGGATCTCATCAACCGCGGCGACTACGCGGGTGCCCTCGAGGCGTTCCAGGCCGCGTTCGAGCTGGGCCCCTCGCCGCTGCTCATGTTCAACATCGCCATGTGCAAGAAGGCCCTCAGCCGGCACGTGGACGCCATCCGATCGTTCAAGGCCTTCTTCGCGCTCCAGGCCGAAACGCGGACCATCAACCCCAAGCTGCAGGCGCTGGCCGAGGAGGCCCTCGAGGAGCTCTATTCTCTGGTGGGCAGCCTCGAGGTCGCCGACGCGCCGGAGGGCGCCGCTGTGACCGTCGACGGCACCCCCGTCGGCACCACCCCCCTCCCGGCGCCGTATTATCTCATCCCCGGGAAGCACACCGTTACGGTCGCCAAGGAGGGGTTCGCGCCCATGGAGACCGAGATCACCGCGGCCGCCGGGGCCGGCATCGTGGTCCGGGCGGACCTGCGGCGACCCCTCTCCAGGATCGAGGTGGCGTGCGACGAGGCGGACGCGGTGGTGAGCCTCGACGGCCGCCCCGTCGGGACCTGCCCCTACGAAGCGGAGCTGCCCCCGGGGGAGTACGAGGTCACCGTGTCGGCGCCCGGCAAGAAGACCGCCCTGCACCGGGTCACGGCCGAGGTGCGGCGGACCACCGTCATCGCGGTGGATCTGGAGCCCCTGGAATCGGCGAAGTCCCCGTTCGACAGGGACCCCGGGGGGATCCCGAAGCCCCGACCGGGGAAGCGCGTGCGCAACACCGGGATCTCCCTGGCCGCCCTGGGCGCCGTGGGGATCGGCCTCGGGGGGATGTTCATCGGGCTGCGGAACGGAAAGGTGGCGAAGGCCAACGAATTGGCGGATGACATCAAAGCCGCGGACCAGGAGCTGCTGAGCCTCGACCGGACCGCCCACGACGCGGATACCGCGGACCGAAAGGCCCGTAAGGACTTTCTCGATGACGCGGGCCGGCTCGAGGGCGGGGCGGCCGCCATGGTCGCGGTGGGGGGCGCCGCGCTGCTCGCCGGGGCCGGCCTCGTGACCTACTATCTGCTGAAGCGACAAAAGGGGGAGTGGCGGGACAGGGTCGAGGTGTCCGTCGACGCGAGGGGGGTTACGATTGGATTCTGAGAGGGAGACCATGCACGTCAGCATTCGAACGGCCCGCATCATCGCGGCGGCGTGCGCGCTCCTCGCGGGATGCACGTCGGCCACGAAGGTCGAACCGCAGCCCGAGTTCGTCGGCTATATCGAGGAGAACATCATGCCGAACACGCGGGGGTTCTCCCCGGTCAGCGAGGGGCCGGCGTACCTGCAGGGGAGCTGGTACTTCTATGACGACGGTGTCAGGGGCCACATAGACGAGCTTTACTTCGCGATGGATGGGAAAAAGTACTATCTGTACCCGGTGGGCGGGGGAGAGCGCCCCTCCAGCACCTCCGAGAGCTCTCGCGTGTCCGAGGTGGTGGTAAACGGCGTCGCCAACGAGTACCTGGCGGTCGGCTTCGAGGTCTGCTCCACCCGCAAGGACGAGGAGCCGTTCGAGTTCCCCTTTGTATTGGGCCACTGCACCCTGGTGAACAACGGACCGTTCGAAACCGACGGGGCGGCCCATTTCCTGGGGATTTCGTTCGAGTTCATCCCGGACGACCGCTTTTCCCGGATCGAGGTGCTGTTCAAACAGTGGGGCAGCGAAGACGACGCGGACCCCTACTGCGTGGTCTACCCGCGGAGGGAGGAGGATCGGGAGACCGTGGACGCGGCGAAATGCGAGAGCGTGCCCAACGAGGACGGGACGGGGTACCTCGTCTACGCGGAGGCGCGGCGCGCCCGGTCGGATCTCGTCGACACGCCGGTCAACATCGCCATGCTCCAGGCGATCCATCTCGAGGTCTATCGGGAGCCGACCATGGAAGGGAACGACGTGTCGTTCACGCTCCGCAACGTGAAGGTGCGAAGCGCCGTGAATCCCCAGAGCGATATCGGCAAGGTCAAGACACTGGAGACGGACTGTACGATGTACGACACCGCCGTCGAGGCCGTCGAGGACTACGAGCCGGGCTGGGTGGCGCCCGTGGACTGGCACGAGGTTTCGTACGGCGAGCCGTTCCTCATCATGCGGGAGGAGGTGTCGGTGGCGCAGTACCGGGACTGCATCGACGCGGGGGTGTGCGCCGGGGTCGGCCTCTCCGTGCCGGCGTGGGAGACCTGCAACGTCGCGCTCTACGAGAACGTCTCCGGGCAGGCGCGGACCGACCTGGAGGAGAAGGCGGCCAACTGCGTGGGGTGGTGCCACGCCAAACGGTTCTGCGAGTGGATCGGCGGGCGCCTGCCCACCGAGGCGCAGTGGCAGATCGCCGCCTGGAGGGCCCTCGATGGGAGCGACCTGCCCACCGGCCTGCCCCGCGGCGTTTCCGAGGGAAACTGTGAGTACGCGGTGATCAACGATCCCGTCAATGGGGTGGGGTGCGGGGATCGGATGCCGGCGGCCGGGTGCACCAAGGTGTCCCCCGCCGCGGACCCGAATGACCTCTGCGATATGGCCGGCAACCTGTGGGAGTGGGTCGAAGACGAGGCCGAGGTGGACGGGGACACCGCCTGGCGCACCGGCTACCGCAAGCTGAAGGGAGGGAGC
>JBNLED010000046.1:0-38118 GCA_050304755.1 Polyangia bacterium | reverse complement strand
CCTCCCCCACCCCCGTGACAAACCCGGCGGTCGACACCGTTCCGCCGGCGACAGCGACCGAGCCCAATGACGAGAGCGATGAATCATCGAAACCACCTGATGACGAGACCGATGAAGCGCTCATGCGGGAGCTCGAAGCCGCGGCCGCCGCCGATGCGGACACCACCGCCGAGCGCGAGGGAGGCGGCGCCATCGAGGCCGATCGGGAGGCAGAGGATCCCCTGAACCAGCTCCCCGAGGGAGCCCAATCGGTCATCGGCAACGAAGCCAATCCCGCCCTGTCGATTATTCTCGACTTCGCGGGCGCCTATTTCTCCAGCCCAAACCGGTATCGCCAGGGCGGGCACGCGCCCACCACCAACGGTCCGGCGGTTCAAGGGGCCGAGCTCGCCGCCACGGCCTTCATCGATCCGTTCTTTCGGATTGATCTGGCGTTCGGTCTCTACCACCTGCACGTAGAAGAGGTGTATTTCACGACCACGTCGCTGCCCCTCAACCTGCAAATCCGGGGCGGCATTTTCAAGGCGAATATCGGACGTCACAACCCGACCCATCTCCATACCTGGTCGTTCGTGTTGCATCCGGTCGCCAATGAATTCATGTTCGGCGCCGAGGGGCTCGGGCTGCCCGGCGCCGAGCTCTCGGTGCTGCTGCCCCTGCCGTGGTATGTGGAAATCGTCGGCGCCCTCCAAGCAGGCGAAGCCGGTGCGTTTCGGACCGATTTTGCCGGCGACCCGGGGTTTCTCGACTTCATCTACCCCGTACGCCTCGTACAGTTCTTCGATCTCTCGGACGACATCGCCTTCCAGGTGGGGCTCAACACCGTGCACGGCACCTCCCAGAACGCGCCGGAGGCGGGCAACCGGGTCTTTGCCTACGGCGCGGATCTGCTGCTCAAGTGGCGTCCCATCGGCTACGGTCGAACCGGGTACACGTTTGTCAAATGGTCGACGGAAGCCTGGTTTCGTGAGATGGAGGTGGCCCAAGATGTCTGGCGGGACGCCGGGGGGTACAGCGATCTTGTTTTCGGAATTAATAAAAACTGGGAGGCGGCCCTCCGAGGCGAGGTGTGGCGACGGGTCTCCGGCGGGAGCACGGCGGACGAGATGGATCGCACGCGATTCGGTATTGATGCCAATCGGGCGACCGGCGCGATCAGCTTCATGCCGTCCCACTTCTCGCGAATCCGGCTACAATATACGTTCGAAGATATGGCGTCGTTTGATTTGAATCACATCGCGCTCGTGCAGGTCGAAGTCTCTGCCGGCGCCCACGGCGCACACAAGTATTAATGGAGTTTGTTATGAAGAAGACCATGTTTGTATTCGGCGTGCTCGTCACCCTGCTGTCGCCCATCACTGCGTCGGCGGCGGTGAAGGTGGTGAGCACCATTCCCGACTTCGGCGATATCGCCAAGGCGGTGGGGGGAGAAGCCGTCACCGTGGAGGCCCTGGTCAAACCGACGCAGGATCCACACTACGTGGATGCCAAACCGAGCCTGATGGTGACCCTCAACAAGGCGGACCTCTTGCTCGTTACCGGTATGGAGCTGGAGGCGGGTTGGCTGCCGCCGCTTCTGACCGGCGCGCGCAACCCCAAAATTCAACGGGGGGGTGGGGGCTACCTGGACTGCTCCACCCTCATCAATCCCATGCAGGTTCAGGCGGTGGACCGGGCCAAAGGGGATATTCACCCGGGCGGCAACCCCCACTTCTGGACCGATCCGCGCAACGGCCGGCGACTCGCCAAGGGAATCGCGGACAAGCTCATCGCCCTCTCCCCCGGGGACGCGCCTGTGATTCGACAGCACCTCGGGGCCTTCCTCAAACGGCTCGACGCAAAGATGGCGGCCTGGCAAAAGGCCCTCGCGGCGTCGCGAGGCAAAGAGGTGGTGGTGTACCACGAGAGCTGGGTCTATTTCCTCGACTGGGCCGGGTTGGTGCAGGCGGGCGCCCTCGAGCCCAAGCCGGGGATTCCGCCGAAACCGAGCCATGTGGCCGCGCTCATCAATACGGTGAGGGGGCGCAAGATAAAATTTCTCATTCAAGAGTCCTTTTACCCTACCCGGCTTTCCAAGATCTTCGCTGAAAAATCGGGTGCCGCTTTGAAGGTGTTGCCCACCATGGTGGGGGCTCAGGGCACGCGGGACTATATCGATCTCATCGACACACTGGTAAAGGAGTTGACACAATGAAGTTTCTCAACACGGGTATATTGGTTTGGATATTTACGGGGTGCATCGCGTTCGCGTGCGCCGAGCCCGGGGAATCCGGAACGGCCGGCATCGACTGCGGCGATCACGGCAGCGAGCACGACGGACACTGTCACTGCGAAGCGGGCTGGCTGTTCGACGGCGCCACCTGTGTGCTCCCGGCCGAGATTACCGAGGTTTGCGAGGCGGACGAGCACGAGGAAGACGCCGGCGCCGAAGCCGAGCACGATGACGAAACAAGCGAGGAGACAGATCATCACCACGCGGCGTGCCGGTGTCCGGAGGAGGGGGAGTGTCACTGCGAGGCGGGGACCCTCGAGACGTTCGAAGGGGTCGAATTCTGCGTTCCGATGTTGCACGAGTGACCCCATGAACGATGGGACGGCATTGATAGAGATCGAGCGGGGCGCCATTGGATATGGGCACTCCTCCCTCATCGAGGGCATCGACATGACAATCCATCCGGGGGATTACCTGGCCCTCGTCGGCCCCAACGGCGCGGGCAAATCCACCCTCGTAAAGACCCTGCTCGGCACCTTGGCGCCGGTGCTCGGAAGCGTGACCCGTCGGCCCGCGCTTCAAGTGGGGTACGTGCCCCAACGGGGTTCCATCGATCCCATCTACCCCACCACCGCCCTCGAGGTGGTGCGTACCGGCACCATGGGCAGCTCGGGGCCGCGTTCCCGATGGTTCGCCGTTGCCTCGCGGCGAGACGGCGTCGCCGCCCTCGAACGGGTGGGCCTCGGGATGGTTGCCCCACAGTCGTTCCGGAAGCTCTCCTATGGCCAGCAACAACGGGTGCTCATCGCCCGCGCCCTGGTGCGTCGTCCCGACCTGCTGGTGCTCGATGAGCCCACGGCGGGCATGGATCTCCCCTCGGAGGCGGCGCTGCTCGATTTCATCACATCCCTCAATCGCGACGAGCGTTTGGCCGTGGTGCTGGTGGTGCATCAACTCTCCATCGCCGCGGGGAGAGCCCGGCAGGTCGCGTTCATCAATCACGAGCGGGGGCTGTTCGCGATGGGGGCCTCTGCCGAGCTGTTTACCGACGAACGACTCACCGAGCTCTACAACACCCCCATGAAGGCCACACAGGTGGATGGGGACATCGTCATCCGGACGGTGCGGGAGGGGGAGTCGTCATGAGCTTCTTCGAATCCGCGTTTCTCTGGAAAGAGGCGGTGATCGCCTCGGTCGCCGTGGCCATGGCGTGCGCAGTGGTGGGGGTGTGGGCGGTGTTGCGCCGGGTGGTGTTTCTGCCCGCCGCCCTGTCGCAGGTGTCTGGGTTGGGTGTGGTTGTGGGGCTTTGGATTATGGGCGCCCACGCCGCCGGGAGCGAGACAGCCCATCCCGAAGCGGGTCTCGATTTCTCACTCGGCAGCCCCACGGTGTGGGCCCTCGGGTTCTCTCTCGTAACGGCGCTCCTGCTCGGTTGGATGCGCGTCTCGAAAACCCTGAGTCGGGAGGCGGTCATCGGCGTGGTCTACATCGTGTCCGGCGCCCTCGTCATCGCCCTCGGCGATCGGCTGCCGTTCGAGTTTCTACACATCGACGACATTCTTTTCGGCAACGCCGTGGCGGTCGAAGAAGGGCAGATGATCACGGCGGTTCTGAGCAGTAGCGCCATTCTCTTGCTTCACGGGCTCGCGGCCCGCGTGTTTCTCGTGGCGTCGTTTGACGGCGACACTGCGGCGGCCCACGGCGTGCCGGTGCGCGCGGTCGACGCGGTGCTCTTCCTGTCGATGGGGTTCAGCATCGCCGTGGCCACTAAGACCATCGGCGCCATGCCCGTGTTCGCCTACTGCGTCATTCCCCCCGCCGCCGCCCTCGCCCTGTTTCGCGACATGCGAGCCGTGCTCGGCGCCGCCGCCGTCATCGGCGCCCTCTCCGCGTTTGTCGGGTACTGGCTCTCGTTTTCGTTCGATCTGCCCACCGGCGCCTGCTCGGTCATCGTTGCCGTCGCTTTCCTGGCGGTTGCCCGTATGGTCAGCAGACAAAAATAAAGTTTCATCCTTTCCGCTACAACTCGGGTTGCACTCCGGTACAGGGCGGTGCCATAATAACCAGTATCGGAATCGGAATTGAGTTGCGGGATGAAGGGCGACATCGGCTGATATTCTGTCGGGTGAGGAACAACAGGAGCGATGATCTGCCGACCTTTTTTTTACTGACCGACTCCGCAACAGGTTCACCCACATCCGGGGGGGGCAGATGATTGATTTACAGAAGGAACGGGAGACGCTCTTGAATGAGCTCCTGGTGTTGAGGCGGGAGAACGCCGCGTTGCGCTCCGCCAACCAGGCGGGGACGTCCGACGACGGCGTCGCTCAACGCTTTGAAGCGATCCTCGCGGCGGTGCCGGACATTATTATGGAGGTCGACTCGAAGAAGGTCTATACATGGGCGAATATGGCGGGGAAGCGCTTCTTCGGAGACGACGTCATCGGTAAAGAGGCGGCGTCCTATTTCGAGGGGGTACAGGAGACGTACGAGACGGTGACCCCTCTGTTCGAGGGGTGTGAAGAGGTCATCTATGTAGAGAGTCGACAGCGCAGAAAGGACGGGGAGGTTCGTCTCTTGGCCTGGTGGTGTCGGGTCCTCAAGGCCCCCGATGGTGAGGTCATCGGAGCGCTCTCCACGGCGCGGGACATCACCGACGCCCGGTTGGCCGAGGAGGAGGTCCACCGCTTGAACGCGGAGCTCGAGGAACGGGTGGCCGACCGGACGAACGAGCTCGCCGCCGCCAATCGGGAGCTCGAGGGGTTCGCCTATTCGGTCTCCCACGACCTGCGGGCACCATTGCGGGCGATCGACGGGTTCACCCGTATCCTCGAGGAGGAGCATTCGGCGCGGCTGGATGATGAAGGCCGGCGGCTGTGTGGGATCGTCCGTGAGAACACCGCGAACATGGACCGGCTCATCAACGCCATCCTGGCCTTGTCGCGGACCGGGCGTATCGAGATGAATTGTTCGGAGGTCGATATGACCACCCTGGCCCGATCCATTTTCTACGAGGAGGCGACTTTCGAAGAGCGGACCCGCGTCGATTTTCATGTGGACGATCTGCCGCCGGCGACGGCCGATCCCACCCTGATTCGCCAGGTCTGGTCCAATCTGTTGGGCAACGCGCTGAAATTCTCGTCGAAGCGCGAGGTCCCCGTGATTCGCGTCTCCTTCGAGCGCGGTGACCGTGAAACGGTCTACCGGGTGACCGACAACGGCGCCGGATTCGATATGCGCTACATCGACAAGCTCTTCGGTGTATTCCAGCGGCTGCACGGCGTCCGGGAGTTCAAGGGCACCGGCGTCGGCCTCGCTATCGTGCAGCGGGTGGTCCAGCGTCACGGCGGTCGGGTCTGGGGGGTGGGGGCTCCAGGGGAGGGCGCGAGCTTCTTCTTTTCATTACCCGATAGCAGAGGGAGCATCGAATGAGCCGCATAGAGCCGGTAGAGATCCTCTTGGTCGAGGACAACCCCAGTGATGTCGAGCTGACAATCCGGGCGTTGAAGAAGCGGGGGCTGGCCAACAACCTGTTGAGCGTCGAGGACGGCGCCGAGGCGTTGGATTATCTCTTCGCGCGGGGGAAGTACGAGGGGCGGAACATCGGCGATACCCCCAAGGTCGTGCTCCTCGACCTCCAGCTGCCCAAGATAGACGGCCTGGATGTCCTCAGGACGCTGCGGGCGGACGAACGGACCAAGACCATCCCGGTGGTTGTCCTGACCTCCTCCAAGGACTATCCGGACATAGAGACCGCCTACTCCCTCGGGGTCAACAGCTATGTCGTCAAGCCGATTCAGTTTGACGATTTCGTCGAGGCGGTGGGAAGTCTCGGGCTCTACTGGTTGTTGGTGAATCATCCCCCGGAGTGAAGAAGGGGATACGGGTCGGAAAAGACGGGGTTACCGCTGATGCGTGAGAATACAGATGTACTGCTCGTGGAGGATCTACCGACCGACGCAGAGCTCTGCAAACGGGAGGTGGAGAAGGTGCTCGGCTCCTGCGAGTTTCGTTGTGTGGAGACCCGCGAGGCATATCGAGAGGCCCTCGCGGAGAGGACGCCCCATATTATCCTCTCCGACTTCAAGCTGCCGAGCTTCGACGGCCTCTCCGCCCTTGAAATCGCCAAGACCGAGGCGCCGGAGGTCCCCTTTGTCATCGTCACGGGCTCGCAGAACGAGGACACAGCGGTCGACTGCATGAAGGCCGGCGCATGGAATTACGTTATCAAGGAGCACATCGGGCGCCTGGGGCCGGCGGTCGTGTCCGCGTTGAAACAGCAGGAGCTCCGCCGGGAGCGGCAGAAGATAGAGGAGATACTCGAGGAGGAACGGGAGCTCCTCCGTGAGATCGCAGCGAATCTCCCCAGCGCCTACCTGTCGATTGTCTGTGAGGATTTCACTATAGGCTTCACCTCCGGGCAAGGATTCAAGAAGCGGAACCTCGATCCGAAGCGCTATATCGGCCTGACCCTGGAGGAGGTGTTCGGAGACAAAGCGGCGTTCGTCCGCGAGCGATACCAAAAGGCCTTCCAAGGGGAAGAGACCACCTTCGAGTTGACCTTCGATGAAGAGCACCAGCTATACCGGGCGGTGCCCCTCCATGACAAGGATCACCGGGTGAACCGTATCCTGGTGGTGGTGGAGGATATCACCGAGCGCAAGCGGTTGCAGAGTCAAATCGCGCAATCGGACCGCCTGGCGAGCATGGGGATGCTGGCCGCGGGGGTGGCCCACGAGATCAATAATCCCCTGGCCTATGTGCTCTTCAACCTGGAGAGCCTCGTTGAGGATCTGCCGACAATCAAGAGCTCGATGGCGCGCTTCGTGGAGGCCGTGGAACGGCGAACCGGCTCGCGGGCGACCGACAGGCTGTTGAGAGAGTCCGGATACCGCTCGGCGGCGGCGCAATGCGACCAGCTCCTGAGCTTCGCAAGAGACGCCCTGGGGGCTACGGAGCGCATCAAGGAGATTGCGAAAGGGCTTAGTACCTTTTCCCGCGTGGAGCAGACCGATGATCGGAATGTGGATCTCAACTACGCCGTAAACTGCGCCGTCAATATGGCCTGGAACGAGATCAAATACAGGGCCCGTTTCAAAAAGGACCTCAGTGAGATCCCCAAGGTCCTCGCCAGCGATGTGCGCCTCTCCCAGGTATTCCTGAACCTCCTCATCAACGCGGCGCAATCGATGGAGGAAGGCGACGTCGTGAACAACGAGATATGCGTCCGGACGTGGGCCGACGGAGACGATGTGTGGGCCGAGGTGAGCGATACGGGGGCCGGGATTCCGCCGGAGCACCTGGGCGAGCTGTTCGAGCCCTTCTTCACCACCAAGGTGGTGGGGGTGGGGTCGGGGCTCGGTCTCTCTATCTGTCAGAGTATCGTTACCGGATACGGGGGCGAGCTGACCGTGGAGAGCGAAGTGGGGAGGGGATCGCGTTTCTTCATTCGTTTGCCGCGGAGCACGCAGGTCCCGTCATCCACGGATTCGACAACCTCGCAGGAGCCGCTCAGCGAGATGTCCGGGAGGCGCGGACGCATCCTCCTGGTGGATGACGAGGACGGGGTGCGCAACGCTATCCTGCACATCCTTGAGAGCCAGCACGACATCGTGGCGGCCCACTCGGGCCAGGAGGCCCAGAGCCTCCTCAACATTGATCCCGCGTTCGATCTGGTGCTTTGCGATCTCATGATGCCGAATATGTCCGGAATGGAGCTGTACGAATGGCTGACCGTTGAAAAACCCAATCTCGCCAGTCAGGTGATCTTTATGACCGGCGGCTCCTTTACGCCGAAGGCCAGACAGTTCCTGAATGAGACAGAGAACCTCTGTGTGGAGAAGCCGTTCCGTATGAGCGAGATCAGGAGGATTATCGCCGAGCGCCTTGCGACCAGGAGGAGCGAGCAGGCGGGCGACATCCGGGATACCAATTGAGGTCTGTCATTTTTTTTGCCACCGGGCTGTGGGATACTCCTCGAAATCCATTCGAGAGCCTTCCGACCCGGCCCCCTTTTCGGGCCCCTCTCGCCCCCCTTCGGAGAACTCTCGGCCCTATTCGGGGCCGAAGGAACGGGTCGAGGAGGCTCGGTGACCGGTTTCGGGCCGCTCCGATCGGTTGAAACAGGGGTCCGGGATGATCGCCCCCCGGTCTACCGATCCGGGTTGACCCCGTGCGTCAGTACAGCTCGTAGTGCAGCAGCCGGCACTCGATGGGCCCGTTGAAGAGGATGTCCCGGCGGTTGTCGCGAAGCCCGATCTGCTTGGCGAGGAACTTCGAGCCGGTGAGGATGTGGGCGGTCATGCCGGCGCACCGGTGTTTGAGGGTATCTCCGATCAGCCGGTAGAGGTCCTCGAGCTCCTGGATCTCGCCGAGCCGGGCGCCGTAGGGCGGGTTGGTGACCACCATCCCCTCGCTCCGCGCCGGGAGGTCCTTGATGTCCGCCCGCCGCGCGCGGATGAGATCGTCCACCCCGGCGCCGCCGGCCGAGGTCCTGAGCTCCCGCAGGGCCTCCCGGTCGATGTCGGAGCCCACCAGGGTCACCTCCGCGTCCCGGCGGACCATGGATCGCGCCTCGCGGATCAGATCCTTGTAGAGCTTCCGATCGAACGACGGATGGTGCACGAACCCGAAGGAGCGGCCGAGGAGCCCGGGGGCGATGTTCTTGGCGATGAGCGCCGCCTCGATGAGAAACGTCCCGGAGCCGCACATGGGATCGATGAGGGAGCAGGTGCCGTCGAACCCCGACTTGAGGAGGATCCCCGCCGCCAGCGTCTCCTTGAGGGGGGCCCTGACGAACGCCCCCGAGCGGTACCCCCGCCGGTGGAGCCGCTCCCCCGACGTGTCGATGCTGAGCGTGCAGCGATTCTTCGACAGCCGCGCGTTGAGCTTCAGGTCCGGCGCGGCGACGTCCACGCTGGGGCGCCGGCCGACCCGGGACCGGAAGTGATCGACCACGCCGTCCTTGACGACCCGGGAGATGAACTGGGTGTGGCCGAGATCCGATCCGTGGCTCACCGCGTCCACCGCGAGGGTCTGATCCGGGGACATGTGGTCCCCCCAGGGGACGGCGAGCACCCCTTCGTAAAGAGACTCCCGGTCGAGGGCCTCGAACTCGGCGAGCTCGAGGAGCACCCGGTAGGCGGTCCGGAGGCGGAGGTTCGCCTTGTAGATCAGCGACAAGCCCCCCGCGAACGCGACGCCGCGGTCGGACTTCGCGACCCGCCGCGCGCCGATCTGCTTGAGCTCCCGGGCGAGGACATCCTCCAGCCCGGCGTCGGTGGTGGCGAAGAGCCTGTGCTCGGATTGGGAGAACGAAAGGGCCCGCGGGGCGGCGGGCCGGCGTCGGATCACGGAGCTCGAGGGGGCACGTTTCATGAAGGATCTCGCGTCAGCGCAATCGCTTGGTCATGAGCTGCTTGGCAGCCCGCGCGACGGCCTGTGGGATGTTCTTGTCTCTGGCCAGGACCTTCAGATCCCCCATTCGCACGTGGGGGAGGAACCGCAGGGCCAGCTCGATGGGGCAGCGCGGGTTCTGGACCAGGCTCAGCTTGACGTTGTAGTGTTTCGTCCACTCCCGGTTGCTCGCGATGTACCGCACCGCCTCCGCGGGGAGGCTCCGGAACTTCGCGTAGCGCATCACCTCGGACTCGGTGAGGGCCGGAGACTTGATCACCGCCAGGATCACGAGCTTGTTGCTGTCCCGGATGAGCATCGACCGCTGGGTGGAGTTGCCCAGCGTGGCCACGCGGATCTTCGACGAGATGGTGAGCGAGGCGAGGGTCTGCTCGACGGACTCGACCTTCTTCTTCTGGCCCTCTTCGGATTTCTCCTCGTAGACCGCGTCGACGGTCTCCTCATCCAGCCCCTTCCAGTCTTCGGAGTTCAGGTTCTTCACGAAGGCCTGATCCTCGGCGGACGGGTCCGCTTTTGTCGGGACGGGCCGCTCCTCCAGGGCGGCCTTGGCCTCGGCGAAGCAGGAGATGCCGGCGAGCTCCACGTTGTTCCGGACAGCCAGCTCGATGGCCCGATCCACGGTGGACATGCGGGTCACCTTGTTGTTGTACAGCGCCTCGATGATCGAGGGGTTGGCGAGGAGGCGGGCCTCGTTGCCGGCGATGATCTCCAGGGTCCGATCATCACTGGAGTGGGAGGCCGTCCAGATGACGGTCTCGACCTCGAGGTGTCGGTTGAGCATCAGCTTCCGCATCCCCTCGGGCTTCTCGATGAGCCGCTGTGACAGGCCGTCCAGAATCTGAGCGTCCGTCACCAGATCCAGCGCGCCGTTCAGGATATTGTCCGGGAGGGTGGTCAGGGACTGGGCGGCCTTCTCTGCGATCTTGGCGTCCGGATCGAAGCTCAATACATAGAGCACCGTCACCAGGTCCTTGGGCTTGAGGGGCGCGAGCCCCCCCGCGGCCATGGCCTTCATCGGCAAGGGGGTCTTGGGACCGCACAGCTTGGCCACCTGGGGCGACAGTTTTTCAACGGGGATCGGGTGATTCATCCAAACACTCCTTCCACTCCCCCGAGGGGGGGGCCATTATCGTCACTCGGGGGTCCGAAGACAATATTAATAGTAATAGACTGAAAACCGGCGGCCGCCAGAGCCCCCGGTCGAGCCATTTCGAGTCGAACCGAGGGCGATGAGAACCGATCTGGCCACGCCGCGCGCTTTATGGTAACACCATTCCGCTTCCCGTCAGAGCCTGGACAATTTAGTATTTTATTTCAACCTATCGACGAGGTAACAGCAGATGTTCGAGACGCTGACCAAGGGATTTCGTAAAGCCAAGGACCGGTTCAAAGGGGTGGTCGAGATCGATGAGAAGGTCGTGGATACGGCCCTCAGAGATATCCGCCTCTCGCTCCTGGAGGCCGATGTGGATCTGACCCTCACCAAGACCTTTCTCGGCCGCGTGCGGGAGAAGGCCATCGGCGAAGTGGTCCGGACCGCGGCCGCGGCCAAGGGAAAGAAGATCAAGATTTCGCCCACCGACGCGTTCGTCAAGATCTGCCAGGACGAGCTCACCGCCATGATGGGTCCGGTGGACACCGAGCTCGCCCGGGCGCCCAAGGGGACGCCGACAGGGATCATGATGGTGGGCCTCAACGGCGTCGGTAAGACCACCACCACGGCCAAGCTGGCCCGCTTCCTGGAGAAGCAGGGGCACAAGCCCCTCCTCGCGGCCGCGGACATCTACCGCCCCGCCGCCATCGAGCAGCTCCAGGTGCTGGCCGAGCGGCTGAAGATGCCGGTCTACGCCGACTTCGAGGAGAAGAGCGCGGTGGCCATCTGCCAGAATGCCATGAAAGAGGCCGTCCGCCAGAAGCGGGACTTCGTCCTCTTCGACACCGCCGGCCGGCAGACCGTGGACGACCAGCTCATGCAGGAGCTCTTCGACATCAAGAAGACCGTCAAGCCCAAGAACATCTTCCTGGTGGCGGACGCCATGATCGGGCAGGACGCGGTGACCACAGCGAACGAGTTCCACCAGCGGCTCCAGCTCTCCGGGGTCATCCTCACCAAGCTCGACGGCGACGCCCGGGGCGGAGCCGCCATCTCCATCAAGGAGTCCACCGGCGCCCCCATCAAGTTCCTCGGGATGGGGGAGACCCTCGACAAGCTCGAGGAGTTCCGGCCGGACGGGCTGGCCTCGCGGATCCTCGGGATGGGGGACGTGGTGGGCCTTGTCAAGGACTTCGAGGAGGTCATGGACGCGGAGAAGGCCGAGAAGGACGCCCGGCGCATGCTCCGGGGCCAGTTTTCCATGACGGACTTCCTCGAGCAGATCCGGGCCATCAAGAAGATCGGATCCCTCGGCGATCTGGTGGAGAAGCTGCCCTTCTTCCAGGACGGCATGCCCGAGGGGATGAACGTGGACGATCGGGAGCTGGTGAAGGTGGAGTCCATGATCCAGTCCATGACCCGGAAGGAGCGGGTCGACACCGCCCTGTTCGACAAGCAGCCCACCCGGGTGGAGCGGGTGGCGGCCGGCTCCGGGCACACCGTCAAGGAGGTCAAGGATCTCCTCTCCCGCTTCAAGATGATGAAGGACATGATGGGAAACATCGGCCAGCAGGCCGGCCTGCTCTCGAAGGTCCCCGGGATGAAGCAGCTCGCCATGGCCCAGAAGATGAAGAGCGCCATGCAGGGCGGCGGGATGCCGGGGATGCCCGGGATGCCCGGGATGCCGGGGAGCACCATGGGGGAGTTCGGGCAGGAGATGCTCCAGGCGGCGGTGGCCGACCGGGGGCTGCAGGGAAGCCGGAAGGCGAAATCGCAGACTTACAAAAAGAAGCAGAAGGCCAAGCGAAAGCAATCCAAGAAATCCCGCAAGAAGGGTCGCAAATAGAAAGGAGATGTCATGAGAAAGATGATTCGCCAACGAGCCCTGTTCTCCATCCTTGTCCTCGCGCCGCTCGGTTGTATCGAAAACACGACCACCCACACATCGAGCGAGCGGAGCGACAAGGTGGCGAGCTACATCCTGAAGAAGGAGCCCAAGATCGAGCACCGCCTCGACGTGAAGCTGGAGGGCAAGGTCACCCTTCTCGGATACAACCTGCGGAAGACGAACGCGAAGCCCGGCGGTAGCGTGGACATCACCTGGTTCTGGAAATGCCACCGGGAGATCGGCGAGGGGTGGCGGCTCTTCACCCACGGCGTCGACGACGACGGCGAGATCAAGCTCAACCGGGACAAGGTGGGCGCCATCCGGACGAACTTCCAACCGGAGCACTGGAAGAAGGGGATGATCATCAAGGATCAGCAGATCATCAAGATCCCGAAGAACTGGGACTCCGGATCCATCGAGCTCCGGGTGGGGATCTGGAGCGGGAACAACCGGCTGAAGGGCCGCGGCCCGCTCGTTGACTCCGCCAACCGCATCAAGGGGCCCCGCATCAACCTCGGGCCGGCCAAGGTCAAGAAGGCGGAGCTCCCGTTCACGGCCGAGGCGCCGAAGATCGACGGCAGCTTCGAGGGCGAGGCCGCGTGGAAGAACGCCCTCGTGATGACCCCCTTCGCGAACACCATGACCGGCAAGCCGGTGGCGAAGAGCACCCAGGCGATGATGATGTGGGACGACGAGAACCTCTACGTCGCCTTCACCGCCGAGGACGAGCTCCTGAAGAGCAAGTACGAGAAGCACGACGACGAGCTGTGGCACGAGGACGCCTTCGAAATCTTCCTGGATCCCAAGGCCGACAGGCTCGACTATTACGAGCTCCAGGTGAGCCCCAAGGGGGTGGTGTTCGACTCCCACCTGCCCAAGTACCGCAAGAACCAGAACGACTGGTCCAGCAAGATGGTGGCCAAGGTTAAAACGAAGGGCACCGTGAACGACGACGACGAGGATGAGGGGTGGAGCGCGGAGCTCGCCATCCCCTTCGCCGCCCTGGAGAAGGGGGGGACCTCCCCGAAGGACGGAGATGTCTGGGCCATGAACTTCTTCCGGATCAACGCCGGAGAGGACCGGAGCGAGTACAGCGCCTGGTCGCCGCCGCTCCGCGGAGATTTCCACAACCTGAGCAAATTCGGCCACGTCACCTTCCGGAAAGAGGGCACAAAAGTGGACCCGGAGGAGAAAAAAGCGGAGGACAAGTCAGAAGGATCACGTGACAAATCCGAAAATGGGGACAAAGTTAGAGATGAGGCCAAGACATCTCCTGAGGGAAACGGAAAAGAGAAGAAGACGGACAAAGACGAAGAATAAAGAGGAACAATACTGATGAACCGGTCTTCAGTGCGACGTGTTTTCGAGGTGACTATCCTGATCGCGGGGATTGCCAGGTTATCCCCGGCCATGGCGGAGAGCATCGTGCTCGATGGCGGGGGAAGCGTGGCGGCGTCGGCCGATAAGACGGGCGAGGCGGATGCCGAGGCTCAGGCGGAGCTGACGGACGAGCAGCGGGACGCTGCCAAGACCCACTTCGAGAACGGTAGTCGGCACTTCGCTGACAAGGAATACAAGGAGGCCATCGCCAACTTCCAGAAGGCCTACGCCATCGTCCACTCCCCGGAGATCCTGTACAACATCGGGCGGTGCCACGAGATGCTCGGCCAGGAGCAGGAGGCCATCTACAACTACGAGATGTACCTGCGCCTCTACCCCAACGCGGACGACGTCACCGACGTGAAGCACCGCATCGCGGTGCTGAAGGACGTCAAGGCCGCCGAGAGCTTCTCCGCCGCACCCTTGGATCTCGAAGACAAGGAGCCCGAAGAGCCCGAAGAGCTCGACGAGCTCGATGAGGAAGAGGGCGATATTCCGGAGGATCATTGGTATACGGGGCTCCGCATCGGCGGCGAGCTCGGGGTCACGGTCCCGTTCATCGGGCCCTGGAAGCGGGTGGTGGTCCCGGCGTACCTCACGGTGAATCTCCCCCTCACGAGCTGGCTCCACCTCACCGCCAACGGCATCCTGGGGGTGGGCGCGTCCAAGGATGATGAAAACGATCCCGACCAGGTCAAGGGCATCGTCGGAATCCTCCTCGGATTCAGATTCATGATCGCGCTCTCGGAGCGCTTCGAGCTATTCTTCAAACTCGGCCTCAACTTCACCGGGCTCTCCAGGGAGCATTACAACCGGGTGACCATGTTCCTCGGCGGGCAGGTGGCCCCCGGCTTCACGGTGGCCATCACCTCCGGGTGGCGCTTCGTCTTCGAGGCCATGACCGACGCCGGCGTCATCTTTCCCGGGGTGTTGAACACCATCGATGCCTGGGGCAGCAAAGGCCTCGCCAAGCCCACCGTCGCCACGGGGGGGATGGTCGGGATGGAGTACGAATTCTAGACCGGCGACGCCTTCTCCAATGTCATCACATCAAAAGACAACGGTGCTCCTCGGACTGGGCAGCAACCTCGGAGACCGGGAGGGCTATATCGCGCTAGCCCTCGAGCGGCTCGATCAGCATCCCGCGGTCACGGTGATTCGCCGCTCGGGGCTCATGGAGACCGCGCCCTGGGGGGTCGCGGATCAGCCCGCCTTCATCAACGCAGTGGCCGAGCTCAGGACACCCCTTGGGCCGAGATCCCTCCTCCGCGTATTGAAGGAAACCGAGATCAATCTTGGAAGAAGAGATCGGGGACTGCGGTGGGGTCCGAGGGAGATCGATCTCGACATTCTCTTTTACGGCGATCTCGTCCTGGAGGACCCGGACCTGAAGATCCCCCACGAGCGCATCCTCGAGCGCTCCTTCGTCATCGCGCAGGTGCTCGAGCTCGCGCCGGACCTCGTCCATCCCGGGTTGGGTGTCCCGCTCAGGGACTTCCTGCCGGAGTGAACGGACCACTTTACCCGCCGATTTCGGGGACTACATTGGCCTTCGGAAGGAGGCCCCGAGCGCCGGCCTCCAAAAGGAGGTTTGATTATGGGAAAGACAATCGGAATTGATTTGGGCACGACCAACAGCGTTGTTTCTGTGATAGAGGGCGGCGATCCCGTCGTCATCGCCAATGAGGAGGGGGCCCGGACCACACCCTCCGTGGTGGCCTGGTCCGACGACGGGGAGGTGCTGGTGGGGCAGGTGGCCAAGCGCCAGGCGGTGACCAACCCGGAGGGGACGGTCTTCTCCATCAAGCGGTTCATGGGGCTCCGATACGCGGAGGCGAAGAACGAGATCGGCAAGGCGCCCTACGCGGTGGTCCAATCGAAGAACGGGGACGCCCAGGTGGAGATCCGGGGCAAGCGGTATTCGCCGCCGGAGATCTCCGCCAAGGTGCTGATGAAGCTGAAGAAGGCGGCCGAGGACTATCTCGGGGAGAAGGTGACGGACGCGGTGATCACCGTGCCCGCCTACTTCAACGACGCCCAGCGGCAGGCGACCAAGGACGCGGGGCGGATCGCCGGGCTCGACGTGAAACGGATCGTCAACGAGCCCACGGCGGCGGCCCTGGCTTACGGGCTCGACAAGAAAGCGGACGAGACCATCGCGGTCTACGACTTCGGCGGCGGCACCTTCGATATTTCCATCCTCGAGGTGGGGGACAACGTGGTGGAGGTGATCGCCACCGGCGGTGACACCCACCTGGGGGGGGACGATGTGGATCAGCGGATCATCGACTGGCTGGTGGCGGAGTTCAAGAAGGACCAGGGCATCGACGTATCGAAGGACAAGATGGTGCTGCAGCGCCTCAAGGAGGCGGCGGAGAAGGCCAAGATCGAGCTCAGCTCGGTGATGGAGACCCACATCAACCTGCCCTTCCTCACGGCGGACGCCTCGGGACCGAAGCATATGGACATCAAGCTCTCTCGGGCCCGGCTCGAGTCGATGATCGAGGCGCTGGTGGATCGCACCCTCGCGCCGTGCACGAAGGCGCTGAAGGACGCGGGCAAGGCGCCCGGCGAGATCGACCAGGTGGTGCTGGTGGGCGGCTCCACGCGGATTCCCCTGGTGCAGAAGAAGGTGACCGAGCTCTTCGGCAAGGCGCCCCACAAGGGGGTGAACCCGGATGAGGTGGTGGCCATGGGGGCGGCCGTGCAGGCCGGAGTGCTGGCCGGCGACGTCAAGGACGTGCTGCTCCTCGATGTCACCCCCCTCTCCCTCGGCGTGGAGACCCTCGGCAACGTGATGACCGTGATGATCCCGAGGAACAGCACCATCCCCACCCAGAAGAAGGAGGTCTACTCCACGGCGGCGGACAACCAGACCTCGGTGGAGATCCACGTGCTCCAGGGGGAGCGGCCCATGGCCGGCGACAACCGGACCCTCGGCCGGTTCCACCTGGAGGGCATCATGCCGGCGCCCCGCGGCGTGCCGCAGGTGGAGGTCACCTTCGACATCGACGCCAACGGCATCGTCAACGTGTCCGCGAAGGATCTCGCCACCGGCAAGGAGCAGCGGATCACCATCACCGCCTCCTCCGGGCTCAGCGAGCAGGAGATCCAGCGGATGGTCGAGGAGGGGGAGCAGCACCGGGACGAGGACGAGCGGCGGCGGCGGGCGGTGGACACCAAGAACCGCGCCGAGCAGCTGGTCTACGCCACCGAGAAGACCCTGAACGAGAACCGGGAGAAGCTGCCCATCGCCGACGTGAACGAGGTGGAGCGCGCCCTCGAGGAGCTCAAGGGGGCCATCGCTTCCAATGATTCGGCGCGCATCGAGGCGGGGGTGGAGACGCTCACGCAGGCCTCCCACAGGATCGCCGCGGCGATGTACCAGCGGGCGGACGCCGCCGGCGCAGCAGCCGCCGCCCCCGGCGCAGGGTCCTCGGGAAATCCGTCCCCCGCGACAGATGACGATGACGTCATCGACGCCGAGTTCAGGGAGAGCGCCTGAGCGCGTGACGTTCGATTGTCCGGGACAGGCGGGGAACGAGCCGGCCTCCCTGAAAATGTCGAAAGCCAAGCCTAGGGTTCGAGATCGACCGCCGCGCCGGGGACCTTGCTCGGGGTGCAGTGCCTGATGGCCTTCTTCATTGCAATGGAGAGACCGGTGAGGTCAAAGGGTTTCTGGATGAAGCCGACCGCGCCGGCCTCGAGCAGCGCTTCGACTTTTTCGTCCTTGGAGTAGCCGGAGAAGAGAATGATGTTCGCGTCGGGATCGATCTCCCGGAGGTCCCGGAAGGTCTGGAGCCCGTCGACCTCCGGCATGATGAGATCCAGGAAGACAATGAAAATCTCATCCTTCTTCTTGCTGTATATCTCGAGCGCCCGCCGGCCGTTCTCCGCCAACAGCACCTGGTACCCCAGCTTCTTCAGGAGCCGTCGCGCGGAGCTTCGGATAATCTGCTCATCGTCGACGAGGAGTATGGCCCCGAGCTCCGGGTGGGAGCTGACCCTGGGCTCCTGGTTCTTTCTCGCGGGGAGCGCCCGCTCCGGCACGGCGGGCAGGTAGATCGTCACCACCGTCCCGACCCCCAGCTGGCTCTCGATTTTGATGGCGCCGCCGTGATTCTTGATCACGCCGTACACCATGGAGAGCCCGAGCCCCGTGCCCTCCCCCTTGGGTTTCGTGGTGAAGAACGGCTCGAAGACCTTCTTCACGGTCTTCTCGTCCATCCCCACGCCGGTGTCGCTGATGGAGAGCTCGACGTAGGTGCCCGGCTCTCCCCCCATCGAGGCGCATTGGGTCTCGTCCAGAAGGGACATACACGAGGAGATGGTCAGGCTGCCCGAATCCTGCATGGCGTCCGCGGCGTTGATGCAGACATTCATCAACGCGTGATGAATCTGGCTCCGATCCCCCTCGATGAATTCGATGTCCTCGTCCAGGTTGAGCTCCACCCGAATCGTCCGGGGGATGGTCCGGGTGAGCAGCGCCTTGGCCTCGATGGCCACATCATTGAGGAATATGCTCTCCTTGACGTACTTCCCCTTCCGCGCGAACCCCAAGAGGTCCCGGGTGAGATCCCGCCCCTTCCGGCAGGCCATCAGGATGTTCTCGATGTCCTCCACGTGAGGATCGTGGGGATCGCTCTCCACCGCCAGCACCGAGGCTGATCCCATGATGGCGCCGAGCACGTTGTTGATATCGTGGGCCACCCCCCCGGCGAGCCGTCCGATGGCCTCCATCTTCTGTGACTGCTGCAGCTGGTCCTGAAGGGCGAGGTTCTCCTCCTCCGCGAGCTTCCGCTCGGTGATGTTCTTGATGATCCCCACCGTCCCCGCGAACCTCTTGAGCTGGGTGCGCTTGTTCAGGGGATAATGACCGGTGGCGCTCACCTCCCCGTAGCTGGTCAACGATCCGAACACGCAGGCCCTCTCGTCCTCGACCTTCCAGCCCTTGGGAGTCAGGCGGAGGATGAGATCCTTGGTCATGCGGGTGCCGGTGCGCCGCTCGTCGAGCAGCTTCGGAGCGCGGGATCCGGTGACCTTCCCCTCGAGAGGGGGCAGCACCAGAAATCGGCTGACGTTGTTGAGATCCTCCGGATGGACGATCTTCGAGAAGTGCTCTCCGATGAGCTCGTCGGGGCGGTAGCCCAGCTCCTCGATCCCCGGGTTCAGAAACTTGAATCTCCCCTCGGCGTCGATTTTGTAAACGATATCGGGCATCGCCTCCAACAGTGAGCGATGCTTCTCCTCGCTGTCCCGGAGGCACTCCTCCGCGAGCTTCCGCTCGATGGAGTAACGGATGGCGCGGACGAGGAGGGGGCCGTCCACCTGGCCCTTGACGAGGTAGTCCTGGGCGCCCTGACGGAGCGCCTCGAAGGCCAGATCCTCGTCATTCACGCCGGTGAACACGACCGTGGGGGCATCGGGAGCGCGTTCGTGTATCTTCAAAAAAGTGTTCATCCCGTCGCTGTCGGGAAGCCCCAGATCCAACAAGATGACGTCAAACCCCTCATCCGCGGCGATCCACTCGATGGCGCTCGCGAGATCCAGCTTGTGCTCCATGACGAACTGCAGCGACGGCGCGCTGGCCAGAAAGCTTTTAATCTGGATCGCCACGCTGGGACTATCCTCGACCAAGAGAACCTTGATTTGCCTGGGCTGTGTTTCGTTTGACATTGATTCTCGCTTCTTTTGGGAGCGGTTGCTATGGGCCTCAGGCCCCTCTCCCCAAGACCCGCTCGCACATCTCTAATGTCTATTACGGCCCAGATTGAAAAAATATTAGAAACCCTTTGAGCCAAGAGCACTTCCATCGTTTGCCTATGGATTTCAGCCCAGCCGGCCCTCGTGAACGGGCCCGAAAAAATCCGTTGATGGAATATCTGGCTTCTTTAAGAACATTTCAATTCCCGTGGGCCTTTTTAATTGATCGTTCATCTTTAATGGGCCAAAAACAAAGTTGAACAGACGGATTAAAAGGACATATACTCGACTGCATTGGGAAGGCGAAGATGGAATTTTTCAGTGATCCCCAAAAGTTACTCAGCGAAACAGCCCTCATCGATCGCTTCCTCGCCTATGTCAAAATAGACACCCAATCCGACCCCGATTGTCCGAGTTCTCCCTCCACCGAGACCCAGTTCGACCTGGCGAACAAGCTCGTGGAGGAGCTCCGCACCCTCGGCCTCACCGACGCCTCCGTGAGCGAAGGCTGCTACGTCACCGCGACCCTTCCGGGCGCGACGGATCGACCGGCGGTGGGGCTCCTGGCCCACCTCGATACGTCATCGGCGGTCTCCGGAGCAGGGGTCATGCCGCTGATCCACCGCCGATATGACGGCGGGGATATCGTGCTCCGGGAGGACGTCCGGATCACGGCGGAAGAGAACCCGGAGCTCCGGAAGTACATTGGTGACACTATCATCACCTCCGACGGGACCACCCTCCTCGGCGCCGATGACAAGGCGGGCATCGCGGTCATTATGTCCGCCCTCGAGTACCTGATCCGACATCCGGAAGTCCCCCGTCCCACCCTCAAAATCTGCTTCACGCCGGACGAAGAGGTGGGCCGCGGCACCGAGGGATTTCCCATCGAGAGCTTCGGTGCGGAGGTGGCCTATACTGTCGACGGCTCCTTCGCGGGGGAGGTCAATGTCGAGACCTTCGAGGCCCGCTCGGCGGATCTCACGTTCCGGGGGGTGTCCACCCACCCGGGGACGGCCAAGGGGAAGCTCGTCAACGCCCTCAGATACATGGCCCGGTTCCTGGACCGGTTGCCTGCGGAGCTCAGCCCCGAGGCCACCGAGAAGCGGGAGGGATTCATCCATCCGGTGGATTGCCGGGGAGACGCCGCCGAATGCACGCTGCAGCTGATCCTCCGGGATTTCGAAGAGGCAGGGGTCGACGCGCTGGAGGCGCGGGTGCGGGGTATCGCGGAGGCCGTTCTCGAGGAGGAGTCCCGCCTCCGCGTCGAATTGGAATTCAAGAACACCTACCCCAACATGTACCGGTATCTCAAGAGCATGCCGGAGATTCAGGAGCGTCTCGAGCAGGCGGTGCGAAACGCCGGGCTGGTGCCGGTGGTGGTGCCCATCCGCGGAGGAACGGACGGATCCGTGCTCACGCGGAAGGGCCTGCCCTGTCCCAACATCTTCAACGGCGGGATGAACTTTCACGACAAGCGGGAGTGGGTGGCCGCGTCCGCGATGGGGCTCTCCCTCTGCACCGTGCTCAACCTGATGATGCTCCACGTCCAATGAAGGGGAAGAAGCACGAGGAGAGCCCGCCCCCTCCCCCGGCGGTCGCGTCGGAGACCACAGAGAAGGACACGGTCTTCAACCTCGATGAGTCCTTCGAGAAGAAGATCGAGAGCCTGAAGGTCGAGGATCCCTACATCAACGCCACCATCGGCGACCGGTATCTGCTCCATGAGAAGATCGGATCCGGGGGGATGGGCTCCGTCTATCGGGCCACCCATGTGCTCATGGACAAGCCCGTGGCCATCAAGCTCATCAGCGCCGAGCTCACCCACCTGCCGCAGGTGGTGGGCCGGTTCGAGCGGGAGGCGCGCTCCGCCAGCCGGCTCTCCGATCCCCACTGCATCACCGTGACGGACTTCGGGCGGGCCGAGGACGGCACCCTCTACCTGGTGATGGAGCTCATGAAGGGGGAGTCCCTGGACGACCTCCTCTCCCGGAAGGGGGTCCTCAGCTACACCCAGGCCGTGAGCCTCACCCGTCAGATCCTCAAGGGGCTCTCCCACGCCCACGCCGCGGGGATTGTCCACCGGGATCTCAAGCCCGCAAACGTGATGCTCATCAAGCACGGGGGCCGGAAGGACTTCGTGAAGGTCTTCGACTTCGGCATCGCCAAGATCGCGGACAACACCGGCATGGATCACAAGCTCACCCAGCAGGGGATGATCGTCGGAACCCCGGCCTACCTCTCCCCGGAGCAGGCGCTGGGGGAGGACGCGGACAACCGGGCGGACCTCTACACCATGGGGATTATGCTCTTCGAGATGCTGGTGGGGGACGTGCCGTTTCGCGGGGACGCGGCGGTGGACGTGGTTACGGCGCACATCAGCGCGGCCCCGCCGCCTCTTCCCATGAACCAGCCCTACCCCATCGGGCTCCGGGAGATCCTCCAACGGGCCCTGGAGAAGAAGCCGGCGGACCGGTTCCAGTCCGCGACGGAGTTCATCGAGGCCCTCGACGCGCTGAACCTGAACAAGCTGGAGGTGGGGAGGATCCCCCAGGATCCGCGGGAGCGGAAGCGATCGTACTTCGCCCTCGGGATGCTCGTCTTCGTCGGCATCGTGGCCGCGGCCACGGCGTTCGGCGCCAAGCTCTTCCTGGAGCGGCAGGAGCTCGAGCGATCGGACCACGAGGTGGTGCACGAGCCCGCGGACGGGGAGAACGCCGAGCCCTTCATCGGCGCCGACGAGAAGGAGATCGCAGCCCTCGTCGAAAAGGGGGAGGAGCAGATTCGCAGCGGCATCCCCCTGGAGGCCATCGCCACCCTCAGGAAGGCCCTGACCCTGAATCCGGAGCTCGCCCCCGCGCGGCTGCTCCTGGGACACGCCCTGTTTCTCGCCGGAAAGCGGGGGGACGCCATGGAGTCGTACGAAGGGGCCCTCTCCATGGACAAAGGGCTCGCCGAGGACGAACGCCTCGTCCAGTATCTGGAGGAGGGGCTCAAGTGGAGCGCCTCCCAGACGAAGGCCGCGGCGATGCTGGCCGCGTTCGGGGGGGACAAGGGCATCGCCCTGCTCACCGAGAAGGCGAACTCGGCCCTGGCGGAGCGGGAGGAGCGGGGAGCGGCCCGGAAGGCCCTCATCGCCATCGGGCGGGGGGACGCGATCGACTGGCTCGCCACGCTGACCGCCGACTTCAACGACTATAAGGCGTGCAAGAAACGACATCAGATTGTTCAACAGATGGAGGAGACCGGAGACCCCGGCTTCCTCCCCCTCCTCGAGCTCCAGCTGCCGGCCAAGGGACGGTGGAACAAGGCCAACAAGTGCATCCAGGCGGATGTGGAGCGAGTCATCAAGATTCTGCGGGCCGTCAAGGCGCGCTCGGACACCGAAGAAGGAGCCCCCGAATGATCCTCAACGGTCCCAAGCTGCTCATCCATCCGCGGGCCGCCTGGCCCTCCGCCGTCGGCACCCGTTCCCACTCCGCGGTCTGGCTGGTGGCCGCCGCCCTCACCGCGGCGGTGCTCCCGTCGGCGGCGGTGGTGGCGGGACACCTGGGCTCCGCCATCTTCGGCGGGGAGGAGCACGCCACCGCCACCCTCCGTGCGGCCATCGGATTCATCGCGGTCGCGGGGGGGGCGCTCGTGGTGGCGCCGGCCCTGACGCTCATCCTCCTCTCCCTCACCCGATGGAGCCGCGGGGACGCCTCCCCCGGCCGGGCCGGCGGGGTGGCCATGGGGCTCGTCTGGCCGGTCTGGACCGCCGGCTCGGTCCTGGCGATCCCCCCCCTCCTCGGCCTCGGCCCCGAGATCGGAGAGATCGTCTGGTTCTCCCTCGTCGCGGCCATCACCGTCCGGACGCTCCGATCCGGCGCCCTCGCGTCCCTCTCCATCCGGAGGCGCTGGGCCGGTCATTTCATCGCCCGCGCCACCCTGGTGTTCACGCTGCTGTTCGGTGTCATCACCCTCACCCCGGCCATGACCGTCCGGGCCATGCTCGGCGCCGCCACCGAGATCATCCCCGATCTGCCGGATCGACCGGCGCTTCCGCTGCCCCCGGCGCCGAACTGGTAGCCTGAAGCGGTCTAGCCGGCCGAAGAGCCCCCCAAAAAACACGGTCGCAATGAAGAGACTACCCGGCCTCGAGCTCGTCCAGCATGGCGATCTGGTTGTCGGTCTTGGCCAGCTCCCGCGCCCGGAAGAGGTACTTCTCCACCAGCCTCTGGTCCTTGGCTGTCGCCTTGAGGAGCCGCGCGGCCTGCAGGTTGTAGACGAAGTGGTTGCGGGTGTCGTACCCAACCGCCAGGTGGCGGTAGAGATCCGCCGCGGCCATGAGATCGCCCCGCTCCTCGTGGAGCGTGGCCAGGGCGACCGCGGTCTCCGGGTCGAACTGGTTGTGCTCCCCCCGGGACGCCAGGTGCTCGATCACCGCCTTGAGGCAGTCCATGGCGTCCGTCTTCCGCTCCATGGCGAGGTAGGTGAACCCGAGCTCGCGGATGACGGTGAAGTCCGGCTGCATCTGCCCCATGAGCTCCCGCGCCTTCTCCAGGGCGCGCACCGAGGTGTCGAACTGTTCCCGGGATCGGAGAAAAACCCCGAGCTTCAGGAACACCCGGTGATCCTCCGGGGTGATCTCCGTGGCCCGTTTCAGCTCACCCGCGGCCTCGTCGAACCGGTCGAGGGCCGAGAAGGCCGCGGCCATGAGATCGCACGCGGCGACCCGGACCTCCACGGCCGCCGCGTCCTCACCGACCGTTTCCATGAAGGTCCGGAGGCTCTCCACAGCGTCATCATGGGCGCCGCTCTTGAGCAGCACCCGGCCGAGCTCGAAGTGGAGGTAGCGCGGCGCCACCAGCAGCTCCTCGGAGGTCAGCATCTCCTTGAGGATATTCGCCGCCTTCTCGGAGTCTCCGTCGTGATCCGCGATGAGGGCCTCCCGGAACGCCTCGGGGAGGGCCGCGTATTCCTCGGCCTGGGCGTCGGCCCAGGTCCCGGCGATGATGGTCATGAGCTCGTCCTCGGAGATCTCGTCCACCTCCTCCACGAGCCGCCGGGTATCCTCGGCCTCGTACTTCTTGAACCGATCCTGAATGGCGTCGAGGATCTCGGGGTCACTGCAGATCTCCCGCGCGTCCTTCAGGAGGTAGACCGCGGACTCGAGGTCCCCCGACGCCGCCATCTGATCCGCCTCACCGACCTTGGCGCGGGCGAGTTTGAGCTTGCAGCCCGACACCAACGCCTGGACCTCGGCAACGCGCTCCCCGGCGACCCCCTTGGCCTTGGCCAAGGCCCGCTCCAGGACCAGCTTGGCCTCGCCGTACTCGCCGTCATCGAAGAGCGCCTTGCCTTCCGTGTAGTTGCTGTCGAAGGTTCCACCGAAAAGCTTTTTGAAAAAAGACATCTTTCACAGTCTCCGAATTTCTCTATTGAACCACAGTCAACGCAATTAGTTATCAGTTGCGTTGAAAATGTCGAGACTCGTGATACTCTAGGATAGAAAAAACGGCAATTTCGGGCGATATAGCGGACGGTACGATGGACATTCCCGGAGTCTGGAATGCCGTTTCGAAAAGCAAAGGAGAACGATAATGGCAGTTGCAGGGTTAGTATTCGGTATTCTGGGGTTGACGGTGTTCTGCTGGGCCGGTCCGACCATCGGAATCGCGTGGGCGGCGGGCTCCAGCGGCGCGGCGATGCTCACCGGCGAGGAGGTGCACATCAGCGCCGGCCCCATCTGGGGCATGGGGCTCGGCGTGGGGGTGGCCCTTCCGCTGCTCTCGGTGGTGCTCAGCATCGGCGGGCTCATGAAGGGAAAGGCCAAGGGGGTCGCCATCTCCGGCCTGGTGCTCGGGGCCATCGCCACCATCATCGGGCTGCTCATGACCGTCTTCAGCGCCATGGGCGCGGACATGGCCGAGGAGATGGCATCGAAACAGGACGCGACCGGCGCCCAGGTCTCCCAGGATTACCAGAAAATGCTGAACACCCTCGATGATCCCGCGTTTCAGGATCAGATGAAAAAGGCCATGGATCAGGCGGCTGAGGCGGGCGCGGCGCCGGGACAGGCGGCGCCGCCGGCCGGACAACCGGCCCAACCGGCGCCGGCGACCCCCCCGGGGGCCGCACCGGCCGCGCCGACCCAACCCGCGCCCGCGCCGCTGCCCGCCCAATAGAATTCAAAGGAGGAATGTCATGCCACTGATAAAAATGGAAACATCCGCGCCGATGACCGATGAGGTGAAGCCCGCGCTCGCCGCCGCGCTCTCGAAGATCGCCGCTGACGCCATCGGCAAGCCCGAGACCTACGTCATGGCGTCCGTGTCCCAGGCCGTGATGAGCATGTCCGGGACCCCCGCCCCGGCCGCCTTTATCGATGTCCGCAGCATCGGCGCGCTCAACCAGAGCGTCAACCGGGATCTCACGAAGCGGGTCTCCGCCCTGCTCAAGGAGAAGCTCGACCTCCCGGCGGACCGGATCTATGTGAGCTTCAACGACGTCTCCGGCGTCAACTGGGGTTGGAACAACTCCACGTTCGGCTGACGCGAGTCCCCCTACGATATTCTTGCACAACGGGTCGGCTATGACCGGCTGTTGTACATCTTATTAATGATATCCATCACTTCAGGCTGATGGAACGATATTTTGTGCATGAAGTCCTCATGGACACGGGCCTCGAGGAGGTCCTGCCGCTTCTTGAGGGAGATCGAGTACTTGAGAATCTCCAGGGTCTTTCGCGGCTTCTCGACGATGTCGAGGGCGATGTCGAGCGCCTTCTCGTTGATTTGATCTTTGGGGAGGATGTAGTTGACCAGGCTCCGGCCGCGGAACTCCCGCCCCTTGAACAGCCTTCCCCGGAACATCATCTCGTTGGCGATGTAGTCCCCCACGAGCCCCTGGATGAGCCGCGTGCACCCCATGCCAGGGGTGAACCCCATGTTGGTGAAGTTGGCGCCGTACATCCGCCGCTCGTTCATCAGCACGATATCCGCGCAGAGCCCGACCACGAAGCCGCCCCCCAGCGCCGCCCCCTCCATCACCGCGATGACCGGCACCGGCACGTTGAGGAAGAGCTCCGAGAGTACCAGATCCTTGACCTCCACGTCGCCGGAGCGGATGGACATGAGGGCGTCCTTGGAGGCGCCGGCGCAGAACACATCGGGGAGCCCCTCGAGGAGGATCACGCGGAAGGACTTGTCGGTTTGCAGGTCTCTTAGCTTGTCCATCAGCGCGTGAACGAACTCGTCTCTGAAGGTGTTCTTCGATTCTTCGTCTTGCATGCGCATCACGCCGATGGCCCGGTTCTCTTCATGGGGAGTTATCGTCACGATATCGGTCATCTCTTCACCTCTCTTGATTCACCTCTCACAGGTGGCCGACGCTATAGAAAATTCAAAGGTGAATCAAGGGGATTTGAGGAGATCGGATGGTTGCTCCCCGGGAGAAAACCGGGTAGGCTGCTCCTGACCGCCCGTCCCGGGATCACCGAAGTGCTAATCCGGCCGGGCCGAACAGGTGCTGGATGAAAAAAATCTTACTGGGGCCCTACCAACTCTGGGCCTGGCTGGTCTTTGTCCCCTTCGTGGGCCTGTCTACCCTCTTCTTCGCGCTACTGGCGCTACTCCTGAGCGCTTTCGGCAGCAAGCGGCTGGCGAGCCGAATCGCCGGCGGGATCTGGTCTCGGCTCATCTGCTACATGACCCCGGTCTTCGTGACGACCAAGGGAAAAGAGCACATCGACAAGACCCAATCCTACGTCATCGTCGCCAATCACCAGAGCATCTACGATATTGTGGCGCTCTACGGGTGGCTGGGGGTCGATTTCAGGTGGGTAATGAAGCAGGAGCTCAGGAAGGTGCCGATGCTCGGCATCGCGTGTGAGAAGATCGGCCACATCTTCATCGACCGCTCCAACACCAAGCGCGCCATGGAGTCCCTGAACGCGGCCAAGCAGATCATCACCAACGGGACCTCGGTGATCTTCTTCCCCGAGGGGACCCGCAGCGAGACCGGCGAGCTCGGCAAGTTCAAGATGGGGGCGTTCAAGATGGCGTGTGAGCTCGAGCTGCCCCTGCTCCCGGTCATCATCACCGGCACCCGGGATATCGTCCGGACCAAGAGCCTGCTCCTCTTCCCCGGGAGGGCCGAGCTGCAGATCCACCCCCCCATTTCGTGCGCCGGTTCAAGCCCCGCCGACCTGTTAAAAAAGACGAGAACCCTCATGGCGGAGGTGCTGAGTAGCAAGATGGAAACGGTCCGGGACGAACAAAACGGGACCGAATTCATGGGGAGCTGTACTTAACCCGAATAATTCCTGAATTCACCCCAGCATCTCCTCGGCGAGGGCGGCCATCCGGAACTGGCGGCTTCGCTCCGAGAGCAGGATGGCGCGAAGATGGTCGTAGGCCGTATCGAGGTCGTCGTTGACGATGAGGTAGTCGAACAGGCCGTGGTTCCCGATCTCCAGAAGCGCCGCCTTGAACCGGCACTCCAGGGATTCGGCGTTCTCGGTTCCCCGCTCTCGCAGCCGCCGGTGGAGCTCCTCGATGCTGGGGGGCAGCACGAACACCGCCGAGGCGTTCGGGTAGTGTCCCTTGATCTGCCGCGCCCCCTGATAATCGACATCGAAGATTAAATCGACCCCCGCCTCCCCGGCGCTTTGCACCTCGGAACGGGCCGTCCCGTAGCGGTTGCCGTGTACATGGGCCCATTCGATGAAGCGGTCCCTCGCGACCATCTCCTCGAAGGTCGCGGTATCCACGAAGTGGTAGTCCGTGCCGTCCACCTCGTTCGGTCTCGGCCTGCGGGTGGTGTGGGAGGTGGAGAACCTGAGGTCGCCGAACTCCGCCAGCAGCCGCCGGCAGAGGGTGGTCTTCCCGGCGCCGGAGGGAGAGGAGACGATGAGGAGCAGCGGGGTGTCTATTTCATTCATGACCGATTACTCAATATTCTGTGCCAGCTCTCGCATCTTCTCGAGATCTGATTTGATGTCGATGACGATGGAAGAGACCTCGGGGAGGGAGGTCTTCGACGCGACGGTGTTGGCCTCACGGCCCATCTCCTGGACGAGGAACTCGATCTTCCGCCCCACGGATTGGTCGGATCCGAGGGTTTCATCGAGCTGGATGAGATGGCTCTCGAGCCGCGTAATCTCCTCGGTGACATCCGCCTTGTCCGCGAGGATGGCGGCCTCGGCCTCCAGGCGGCCGCGATCCAGTCCGAGCTCGTTCTCCTCCAACAGCGAGACGAGGCGTTCCTTCAGGCGCGCGAGGGCGATCTTCGGCCAGGTGTCGGAGCGCGCCTTCAGCGCCCTCACCCGATCCGCGAGCGTTTTGGACAGCTCCCGGAGCTCAGCGGTCATGGCCTCCCCCTCCGACTCCCGCATAACGACCAACGCCTCCACCGCCGCGTCATAGGCGGTCCGGAGCGCGTCTTCCAGGACTCTGTCGTCTTCGATTCGTGGGGTGGTGAAGATATCCGGCGCCCCGGCGAGCACCGGAACGAGGTCGGTCAGGCAGAGCGCCTTGTCGGCCCCGACCTCGACGAGGCTCTCCAGGTGGGTCTTGAGGGCGCCGCGGTCGATGGCGGTGGAGCCCCCGAGTCCCCCTTCGTACCAGAGGTTGACCAGACAGTACCCCCGACTCAACCGCTTCCGGAGCCACCGCTCGACCATCGCCTCACCGGCGAGCAGCTCCCTCGGTGCCCGGGTGCGTATCTCCAGGAACCGGTGGTTGACGGTCCGAAGCTCCAGCACCACATATCCGCCGCCGAGCTTCGCCTTGCCACTTCCAAAACCGGTCATGCTGCGCATCATTCGTCCAACCTTCCGATAGATCGTTCGCGGTTATCGAGCCCCTCGAATCTCGTCGCTTGTTCAGCGGGATATTCTACTTGAAAAGGTTTTCCAGCTTCGCCTTGGCGGACAACACGTCATTCGTCTCATGGGCGCCGTTCTTGAAGGTGAAGTTGGTACAGTGATTGGTCCGCTCCCGATCGGTGATGTACTCGGTGACGTGCTCCCGACACTGGTTGTGGCTGCCCTCGTCCCAATACTCGCAGTTCTTGCACACGTGCAGGTCCTGTGAGCAGTGGGGACAGACATCGGTACGCTGCATCTTGACCCGATCGAAATCGAGCTCGTGATTGCACTTGAAACAAAAGAAATGTTTTTCTTCCACTTTGGGGATAAACATATCGCCTCCCTTTTGGCCTATCCTCCGAATCCGTCGATTGGGTTTTCAACGGTATCGGAAGTGGGTTAAAATAGCACCATGTCGAGAATAACATCATGGCTTTTTGACGCAAGAGCGGCGATTCTCCTCCCGGCGTTTTGTCTGCTCTCCGGGTGTCTGTCGGACGAGACACGTGAGGATCCGGGACGGCTCATCGTCAGCCCCGCCATGGGATACCAGAACGACATCCTCCCGCTGACCCTCTCCTCCGAGAACCTCCCGCTGAACGAGTGTTCGAACGCCGAGCTCCGGTTCGCGGACGACGAGAGGGAGGCGCCGATAACGGTGCACGGCATCCACGCGCTCCTCCACGACGAGAGCAGCGTCCGCGCCTACATCACCATCGACGCCGAGACCACACCGAAATCCTATGACGTGATTTACCGATGCAACCCCAAGACAACGCTGCACGGCACCTTCCACGTCAAAGCGATCCCGGCAAACATCGAGCTCATCATCGACAACCCCTATCCCCAGGCGGGCAGGTACAACTGGGAGATGAAGCTCTCCACGACCCTCCCCTTCTTTACAGAGGAGAGCTATGTGCTGTTCGGCAAGGGGGACGACGTCACCGTCACGGGGATGACCCTCATCAGCCCGTACGAGATGGCGCTTACGGTGAACATCAGCCCCTACGCCGCCACCGGGGCCATGTCCGTCACCGCCATCACCGGGAGCCTGGTGGCCGAAGGCAGCCTGACCATCTCCGATCGGGTGAAGTCCGAGATCTTCGTGAGCCCGGAGGCGGTGGAGCGGACCCCCTCCTACGAGTCCAAGCTCAGCACCTATGAGCTGACCATCCGGGGCAAGGATATCGAATTCATCGTGCCGGGCGCGGACGCCGGAGCGGTCGAGACCGCCACCCAGATCACCTTTCCGGAGGAGCCGGGCATCACCGTGACCGACTACTGGATCGAAGAGGAGACGCTGGACATCGTCGAAAACGGCGAGCCCTCGACGGTCATCGAGCAGCAGATCAAGGCCAAGATCATGGTGAACAAGCTCGCCACCCTCGGCGGCACCGCCCTCCAGGTGACCACCGGCGACACCGTCGCCTGGACCAACCTCACCATCCTGCTCCCGCCGGGAACCCCCTATCTCAGAATTCAGAACCAGTCCCCGATTCCGCGAAACGGAAAGCCTACGCTGGTGTTCGCGGAGGCCATCAATTTCAGCTTCGAAAACGTCCTCGACGACACGGGGGATTCGAAGGTGCGCTGTGTCGAGGACAACTGCGAGGTCATCAACTACACCGTGAGCCCCGAGCCCTACCGGAAGATGGATGTCCAGATCGTCGTCGGGTCCGATTTCGAGGGGAACACGGCCACCCTCGAGGTGGAGACCGAGCAGGGGATCTGGGTGCCGGCGGTGCTCACCATCGGCGCGGCGGAACCCATCACCATCGAGGCGGACCAGGAGTCCCTCGTCCAGGGGACCTCCCGGGAGCTGATCCGCTTCAGCCTCAGCGGCGACAATACCTTCGATATTGAAACGACCATGGTGAAGGTTCTCCCCCGCTCAGGCTTGAACATCACGAACTTCTCCGTGGACTGGCAGGGGGGGCTGATCGTGGAATTAAAGGTGGCGCCCGATGCGCCCACCGGACCGACCTACATCCACATCGTATCCGATGAAAAGGTGTATGAGGCGCTGCTCTATGTGCTGCCCTCCGGCCCCCCCTCGCTCTCCGTCTTTCCCGGCGCCACGCTGAAGAAGAGGGACGCCGTGCGGGTGAACCTCGAGGCCTCCGGCTTCACCCTGCCAGCGTCGATTGAAGACTACCGCTTCGACGATCCGTCCCTGCAGGTGCTGGGAGTCGATCCGAGAGGCGACGAGGTGGATCTCACCATCGAGGTGAGCCCGGCGGCGCGCACGGACATGTCGGTGCTCTACGTCAACGGGGAGGACGGGAAGGCCGCCGCCACCTTCCGGGTCCTGAAATCCCTGCCCATGCCGGTGCTGACGGCGACCCCCTCGATGGTCATCCGCGGCACCCCGGACAGTCCCACCGCGACCACTGTTCAGATTTCAGCCCCGGGGGTGCAGTTCGAGCGGCCGACCATCGAGGTCATGGACGGCATCGGGCTGGAGGTCGTCAGACCGCTCGGGGGGGACAACTTCGTGTTCGACCTGAAAGCCCACGGGATGGACCCCGAGAGCGGGTTCGCCTATCCCACCGGTTGGACCGGTCTCATCGTCCACAACAAGACCGAAACGTACCTGGTCGGCATCTATGTGGAGGATTCAGGGCAGAACCTGCCGAGGATGGGATCGCTGACCGCGGTGCTCTCGCCGCCCGCCGTATACCCCGGTACCCGCCGGATGACGATCACCGCCACCTTGCCGCCGCAGCTCACTCTGGAGGCAGGAGTGCTGCACGTCCAGTCGGGAGTCGATGGCATCTACACCTCGAGCCCCCAGATCGTCGGAGAGCAGGTCACGTTCATCCTAGACGTCCCCTTCGACATCGAACCCGGGAACTCTCCTGTTCCGATTTTCATCACCGGCGCCCAGGGCGCCGCCGTCGGGTTGCTCGATATCAGCACCGTCCCCACCAACACTCTTTCCGGGGAGTGGGAGGGACTGGCCACCCCCGGAAAGGTCGTGCTGAGCGTCGATCCCACACAGGTCCCCGCGCTGTTGACGGGCGCGATGGGGCGGCCGGACCACGCGGAGCCCAAGGTGCTGCTCATCGCGGAGAACCAGCTCGACGTCGCCGACAGCGGGAAAAACGGGCGGATCTGGATCACCCGTCGGGTCGAGGATCCGGCCCATTATCAGGAGACGGCCAATATCGCCGAGGTGACCGCGGAGGAGGCCCTCAAGGTGATCGTCGATATCCGTTCCCGCGGCCGCACCGCGATACGCGAAAGTGATGAGGACGCCGAGGGAGACGGCTGGGTCGTCCTCTCTCCGTGCGAGACGCCGTTTCTGGGGGTCGGGAGCATCGCGGACGGACTGGACATCGACCAGGTGTTCATCGGGGAGAGCACATGCCGCCTCGCGGCGATGGTCCTCGCCAGGGATCTGGCGGACCGGCCCTGGGACACCCCGGACCTGATGCTGGAGGCGCGGGGCCCGACCGATGAGCTCATCGGAAGCGCCGGCGGATGGCCGACCCCGAAGGATCCGGATCCCCGTCTCTACCTCGACGCGGGGCTCGAGGACGTGACGCTCGTTCTGACACCCGAGCTCGGCAGCGCGGGCAGCTATATGGTTCACCTCCGGTCCCCCACCGTCATCCGGGAGCTGAGCCGCTCCCCCGAGAACCCGTTCGTCGAGATCGAGACCGAGCCCGGCACCACGCTGGCGGGGATGCGCCTCGAGCTCTTCGATGCGACGAACGGGATGCTGGTGGAGTCCCTCGATCTCAGCGACATCCCGGTAGGGGATGACGGGATCGCCGTCATTTCAGGGGAGGATCACCCGGCGGCGATGCTCCCGGATCAGGGCGCCTTCGCCCTTCAAGTCCTCCGGGGCGAGGATATCGTGGACGCGATTCAAGTCGGCGAGGGCGTAGTGAATCTCGGTGAGGGAAACCCTGTCCTGCTCGCGGAGGACGCGCCCTTCTTCTTCCGAATCGCGGGGATCGATACGAACAACAATTTGGAGGATTTCAAGGCCGACTACATCGGGACGCCGGGGAGCTGACAAAGACGGTTATGATTCAATCAGACCGCGGCGGCGCTTCACCCGATCCATGGCGCGGGCGTACTCGATCTCCCAATCCCGTGTGCCCTCCTCGAGGTTCTTGATCTTGGCGCGGGCCTCCTGGTCGATCTCATCCTCAATTTCCGTGTGACGCCGGAGCACTATCCGCATCTTGCGTTTCAGCTCGTGGTCCTCGGCGTAAATCTCCTCGACGAACTGGCTGTGCATGAACGCGCCGATGATCTGATCCATGATGTAGTCCACCGCCTCATCTCCGATGATGAACCGCTGACGGTCGGCCAGCTTCCGCTTGACCTTGTGATACGATGAGAGCGGCCAGCCCCGCTTTTCACAAAAATCCTTCGCCTTTTCAGTCAGCTCTCGGTCCGTCCTCAGGTACTCCTTGAGAACGGCCTGAATATCCAGCTCGACCTCGTCGGGGGAATCGGTCTCGATATCTTTGTCATCTACCAGCGAGCGGGCAATCTCCGCTGAGATAATACCGATTTTTCCTGAAAAAAGTTTCATTTGACGAGCCTTTCTGGTGCCGGTCACTCACCTCATTCTCGGCGGAGTATTGCTCGACAGAAATACAATGTCAACCGAGGGAATGGGATACTCCGGTCTGCTCGGGCCCCTTCAAACAGCGCGCCCGCGACGGAGGGTATGACGAGGTCCTGTGGCTGGACGCCGGGTCCCACCGGTACCTCGAAGAGCTGAGCGCGATGAACCTCTTCCTGGTCAGAGACGGTCGCCTCGTCACGCCGCCGCTCTCCGAGACCATCCTGGACGGCATCACCCGGCGATCGGTCATCGAGCTGGCCCGGGATCGGGGGGTCGCTGTGGAGGAGCGCCCCATCGAAGTCAACGAGCTGGCCGCCGACCTCAAACGGAATGTCGTCTCCGAGATGATGGCGGTGGGCACCGCGGCGGTCGTCACCCCGATCACCCACCTCGGATTAGGGGGATGATGTCCGTCCCCTAGACCGGTTCAGGCCTCAGCGCTCCGGGCAGGGGGCCCAGGGAGGGGTCCGCCTCCCGGGCGAAGGCGAAGAGGCCGGCCAGGGGGACGGTGCGGCCCATGGGAATGACGCGGGTGTAGCGGGAGAGGGCCGAACGGAAGGCGGGGTTCTTTGTGAAGCCGCCGGAGAGGTGGAGGGTCTCGGGCTCCCCCGAGAAGGTGAAGGCGTTCCGGGCCAGGCCGTGGATGAACCGGGCGATGGCGATCTCCGGGGCGTCGCCGCTCGACACCGCGTCCATAACCCGCTCCACCGCGTAGGTGCCGCAGGTCACCGCGGTCCACTCGTCGGTGTCGGGGAGATCGGCGAAGTCCACCTCGTAGAACCGGCCGAGCATCTCCAGGGTGGCGCCTGTGGCCGCGGCGCACCCCACGGACCAGTCGAGCTTGGTGGGCCGGCGATCCGTGAAGCCCACGAGCTTGGCGTCCCGCGATCCGAGGTCGAGCACGGTGAAGTCGGCCGCCTCCACCAGGGCCAGGGCCCCCTTGGTGAGGGAGATGAGGTCGTTCTCGAAATTCGTGGAGCGCTTCCGGGCGGTGTGCCCCGTGCCCCAGTCGAAGTGGAAGTCCTCTTTAATCATCTGTCGGACCGGGTGAATGCGCACCGCGTCCTCGCCGAGGATAAAGACCTTGCACCAGGAGCTGCCCGCGTCCCCGAGGATCACAGCCCACCCCCGGTCAGCCGGATGAACGCCTCCACCTTGGCCACGATGGCCGCGTTCAGGGTGTCGTGCACGTCCACGTGGAGGCCGTTGTGGCGCTCCGCCAGGTGTTTCGCGAGCGCCGCCTTCTGGCAGAACCCCTGGCTGAAGAAGACGATGGGGAGCCCCTCCGGCACGGTCATCTCCAGCGCGAGATCGGAGGGTCGCCCCTGCTCCACGCAGCGGGTCCAGCCGAAGAGGTGCGTGGTCTCGGGGAAGAGATCGAGGAGCCGGATGGGCTCGGGGGGGGTGCCCCAGAAGCCGTGGGTCGCCTCACCGGCCGCCGCCGCCGCCGTCGCCCGCTCCTCATCGCTCAACGGGGTGACCACGGATTGCATGATGCGCACCGCCCGCTGCTTGACGGCGCCCGCGGCCTCTGAGAGCAGCGGGGGCAGGGGCGTCGGCAGGGCGTGATTCTCGGTCACGATCACCTCGGCGGTGAGGCGGGACCGGATCAGCTCCGCGGCGAAACGCCCCCCGTCGCACTTCTCCCGACCGGTGGCCGCCACAACGGCGACGAGGGTCTGCCCGAGGGCCAAGGCGTTGTCCACGCAGCTCCTGAGGATGCTGCAGTAGGCCTTGGGCAGGATGCGGGACCGCTTCGCGCCGAACGCGATATCGAGATCCACCAGCGGGGCGTTGTAGCGCGAGGCGGTTTCGAGGAGAACCGCCCGCGGGGGCGCGCCGAAGAACCCCACCACCCGCGGATAGCGCGCTCGGATCTCCTCCAGGGTGTTCGCGATGACAAGCATGGTCCGGGTCAGGTGGATTCCTTGACCTGGCGGGACACCTTCATGGCGCAGTGCTTGGGGCCGCACATGGAGCAGTAGTCGGCCTGGATGTCCTCCGGGTTCACGTGGGACTCGTCGTGCATCATCTTGGCCCGTTGGGGGTCGAGGGAGAGGCCGAAGACCGTGTCCCAGTCGAACGCCGCCCGCGCCCTGGAGAGGGCGTCGTCCCGATCCCGCGCCCCCGGCCGCTTGCGGGCGATATCCGCGGCGTGGGCCGCGATCTTGTACGCCACCACCCCCTGCCGCACGTCCTCCAGGTTGGGCAGCCCCAGGTGCTCCCGCGGGGTGACGTAGCAGAGCATGGACGCGCCGCTGAACGCCCCCATGGTGGCGCCGATGGCGGAGGTGATGTGGTCGTACCCCGGGGCGATGTCCGTGACCACCGGCCCGAGGATGTAGAAGGGGGCCTCGTGGCAGAGCTCCCGCTCCTTCTGCATATTCATCGCGATCTGATCGAAGGGCACGTGGCCCGGCCCCTCCACCATCACCTGGACCTCGGCGTCGTGGCACCTTTCTACCAGCTTCCCCAAAGTCTCGAGCTCGGCGAACTGGGCCTCGTCGCTGGCGTCCGCCAGGCACCCGGGCCGGAGCCCGTCCCCGAGGCTGAGGGTCACGTCGTACCTGCGGCAGATCTCGAGAAGGCGGTCGAAGCTCTCGTAGAGGGGGTTCTCCTTTTTGTGATGGACCATCCACTTGGCGGTGAGGGAGCCCCCCCGGCTCACGATCCCGGCGAGCCGCCGGACCGCCAGCGGCACGTGATCCCTGAGCAGGCCGCAGTGGACCGTCATGAAGTCCACCCCCTGGGCCGCCTGGCGCTCGATGACCTCCAGCAGCCCGTCCGCGGTCATGTCGACGCAGTCGTCGAGCTCCTCGATGGCCTCGTAAATCGGCACCGTGCCGAGGGGGGCCGGGCAGGCGTCCAGCAGGGTCCTGCGGATCTCGCGGATGTAGGGCCCCACCGAGAGATCCATCACCGCGTCCGAGCCCAGGGCCAGGGCCAGCTTCAGCTTCTTCAGCTCCTCCTCGGCGCCGGATCGCACCGGGGAGCCGCCGATGTTGGTGTTGATCTTACAGGAGACCGCGTCCCCGATCCCCTGGGGGTCGAGGTTGGAGTGGCGGATGTTGGACGGAATCACCAGCCGGCCGCGGGCCACCTCCTGCATCACCAGCTCCGGATCCAGGCGCTCCCGCTCGGCGACCCGCGCCATCTCGGCGGTGATCTCGCCCACTTTCGCATAGTGCATCTGGGTCACGTTGTCGCCTCTTCTGTCGCGTATCCAATCTCTTGCCACAGGGCACCTCCTCCAGGCTCTATATACCGTCCAAGGAGTGTTCCGCAATAGCTGGCGGGTCGCGCCTATCACAGGCGGGTTTCCAGCCGCATCGCCTGCCGGTTACTGTGGTGAATGAGATCCCCGGCGCCTCATCGCCCTGAAGGGTTGTCCAGCGCCTCGATGAGCCGCCGCCCCAGGCCGCCGAAGCCGCCGTTGGAGAGCAGGGCCACGGCGTCCCCGGGCCGTGCCCAGGCCACAATCTCCTCGAGGACGTCGTCGATTCCGGCGGGGGCGGCGGCGTCCACGCCCCGCGCTTTCAGGTCCCGGGCCAGCCGGTCCGTATCCAGCCGTTCGGCCTCGGGGAGATCCCGGCCGGGGGGGGCGATGAGGGCCCGGGTCGCCGCATCGAAGGCTTCTACATAGGCCGCCTGGTGGAGCTTCCTACAGGCGGTGGCGGAGCGGGGCTCGAAGGCGGCGAGGAGGCGGCCGTCCGGGTGAACGGCCCGCAACGCCTCCAGGGTCTCCCGCACCGCGGTGGGGTGGTGGGCGAAGTCGTCGTAGACCGTAACCCCTCCGGGGCGGCCGATGACCTCCTGCCGGCGGGCCACGCTCCTGAACCCGGGCAGCGCCTGGGAGAGCTCCTCCAGCGGGACGGCGCAGCCCTCGTGACACATGATGAGCGCGGCCAGGGTGTTCCGGAGGTTGTGCCGCCCGCCGAGGGGAGTTTTGAAGGTGCCGACACTCTCACCGCCGATGGCGAGGCGGAAC
>JBNLED010000045.1:0-4406 GCA_050304755.1 Polyangia bacterium | reverse complement strand
GGTGCGTTGACCGCCGACGCTGCACAGCCGAACGCGTTTGACGATATCGATCAGCGCTTCCTCGCCGCCGTCGGCGCCGCGCCCTGGCGGCGGCGGAAATCAAAAGGTGGTTCAAGAAGCGTTACCGTTCTTCTCCCTGTGAGAGCATCCAGGCCAGCAACAGGGACGCCGCTTTCCGTTCCGGAGATTCTCGCCCACTCTCAAAATTCGTTTTTGCCGCGTCTCGGGTTTCTTCGCGTCTCCAATCCAACATAGCCACTCGTTGCGCGCTAGTGGAGTGATGTCATTCCACAGGGTCAAGACCGCGTTGTCGTCTGTAAGGAGCTTCCGTAAATCAGTGGGAACATCGTGTACCACACCCGTCGCAACCTCTGGATTGGACACGGCCGCCTCCTAATCTTCTCCCGGACTATCCGGAATTTCCGGTGTGACGAGCTGTTCGAGCAGCGTGAACGACTCCCGCCAACCCATGGTCGCAAACTCCAGTGGAATCTCAGGCATGTTGGCCTGGGTCACTGTCACCCTGGTACCGGCCAACGTCTCCTCCAACTCGACGGTCGTCTCCATGACGATGGTCAAAGCCGGGTTGTCAAACCGGTCCGTGTTTCGAATTCGCTTGCCGGGTACCAGCTCGACGTAGGATCCTCCGAATGCATGGGCCGTACCAGTATGAAAATTGATGAACTCCATCTTGTACTGTCCTCCGACAGTCGCGCTGTTCTAGATCCCACGTCCCGTGAACCCATGGGGCTGCATCCATTTCACCATGGCCGCGGAGTCGATGAAGGCCTTGTATATTCGCGCTGCCTGTGCGCGCAGGATGCGACTGACCACCATTGTCTGACCGGACTCCGTGCTCACCTCGGCCTCCTTTTGCGGGCTGCGATTCCTGTCGATGAGCATAACGTCCGCTATTCGGTTTTCAAGCGGATCGCTGTCCGGGGCAGGTCTCCGTACCTGCCCACCTTTCAGGTGAGCGTACTCGAAAACGGGCGTCGCCGCCTTTTATGCGTAACAATCTAGTCAGCCACAGGTCCGCGGGTTTGCGGCCGGAGACCGAGCCAACGAGGGGAGGTTGATATGACGTTTGGAACTCTGATAACACGATTGGTGCTGCTCAGCGCGGTGGCGTCTGGGTGCTCGCAAGAGAGCGCATCGGACGTTGATTCCGGGCAGGGCACCGGGGCCGCGGATGTTGACGCGGACGCGGACACTGACGCGGATGCCGACGCGGATACGGATGTTGACACGGATACAGATGCGGATGCGGATACAGACACCGATACGGATACCGATGTCGACTCTGATGCGGATACGGGTGTCGACGCCGACGCGGATGTAGATGCCGATGCGGATGCCGACGCCGATACGGATGTCGACGCAGACACCGACGTGGATTCGGATGCCGATGCGGATACGGATGCCGATGCGGATACAGATACGGATGCCGACGCGGATACGGATGCCGACGCGGATACGATGAGTGACGACGGCCCGCCTTCGTCCGACTCCGGCGAGACGAACGATTCCGAGAGCGACACACCCGCCATAGTTGATACAGAGACGGCGGTAGGCGACACAGAAAGCGCCTCGGACGCGGATGCGGATGTAGATACTACAAGTGACGATGGCCCGCCTTCGTCCGACCCCGGTGGGTTGAGCGATTCCGAAAGCGACACACCCACGGTAGCCGACACGGTGACGGCGACGGGCGACACTGATGCGGACACGACCAGCGGCGGCGAAGATCCCTCTCCCTGCGGCGGCGACGGGGCCTCGCTCCTCGATAACACGTCACTGCCACCGGGATTCTGCGCCTGGATCTTCGCGTCCAATCTCGGGCAGCCGCGGGGCATCGCCACCAACGGGGCAGGAGATGTGCTGGTGATCTCCCGCGCCGACGAGGCGGTGGTGCTGCTGTACGACGACGACGGAGACGGCGTCTCCGGAACCTGGGAGAGGGTCGTGCTGGCCGGCGCCGACGGCATCAACCACGGCATCGCCGTTCACGGCGGATTTCTCTTTGCTTCCAGCGCTACCACGGTCTATCGCTGGGCCTACGACGGCGGGCGCGCACCACTCGGGAGCCCTGAGCAGGTGGTGACCGGCATGCCCAGCGGGGGGCACAGTGCCCGCACGGTGGTGCTGGACGACGCCGGGAACCTCTACGTGAACATCGGCTCCGGGGGAAACCTGGACAACGACTCGTCCCGCGCACGGGTCATCCGGTTCACCGCCGCCCAGGTGGACGCCGGGGCTGCTTACGGGGACGCGGAAGTGTTCGCCGACGGCACCCGGAACGAGAACGCGCTCCGGTTCGACCTCCAGGGGCGGCTCTGGGGCGTGGAGAACGGGTCGGACAACCTGTCGCGGGATGATCTCGGCGGCGACATCCACGACGACAACCCCGGCGAGGAGGTGAACATGCTGGATCCCCCCGGGCGCTTCTACGGCTATCCCTACTGCTGGAGCGAGGGGCTCCTCGACGTCGGCCTCGGGCCCGGAACCCAGTGGGCGTACAACCCCGCGTCCCAGTACACGGATGCTTGGTGCCGGGACACGGGCAACGTGGCGCCGCCGATCCTGGTGCTGCAGGCCCACTCCGCGCCTCTTGACATCCTCTTCTACGAGGGGGGCGTCTTCCCACCAGAGATGACCGGGCACGGGTTCGTGACGTTCCACGGGTCCTGGAACCGTCAGCCCGAGACCGGGTACAAGGTGGTCCGCCTGCCCTTCGCCGCCGGCGCGCCCACCGGCGAGGTGCTGCCGTTTCTCGAGTACAGCGGCGACGGCGACACCGGGCTCGGCTGGCCCTATCGACCGGTCTCCCTCGCCGCGGATACGGACGGCCGCCTGTTCATCACCAGCGACGCGTCGGATGCGAGCGTGGTCATCGCGGTGGGCTATGCCGGGACCTGACGGTTCGGGGGCGGGGACTGGAACCAACCACAATCTAATCCATACATCCACCTGGCGTTCCCCCTGTCGTCGGTTACACTCCGTCCGGAACACAAAACGCATCACGCTTTTGAGTAACCAACGTAATCGTCAACCCTCGGGGAGGAGGAACCATGAAATACAATTTTCTCGGACACACCGGATTGCGGGTCTCGGAGCTGTGCCTCGGGGCCATGACCTTCGGCAAGGGTTTTTACGGCATCGGGGTGCTCGGACAGGACGAGTCCACGGCGCTCGTCAAGCGATCCCTGGAGGCGGGCATCAATTTCTTCGACACCGCAGACGTGTACTCGCGGGGACAGTCGGAGGAGATTCTCGGACGGGCGTTCAAGGCGCTCGACGTCCCTCGGGACGAGCTGGTTATTGCCACCAAGGTGCGGGGCGCGATGAGTGACGCGGCCCAGGAGAGCACCGGCGACATGAACAACATCGGGCTCTCGCGCAAGCACATCATCGCGTCTTGCGACGCGAGCCTCAAACGCCTGGGAACCGATCACATCGATCTTTACCAGATCCACTCGTGGGATGACCTCACGCCCCTCGATGAGACCATGCGGGCCCTCGACGATTTGGTCGCCGCCGGCAAGGTGCGGTACATCGGCTGCTCGAACCTCGCGGCGTGGCAGATTGTCAAAGCCAACGCCATCGCCGCCGGCCTGAACGGAGCGCAGTTCTGTTCCCTGCAGGCTTACTACTCGCTGGTCGGCCGGGAGCTGGAGCTCGACCTGTTGCCCATGTGCCGGCACGAAGGCATCGGCGTGATGGTCTGGTCGCCTTTGGCCGGCGGCTTCATCACCGGCAAATTCCGCCGCGGACAGAAGCGCCCCGAAAGCGCGCGACGCACGAATTTTGATTTTCCGCCTTTGGATGTGGAGCGGGGGTACGACCTCATCGAGCTCCTCGACGGGATGGCCATTGAAAAGGGGAGCACGATTCCGCGGCTCGCTCTGTCGTGGTTACTCCGGCAGGCCGGCGTCAGCACGCTCATCATCGGTGCCAAGACCATGGAACAGCTCGAGGACAACCTGGCCGCAGTGGACGTGACGTGGGCCGACGAGGAGCTCGCGGCTGTCGACGAGGCCACCCGGCCGCCGAACCTGTATCCTCACTGGGCGCTGAGCTTCATGAAGCGCAAGTAGTACTTTTTAAATAGAAGGCGAATATTTCAGGTGGTGGATCGACTTGGGATACTTGACCCAGCATCCCATCAATTCTCCGCTTTTTTGTGTCCTTTCGGCAAGCATGCATGAAAGTTTGAAGAGAGCAGTGTAGTCTCGATGGCTGTCGAAAACGGAAGGAACGACAGCGATGAGCAGACGACCGAGGAAAGCGCCTCCTGAGGCGGTATCAGAGCTACAGCGACAGATTACGAAGTGGCGGGAGCAGCGCCCGAAACCGGGTTGCCGAATACCCGAGAAGTTTTGGTCAGCGGCTGCGCGACTTGGGCG
>JBNLED010000044.1:0-22361 GCA_050304755.1 Polyangia bacterium | reverse complement strand
ATTTTTTTTACGGATAGGGTTATGTTGTCTTCGAATCGCTTGAAAACACGCGTCGTTATCTCATTGATACTCCTCATCATCACTCCCGCTGCCGCCCTCGCGCTCGAGGCCGCGCCCCCGCCCGACACGGCGCCGACCATCAGCGTGCTCACCTTCGGACCGGGACAGAGCGCCTTCGTGGCCTTCGGTCACAATGCCTTCAGGATTCAGGATCCCGTCGAGGAGATCGACTGGGTCTACAATTTCGGAACCTTTCGGTTCAACAGCCCCTGGCTCATCGTCGACTTCCTCAAGAGCCGATTCAAGTACTGGCTCGGGGTGAAGCCCTATCAGCGAATGATACCGATCTATATCCGCACCAACCGGTTCGTTCATGAGCAGGTGCTCGACCTGCCCCCGGCCGCGGCGCGGCGCCTCCAGGCGACGCTGAACGAGAACGCCCTGCCCGAAAACAGGATCTACCTCTACAACTACTATCGGGACAACTGTTCCACCCGGGTGCGGGACGCCATTGATCAGCTATTGGACGGGCAGCTCAAGGCCCAGTTCGACGTCCCCGGCCGGATGACCCTGCGGGAGCATTCCCTACGGGCGACGGCGGAGATCTGGCCCATCTACCTCGGGATAGACCTCGTGCTCGGTGACTACATCGACCAGCCAGAGACCTACTGGCAGGAGATGTTCCTCCCGGAGATTCTCGAGGAGGGCCTCGGCAAGGCCCAGGTCAAGGGACCTGACGGAAAGACGCGACCGCTGGTCCGTGAGACGCGGGTGATCCATCCCGGCAAGGGGGGGCCCCGGATGCGGAGGGAGCCGCCCCGCCGGACGTTCGAATTGCTGCTGTTCGGGCTCGTCTTCGGCGCGCTGATGTCGGGGCTGGCCGTCGAAGCCTTCCGCCGAGAGAAGCGCTGGGCGCGGATCCTCTTCGGCCTGTGCTACGGGCTCTTCGGGCTCCTCGCCGGTCTCCTCGGCTTCATCCTCATCGGCCTGTGGGGCTTCACGGATCACGACACCGCCTATCGCAACGAGAACCTCTATCAGTGCGCCCCCTGGGCCATCCTCTTCCTCGGGGGCGCCTGGGGTATCCTGCGGGACAGGCCCCGGCTCAAGCGGTTCGCCTTCACCCTGGCTCTCACCACCTTCGCCGCCTCCGCCCTCGGCCTCGTCCTCAAGGCGCTGCCCTTCATGGATCAGGACAACCAGCGCATCATCGCCTTCTTCCTCCCCTGCTGGACGGCCCTCTTCGCCGGTACGATGCTGATGAGAAGAAGCGAGGCCCCGCCGCCGTCCGAAGAACCGCCCGTCGAAGTGGTCCGAAAGAGGTCCAAGCCGAAGAAAAAGAGATGATGCCGGGAACGGAGATAATACCTGGTTCTCAGCGCTGGATCCACGAGGTCTTCTTCTCTCGCGCGTCCATGTGAACGAAGGTCGAGTTGGGGTAATAGCCGCACCCCGATCGGGGCAGCGTTTTGCAGAAGCGGAAGATGGCGGCGTTCGAGACCCCGGAGATGCGGAAGTCCATGGCCCTGCCGAAGGCGTGCTGCGACTCGTTGCCGGTGGACTGGGGCCGGTACCCCGAGATGATCTCGATGGGCTTGTCCGAGAACTCTTCAGAGACCCGCTGCAACATCTTCACCAACCGGAAATTCAATCGCTTGACCTTCTGCTCTCCCCGCTTGTCCCGCGCCAGATAGCTCAGCTTCTGGACGCTCTTGTGGATCACCTTCCCGGACTTCGAATAGAGCTGCAGACGCTCCCGTTCTCCGGAAACGACCCGCAGGAACAGGATGGGCTTGGGCCCCTCTTCGGAGAGCTTGATCTCCTTGCCGGAGGAGTCTTTGTCCGGGATGACCAGCACGCGACCGACCCTGAGGGGATCATCGACGCCTATCTTGTTGGCGTGGGCGATGGTCCTGGGGCTCTGGTCGAACTTGGCGCCGATGGAGGCCAGAGAGTCCCCCTCCTTCACCTCGTACTTCTTTCCCGGTACGCGGAGCACCCATGGAATCTTCAGGGTCTGTCCCACCTTCAGAGGTCGCCCCTTCCGCATCCCGTTGAGCTCCAGGAGGTCCCGCTGGGAGACGCCATAGTGGTCGGCGATGCGGGCGATGGATTCGCCGGGCTTGACCTCGTGGGTCTGCTTGATCCGCCGCCCGAGCGCGTCGGGGGAGATCATCATGAGCGCCAGCCACAGCGCCAGCCCGGGACCGAGCCGTCGCGCTGTGGCGGTCCGAGCGGGAACGTTCATGGCCATTTCTTCGGATACCTCTCTCATCCCGGCAACGATAACAAATCCCCACCGGGAATGCCAAGTGTCAGTTTTCGGACCGTCCTGGGAGGGACAGTTCAATCATTTTGAACCCGAAGCGGTTAGATCGGCCGGCTCACGATCTCCTTACACGCCGAGGAGCACAGGTCGGTTTCGATGTCGTTGGCGTCATCGCACTCCTCGAAGCCCGGCTGGAGCAGCCCGTCGCCGCAGCGGGGACCGAGGACGCAGCCCGGGGCGCAGGAGCCGTAGTCTCCCCCGTTGACGCCGTCGTCGCACTCCTCGGGGCCGTTGGTCACCGCGTCACCGCAGTGGGGGCCAAGGATGCACGACGGCGCGCACTCGCCGTAGTTGCCGGAGTTGACGCCGTCGTCGCACTCCTCTCCATCGTCCCGGTCCACAATGGCGTCGCCGCAGACCCCCTCCTCCCGGCAGTTGGGGCTGCAGCCGTCACCGGCGATATCGTTGCCGTCGTCGCAGGTCTCGCCGAACGCGTCCTGCAGGACCCCGTCCCCGCACCGCGGCCCCAGAACGCAACCGGGCGCGCAGGTGCCGTAGGAGCCGTCGTTCAGGCCGTCGTCGCACGCCTCCTGGGGGGCGCTGACCACCGCGTCGCCGCACCACGGTGATCCCAGACAATCCGGGCTGCAGCCGCCGTAGGAGCCGTCGTTGACCCCGTCGTCACACACCTCGCCGAACTCGTCCTGGATGATGCCGTCCCCGCAGTAGGGGGGGCGGACGCAGCCCGGGGAGCAGCCGGTGGAGTCGGTGCCGTAGGCGCTGATGTTGAGTCCGTCATCACAGTCCTCGAACTCGCCCTGGATGACGGCGTCACCGCAGTAGGGGCCGCGGGTGCAGTCGGGCATACAGGCGTTGTAGCTCCCCAGGTTCTCGCCGTCGTCACACTGCTCCCCCGGGGACATGACGGCGTCGCCGCAGATGGGTCCGCAGTCGCTCGGCTGCGCGTTGAAGCCGCTGAGGGTCAGCCGGTAGGTGGACGACTCCTTCTTCCGCTCCGCCTGGAACACCACGATCTCGTACACCTCGCCGGCCACCATGCCGAAGTCGCCGTCGCTCAGCGTAACGCTGCCGTTCACCGGCGTGTGGATACCGCCCAGATCGACCGCCAGCCGGTTGTTGATGAACACCCACACGTCGTCATCCCCGGTGAACTCCAGGGAGGGATTGGTGGCCGGATCGAACTGGAACCAGTACCGCACCTCGCTGGTGAAGTGGAAGTTGTGGCGCTCCCCCGAGGGATCCTCGGGCCAGGATTCGTTGATGTCGTACTCGGTGGGGATCCGAGCGATCCCGTACTCCCCCGAGGAGGTGATGGCGTCCGGGTGGTTGTCGATGGGGAAGAACAGGGGATCGCCGTCATACTCGTCCACCACGTAGACCCCCCAGTCCGTCCCGTCGCGGGAGACACAGTCGATCATGATGTCCCGGTTCTCGTCGCACCAGTCGTCGTACTCGTAGTCGCACGGCGTCAGATTCTCCGCGGTGTTGCCGCACCACTGCTCGGCCGAGGTGTACCACCGCGTCCCATCCTCGTAGGCGCGGTTGACGTACCCGCCGTCGCCGTTGTCGTAGAGCACCAGCTCCAGGGGGATGGTGGCGTTGGTCCCCGGGATATCGCGGTACCATTCCGAGAAGCTCGAGGCGCTCGAGACGAGCCCGTCCCCCTGACCGGTGAACACGGGTTTGCCGTCGCCGTCCAGGGTGTCCTCGACCATCCCGATCTCGGCCGCGGTCCGGTCCATTGCGTTGGCCGGCTCGAAGTCGATGTGGTCGTCGGAGAAGTCCCGGATGATGATGGGGACGGTCATGCTCTCACCGATGGGGGGCTGCTTGCACTCGCTCCCCTCCTCCACCGTACAACTCGCGGAGCAGCCGTCCCCGGCGATCTGGTTGCCGTCATCGCAGACCTCCCCCATGCTGGTCAGCAGGAGACCGTCGCCGCAGATCGACGAGCAGATGCCCCCGACGCAGCTGGGCTCGATGTCGCAGAAGGGGGTGCAGCCGTCCCCCATCTGCTTGTTGGCGTCATCGCAGGCCTCGGTCCCCTCTCGGATGCCGTCACCGCAGACGGTCGCCCGGCAGGTGTAGTTCGGGGCCTGGCCGTCGCACACGAAGCCGTCCTCCCACTCGCAGGTGCTGGTGCAGCCGTCCCCGTTCGACTCGTTGCCGTCGTCGCACTCCTCCCCCAGAAAGTCGAACAGAATCCCGTCGCCGCAGTCCGCCAGGCACTTGGCGCCGGGGAAGGGACACTCGTAGCCGGGCTGGATCACGCACGCGTCGCAGCCGTCCGTGGGATCGTCGTTGGCGTCGTCGCAGGTCTCCTTGCCGGTGACCCTCGCGTCGCCGCACACCGTGGTGTCCCGGCAGGGCTCCCCGGGCGCCGGGCAGACGAAGCCGCTCTCGATCTGACACGACGCGTCACAGCCATCCCCCGGGTTCAGGTTCCCGTCGTCGCAGACCTCGTTGTTCCCCACGCTGAGGGTCCCGTCACCGCACCGGGGGCCGGGGACGCACGGCTGTCCCGGCACCGGACAGACCCACCCCGGCTCCTTGTTGCAGTTCGCGTCGCAGCCGTCGTTGGAGACCGTGTTGCCGTCCTCGCAGGTCTCCTCTCCGTTAACCCGGAGGTCGCCGCAGAACACCACACGCTCACAGAGCTGGCCGGGATCCGGGCAGACGTAGTTGGCGCTCTGCTGGTCGCAGGTGGCGTTGCAGCCGTCGTTGTCCATCTTGTTGCCGTCATCGCACACCTCGCCGGCCTCGATGAGCCCGTTACCGCACTCGATGACGATGTGACAGGGCTGCCCCGGCGTGGGGCACTCGTAATGGGGCTCGATTCTACAGATCCCCGTGCAGCCGTCTCCGGGGAGGGTGTTGCCGTCATCGCAGACCTCGCTGGGCTGATTGATCTCGCCGTCACCGCAGGCGGGCCCGGAGGGCACCAGCTGGCAGTTCGACGGGGGATTCTCCCCGAGGCAGGGATTCGTGGTGTCCGTCTCCCACTCCGGCCCCGTGTCCTCGCCGGTGTCCCCACCGCCCGTCGTGGAGGTATCCCCTGTTTCCCGCACCGGGTTCGGGGGAGGCTTCTTCGCGTTGACCGAGCCGCCTTCACATCCGAGGAGGGCGGTCACCCCGATCACCCCCGTCAAGCTCATCCAAATGCTTCTGTGTTTCATCTTCAACTCCTATAGGATTGGTTTGATTAAGCAAAACGTCCCGGCCGGTCGTCCCCAGGCGCGTCGGCGCACCCTGCCCATTCGATCCACGGGAAGGGGCGAAACATCGAGGGCCGCCGATTCTCAAGGCAGGATCCGAGCCCCCCGATCGATCTCGCGATTCTGGGATCCGATGACCGGCGGAATCCGAAAGTTGTCCCACGCCGGGGTCAGGTTGCTGGCGTGGGTCTCCTGGTTCCAGAGGTAGATCGCCGGGTAGCTGGAGTATTCGCCGGTCTCCTCGTCTCGGACGACGGCGGCGATGTACAATTGGGACTTCCGGGTATCCGGTGGGCTGAAGGCCGTCAGGGTCAGCCGTTCCTGCCCGGGGAAGGTGCGGGCGGAGGAGAATACCACCCAGTAGTAGCTCCGCTCCGCGCCGTAATTCGAGCTGACCGTGACCGACGGCGACCACCTGCCCCAGCTGTTGATGATGCCGGGGCTGGTCTGCCCGATACAGCGGGGCGGATCGTTGGCGACGAGGCGGATCGCTTCTCCGCCCTCCGACTCGATGAAGTACACCTCGGCGTGGGGACGATAGTAGATCACGCCGGAGCCGCTGATGGATACGCTCATGTTGTTGAACTCGGGCCCCAGGGTGATGATCTTGTCCTGCCTGAAGTTGTCCTCCCGGTTGAAGATGACAAGACGTCCGTCCGGCGAGAACGAAGGGTAGTACTCCGCGGCGTTGGGGTCGGCGGCGCCCTCGAGGGGCACCACAGCGCCGCCGAGGCCGTCATTGAAGGGCACCGTGTGAATGTCCACGTCCACCTGGTTGTCGCCGAGCCTGCCGTCCTGGGTGTTGGTCGCGGCGGTGTAGGCGATGGTGGTGCCGTCGCTGCTCCAGGAGGGGGTGCTGGCGGAGAGGGTCTCCCCCTGCAGCTCGATGAGCCCGAACCCCACCTCGAGGGCCTCGTTCACCAGCCGGTTGCGCTCGGCGGCGAAGTCCCCCTCCCAGTCCACCACCTCCAGGCTGACCGGGGTCATCAGATCGAACCAGGCGAGCACATCCCGCTCCGGAGTGTCCCAGCTGAACCCCACGGTGCCGTTATACGCATCGGGCGACCGGGGATATCCGTAGGAGGTCACCATCAGCTTGGTATCGTCATCCCAGTAGGCGTTGGAGAAGGTCTGGATACCGAGCCACGGCTGGTTCAGGAGCCGCTCCGCCCCCTGGGTCAGGTACTCTGGCGCCGCCCCCGGATTCACCGCGGACTGCGCCGGATCCTCGATGGAAGCCATCAGCACGTTCCAGGGCCAGTGGTCATTGAACGACACCGCCCTGCCGTCCGGCGTGGCCGCGTGGCACCCGATGCACTGGGCCTCCCCCTCGCCGGTCCCGTATCCCGCCGAGCGAAGCGTCCGTCCGTCCGCCGAGAGGATGTCCCGGAATCCCACCTCTTCTACGGTGAGGGCGGTCACCACGCCCTCATCACCGACTTCGAAACCGGCGAGCCGGCTGGCGTATGGGGTCACCTCGGAAGAGGTCGTGGCCGCATAGACGATTTGGCCCTCCGCCACCACCGGGGCGATACGGAAGGTCCCCCGGGTGCCGGAGGGCGTCCCGTCCGTCGCGGTCCGACCCACTGCCCGAATCGTCACGGTCAACACCTCGTCCGCGCTCGACCCCGCGAGGGTCTCCCACATCTCTTGGGGCATCTCCCAGGTGGTCTCCTCCGTGTACACCACCAGATCGTTCAGCTGCCTCTCGGATCGGATGCGGATCTCGAAGAGGTCCTGGTCCTCCCCCGGCACGAACCGGAACCGGGGTCTCAACCAGTTGGCCGGGAACAGCGCCCCCGGCGTATCACCGTCAGAGAGTTGGGGCTCCACCACGCAGGGACCGGGCTCTGTGAAGTCGTCCGGTTCACCGAACCGCGCCGCGACGTCGGAGGGCACCCCCCGGGACATGATGGGCGCATTCGGAAAGGCCTTGCATTCGAGATCGCAGTTCCTGATGACCTCCCCCGCCTCGGTGATCGAGAGCCCCGCCGGCGTCCCGGTATCCTCGGTGCTGTCCGCTTCGGTGTCCGCGACATCGGTCCCCGTATCATCGACCACTTCGGTATCCGGGTCTCCGTCGACGCCCGCATCGAGCTCCGCGTTCGTGTCCGCGACGCTGTCCGCGTCTCCGTCACTGTCGACATCCGAGTCCGCGTCGGTGTCCGCGTCGCTGTCAGCGTCGCTGTCAGCGTCGCTGTCCGCATCCGTGTCGGCATCACCATCGGTATCGCCGTCGCTGTCACCGTCGCTGTCAGAAAAGCCGCTCTCGGTGTCCGTCCCCCGCTCCGAAATCGTCTCGGTCTCCCAGCTCTCGCTAAAGGTGGTATCCAGACCATCTTTTTCGTTAGATGAAATAGAGCCGCTCGAACAAGCCCCCGATAAGCAAGAAAGAAATATTAAGCTCAAGTTGCCTAATCTAGGTAACATTATTACCTCCAACGCACCTCTACCTCTAGCTTACGACATACGCAAGTATAGAAAAAATAAAAATCAATCATTTCACGACGCTGACGGGCGAAATTTCGAAAGCTATCCCGGTGCCGGCCAGGCATGGCACGGTCGAACCGAATCCTCGCAGGCCCGGGCCTTGGACAACCAGCTCGCTTCGTATTTATTATTTTACCCGTCAGACCCTCTTAACTCATCAACAGAAACGGCAATTTAAAATTAAACCATCTCTATTATTTGTATATCAAACAGGGGAGCTCCTCCGCAAACAGTTTCACGATTCGCATGGAGATCGACAGCACCGCTCGATCTGAGCCGAACGAGTGTTCGGACCAACGCATCACGATCACAGATAGTCCGGGGTTCCCTGGCGGCTCAGACGGGTACGCTGCAGCGCGATTTCTATCGCCATCCCCGCCTGGCTGGCCAGAATTTCGAAGACATCTATCTTCAGCGACTCCGCCTCCCGCCGACCGAAATCCCCGTATACGATCGCGCGGGTCTTGTTCTCGGTCTTGAGCGGCAGGAGCAGCACGTCATTGCTGAGGGGGGATCCGATACGATCGAAGACATATTCCTTGAGCAGCGTGTCGCCGGACGCGCCCTTGAACACCATCCCCGTTTGGACCACATGTCGGAAGATGGACGACTCGGAGAGGGGGATCTTGAGCCGCATGGCCGTCGCGGAGATGGTGTCCCCCTTGCTGTCCACCCCGAAGCTGCCGAGGCCGAGCAGATCGTTCTTCCGCACCAGGAAGATGATCCCCCGCTCCAGAAACTCGGCGACATATTGCAGCACGACGAGGGAGACATCCGGAGAGGTCTTCCGATCCTGGATCTCCTGAATACGACGCTTGAGAGAGGCGATCTGCATCCGGGACTCCTGCGCGGTCCGCTGCAGCTGATACGCCTCCCGGAACACGCTGTGGATCGCGGTGATGAGCACTTTGAAGAACTGCTTCATCTGCCGGACGTAGGCCTCCTTGGCGTCTTTGATGTCGCTGTGGCTCCGCTTGGGAATGGGGATGAGGGTGCGCGCCCCCAGGTTGTACGCCTGGGTGTAGGACTTCGCGCTGATGCTGTTGCTCATGACGATGACGGGAAGCTCGGGGCGGTAGCTCTTGATCCGGTTCACGATGGACAACCGCTTCTTCGGGCCGAGCCCTCCGAGTTCCGTTCCGGAGAGATCCGCCACGAATACCGTATCCATCCCCTCGATGTAGCACTGGTCGATCTCTTTGACGATGTCCTTCTCGACGCCGGAGATATAGGAGAAGATGCGATCCTTCTTGCAGAGCGTCTTCACCGAGTGCTTGATGAACCCGTCGGTGCACAGGAAGACGGCCTCCTTGAACCGCTCCAGACGGATGGAGACCGTGTCCTCGGGCTCCTCCTTGATGGGGACCTCGAAGTCATCCTCCAGCGCCTGGAGCATCCGCTCTTCCTTCTTCCGCTCCGTCTCCTTCTTCCGCTGCTCCTTCTTCTCCCGCTCCTGTTGTTCCCGGTTTCGCTCGTCGAAGATGCGCAGGGCCTCCATCAGCGCGCCCTTGATATCGACCCCGGCGCCGTCGTCCAGGATATCCGGGACGTGGCGGAAGTCATCGTCGATCTCTATCTTGTCCACCTCGAAGTGGAAGGTGCCCTTCTTCCAGGAGATAATCTCCGCCATGGTCTTGTGGATGAGCTCGTTGAGGCACTTCCATCCCTCGGTCTTCCGGAGATATCCGAGATTGATGAGCGTCGCCATCAGCGGCATCCGTCGAGCGCCGGCGTTGTCCATCAGCGTGATGGCCTCGTCGAGTTGGGATGAGGAGATGAGCCCCGAGCTCTTCAGGATGGTGCCCAGGTTGACGTCGTCGGACGGGTGGGTGGCGCCGATGATATCACCCTCCCGGCAGACGATGGACGCTTTCCCCGCCTCGCTCGACACCGAGAGGGTTCCGCTCCTCCTGGCAACATGAAGCAATTGGATAACATCGATGAACGGAAGGTCTTCGAGATTTCCCTTTATCGCCATAGTCGCTCTTCGTCACTCCTCGTGTACGACCGCCTTCGCTCGAAAAATATCACTCGGAGTTGTCCGGGTTCTCGTGCTCCCACTTGATGAGATCGACGAATCCCTGCAGGGTCTTTTGTTTTCTCTCTGTAGCGGTGTGTAGCTTGGCGCTGTATATGGCGGAGGCCGCGTGCTTGCCGAGGAGCTCCACGAGCTCGAAGTCGAGGGTCCTGAACCCCTCCTTCTGGATCAGCAGCTTATAGATGACGATGATGCCGAAGGGATCATCCCCGATCTGCAGCGGCAGATACGCCACCGGGACATCTCCGTCGGTGTACTCGGGCTTCGTCTCCACGAACCGGGCATCTCCGGATTGTAGCACGTCCGCGATGGGCCCGTCATCGATCGGGATCCCGTCCTCCCGACCCTCCATCCCTTCGTGGGCGATCATGACGAGCCGGTTGGCGGCGCTGTCGAGGAGGTAGACGCCGAAGACCTCGCCCCCCATCATGTTGATGGTGATGTCCTTCACGGTCTTGACGACCTCATCGTAGTTCAGGGTGGAGTGCAGCTGATAACTGGCCACGTACATGCTGATGAGATCGGAGTTCTGTCGCTCCACCTCGATATAGCGGTCGGCGAACTCCCGGTTCTCCTCCTCCATCGACTCGGTCTCTTTTCTGTACTCAGCGACCTCCTGCGTGAGATCCGCCTTCTCCCTCTCCAGTAAGGCGACCTTCTCCTTGAGTTGCAGGATCCCCTCCTCCCCCATCTCGTGACTCAGCTTCCGATTGTCCTGAAGCAGGTTCTGGTTGATCTTCCGGAGTCGTTCATTCTCCTTCAGGAGCTCCTCTGTGAAGCGTTTCCCCTGATCGAAGAGAGACACTATTTTCTGGCCCTCTCTGAACCCTTCGCTATCGTTCATCGCTTCCTCCGAAATACTTTTTTCAGGCCCACAGAAAAACCTGTATTGATAACCCCGTCACGCAAGAAATTTTTCGACTTTCTCGATGAGCTCCAACTTGTCGATCGGCTTGGTGAGGTAGTCCGTGCATCCGGCGAGGAAAGCCTCCTCGACCTGGTCCGGCTCTCCCCGAGTCGTCACCATAAGTACTGGAAGATTCGCCGTCTCGGGATCCGCCCGCAGCCTTCGGCACATCTCGAGGCCGTCCATCTCCGGCATCATGACATCGAGCAGGACGAGATCAGGCGCAGTGGACTTGGCCATCTCCAGGCCCTTGACGCCGTTCTCCGCGGTCTCGATGTCATAGCCCTTGCCGGCGAGCATCATCTTCTCTACCATTACAATGGTTTTAGTATCCTCTACTATTAATATCCTCTTTTTCATTCCTTCCCCCGGTGGGCCTGTCGATTCCAAATTGGCTTTGGATTCAAACCACCTACAGTATAGTCTAGCCTAAAATCGATTGCGCGCCGCCTTTGTTGATAAACATGGCGGATTTTGTAAAAATGCCCCACTGGATGAGCCCGCGTGTCCGGTGAAGGAGGTGTCTTTCAGGCATGTTCACATGGTTGAGAAATCGACGTAGACGCAAGATCCTCGAGTCCCCCTTTCCGGACTCGTGGCGAAAGATTATCGAGTCGAGGTTCTCGCACTTCGCGGGGCTGAACGACGATGAGAGACACCGTCTGGAGCAGATGGTGCAGGTCTTCGTGGCCGAGAAGGGGTTCGAGGGGCTCGGGGGGCTGGCGCTGACCGATGAGGTCAGGGTGCTCATCGCGTCCCAGGCGTGCCTGCTCATCCTGGAGCTCTCCCATGATCTCTACCGGAAGGTGGACAGCATCCTGGTGTACCCCTCCACCATAGTCCGCCCGGAGGGGCTCTTCGGCACTCACGGGGCGCACGGCGAGGTTCATGACGAGGGGCAACCGCTCCTCGGAGAGGCGCACCTGGGGGGGCCCGTCATCCTGGCATGGGACGCGGTCCGGCACGGCGCGGTGCACCCGAACGACGGGCTCAACGTGGTCTTCCACGAGTTCGCCCACAAGCTGGACATGTTGGACGGCGCGGCGGATGGCGTGCCCCCGCTGGGGGACAACGCCCAGTACAAGAGCTGGCAGGAGGTGTGTCGCCGGGAGTACGAATTTCTGGTCCGCAGGACCGACCGGGGGCTCAGGAGCTTCCTGGACGAGTATGGTGCCACCCACCCGGCCGAGTTCTTCGCCGTCGCCACCGAGTACTTCTTCGAAAAGTCGAAAAAGATGAAGCAGCGCCGCCCCCTCCTGTACGAGGTGCTCCAAGGATTCTACCGCCAGGATCCCGCCGAACGAAGCTTCACCCCGATTCGAAATCGTAAGTCCAAAACCTCGCCGTAGACTCACGCAGCGAGCGGAGGCGGGCTTCGTTACATGTGCGGGGCTGTGTTCCTGCGTCGTTCAGCGGCATTTGTTGGACCACGCGATAAAGATGTCGTTTGAGGCAGATGGACAGGCTGACCGGGGTGCATGTGTCGAAGTAATATTAGAATGGATAGTCCCCTGCAGCGGCGCCGTTCATTATTCCATTTAAAACCGTCGAATCCACGACGGAACCATTATTCCGATCAAAGATGGCGAACCCGTTTTCGCCGTTGTAGCCGTTGTCCCAAACAACCGGAACCACGCCGTTATCTTTGGCCACCATTGTAACATATTCATAGTAAAACCCCCGAGACGCTTCGAAGTTGCTTTGCATGTCACCCAGGTTTGCCCGGTGGATAGCACCGTACTCGCCAAGGATCACCGGTACGCCGGAATCGACAAATTTTGTTTTTAGATCATGGTAGTACGTATCCATGTAGTCTTCTTCACCCCAGGTTGCGGTTCTGGTGCCTCCGGTGGTGTCATACTGATGATAGTCCGCTCCCCAGAAATAGAACATGTTCCCCCAGTCCGCATCTTCCTCCATTAGGCCGAACTGATACGGCTCATAAGAATGAACCTCCGCCATTAATCTGCCGTTCGTCGGGTCAGAAGGTAGATTCATCGACTGTGCGTACTCGGCATTGCACGAATAGGCCTGCACAATTAATGTCCGATACGTATTTTTGCCTCCGGTGGAACGAACTGCGTCAACAAAGGTTTGAAGATATGATTCCTGTACCTCTAGATTTTCCGCGGTCGGCTCAGCCCAGTTGAGGTTTACCTCGTTGGCGCCGGCGAAAAGCAGGTGTTCGTCATAATCTGCAAAATATTCCGCGATTTGCAGCCAATACGCTTCCTGCTTTGCATTGACCGCATCCTGCTGCGCATACGTCGGATTATTTTCAAGCCACCCCCCGTCCCAGTGGATATTGATAATCACATACATATCGTTGTTGTAGCAATAATCGATAACCTCTTTTACTCTCGCCAACCAGGCAGGATCGATTTGATTGTTCACGATGTGGCTATCCCAGGCACACGGAATACGAACCGTATTGAATCCCGCTGCGTTCACGGCATCTATTAATGATTGCGAAACCAGGGGATTCCCCCAGGCTGTTTCTCCCTCGGGAACCTCAAGCGAATTGCCCACATTCCAACCGGCATACATGGACGCCGCCAACTCAGGTGCTGTGCGCTCCATTCCCGGAATATCGGAATCACTGTCTGTATCCGTATCGCTGTCCGTATCCGTATCACCGTCCGCGTCAGTATCGCCGTCGGTGTCCGTATCACCATCGGTATCGCTGTCCGTATCCGAATCAGTGTCAGCGTCCGTATCGGCGTCAGTATCCGTATCGGCGTCAGCGTCCGTATCGGAAGTCGTGTTCGAGTCACTCTCCGTGTCCGCAATCGTTTCAGTGTTGTGGGTTGAGTCTTGAGAACAACCGACTGCCCCCAATAGCATCACCCATGAAAAAGTAAGAAGGATTCTAAACATTTTGATTCCTTTCATAAAAACAGAATTCGAACTCTCAGACGGCGCACCAGCTTGATTGAAATCAGATTGCGCAAGACTATACATATCGCAGTACTCCCTTCATATCCCAGAACAATATTACTTGATAAAAGTACTGTCTTACAAGAAATCACAGACGGAGGCCTTTGTTCCTCCATTATTGCCTTTCTTTGCCCCTGCGCTCAGTTCAACACGCTCTCCCGGATGGCCTCGAGCATCGGATTCCGTGACCCCGGCGCCTCGAACTCGAGGTACCCCTCGTTGAGCTCCCACATGATGACGCCGCCGAGGCCGTTCTCTTTGATGTAGTTTGCCTTCTCGCCCACCGAGGCCTCGTCGTCATAGGAGATGAAGGTACAGCCCGAAGGTCCCGCGGGCTCGTCGAAGGTCAGGTAGGGGACCCGGGCGAGCGCGTCGAACCGGTAGGCGTCCTCGTCGTAGTAGCTCTCCATGATGTGGGCGTAGGAGATGGAGCTGTCCGACGCGAGGATCGTGGCCCCGTTCAGCTCCTGCGCGGGCCCTCTGACCGGCGGACCGTAGCAGAGCCCGTAGAAGCCGATGCCGATACCGAGCTTCCCGGGCGGGACGCCGGCCTCGGTGTATATCGCCACGGTGGAGTCGATGGACACCGGAGTGGAGGAGAGCTCGTGATAGAGGGGGCTCGAGTGCCAGCTGCGCCACCCCTGCCAGGCGCCGGAGAGGCCGTAGGACATCAGGTTCAGCTGATCATACGCCGCGGCGATGGCGCCGAAGCCCGAGAGGTCGGCCCCCAGGTTCACGTTGATGACGCCGACGGGGATGGTGAGGAGGAGCCCTGGTCGGGCCTCCCTCAGGCGGACCGCGATATCCGCGGCTACGGGCTGATCCGCCGGGGCCATGGGCTCCCAGTCGATATCCACGCCGTCGTACCCGAAGGCATCGACCAGGTCGATGAGGTTGGCGATGAACGTCTCCATGGTCTCCGGGGCGGTCGCGCCCTGGAACCCGGGATCCGAATCCGCGCCGCCGATGGAGGCCACCGCCGCCACCTTGTTGGCGTGGGCCGCATGAACGAGCTCCGAGGCCAGCCCGGGATCACCGCCGAGCAGGTGCAGCGCCCCGGTGTCATCCGGCATATAGAAAGCCAAGGCGATGTGGGTGAGCCCGGACCACTCGATCTCCTCTATCGGATACTGATCGGGTTTCCAGCTGGCGTAGTACCCCATGGACCACTTCCCGGAGGCGCCGTTCTCCGCTCCGGCGTCCGTCTCCCCGTCGGTGTCGGCGCCGGCGTCCACGCCATCACCGACCCCCTCGGCGGAGCAGGCCGCGGCCACGATCGACAGGGTCAAAGTCGCCCATCTCGTCATCACAGTCTCCTTTCCAATCCGTTCCCCGATGAACCTGAACCCCAGATTGTCCGACGAAAGGAGAGGGTGTCAAGAGAAGGGACGGAGGCCGGGGCCCATTTGCGATTCGCCCCCGCGTTCAAAACGACAATTGAGGCCCCAGCGTAAGGGTCAGGTACGTGCTCTCATTAAGGGGATGGTTGAAGAAGGTGGCCTCCCCGATGGGGGTGAACTGGTGATCGATCCCCACTTCGAGCGCCATCCTCAGCGCTCCGAGCAGCCTGCGATCCAGCCAGAGACGCCCCTGCAGCCCCCAGGCCCGGGTCTCCTCTCGGATGTTTTCGTCTATATCGAATCCGCCGTAAACCATCGTGGGGCCAAAGGCCACGCCCACCGCCCACGCCGGATTGCCGGAGTGCGTTAAAGGAACGGGAATCCGCGCCGCCACCTCCGGTCCGAGGGCGATGGCGTATCCGCGGAGGGCGAGGTGTCCGTCCGATACCCGCGCCCGCTTGTTGGTTCCCTGGAACCCGAAAAGAAGGAAGGGCCCTCCGAAGCACGCCGCGCTGTACGCGAGCCGCCCCATCACGAGATAGTCGAGTGAGACGCCGCTCCCCCTGAGGTCGGGATCGTATCCGTAAACCTTGAGGGGGACGGGGGCCCCCACGCCGACATAGACCATATGTCGGGTATCCGCTCGTGCGGCTTGAACTCCGCAGATAAATGCGAAGAGCGCGGCGACGCCTCTTTTGAGAATCATAAAGGGTTAATCGATGGAGACGGCTTTATCGCCGATCACCAACATATCGTTTCCGGTGTTTTCGACCTCGAACGTCCCGTTATACGACCGGCCGACCTTGAAATAGGAGATCTCGGCCGAGTCTCCCCCGATATCCGCGTCGACCTCATATCCAAAGGTTATCCTCTCCTCCGATGTGACGTCCTCGTCTATACACCCCTCGATATCCAGCGCGGCCCCGTCATAGAGCTCTTCCATCGCGAGACGCCCCGCCCACGCCCCTGCCAGAGAGGCGAACATCCCCTCCTGCTGAGCACCGCGCTCTTTCGACATGTCCAGATCGAAGGTATGGGTAAGGGACTCTTCGAACTCACACCCCTCAACGGCCACCCAGTGCGCCTCCTTGTAGACCATGGTTCCGGTGACGCTGCTCTCCGTGATGGTGCCGTCAATGGTCAGGGTTTCGTCGAAGCCCTCGTATCCACCGTCTTCCGACCGGGTGCACGGCGACTGCCCGTCCTCGCCCACCGCGGTGATGCTCGAGCCATCGATTTGAACGTAGCAGGTCGAATCGGGAATACGATACTTTCCGGACAGGGCCGAGAAGACCGCCCCGAGCGTATTGTCGCCGTCCCCGATCGTAGACTCCATGCAGGATAGGCCGAACGCGCCGACCACAACGAAAACAATCCCGAATATATTGGTTTTCACAACAACTCCTTTGTCTGAAACAGCATTTCCATAGTACAGATTTTATCTGCCGTTGGCCCGAGTTTTCTAACTCGTTTGTACGTCCCGGCCCAAGCCGTTGACCGAAGCAACCATCAAGCAACCATCCGAGCAACCATCACCACCCAATGGATATAAGAAGTAATTCCAGCCACTTGGCAGACAATGCAGGTCATCGTCATCCAATATATCAGCGAACGCCACCGCCGCATCCTTTTCAACCTTGCCCGTCCGACCTTGGTGTCCCTCAGCAGGAGGTAAATGGAACCCGGGCGGGAAGGCCACGGGGTCGTAGCACACTATGGCGAAAACTGTTGCTACCGTCATGAACAGGCCTATTATTGAGGTAGTAATCTCATTTGAAGGTTCGAGGTGATGTCATGAACGGCAGGTCGTTTACCATTCTGGGTCTTCTGATGGTTGGTTTAGTCGGTCAACTCTCCTGCAAGGAGTCCCCTCCCGATTTTCTGTCGGGAGACTGCAGGTCGAATGCGAACGGCATTGTCAGTATCCGGCTCGCCAGCAGCCACATCGAACGAACATCCCTGGCGCCATACTACTGCATCGCTTACAAAGCCGGTCAGGACAGCAACGTGACGCTCGATATCATCAATTATAGCGGCAACTGCGCGGGGCCGATGGGGGGAACGGTGCACGTGAAGCGCCCGAACCAGGTGGTGCTCCGCATCAAACGTCAGTCGAACTGCGATGTCTCGGCCAGTTGCATGTGCCCCTACGATATGTCTCTCGAGGTAACCGACGTGGCGACCGATGAGGATTTAACTGTCAACATCGAGCACCTCGAATGCGACGGCACTCGGAAGGGATGCTATGACGTCGCGACGCTTCCCCTCTCTCAGACCTCAGAGGGCATGGCCTGTCGCTACGCCGGTTATGCCATGGGAGTCCTGGACGGCGAGTGCGATCTGTCGGACGCGGACGTTGAAGAGCCTCTCGTTGATTGTGCGGATGCGGGGATTTGCGTCAATCTCGACAATCAGGAGAACTCGAACATGGGACGATGCATGGCTGAGTGTCTCATGACCGAAGACTGTCCCCGCGCCGACATCGGGCTCCACGAGTGCGTTGAAGGGTACTGCCGAATCGCGAATGAGTTGGCCAGGGGATGTGATGAATAGCTGATTCTTCTGCCTTGAAATCCTCGTGTTGGGCCAGGCGCCAAAAGAGTGACTCGGGGCCCCGGGAAATCACGGCAGGTCGACCGGCTCGCCGCCTCCTCCGGTTACCCATCAACAAAATCCGTCAGCGCCCATATCCCGCAGCGACGATATTGGCCTGCACGGCGTCGTCGATTTCATCCGGCGGAACGCCGATCGTAACGGCACCTTCGAAGAAGGTTCCGGTGCCGCCGTTGCTGCCGTCGCCGCCGGTTCCCAGAATGACCGCGCCCCGCAAGGTCTTGGGGCTGTAGCCGTTCGGCGGACGTGCCCCGTCCCACATGGTCGTGAGCGTGCCCGACTGTGCATCGCCGCCCTTGAGCCCGAAATGATTTCCGGAGTGGCCCTTGAGCATGGCCGTCGCGAAATCCGCGTCAATGGTCTTGGCGCTGGGGACATAGATGTCTTGTGATTGCCACCCCCCCTGGTCGCACTTGTATACGCCGTTCTCCAAATCGGCCGCGACCCACGGGCCAGTCCCCTCACCCTGTCCGCCCCAAGTGATGTCGGTCCCGAAGTAGAGACACTCCATGGTGCCGTTGCCTTCATCCCAGCCGGACATCTCGGAATTCCCGTAGCCGAAGCAGCACTGGTCGCTGTATCGCCTGCCGTCCACCACCATGTAGATGGACTGCGCCTCGTCGCCGGTGGCCACCCCTCTGGTGGTGTTGTCCCAGACGTCGGTCGCTCCGCTGGAGGTGCCGCCATAGGGGCTCTTCAACGTCACCGTCGTCGAGTCGGTAATGGCGTCTGCGGTCCACTGCGCATCGAAATGGCAGCCGTTGGGAAATGAGTCCGGCGGGCAGTCTTGGGTGTTCACCCTGAAGTAGAGCGGCGTGTCCGCGGGGAGCGTCTGCGGCTCCGAGAAGGTGACCGTCGTCGAGCCGTTGGTGACAGAGGCCGTCCCCGAAAGCTGCACGCCTGTTCGATAGCCGACGTCCGCACTGTAGCCCGTGACCCTGATACCATAGACGGTGTGCCCCCCCACCGTGGCACTCTGACCGTAGGCATCGGCCGGATTGCCGCCGTCCCGCAACCAATAGGCCCACCACACGACGTACAGGTGATTTTCGTACCCCGATTGGTCGTAGATGATTGGAATGGTGCAGCTCGTGCCGTCGCAGAACGCGTCTTGGACGGAGGTGTCCGCAAATCCTCCGTCACCGACCGGAATATCCGTGACGGCCCGGTCCGATGCGCGCTGGACCTGGTAGAGGGGGCCGTTATACGGTGCGTAGAGCTCGCGAACCGTGCTGTGCGCCGCGACACAAGGAGTTCCGGCCTCTTCGTAGATGTCGCAGGGCCCGGGGACGTCGCTATCCGCGTCCGTGTCCGCGTCGGTATCACCGTCCGCGTCCGTATCGGCATCCGTGTCCGCGTCGGTATCACCGTCCGTGTCCGTGTCGGTATCACCGTCCGTGTCCGTATCGGCATCACCGTCCGTGTCGGTATCCCCGTCCGTGTCGGTATCCGTATCCGTATCCGCGTCGGTATCCCCATCCGTGTCTGTATCCGAATCGGTGTCCGCGTCCGTATCCGAATCAGTGTCCGTGTCCGAATCCGTGTCTGCATCTGAATCCGTGTCTGCATCTGAATCCGTGTCCGCGTCCGAATCGGTGTCGGTGTCCGCATCCGTATCCGTGTCCGCATCCGTGTCCGAGTCAGCGTCCGAATCGGTGTCGGTGTCCGAATCCGCATCCGTGTCCGAGTCAGCATCTCCCCCCCCGATGCCACTCGAATCGTTGTCGCCCACCGCAGCGTCCGGCCCGGCCGTTTGACTGTTGGAGGAACAACCGAAAACAATCCACAGTCCCCCCAATGCGGCCATCAGAGACCGGATGGGGAGCGCCCTTTTTTCACCACTGCTATTCACTTGGTATTGCATATCCCTACAGAATAAGCCTTTCCCTCCCGCCGTTTTGGCGGAGCATCCCAATTGATTGAACGCAGCTACACGAGGCCGCTACCACAGATCCCTGTGCGTTCTTGTAATAAGGTAGCCCAAAATCAAAAAAACGGGTGGAGTTGAAATCAACCTCAATGTTGCATACTCGCGCCCAGAGAAAACGCAGGACACCTTGCCCATCCAATCTTGGTGCCGTTCAGCAGGGACACCATGCAACTGGTTGTAATTATTTCACCTATCCATTGGGTGGCGGGGGGCATTCCGAGAGGAGATCCTCCGCCCCGGAGGACGATACGTGGAGGGCCATGAGGTTGCGGTGGGCCGCCTCGATAAAAGGAACGAGCCCGGCGGTGACCGGCGAGGCCACAAGGACTGGCTTGTCCTTCTGCTCATCCACCCAGGGATTGGAAATCGCGATCATGGTGGCAACGTCGAAGTATTTCATTGACATAGTCGTCTCCTTCCTGCTGCCTCAAAGGGCAACATGTGTCTGGGTTCAGCCATGGCTACAACCCGACAACTTCCAACCGCGCTTTTTGTTCATTTTTTTTTGGGCGGAGGCCTCGTGGGCGGCGGGAGCCTCTCAAAGGGTCGTTGTTCTAGAGGATCTGACCCCGTGCCAGACTCACATATATATTTTTGTCCTCTGGCTGTCCCTGTTGGAGAGATAATGGCAAAGGCTTTCTGGCCTGATTCTCAGTAGGCTTACCGCGAGTTGGAGTAAACCGTTGAAGATGGCGTCCTTGTGTCACGTTTATATTGAAACGCAGCACAATATACCGTTTTTATACTATTTATCCATTGCCTGGTGAGGGTTATTCCGCTGACATCCGGCGGGAGTAAGGCTGACATCCGTCAGCGTTCCGGGTGATACAGATCGACCCGTCCTCCCTGGTACGCCGAGAGGCCGGTGTTTTGGATCTCCAGATGGAATACGACCTCTCCGCTCTCAGTGACTTCGACGATGTGCGGATTGAGCGGATTGTCATCGAGGTTTTTTTCATCCAATCCAGCAGTGATGATCAGGCGATTGCCGGTGTTCTTCAGGAGGGTCACCCCTGAGTTCCGGCTGCCGTAGAGCTCGGGATCGCCCTCGCCGAAGCTCCATAGGCGCCGCACCGTCATCGCCTCTTCATCGATCTCATATTCGATAATCTGACTGTACGGCGCGTCGGACCGATCGTTCGCCGTGCCGACGAACCGCGCGGGGCACACCCCGTTGTCGATGGTCCCCGGGCCGTTCAGGAGGAAAGAGGCCTGGTTGTTGAAGACGAGCATCGACAGCTTCCCCGGCGCCCGGGATGTGATGCTGATGCCGTGCTGGCCGAGGGGCCAGAAGAACGCGTCGAGCTCGGGACGGGAGGCCTGGAGGTTGTCCTGAACGTCTTGCGGATAGGGTACGCCATCGCTGTCCACGGCGGTGAGCAGGTAGTCGCCCGGATCCAAGGCGCCCTGACCGTCATCGCCCGAGGCTTCCCAGTCCAGGTGCGGCGCTAAGATCCACACCAGCGATTTCCCAAGGTTGGCCTCTTCCCCCTGAAGGCCCCCTCTCGTGAGCTTCACCAAGCCCTGATGCCTTCCCGATACGATGATCGCGTCGTCCTGCGCGTCGTAGGCGAGGGTGTTCAGGTGGAACCAGTCGTCTCCACCGTCGCACCACGTGCCGCGATCGACGTCGAGGTAATCGCGCAGATCCCAAGCGTTGACGATCTCTCCGGTATCGTGATCCAGCTCGACGATGTAGTCCTCTACGCTCTCAACGGTGGTCCCCTCAGTGGTGACAACTGACGTCTGCATGTTGCTGACGCAGGCGAGGACGTTTCCATTCGGGATGGAGACCGCATCGTGATGAAAGGAGAGGTAGCCAGGCAGGGTTCGATCGTGGACCTTTCTTCCCAACCAGTTCTTTTCATCCACCCCGGTGAGTATATTGCCGTTTTCGAGATGCTCATAGGCTGGGACGCTGTACCATCTCAGGTTGCCCTGGTGGTCGTAGACCCGGCCGTTGAACCAGGTCCATCCCGGCTCCATCCGGGTAGTATCCGCAGTCCGAACAATGGCTCTCTCCGTCTCGACCCAATCGAGCGGTCCAGTCTCGACGTCGACCTCCCCCGAGACGCTCCTGACGCCGTCCGAGACCGTGAACAGCACCCTGTTCTCAACGCCGGGAAAGAGCCCCAGCACCGGGATGCCCACCTCTTTGTCGTCGAGCAGGTCGCTCATGTCGAAATTTGTCTTGAATGCTTCCGATTGGGGCAGGAGCTCCGCTGTCAGGTCTTCGGAGTCGTTCTGACCTTTGACCGTGACTTCGATCCGATCCACCGCCTCGGGTACCAGATCCACGTGCGACATCTTGATGACCGCCACCAGCTGGGGCCTCGTGTACGGGTTCAGGATCACCTCCACATGAGGGGGAACGGTACCGGTATCCGTTCCATCGGATTCAGAACCGGCATCCGTGTCGGTCGAGGCATCACGCGTGTCGGTCTCCACGTCAGAGGTGTCGGTCTGAAAGTCGGAATCCCGGGCAGTCGAGGTGTCGGTCTGAAAGTCGGAATCCCGGGCGGTCGAGGTGTCGGTCTGAAAGTCGGAATCCCGGGCGGTCGAGGTGTCGGTCTGAAAGTCGGAATCCCGGGCGGTCGAGGT
>JBNLED010000043.1:0-8671 GCA_050304755.1 Polyangia bacterium | reverse complement strand
GCTCGTGCCGATCCTTGAACTCGATATCCACCACCGCGGCGTGGGTGGGATTCCCCTCGCCGCCGAAGCCGCCGGCTTCGACCCCGACGCCGGCCACCACGCTCTCCACGTTGGGCTCGGTCCGCGCGATTCTCTCCACCTCTTTTACGAAGGCGTCGGTCTGGGAGAGCACGGTGCCCTGGGGCGCGGTGACGGTGACCTGGGCCCGCTCGGGGGTATGCTGGGGGAAGAACTCCACGCCGTTGCCGAGCGCGCCGTAGAGGGCGACGGTGCCGATGAGGACGGCGAGGGCGCCGGCGAGGATCCGCTTGGGACGGTCCAGACAGTAGGCGAGAAACCGCTGGTACCTCGAGACGAGCCATCCGCCGACCTCGTTGTCAGTCTTCTTCTTGCCCACCTTGAGGAAGCCCGAGGCGATGACCGGGTTGATGATGAGGGCGACGAAGAGGGAGGAGGCCAGCACCGAGATGACCGTGATGGGCAGGTACTTCATGAAGCTCCCCATGATCCCCGGCCAGAACAGGAGAGGGGAGAACACCACCAGGGTCGTCGCGGTGGAGGCGATGATCGGCCAGGCGACTTCCCTGGTGGCGTGGAGGGCGGCGGTGAGGCGGGGCTCCCCCTCGGAGACGTGCCGGTAGATGTTCTCCACCACGACGATGGAGTTGTCCACCAGCATCCCGAGGGCGAGGATGAGAGAGAAGAGCACCACCATGTTGAGGGTGATGCCCATCATCTGAAGCAGGATGAAGCTCATGAGCATGGAGAGGGGGATGGCGATGGCCACGAAAAAGGCGTTGCGCAGCCCCATGGCGAAGAGCAGCACGAGGAGCACCAGGATGAGCCCGGAGATGATGCTGTTCTCGAGGTCCAACACCATGTCCCGGATGAACTCGCTCTGATCCTGGCGGATGGTGTAGCGGGTGGAGTCGGGGAGGCTCGGCGCCTCCTTCGCGAGCAGGGCGCGGACGTCATCGGCGATGCGGACGATGTTCTCGCCGGAGCGCTTCTTGATGCGCAGGGTGATGCTCTCGGCGCCGTCGGTACGGGAGAGGGTCTCCTGCTCCTCGAACCCGTCCACCACGCGGCCGATGTCCTTGAGCAGCACCGGGTGTCCCCCCGGCGCCTTGACGACGATATCCTCCATGAGCTTCACGTTCTTGTACTCGCCGGGGACCCGCACCGAGTACTTGCTCTGCCCGAGCTCCAAGCTCCCCGCCGGGGTGGTGCGGTGCTCCTCCTGGATGCGGCGGACCACCTGGCCCACGCCGAGCTTGTGGTAGGCCATCTTGGCGGGGTCAAGGTAGATCTGGATCTCCCGGTCCAGCCCGCCGGCCAGATCCACGCCGAGCACGCCGGGGATCTGCTCGATCTTGTCCTTCAGCCCCTCGGCCACGGTCTTGAGCTCGTCGAGGGGATAGTCCCCGGACACGTTGACCAGCATCATCGGCAGCTCGGACACGTTGAGCTCGATGATCTGGGGCTCCTCCGCGTCGGCGGGCAGATCGCGCTTGGCCCGATCCACCTTGTCCCGCACCTTCTGGTACGCCACGTCCAGGTCGAGGCCGGTCTCGAACTCGATGGTGATGAAGGAGACCGACTCCATGCTCTTGGAGGTCATGGACTTGACGTCCTTCAGATCCTTGAGCTCCTTTTCGATCACATTGGTGACCAGCCGCTCCATGTCCTCGGGGGAGACCCCGGGGTAGACCGTGGAGATGAAGTTGATGGGGATCTTGACCTCCGGCGCGGCCTCCAGGGGCAGCGACCGATAGGACACGGCGCCCACGACGACGATAAAGGCGATGATCGCGTAGACCGTGGTTTTGAATTTGAGCGCAGTTTCGGTGACTTTCATGGCCCTTCTCCTGTTCTCCTGACTGCTGTGATTTTTTTTGGGGTGCTTACTTCGCGATGGTGACGGGTTGTCCGTCGGTGAGGTTCCGGTGACCGAGGACGACCAGCGTCTCCCCCGCCTCGATCCCGTCGGTGACGACCACCCGGTCCGCCTGGGTGGGGCCCAGGGTGACCTTCCGCTCCTTGGCGATCCCGTCCTCCACCACGAAGACGCTCCGTCCTTCCCGGCTCTCGATGACCAGATCCTGAGGGACGACCACCACGTCCTCGTGGGTCCTCGCGGCGATAGTGAGGCTGGCGGACATCCCGACGAGGATCCTCAGGTCCTTGTTGTCGATCTCGACCCTCACGGTGAAGGTCTTGCTCGCCGCGTCGGCCATGGGGAGGACGGTCTTGACCTCCCCCTCGAAGGTCTCGTCGAGGGCGTCGATCCGGACGTCGACCCCGGCCCCCTTCCTCACCGCGGCGATCTCGGTCTCGGCCAGCTGGGCCTCCACCACGATGGTGCTGTAGTCCACGACGTGGAGGATGGGCGCGCCGGGGGTGGCGAACTCCCCCTTCTCCATGAGCCGCCCGGTCACGACGCCCTTCATCCCCGAGCGGATGACGCTCTTCTCCACCGCGTTGTTCGCGATGCTCAGGCCGGCCCGGGAGGTCACCATGCCGGAGCGGGTCTCGTCTATCTTCTGCCGGCTCACGATATCCTCGCCGAGCGCGGCGAACCGGTCATAGGTCGCCTTGGCCAGATCGTACGCCGCCGCGGCCCGATTCCGTTCGGCCTTGAGCGTCTCATAGTCGATGCGGGCCAACACCTGGCCCCGCCGGACCCGGTCCCCCATGTCCGCGCCGAGGTACTCGATCTTCCCGGCGATCTCCGCGGCGACCGTGACCTCGCGAATCGCGGCGGTGGTGCCGTTGGCGACGAAGGTCTCGGTGAGGTCCGCGGTGGCGACCTTCGCGGTCTTCACGACCGCCGGCTTGGCGGTGACGGTTTCGGATGCGTCATCGGCGCCCTCGGGGGTCTCCTTCGCATCAGCGGTATCGGCCTCGTCGGACCGAAGGCTCCGCGCCGCGAAGGCCACGGTGGCGACGACCATGCTCGAGATGACGATTACCAGTAAAGTCGACCGTTTCATTTCCACACCTCCCAAAAGCCTCGAAGGCTCGTCAGTTGCGTTGTGGTCCGAGAGTGCAGCAACTCCCGTGCCGAACCTCCGACTTTGCGTAAAAACCACAAAATAACAAAGTGTTATGGATTTCCATCGTTCGATAGACCCGGCCTCGGATGGCCGTGTTCTCCCCATCAAAATGGAGTATTAATCTACCTAACCATCTGAAAAACAAAGACTTTGGGCTGTAATGTACCAAAATGAGATAGCCGGTTTTCATTCTCCGGCGGGCGGCGGCATCGCCACACCCGGTGTGGTTTCAGGGATTCACTGGGCGCAATCCTCATAATCGGCATCGGTCGGCGCCGCGATGGGGCGAATACAAGCTTCGCCCCTACTGCGGAAAGGTTGGGGCGATCCTCGTGATCGCCCGCGGTCAGTCTCATCGATCCTATTGAGCGCAATCAACCCTGTATCGTAGAAAATTACCTTGAAACGGGGTACATTAGTCTCTTCAGAGGTCCGATGATGAGCCTCGCGACGAGCGCCATACCGGAGGCCGGGGATGGGTGAAGACACGGTGAAGCTGAGCTACGAGGATCCCGGCATGAGGCTGAAGGATCGGATCGTGCTCGGCGAGCTCATCGACGAGGGGGGATTCGGCGAGGTGCTGGACGCAATGGACCTCAACCTCAATCGGCGAGCGGCGCTCAAGCGGTTGAAGAAGGCCCTCGAGAAGGCCCCCCGGGAGCGGCGGGCGCTCATCAAAGAGGCCCAGATCATGGCCCAGCTCGATCACCAGTGCATCCTCCCCGTGTTCGAGCTCGGGATCGACCGGGGCAAGCTCTTCTTCACGATGCAGCGCATCTTCGGAGAGACGCTGAGCGAGAAGACCGCCAAGTACTACAAGAAGCGGGACGACAAGAAGCTCCGCGCCCTGCTCGAGGCGTTCATCAAGATCTGTGACGCCGTGGCCTTCGCCCACAGCCGCGGCATCCTCCACGGGGACATCAAGCCGGACAACATCATGATCGGAGAGTACGGCGAGGTCTACCTGGTGGACTGGGGAGCGGCCAAGCTGAAGAACGCCCCCGAGACGAAAAAGGAGCGCCGGCGGCTCGGCCTGTTCGGCCGGCGGCGCTATGACAACGACGACGAGAAGGAGATCATCTCCGGCACCCTCCAGTACATGCCCGTGGAGCTGGCCAAGGGGCAGCCGTTCGACGAACGCTCGGACATCTTCTGCCTCGGCGGCGTGCTGTACTTCATCCTCACCAACCGGGCGCCGTTCGTCGGCGAGGAGCGGGAGGAGCTCATCGGGCAGGTCCGGGCGGCGCAGATCCCGGATCCGCGGGAGGTGGTGAGCCACCACGTCTACCCGCGACTGTGCGATATCGCCATGAAGGCCCTCAACGAGTCGCCGGGGAAGCGGTTCCCCTCCGTCAACGCGCTGAAGAAGGCGGTGTCCGAATTTCTCCACGGCGACTGGAACTTCGAAAAAAGGGTCTTCAAGGTGGGCAGCGTGATCGCCCGCCAGGGGGATCCGGACGACTGCGCCTACATCATCGAGAAGGGGCGGTGCGCGGTGTTCAAAGAGGAGGAGGGGGCCGAGATATTCCTCCGGCACCTCTCCATCGACGACGTGTTCGGCGAGAAGGCGCTCTTCACCGAGAAGCCCCGGACCTCCACCGTCATGGCCGAGACCGACGTAACCGTGAAGCTCGTGAGAAAGGAGATCTTCGACGAGCACTTCAAAGATGATATCGGTATGGGGTACTGGGTGGGCCTGTTCATGAGCGCGCTCTCCAAGCGCTTCCTGGAGAAGGATCAGCGGCTCGCCCGGCTCGAGGCCCAGATGCGCCGGCGCGGGATCGTCGTGCCGGAGCCGGAGAACCAATGAGCAGCGGGGCCGGGGGTGATGCGATGAATTTCTTCATCCTACTGCCGACCATCGCCTTTCTGCTCAACACTGTCGTCTGGTCGTACGTCTTCGGCCAGCGGAGCAGGGAGTCCGTCAACACCGCCTTTCTGATGTTCTCGGCTGCCGCCGGCGGCTGGCTGGCCACTGATCTCTTCATGCTCCTCCCCGGCATTCACGGGTTCGCGAGTATCGTCTACCGGCTCCAGGCCATCTTCTGGGTCCCCATCGGCTTCCTGTTCCTCAACTTCGCCTACGCCCTCGTGGGCCGAAAGCCGGACACGCTCCACCGGGCCATGCTGCTCTCGTCGCTTCTGTGCAGCCTGCTCTATGTCTTCACGGACTTCTTCGTCATAGAGTTCCGGCGGTTCGACTGGGGCTTCGGGCAGGTGCTCCGCCCGTGGCCCCACATCGGCCTCTCCCTCGTGCCGGCGTTCTCCAGCTTCACCGGGCTCTATCTGGTCATCTCGAGCTGGCGCGTCACCGCCGATCCCATCAAGAAGAAGACCTTCATGCTCATCTTCATCGGCGGGCTGGTGACCGTTTCCGCCACCTTCACCCTCAACACGCTGCTCCCCTCCTTCCTCGGGATCTACACCATCCCCCAGATCGGCTCCTCGGCCCTCGCCCTGTTCATCCTGATCATCTTCTACGCGGTGACCCGTTACCGCTTCCTCTCCATCTCGGTGGAGAAGGTGGCGGAGGAGCTGTTCGAGGATATCCAGGACGGGGTGCTGCTCATCAACCGCGACGGGGTCATCGAGCGGGAGAACCAGGCGGCGCGCCGGCTGCTCGACCTCTCCGCCCCGGCGGTGGGGATGCGGGAAGAGGAGCTGTTCGGCGATCACCCCATCAGCAAGGGGCGCCAGGGCGAATTCGAGCTCGAGATGAAGCGATCCCGGCGCATCCTCTCCGTCTCCCTCTCCACGAGCACGCGGAGCGGCACCGAGATCGGCCGGGTGGTCATCCTCCGGGACATCACGGAGAGCAAGCGGATCGAGAAGGGCCTGAGGCACTCCAGAGACGACCTGGAGCTGGAGGTGGAGAAGCGGACCGCGCAGCTCCGGCACGCCCAGCGGATGGAGGCCATCGGGACCTTCGCCGGGGCCATCGCCCACGACTTCAACAACCTCCTGGCCGCTATCCTGGGGTTCGCCAACGCCGCCAAGAACGATCTGCCGGAGAGCAGCGCCGTCCGGCACGATCTGGACGAGGTGCTGCTCGCGGGGAACCGGGCCAAGGAGATCGTCCGCCAGCTGCTGACCTTCAGCCGCCGGCAGGACAAGACCGACTATCAGGTGATCATGATCCGAAACGTCGTGAAGGAGACCCTCGACCTCCTCCGGGTCTCCATGCCCACGACGATACAGATCAACCATGATATCGACGAGGTCGACGGCGCGGTCCGGTGCGATCCGGCGCAGATCGGGCAGGTGATCATGAACCTCGCCACCAACGCGTTCCAGTCCATGAAGGGGAGCGCCAGGGGGCGCCTCTCCGTCCGGCTGGAGGAGACCGTCGTCGATGAGGCGTTCGCCGAGCAGCATCCCCAAGTCCGCCCCGGGAACTTCCTGCGCATCTCGGTGCGCGACACCGGCTGCGGGATGGACGAGAAGACCCTGGCCCGGATCTTCGATCCGTTCTTCACCACCAAGGACCCCGGCGAGGGGACGGGCCTCGGCCTCTCCACGGCCCTCGGGATCGTCCACAGCCACGACGGCACCATCACGGTGGAGAGCGCGGCAAACGAGGGGACCTGTTTTCACGTGTACCTGCCGGAGGTCGCCCGGGAATCCCAGCACACCCAGGTGCCGGATCTGACCGCCGCGGGGGGATCGGAGCGCGTCCTGTTCGTGGATGACGAAATCCAGCTGCTGCGGATGGGGAAGCGCCTGCTCGAACCCCTCGGGTATCGCATCTCCCTCGCCTCGGACGGCGTCGAGGCGCTCGATCTGGTGAAGGCAGCCCCCGGCGCTTTCGATATTGTCGTGACCGATCAGACGATGCCGAACATGACCGGGCTGGAGCTCGCCGCCGAAATCCGCCGCATCGCCCCGTCGCTACCCCTCATCCTCATCTCGGGTTGCGGCGAAGAGTTCTCCATCTCCGAGAGCGAGGCGACGAACATCCGCGCCTTCCTGAAGAAGCCGGTCCCCGTGGAGAAGATCTGCGACGCCATCCGCTCCATCATGGACTGCTGAGTCCCCCCGGGGCGGAGGAGCAGGAACTGGCCGCCCTAAAACTGTCGAGAGTCTAGATCAAGGCTACGCCATAAAAACCGCTTGCATCTAACCGTTGGAACAGTGAGAGTCGTTTCGTGTCGAGAAAACGGAAGAAAAAGCGACGCAAGATCATTCGCTCGGAGACGCCTCAGGCGGCCGCCTCGCCGACATCTTCGGGCCACGACCGCCTGAGGCGCAAGGTTCGGGGGTTGCTCAGAGGGGATCGCCCGGCGGAGGCGATAGCCCTCGTGGACCGCGCGCTCGGCGGGGGGCCCGAAACGAATCCCTCGGTGAGACTGCGGTTTCTTCTCTCGGCGTGGCCCGAGCGGGTCATCGAAGAGCTCATCGCGACCCCGACGCTCTTGAAAGACGAAGCCATCCGAAAGCTTCTGACCGCGCTCCCTTTCCTGCTGACTGTGGACGAGCTCCGGCGGCTGGAGCCATTGGATGGCCCTCTCGCACAGGAGATGCTCGTCGTATCGACGGCGAACGAGGCGATCGCCGCCGGGGACGATGTCGCCGCCGCCGCGCACCTCTCCGGGTTGGGGCTGCGGTCGCCGCTCAGGGACGCGCGCCTCTTTCTGGAGGCGCTCTCGGCCTTCTACCGCGGTGATGACGTGGCCGCGTCGGCCAAGCTGCAGAAGCTCCGGCGGGTCCCCCTGCTCCGAGAGCTGGCGGATCGGTTCCTCGCGGCGGCCAAGATCGGGGCGGGAGACCTGGATCTCGAGACCGCGTCGCGGGTGCCGCCGCCGGTTCGATTCGGCGCGCTCGAGAAGGCCCTCTACCCCAATCGGATTCAGACGATCATCGGCCTCAAGAAGGCCGAGGCGCTCCTCGCGCGACGCGAGGTTTTCAAGGCTTGGAAGGCCGCCGCGGCCTGGGCCGATACAGGCGACCCGGCGGTCATCGATGTGATCCATCGGGATCTCATGGCGGCGAGCGCCGCGCTCGTAAAAGACCCGCCCGACCTCTTCGAACGCGCGCAAGCCGCCTTCCCCTCTCCTTTGGCTCATCACGAGAGCCTCATGATGACTATCTGCATAGAGAACGAGGCCGGCCACCGCGGGGCTCCCTTTTTCCTCCGGTGCTCCTTGGCGATGCTCCCGGAGAGCCGCTGGATTGGCCAAAAACCGTTCGATCTCGACCGCATGAAGGCCGCCCTGCTGCACCGGGCGGCAGGAATGCAAAAATTCCACGACAGGTTCGACTACTACGAGTTCGCGGACATGGTCTACAACGAGCTCGAGATGAGCGAGGCTCCGGAGATGCAGCTGGAGGAGATTGGCTTTTCCGATGACATCCCCACCCCCATGGAGCTGCTCGAAAAGGCCATCGCCCTGGACGACCGAGACGAGCGCTACTGGCAGGCGCTCATCGAGGCCGACCGGGAGCTGAGCCGTCGTCCGCGGACCCGTAAAATAGCGGAGCGATATCTGAAACGGTTTCCAGAGAGCCTGAAGGCCGCCGAGATTGTCGTCAACACATTGGCCGCCCGGAAATCATACGACAAGGCGATCCGTACCGTAGAAAAAACGATGGAGAAACATCCGATGGACGGCGAGCTC
>JBNLED010000042.1:0-18086 GCA_050304755.1 Polyangia bacterium | reverse complement strand
CGCCGTGCATCGATGCGGCGGACGGCGACGTCGCGCCGGCGCTCGACATCGAAGGGCTCGGTCGCTTCGACAACCCGGCGGTCCCGGACCATGGCGTCGGGACGCCGACCTACGCGGACATGGGCGCCCACGAGGCCCAGGGCTGATCTGTCAAATCCCCAACGGAAACTGCCAGCCCGAATAATTCCTGAAGAAACGAAGCGAAAATGCCGAAGGCCGCGCCAGTACTGGGTGAACGGAGATTTTGGCCCCGGAGTCAGAGTGGACACTCTGTCGAGGAGCCAAGATCGAGTACGCCCGGTAATGGCGTGGCCTTCGCGTTTGCAGCCGTTTGTTCAGGGATTATTCGGGCTAGATATATCGTAGAAGGTGAGCATCGCCGCGGGCCTGTTCCGCGAAGCGATGTTCGGGCGGGGAGGTTGATTTTATGGTTGACCGCGTTTTGTACGAGGCGATATAGATTCGTAGGTTTCAAGGATAGAGACGGGAGAAATGAAGACACTGACTATATCGATGGTTATGGGTTCGATGATCGCGCTTGGGCCCGGTATTCTATCAGCCGAGGAGTCCCCGCCTTCAGATGATCAGGGGCGCGTCGACACCGCGTTGCCCGTGGGGCCGATCCTGATGGGCAGCTTCGGCATTGTAACGGTCGTCGCGGGTGCCGGCTTCGGCTGGCAGGCGTATCAGGAGAACGAGGACTACAAGAAGAAGGTTGGGGACGCCTATCCCCTCGCCACACAAAAGCTAGCGGATGATATCAAGCGACACGCCATCACGGCAGACATTCTGATGTTCAGCGGCGGGGCGTTGGTGCTGGGGGGGGTGCTGTGGTGGCTCCTCGATGACCGTCGAGGGAAGAGGAAACGGGGGGATCAGACCGCGCTGGTGTGGCATCCGAAGGTCGGACCCGGGCACGCGAGCCTGGCGATTGAATTTTGAGGGGGATCTGATGCGAGCCTTTATCGTGAATTTGCCCTTCGCGGTTGCCGCGGTCCTGATGTCAGCATGCTTTTACGATCCCGATCTGTCGAAGATTGCCGAAGAGGAAGACGATGGAACGGGGCCGGCCGGAGAAACCGACAGCGCGCCGGTCGACGCCGGCGGTGTCAGTGGGCTGGGCGCGGAGTGCGAAGAGAGCGAAGACTGTTCGGATTTCGACGCGGATTACTGTCTGACAGATCCCACCCAATCCGATGAGCCCGGTCACTGCACGGTCTCGAACTGCGACACCGGAGGATGCCCGGATGCGTTTCAATGCTGTGATTGCAGCGGCGTGGGGATGGCGGTTATCTGTATCCCCGAGGACAACGTGGATATCGTCTCCCAGTTCTGTTCCTGTGATTGAGTCAACGGAAATACGAGTTACGTCAGATGACCGGGGTGACGTTCATCGGGTTGGCCGGGTCGATCGTTACGTTGATGGTCGCCTGCGGCTGCACATACGCCTGCTTGGCGGCGGGCACCGGGAAGCTGGGGATGCGGACCTGATACGGGGCTCCATTTGGGGGGGTTACATAGAGATCCAGTCCCATCAGGGGTTGCTGCTGGGCGTCGACGCCCGCCGGCCATGTCTGTTGAACCAAGGCTGTTGCCGACGTGCCCGCGGGCGCCGCTGGGGCGGTCGCCGGTTGTTGCGCCGCGACCTGCGCCGCGGCACCCTGGGCCTGCGCCAGGGCGGCCTGCTGCTGCGCCCACGCGGCCTGCTGCTCGGGGGTCATCTGTCCCAGGGCGGCGGCGCCCGCGCCCGCCTGCGCCAGGGCGGCCTGCTGTTGGGCCTGGGCCAGAGCGGCCTGTGCCTCGGGGGTCATCTGTCCGGCGGCCGCCACGGCCTGCTGCTGGGCCTGCACCAGGGCGGCCTGCTGCTCCGCGGTCATCTGCCCGGCCGCCTGCGCCGCCGCCGCCTGCGCCGCGGCGATGGCCTCGGCGCTGTCCTCCAGCGCGTCCGCCGCCACTCCGGCAGCGGAGCTCATGAAGAAGAACCCGGCGAGGATCATCCAGATGCCGGTGCCGATGGCGATGAAGCCGAGGAGCCCCTGCTTCGGAGCCATCCGGGCCACCAGCAGGTCGAGCTTCTCGACGGCCTGGGGTTGTTTGATGAAGGTCTTCATCGTGCCGATGCCGAGCAGAATGCCCAAAATGGCCTGGAGCACTGATGATGCAAGGAAGGTGGCCCAGTAGATGGGCATGTACGCCAACCATGATAGGCTGAGAATGGAGCTGATGATCCCCCATATGCCCCAGAATGCGGAGACGACGCCGATCCAGCCCTGGTAGGGCGCGAGCTTGGAGATGATCTCCTTGGCCTCGGGTTTTCGCGCGATGATGAGGTTGGCGGCGCCGAGCACCCCCAGCAGCATTAACCAAATTCCTCCAACGAGTCCCATTCTTACCTCCTTCTAGTGACGCCTCGCCACAATATCCCCTCGACCTTTTTGGAGAGGGAAATTCGAGAAATGTAAAATTACCGTGACTATATCGGTTCAACCCTGTTTCGTACAATAGAAAAAGATATTATTGTTCAAGTTCATACAACCTCAAGAACAGCAGACGAAATATGCCCCCTTTGATGGTATAGTATTTTAAAAATTCCTAATAAAACTCCTCATCATAACTGAAGTAACGATCGTCCTCCAGGCCGCCGGTCAGAGAGAGCGCATCCAGCACGGCCTCCGAGATGTCTTCATCGGCGGAGTGGGCGAGGTCGTCGAGTAAGTCCGAGGCTTCATCGGGGCGGATATTGGCCACCGCTTCGATGGCCGCCAGGAGCAGCGGTTTTTCCGCAGACTCGGGTTTATCGATGATGGCGTGTATGTGCGGCCAGGCGCTTCCCAGCGCGGCGCTTCCGGCGGCCATCACCGCGTGATAGTGGATCAGGTCGTCATCGGAGTCCAGCAGCTCCAGGATTTCGCGGTCGAACCCCGGAACGTATCGCATACAGAAGGCCGCGGTGAGGCGCCAGTCCGGGTCTCCGGAAAAGGCGTCGGTGACAGCGTCCCTGTGCCAATCTTCCTTGGCCCGGACCGACGCTTCGAGAACGCGCCGTCGAATCAGTGTGGGGGTGCCCTCCTCTTTGTAGGTGTTCCGCAAAGCCTCTTTGACATTGTCGAAGACCGCCTCTGAGATCAGCGCCTCCTCCGGATCGTCGAACCCCATCGTGTCGGCGTTTTCCAGCACGGGACCGAGCGCGATGGCGGCGCTTGCCCGAAGGGCTTCGGGTTGATTCGAGGAGGTGAGGATGGAGAGCAACAAATGGGAGAGCTCGTCATTGATAACGGCGTAGTCTCCGGCCAACTCGGCGGCTGTGCACCGATCCTCGACATCCGCGGTGTTGTCGAGGATCACCTCCCGGAAAACCGCTTCGGCGTCCTTGGGCCAGTTCCAGGAGGGCATTTCCTTCAAAGCGTTTAGGTCCATGGTTACCCTGCTCCTTTGGAAAATGTTATATGGTTTCCCGATATTCTATTCGATAAAGAGCGCGTTTTGAAGCCCGAATTGGCGAGAAAATGGGAAAAATGGAGGTGATCTATTTCCGGTGCGCCAGGCCGAGCTCGGCGAGCTGGGCGTCATCCACCTCACTGGGGGCGTCGGTCATGAGACAGGCGGCGCGGGTGGTCTTGGGGAAGGCGATGACGTCCCGGATGGAGTCGGTGCCGCTCAGGATGGCCACCATGCGATCGAACCCGAAGGCGAGGCCGCCGTGGGGGGGGGCGCCGTAGGAGAGGGCCTCGAGGAGGAAGCCGAACTTGGCCTTCACCTCCTCGTCCCCGAGCCCGAGAGTCCTGAAGATGCGGGCCTGGACGTCCTGGTTGTGGATCCTGATGGAGCCGCCGCCGATCTCCTGCCCGTTGACCACGATGTCATAGGCCTGGGCGCGGACCGCGAGGGGATCGCTCTCCAGGAGGTCGAGATCCTCGAGTCTGGGCGAGGTGAACGGGTGGTGCATGGCGGCGATCCGGCCCGTCTCCTCGTCCCGCTCGAACATGGGGAACTCCGTGACCCAAACAAACCCGAACGAGCCCTCCTCGATGAGCCCGAGGTCGTGACCCATCTTGCCCCGGATCCGTCCGATGGCGGTTCGGGCGACGCCGATGTTCTCGTCGGCGACGATGAGCCCGAGGTCTCCGTCGGCCATCTCCAGCGTCTCTTTGAGGGCCTTGTCCAAAGCGTCATCCACGAACTTGCCGATGGGGCCGGTGAACTTGCCGTCCGCGAGCTTCACCCAGGAGAGCCCCTTGGCGCCGTAGGTCTTGACGAACTCCGTGAGGGCGTCGATCTGCTTCCGGGAGAGGGAGGCGCCCCCTTTGGCGTTGAACCCGAGCACCCGTCCGCCGTTCTTCGCCGCGTTGGCGAAGACGCCGAAGGGGGAGTCGGTCACCGCCGCCGTGAGGTCGGAGAGCTCCATGCCGAACCGAACGTCCGGGTTGTCCACCCCGAACCGGTCCATGGCCTCGGCGAAGGTGATGACGGGGATCGGATCCGGCGGGTTCGCGCCCCGGAGCTGCTCGAACATCTTCGCGACCATGCGTCCCGAGACATCCATCACGTCCTCGGAGGAGACAAAGCTCATCTCAATATCGATTTGGGTGAACTCCGGCTGGCGGTCCGCCCGGAGGTCCTCGTCCCGGAAACAGTGGGCAATCTGATAGTATTTCTCGAAGCCCGCCACCTGAAAGAGCTGCTTGAAGATCTGGGGAGACTGGGGCAGCGCGTAAAATGAGCCGGGCTGAATCCGGGAGGGCACCAGGTAGTCCCGCGCGCCCTCAGGCGTCGATTTGTTGAGGATAGGGGTCTCGAGCTCGACGAACCCCTCGTCGTCGAAATGCTGCCGGGCGATGCGGGCGGCCTTGGCCCGGAGCATCAACGCCCGTTGCAGGGGGGCGCGGCGGAGGTCCAAAAAACGGTACTTGAGCCGGGTGGCCTCGTTGGCGTCTACGGTGTCCTCGATGGGGAAGGGCATGGGATTGGACCGGTTGAGGAGCTCCACCACTGAGGCCACCACCTCGATTTCGCCGGTGGAGAGGTTGGGGTTCGGCTTTCCGGAGCGTTCCCGCACCACGCCGCGGATGCCGACCACGTACTCCTGACGCAGGCTCCGAGCCACTTCCATGGCGCCGTCATCCAACTCCGCGGTGTCCAGCACCACCTGGGCGATACCGCTGCGATCCCGAATATCGATGAAGATGGCCCCACCGTGATCCCGGACCGCGTCCACCCAGCCCATCAGCACGACCGCGCTCCCGGTATGGCTCTTCCGGAGCGTACCCGCGCCGTGCGTCTTCTTTAATTCTTTAATGAATATGCCCACTTGGTCCTCCTTAGCACTTGAGTCGGCTGCTGCGTTCGAACATCAAATAGCAAGATGTTATCAAATACACCAGATTGAAAATCTGTTATTAAAATCTCTCCTTGGTGCCAAAACACAATATTATTGTATAAATTAACTTAAGGGTGGTGTGGAAAGAGGAACGTCTCATGCTCGCTAATTCATTCAAATCAGCCTGTTTCATAACTCATCTCCTTCTCGTGTCCGGCTGCGCGCTCGAGCCCCAGGGATTCGGCGAGCCTCCCAATGTTACTGTTGATGACGACACCGGCGGCTCCGGGGGCGGCGAGGATTCCGATTCGGAATCCGATACGTCCAGCGGGATGAATTCCGATGGCGACACCGATGCGGATACGGACGCGGACACGGATTCGGACGGTGACACGGACACGGACGCGGACGGCGACACGGACGCGGATTCGGACAGCGACACCGATACGGACGGTGACACTAGCGATGCGGACGGTGACACTGACACTGATACAGATACCGACACGGACACGGATGGGGATGGCGACACGGAGGCCGACGCGGACAGCGACACGGACACCGACGCGGACGGAGACACGGACGTCGATACCCACACGGAGACCCAGGATTCTGTCGTGGATGCGGGAGACGACACGGACCCCGTTGACGCCGATGCCGGAGCGGAGGGCGACGACTGTCTTTATGACGATATCCCCCACGAAGCGCTCATCGGGGCCTTTGAGCTCGAGGCAGGGGAGGGGCAGTGCCACTTCGAGTCGGTCGGGGAACGCTACGCGGTGGTGTCGTCCGCGCTCTATTCCAACGCCGCGGCATGCGGCGGCTGTGTCCGCGTGGTCAACCGGCAGAACGGGAAGCACGTCGACGCGATGGTGGCCGGGGTGTGTCCCGAGGATTCCCCGGACTGCTCGGCGGAGGGCGAGGACATCGCCCTGAGCCCCGCGGCGTTCTCAGCCCTCGACCCGGAAGGGGCGACGCTCCTCTCCACGGAGTGGTACGCCGTCCCCTGTGAGGTGCCGGGGGCGGTCAGCTATTACTTCGACGCGGACGCCGGCCCCGACCGGTTTGCCCTGCAGGTGAGAAACCACCGGAACCCCGTCGGTTCGGTCTTCGTGAACGCGGACGGCCAATGGCGGGAGACGGAGCGCACAGACACCAACTACTGGGTGCTGGACCAGTGCTGCGGAGAGGGACCGTTCAGGCTTCAAGTGGAGGATATATTCGGTAACGTGATCTCCGACGATGATGTCGCGCTCTCTCCGGGGCAGGAAGTGTTGGGGGGGGGGCAGTTCCCCGGGTGCATCGAGGAGGACACGGCGCCGGACACGGAGGTCATCGACGGCGAGGTGGAGGACTGCAACTACGAGGACCTCACCGATGGGGGCACCGTAACGGAGTACGAGATTCCCGAAGAGGAGGGGCAGTGCCGCTTCGAGGTCACGTCCCATACGCCGTTTTACGCGACGGTCTCCGCGCAGCTCTATGATGAGGCCGGGGCGTGCGGCCGCTGTGTCCGCGTCTTCAACGGTAGCGGGAGCTCGGTGGTGGCGCTCGTCGTGGATCGTTGTCCGGACGACGCGGAGGGCTGGTGCTCTCCCTACGAAGACGAGATCGGCCTCAGCCCGGCGGCCTTCGAGGCCCTCGGGTCACTGGACCACATCGGCGTCCCCATGGCGTGGCAGTTCTACCCCTGCGAGGGTGCGGAATTCGAACACCTCAATTTCTTCTTCGAGGGCGGCGCCAACCCCTACTGGTTCGCCATTCAGATCCGGGATCACCGGAACGCCGTCGCCACCGTGGAGGTCCGGGTGAACGGCATCTGGCGCCAGGCGACAAGGCAGGACTACAACTTCTGGGTGATCGAACAGTGCTGCGGGGAGGGCCCCTTCAGGGTGCGGGTCATGGACATCTACGGCAACACCGTCGTCAACGGCAATATCCCCTTGTCGCCCGGAGAGGAGGTCGCGGGTACCGGACAGTTCCCGCCCTGCTGAGGCCAGATTGGTAACTCTATTTTGACCAGAGGCCTGAGCGGCATTCGTATCGCCGATCCCGTTTTTCTCGCCGCAGCGGCGCCAATGATGATAACCAGGAAAGGATGTACGAGGAGAGATTCTACCGCGACTGGTCCGGGCGCGACGGGCTCCGCCGCTGGGAGCTCAAAATAGGGGAGAGCGATCTGCTGATCCTGAGTGATGTCGAAGACCGGGAGGGGGCCGAGGGGGCGCTCAGGGCGGCCCGCCGGGATATCAAGAGGTACATCGCCGCCCACCGTGAGTTCGCCGTCTCCCTGGCGCCGATGGAGATCGCCGATGACGCCCCCGCCATCATACACCGCATGGCCGAGGCCGGGCGTCTCTGGCGTGTCGGCCCCATGGCGGCGGTGGCCGGCGCCGTGGCCGAGGCCGTGGGACGGCGCCTCTCCGAGCACGCTGATACGGTGATGGTGGAGAACGGCGGCGATATCTTCGCGCGCGCGCCGCGGCCCCTCCGGTTCGCCCTCTACGCCGGCGAGGACTCGCCCTTTGCCGGACGGCTGGCCTTCGAGCTGGACGTCCGAGACGGGATCGGGGTCTGCACCTCCAGCGGGCGCGTGGGACCCTCCCTCTCCCTCGGCCGGGCAGACGCCGTGGTGGCCATTCATCCGAACGTCGCGTCCGCCGACGCGGCGGCCACCGCCATCGCCAACCGCATCCGATCCCCCGCCGACGTGGCGCCGGTTGTGGCGGCCGAGCGCTCGCATGGCGCCCTGTCCGGTCTCATCATCTGCATGGGGGATCAGCTGGGCCTCTTCGGCGATCTGGCCCTCGCCCGGCGGTGAGGTCGCTCAACGTCACGCCGATGCCGAACCGCCCCTGTCCGCCGTAGGGGCGGTCTTCATTTCTCCAGAGGTCCGACAGGTGCTATGATGGCGCCATGTTCCCCTTCCCCAAGACCATCCGCCAGCAGATCGTGACCGCGTTCCTCTTCTGTTTCGTCTTCATGGGCGCCATCATCGGCGTCAACTACTCCAGCTTCAGGCGGCTCTCGGGCGCGATGCAGCTCTTCGAGCTCGCCGAGGATCTGAACAACACCATCATGGAGATGCGGCGCTACGAGAAGAACTACTTTCTCTACCGCCAGGGCTTCAACTTCGAGGAGAACCTCACCTACACCAACCGGCTCGCCCTGACCCTCCGGCGGGAGAAGGAGAGCCTGGTGGCGGCGATGGGCGACGGCAACTACCAAAACTTCGTCCAGTCGGTGGGGGAGTACACCGAGCTGATGTCGAAGCTGAACCGCATGCGTTGCGACCAGGAGGACTGCACCGACCTGGAGGCGCGGATCCGGGGGACCGGCCAGAACCTGATCATCCTGGCCGACAACCTGGTGACCGAGGAGCGCACGGCCATCAACCGGCACCTGCGCCAGATGATCCCGGCCCCCCTGATCAGCCTCGTGATCCTGGTGGCCCTCCTCGGGTTCGTCGTCTTCTTCATCGGCGAGAAGGTCATCCGGCCCCTGGCGCGCATCACCCGGGAGAGCGAGGCCGTCGCCCGGGGGGCGTTCCAGAGCATCACCCCCTACGGCGATCCACGAAATGAGATTCATCATCTCGTGACGGCCATCAACTGCATGATGTCCGAGCTCGAGAAGCGCCAGGAGCAGCTGATCCAGTCCCGCAAGATCGCCTCCATCGGCACCCTCACCGCGGGCATCGCCCACGAGATCAACAACCCCGTGAACAACATCTCGCTCATCCTGGAGTCCCTCATCGACGGCGGCGACGAGATGGACGACGCGGAACGCCGGCGGCTCTATGAGGAGGCGATGAGCCAGGCCGACCGGACGAGCGAGATCGTCAAGAACCTGCTCGAGTTCTCCCGCGCCAGCCATCCCCGGGTGGAGGAGGTCTCCCTGGCGGACATCGTGGAGAAGACCGCCCGCTTGGTCAGAAACGAGCTCGACCTCCACAACGTTAAATTCGTCAAGGAGGTGCGGGCGGAGCTGCCGACCATTCCCATGGACAAGGGGGGGATGCAGCAGGTGCTGGTCAATCTCTTCGTCAACGCCATCCAGGCGATGGAAGGGGGCGGGGAGCTGCGGGTCACCATCAACGCCGAAGGGCGGGAGGCGCGCATCGACGTCGCGGATACGGGGCCGGGGATCCCTCCGGAGCACCTGGAGCAGGTGTTCGATCCGTTCTTCACCACCAAGAAGGACGGGGTGGGGACCGGGCTCGGGTTGTCGGTGAGCTACAACATCGTCAAGAAGAACGGGGGCCGGATGTCGGTCCACAGCGACCCCGGCGGCGGGGCCTGCTTCACCATCCGACTGCCGCTTGCGGGCGGCGCGCTCGCCTAGGAGTCTCAGTTGGGACACTTTCGGATCGCGATCATCGATGACGAGCCCATCACGGGACGGGAGATCAAGCGGGGGCTCTCCAAGGAACCCTATGAGGTCGAGACGTTCCTCAGCGGAGAAGCGGCCCTCGGGCGGATGTCGGAGGCGGGGTTCGACGTCGTGCTCTGCGACCTGCTGATGCCCGGGAAGAGCGGCGTGGAGGTGCTCCGGTCGATCCGGGAGCGGCACCGGCCGTGCGAGGTCATCGTCATCACCGCGCACGGGGGCGTGGATTCCGCCATCGAAGCCATCCAGGCGGGGGCCTTCCATTATGTCACCAAGCCGGTGAAGATGGCCGAGATCAGGCTCCTCGTCCGGCGGGCCCTGGACAAGGTCGTCCTGATCCGGGAGAAGGAGGCGCTCAAGGAGGCCCTGCTCTCCAGGACCCACCCCGACGAGATGATCGGCACGAGCCGCGGCATGCGCGAGGTCTTCGGGCTCATCGAGAAGGTCGCCCCCCTCGGCTGCAGCGTGCTCATCTGCGGGGAGAGCGGCACCGGCAAGGAGATGGTGGCGCGGGCGCTGCACCGGAAGAGCCCGCGGAGCGCGCAGCCCTTCGTCTCCTTCAACTGCGGCGGGTTCGCCGAGGAGCTCATCACCAATGAGCTGTTCGGCCACGAGAAGGGCGCCTTCACCGGGGCCACCGAGACCAAGATCGGGCTCCTGGAGGCGGCCAGGGCCGGCACCATCTTCCTGGACGAGATCAGCGAGATGCCCCCCAGCATGCAGGTCAAGCTGCTCCGGGTGGTGGAGGAGCGGACGCTGCTCCGCGTGGGCGGCGTAACCCCGCTGCCCCTGGACGTGCGCCTGCTGGCGGCGAGCAACCGGGATTTGAAGGGGCTGGTCGACGCCGGGAAGTTCCGGGAAGATCTCTTCTACCGCCTGAACGTCATCACCATCGATCTTCCCCCCCTACGATCGCGAAAGGACGACATCCCCCTGCTCCTCCGATACTTCCTCGACCGGTACTGCCGCGCCTTCGGCAAGCACATCAGCGGCGTGTCCGGCGAGGTGCTCGATATCTTCAACCACTACCCCTTCCCGGGGAACGTCCGCGAGCTGTCGCACATCGTGGAGCGCGCCGTCGCTCTGGCCGAGGGCCCGGAGATCGTCTCCCGGGATCTGCCCTCGGACCTGCAGAACCTCACCATGAGCCGGGTGGAGGACGGGGCGTTGCCGACCCTCGCGGAGCACGAGCGGACCTACATCCAAAAAGTGCTGGCGAAGAGCAACCACCAGGTGAGCCGCACCGCCGAAATCCTGGGGCTCTCCCGCACCACCCTCTGGCGGAAGATGAAGCGTTACCGTCTGAAGTAGCGCGACCTGTACATTTGACTTCGAATGGGCACCATTGGACCTCATGACGGGTTGGACCGTCTGGACTCGCCCTTGGTTGGGCTTTTGTTTCACATTGAAACACTCGTAACAGGCTTTAATTTTACAAACAAATTCCCGATCGACCCTGGAACGGGCCGATCGGATGTTTCAGATTGTAACACCATCTCGAGGTCCGGAGCCGCGGCGTTCCCCTTGATGGTCTCATCATACCGTAATTATTAATAAACAGCGCTCTGGCATGCTTGTTGATAGGCCGATGCGGTGACACGCGATTGCTGCATCACAGGAGATTGGCCGTGGTACGCCAGAATAAAATTCTCATTCCTCTGGGAAGCACGGACGGGGGGCTCCCGAGCATCCACTACGCGTTGGCCCTCGCCAAGCGGCTGGAGTCGAAGCTCTATATCTTTCAGCTCCAGCGGCGTCCGATGAAAGAGGATACCGTCAATCGGCGGTTCGAGAAGACCCTCGTGGAGCTGATCAACACCGGGCGACAGGCCGGGCTGTCGATATCGCACCACCTCGCCGACAGTAATTTCGAAGAGGAGATCGTCCGGTTCGTGAGGAACGAAGGGATCGATGTGGTGGTCTTCGGGGTCGATGACGGGCCGTGTGCGCGGGTTTTGCGAGGTGTCAAATCCAAGGTGTCGCTCCCCATCATCCAGGTCCGCGAGCGGGACCACATAGACTACCTGTGAACGTAGAGGAGAAACGGAGGTCCAGATGGCAGTGGTTTTGATTTCCAGCCTGTATCAGGGGGGGCGGGAGGAGCTGGCGCGGGCGCTGGCGCGGAAGACGAACTGGCCCCTGTTGAGTCGTGAGGAGCTACAGGATCGCGCGCGGAAGCGGGGGATCCGGGTCGGCCGTCTGGAGGTCGCGGTGATGAAGAAGCCCGCCTTCTCGGAAAGGCTGTCGCGGGAAAAGGATCTGTACCGCTCCTTCATCACCGCGGCCCTCTGCGAGAAGGCCCTCGAGGGGGACCTCATCTACACCGGCCGGGCCGGGCACCTCATGCTGCCGGATGTCAGCCACCGGCTGCGGGTGGGGCTGACGGCCCCCCGGGAGGAGCGTATCCGACGGACCTCGGAGGTGCTGCACCTGCACACCGACAAGGCGCAGACCTGTCTCGACCAGCTGGACGAGGATATCGACAAGTGGATTCACTGGGTGCACGGGGTGGACAGCCGGAACCCCAATACCTTCGACGCGGTCTTCAACCTGGAGAACATGGCGCTCTCCAACGCCGCGAGCGTGGTCTGCGCCATGTCGGAGCTGCCCGATTTCCAGCCCACACCGGCGAGCATACGGAAGCTCGAGGATCTCTATCTCACCTCGAGGGCCAAGCTGCGTCTCGCCCTTGATGAGCGTACCCAAGACGCAGACCTTCAGGTGCACGCCGCGAGCGGCGCGGTAACGGTGACCTATCCGCCGCACCAGGACCGGCTCAGCAGCGACATCCTGCGGGTCCTCTCGGATCTGCCGGACTGCCGGGAGATCCAGTGCACGATGGCCGAGACCAACATCCTGTGGATCGGTGAGCGCTTCGATATCAAATCCGACAACTTCCACCGGCTCCTCCAACTGGCCAAGCGCTGGGGGGCCGCGGTGGAGCTCCTGTGTTCCACGTCGCCCGCGGAGGGGCCGAGTAATCTGTCGTCCCTACCCCCCGCGGCGTCCGGAGACCCCGAAGCCCTTCGGACGGATCGACTGGCCTCCGCCAAGAATGGCGGCGTCGAGGACGACGATCCCGGCGGCGACCTGGTGGCGCCCGACACCCAGAGCGGCTTGGAAGCGGCCGAGGAGGCCCTGATTGACGCGGGACGATTCGGCGGCAGGAACACCCTCTACGAGGGGTACGACAAGATCCTCGACGTGGTGCAGGGCCGCGGGAGCTACAGCCTGATCCTCATCGGAGACGTGTTCATCTCCAAGGGACACGCCACCCAGACCCGCCGTACGCGGGAGCTGGCCATGTCCGTCAGGGACGGGCTCAAGGCCCCGGTGGTCACCCTGGACATGTTGAAATCGCACCTCCTGTTCGGGACGCGGCAGGCCGTGACCGTGCTCGGATTTCTGGCGATCGTGGCGGCCCTCTACATGCTCGTGTTCACGAACCAGGAGCCGGTCCTCCGGTTCCTGAGCGGACCGATCCACGAACACCACAAGTGGCTGGCGCCGGTGGTGCTCGCCCTGTTCGTGCCCGTAGTGGCCTTCCTCTACGGCACCATCACGGAGCTGGTCCTCAAAATGGTCAACATTGACTGACGGATTGAGAAACGGAGGTTTCAATGGACGCCACCCTCGGATTACACTTCATCGATATCAGCCTCGCCACCGCGGCGCAGGTCATCCTCCTGGGGTTCATCGGGGGCATCCTGAGCGGGTTCATCGGCAGCGGCGGCGCCTTCTTCATGACCCCGGGGATGATGAACCTGGGCGTGGAGGGGGTCGTCGCCGTGGCCAGCAACATCACCCACAAGTTCGGTAAGGCCCTCATCGGATCGAAGAAGCACGCGGCCGCGGGCAACGTGGACAAGAAGCTGGCGGCCTACCTGCTCGTCACCGCTGTCGTCGGCATCCAGATCGCGGTCTGGATCAACAGCTACCTGTTCAAGGGAGACGGGGACGCCCACGGCGCGGCCAAGGGCGCCGGGGCCAACCTCTATATCAGCCTGGTCTTCGCGCTCATCCTGTCGGTGGTGGCCGTCTCGATGCTGCTGGACGTCATCCGATCCCGGCGCAACGGGGACGCGGACGGGGGCCCGTCGATGAAGATCGCCGACGCCCTCTCCCGGCTGCGCCTGCCGCCGCGGATCCACTTCAGCGTGGCGGACACCAGCGTCAGCGTCTGGGTCCTCCTCATCGTCGGCATCGCCACCGGCTACCTGGCCGGGACCATCGGCGTGGGCGGGTTCATCGGCGTCCCCGCCATGATCTACGTCTTCGGAGTGCCCACCAGCGTGGCCACCGGAACCGAGCTCTTCCTGGCCACCTTCATGGGCGCCTACGGCGTTTTGAGCTACGCCTACCAGGGGTTCGTGGATATCCGGCTGACGATGCTGCTCTACCTGGGCTCCCTGGTGGGGATCCACCTCGGCGTCTACGGCGTCAAGGTGGTGAAGGAGAAGTACATCCGCATGGTCACGAGCCTCATCATCCTCCTCTGCGTCATCAGCCGCGTCATCGTCATGCCCGTCTACCTCCGCCAGTTGGGCTACATGAGCTACGACGCCGACTTCGACCGCTACTTCAATGTCGCGAGCAAGGTCTTCCTGTTTGCGAGCGGCATCACCGGGGCGGTGGTGATCCTGGCGCAGGTCTTCAGGGCCTACCGGCAGCGGCGAAAAATACAGAAGACGCTGCTGGTCAAGAGGCCGGGCGGCGAGCTGGCGGAATCGCACCGCACCTGACCGCAACTCGGGGAAGAAAGGGAGGGAAGAATGAACAAACCGGCACATATCCTCATCATCGACGACGAGCCCATTGTGGGGGAGCGGCTGAAGGCGTTCCTCTCGAAGGACGGCTACCGCGTCGAGATCTTCGTGGACCCCAGGGAAGCCCTGGGCCGCCTGGAGCGCGAGCATTTCGATATCGTGGTCAGCGATATCCGCATGGGCGAGGTGAGCGGCATCCAGATCATGGAGTGGGTGGTGGAGCGCTCCCCGAAGAGCCTCGTCGTCATCATCACGGGCTATGCCACCCTGGAGCTGGCCCGGGAGTCCCTGGCCAAGGGGGCCTTCGACTTCATCGCCAAGCCGTTCAAGCTGAAGGAGATCCGAAAGACCATCCACAAGGCCCTCGAGACCCTCGACCACGACGGCCGCCCCGCGGCCGGACGGTACTGACGATGCCGTATACGCATCTCTTTACGCGCCTCATCCGGGGGCTGGAGGAGGACACGGTCGTCACCAACCCGCGGGACCGGGGACGCGCGCTCCTCCGGAAGCTCACCTACCGATCCCTGGCGCGGCTCCACGGGATCCTCCGCCGGCTCAGGGGGCTGCAAAAAAAGAAACAGATGCGGTATAAGTGACCCTCGTTTCTCATCCGAGGGGGAAATAGAAAGGGGTCGAAACGATGAGACTGGTCGTTTTCAATGGCTCGCCGCGCAGCGATACCGGCATGTCCTGCTCCAATTCATATATCGACTTCTACAAATCCGCATACCCGGAGCACACCTTCAGCGACTTCTACATCGCCCGGGATATCCGGGAGATTCAAAAGAGAGGGTCGGCCTACCGCGAAGATCATGGACGCCGTCCGCGGGTGCGACGGGGTCCTTTTTCAGATGCCGGTCTACTCGGCTCTGGTGCCGTCCCAGGTCAAGGCGTTCATCGAGATGGTCTTCGGCGATCCGGACGCGAGGGCGGCCTTCGACGGCAAGTACGCCGCCGCGGTCACCACGTCGATCCAGCTGTTCGACAACTTCGCCCGCGACTACCTCCAGGCGGTCTGCGAAGACCTGAACGTCTCGTTCACCGGCGGATTCGCCGCGACCTTCTATCCGATTATCACCGACGAGTACCGGAGGAGCCTCTCCGAGTTTCTGGAGCGCCTCTTCTTCGCCATCGAGTACAAGCGCCGCCCGCCTAGGAGCTACGCGCCGGTGACTGATGACGTTCCCCCGTTCGAGCCGCTCCCCGTATCCCGGAAAGCGGCTTCGTCCGGACGCCGCGTCACCGTCGTCGCGGACCTCTCCGGGGAGACCGGGAGCCTCAAGTCCATGATCGAGGTGGTCTCCGAGACCCTCGGCGCGGAGGTCACCGTCGTCGATCTGGGGGAGACCGACTACGGGGGATGCCGCTGCTGTATCCGGTGCGGCGTCGGCCTCACCTGCTGCCTGAAGGACGGATTCCAGCAGATGCACGAAGAGACGGTCCTGACCGCGGACGCCGTCATCATCGCGGGGAAGATAACGGACCGGTATCTTTCGGCCCGCATCAAGAACTTCTTCGACCGGGAGTTCTACCTCAACCATGTGCCGTTCCTGAAGGGGAAGCCGGTGGGGCTCCTGGTGTCCGGTCCCCTCAAGCGGCATCCCGCCATCCGGGAGGCCCTCCTCGGGATTCTGGAGCTCAGGGGCGTTCATGTCGCCGGCGTGGTATCGGATGACGCGGAGCGCACCGAGGTCCAGGAAGGGCTGCTCTGGCTGGCCGAGGCGCTCAACCGGCAGATGGCGGTCGGCGCGACCGCCCCCCTCGGGTTCTACGGAAAGGCCTCCGCGGTGATGTTCCGGGACTTCGTCTATATGGCGAAGTTCCCCTTCGTGGCTGATCACGACGTCTATCTGAGACAGGGACTGTTCCGGAGCTTTCCCCAGAAGCGCTATAAGGTCCGTTTCCTCACCCGGGTGCTTCGGCTGCTGATGCGGCTGCGCGGATTTCCTGCGACACTGCGGAGCTACAACCTCTCCCGCGCCGCCAACTTCCGCGCCAGCCTCAACGGACGGGCCTGAAAAGATGGATTCATTCCGCACTCGAATCCGCAATGACGGACACGAACGTGGCGGTCCACCGATAGGTGGGACGAGCTAACAACGCTTTCCAACGAGAATAAGGCAATTGGACTTTGCATGTCATCCCATGACCCGCTTTGCCAGGGAAGCGGCCATGCTCATCAACTGCACCACCGCCACCATCGACCAACTCAAGTCCTCGCAGCAGAACCGTTCGAACGTGATTTGACTTTGGCAATTATTTTGTGAGTCAAGGAACCTTCTGCCGCCCGTTTTCGCATCATCCGAAGCGGCAGAGAATGCCAGTAGGCTATGGCGTTCTCTTTTGTATCGAATTCATACCAGCCTATAAAGTCACCTGTCTGCTCTCCGATAAACCACGTCTTCGAATGGAACCCCGGTTGGACCACGATGAGGGGAATGGGAATCAGGGACAGCAGACGATTGGTGGTCCGGGAAAGGTTCTTGAAACGAAACCGGACCTGAAAGATGACGCCGCTTTGAATGGGGCGCCCCGGTGCCGGCTGAATCACGACTTTTCTAAATGCCTGAAATACTTCGCCTGTCACCACGATGCGCTCGTTTCCGATGCGCTTGACCCTGAAGACTCGCCCCCGAAGCCACAGCAAGAGCGCACGGAACAGAAGTAAAAGCGGATTCTGGTTTGCTCTGTCTGTTTCGATTTGCCGTAACGCGTTGTTCATTATGGACATTACTTTTCCTCCTTCCATATCGTATGCTCTATCATCCCGTGCGCCTTTAGTGCAGCGCCCAGGGACACGCCCAACTCGCTCGGCAGCGCGCCGGTGTCATCCCCGCGGTGATGGAGGTGGATGCTGATATCCCGGGCGACACCGACTTGCATGTACACGGTCACCTCCGCCGGATGTCCCTCCGTGAGGATGGATTTGTGGATGTCTTCGATGAGACGTTCCGGGCTCCCCGCGGGAAAGCGCAGGCGAATGATTTCCAGCGCGCTTGTCATGATGCTTTGGACCGGGCGGGATGGTTTCCAAGCAGAAGCTGCCGGGCATTGAAGTCCGCGGGCACGGGCCGTTCCGACAAATCCTTGAACGAGCGCGTGTCGAGCCAGCCGCGGCGCTTCCACCAGGTGTATTCAAAAGAGATGTTTTTCGCCCATTGGGTGAGCTGCTCTTCCGTGACCGCCATCTTCTTGAAGATTTTTTTCATTACCCACATCTTCAACCACGGCGGCTTGGGTTGCCCCTCGATGTTGCCGTATCGAATGGCGTTGAGGGCGTGAATTCCCATCAGCTTTTGTTTCATTACTTTGAACATCCGGCGTTGCATCCGATTAACCGGAAGGGGGTTGTCCTTCATGACGGTTTCGGCCACCCGCCGGGCCAGCTTGACGTTCTTGGCCCTTGCCATGGTCCGTCTCGGGAAGTCGCCCGAGGCAAAGGCGCCGGTGCTGTAAATCGTCCCGAACGAAGAGGTCCCGTAGGTGGCGAGCATCTTCTCGAGAAAGAACCCTGTCTCCTTGAAACCGTCGTTTCCCGTGGTGCAGGCGGAGAGGCTGTACTTGCCGAGCAAAGGAAAGATATGACACCAGGTAAACAGCCGGTCGAAGAGCGC
>JBNLED010000041.1:0-5301 GCA_050304755.1 Polyangia bacterium | reverse complement strand
AGGTCGCCGTCCAGGGCCAGGACCCGGCTGCCCCCGGCGACCCAGAGGTGCCACTCCTCGCCCTCGGACAATCCCTCTGGCAACGGCACCCCCGGGCGTCGGTCTGCCCCCGGGAATCTCGGGGAGAGCGCCACGGAATCGGCCTCTCTCGAGGGCGTACGCTCCCGAGAGAACCATCCGGGGGCGAGGGCCGCCACGAGGGCGCCCAACGAGACCGCCAGCACCGCGGCGGCGGCCGCGAGCGCCCATCGCCGCCCGGGACGGGAGACCGTTCCCTCCTCGGTCTCCCCCTCCCGGACGGCGCGCGCCGTCAGCGTCGCCACCATCTCGTCGTCCGGCGCGTCCCTGTCGAGGGCGTACCGATCAGTCAATATCTCTTGCGCCGCCGCCCAGCTGTCGAGGTCCTCGGTACACGACGCGCAGGCGCCGAGGTGTTGATTGAAGCGGTCGGTTTCATCGGCGGTCAGCTCGCCGTCCAGGTACCATTGCATATTCTCGCACTGTGTCATGACACCCCCTTGCCGGATGTGATGTGTGCCTTTGGGCTTCGGCGCGTCTGTTTGATCTCATCGAGGATGGATCGCCTGAGGCGGTGCAGGCGGGTCCAGACCGCCCCCTCCGAGAGCCCCAGCATCTCCCCGATCTCCCGCGCGGAGAATCCGTCGACCTCATAGAGGACGAGGAGCCGCCGCTGATCCTCGCCGAGCCCCAGGATCGTCTTCTCGATGAGGTCCCGGTTGAGGGCTGCCTGCTCCGGCGAGTTGTTCGTCACCAGGCTCAGCCCGATAGGCTTCGACCGGTGGACGTCGAGCAGGGCCCCCCGGACCGCCCCCGTGCGCCGCCAGTTCCGGGCGAGCTGCGCCGCGATGCCGAAGATCCAGGCGCGGCACTTCGACTGCTCCCGATAGTAACGGGCCGAGCGCCGCAGCTGCAAAAAGACATCCTGCACCAGATCCTCGAGCTCGCCCTCGGAGATCTCGGGCGCGAAGCGGCGCACCGCCCGCTTGACCATGCCGCCGTGCCGGCGATAGAGCGTGCCCAGGGCCTCCATGTCCCCCGACGCCAGCCGGGACATCAGGGCTTCGTCAGTGGCGTCCGGCAGCATCTGTTGTTTTACCCTCCATATACCCCCTGATATACCGGGAGGCAGCAATCCTTACCGCTCTCGGTTCGGAAAGAAGAACACCGCCGTGAGCACGGCCTTCCAGCTCAGGGTGGGCGTCACGATGATCTCCTGCCGAAACCGGGTCTCCTCGTAATGATACCGAAACAGGAGCGCCTCGATCCCGGCGTCGAGCCCCACCCGGCAGCCCTCGTGAACAGGGAGGGAGACGCGCATTCCCGCCCCGCCCTTGAGATTCCAGTTGTTGACCTCCTGATCCTCGGTGAAGGGGTCGTCCTGCTTGAGCGTCAACGAGGAAAACAGCCCGGAGACCGAGACGACCGGCCCCAGACGGACCGCCTTGACGCGGCCTTCGAACCCCGCGGCCACACCCGGCTCGATCCATTTGCCCATGAGGGACACCGTGCCGGTGTCGTGGACCGGACCGAGCCCGCCGGCGACAAACAGGCGCAACGCGAAGAGCGTCAGCGGCCGCCACCGGAAGTAGAAGCCGGCGCCGGCGGTCCAGACGTCGGCGCCGCTCCCGCCGTAGAAACCGCCGCCCCCCTGCAGGAGGACCCCCATACCGAGATCCTTCCGGTACCAGGAGGGGGGCTCGGGCGCCTCGGGCTGCCACGGCGTCTCCGAATCCGTCATCTGTCGACCTTCACGGGCAGACGGCGTTACTTCGTGAGCCACGGGGATGGGCGCGCCGCGCCGCGCCTCCAGGTACTCCCGGGCCGCCAGCGCGAGGGCCGCGACCGTATCGGCGCTGATCGGGACGGCTGCACGGGAGCCCTCACCGACCGCGGTGATGTAGATGAAGAGTGTGTCGGGATCGTCGGGGGAGAGCCAGAGCACCGCGTCGGCCCCCTCCCCCGCGGCCTCGATGGTGTGCCGGCGGGTCGCCGCTTCGGTGAAGAATCCACACGGCACCTCGGTCGACGTAACCTCCACGCCCATGGAGACCAGGGAGAGCTCTTCGAAGAGCGCTACCGCCCCGGATGCCGTTGCCGCGGGAATCAGGACGGTCCAGACGGGAGATGATCGGCGCGTTGCCCGTTCCCAATCCGTGGTCCCGTTATCGGACCGTTCGCCCGCGGCGGCATTTCCCGGCCCGACGAAAAGAACAAGGAGGATGGCGAGCTGTCGAATCCGTTTCCTGGGGCTGTCTCTTTCAACCATCCGCGGTCGGTGCGCTTTCACGAGAGTTGGTCCTCGTTGGTAATATCTCATCCTCTACATCACCTTACAGGAAAAATGGATGTATGCCGGGGGGCGTATTCAACTCCCCACCCCGGCCTCCCCCGCTGGATGCTTGGACAAGGGAGTACAGCTTCGGGTCATACAGTTGAGTTGAGTGTCTCTTCTTTCTTATTCTTGCTCCCCTCTCCGCCTGCCGGGCTGGGGGTGAGGCTCCTTAAGGATAGGGGCCGGAGGGGGGGTTAGGTCCGTCGAAAAAAACCGTAAGGGTTGACGGCCGCCGGTATATCACGGGGTATGACGGCGGCTGCGAGGCCGATGGCGCCGGGGTGAGCGGACCTGTCCGGACCGCCGTATCCACTTGGACAACGCGACGTGAGTCACCATTGCGCGGTTGGCAGAACGGTCAACCAAAGGAGGAAGCCATGTGCTCAAGGATTAGAGGCTTAGGGTTATTGATGATTGGTTTGGGAATTTTCGCGGGGTGTTTGGACGCCGACCTCCCGGACGGGCAGGACGCGGACGGCGGCCCCTCCGAGCCGGCGGCGATCCAATCCGGCGGCGGCGAGCTGGAGTGGGTCATCCGGGCCGGCGGCCCTCTGGACGATTGGGGAGAGTCCCTCGACGTGTATGCGGACGGCTCGTTTGTCGTCAGCGGCTCCTACGGGGATGCGTCCGATCAGCCGGAGAGCACCGATCGATACGCCGTGTTCGCGCCGGGGGCGGAGAACGAGGTGACGCTCTCCACGGACGAGCCGCACCGGGTGGACTACCTCGCCCGATACACCGCGGCGGGGGAGCTCCTCTGGGCGAAATCCCTTCCCGATACGGCCACTACCACGGTGGTCGCCGCCACGAGCGACGGCGGCTCGGTGATCGCCGGCGCCTTTGCGGGCGAGGAGATCGTGTTCGGCGAGGGAGAGGCCGCGGAGACCCGTTTCGTCCCCGGGGAGATGGACGGTTTCGTCGCCAGGCTGGACGCCGACGCCGCGTTGGAGTTCGCGGTCCACATCAAGAGCGGGGATTTTGCGATCCCGAGGGACACCTGCGCGTTTGATGACGGAGGGATCCTCGTCACAGGTGAATTTCGAGGAGAGACGATCTTCGGCGAGGGGGACGGCCGGCAGACCCTGGATGACGGCAACGCGGGAAATATCAATGCAATGTCCACCTTTATCGCCGGGTACGACGCCGGCGGATCCCTCCGCTTCGCCGCCGGTCTGAACGACGTGCCCGGATTGGGCGTATCGGCGGTCTGTCTCGACGACGGCGCTTTCGTCATCTCCGGTACGGCCCACTCCGGCAACACGTTCGGACGAGGAGAGCCCGGAGAGACCGTTCTCTTCACAGACGGTGCCCCCGGTGAGCACGGTATCGTGATGAATTTCGTCGCTCGATACAACGACGACGGCACCCTGTCGTGGGTGAGGGGGATTTCCGCTCTCCTTGGAGGCAACGATGTGGCGGCCCGGCCGGACGGTCGCGTCCTCTGGTTGGTGGAGAACGAGCTCCACCGATTCGAGCCGGATGGCGAGGCGCTCCCGCCCCAACTCCTGGCGCCGGATGACGGCGGGGCTCTTCCCCCGGCCATTGTCACCGGTATCGCCCACTCCCCGGACAACGCCGTCGCGGTGATGGGGGTGCTTCGACGAAGTTGTGTGTTCGGTGAAGGGGAGGCCAACGAGACCCGGTTTGAGTTCGATGAAGAGCACGGGGTCGAGAAGGATATCGTCCTCGCCAAGTACCGCGAGGACGGCACCCTGCTCTGGGCCGAACGGGCCGGCGGCGCGGATCAGCCGTACGACGAGGCGCCCCCCTATCTACACGGAGAAAATCCTTTTGACCTCGCCGTGCTCGACGACGCCTCCGTGCTCGTCACCGGCTCGTTCGACGGCACCGTCACCTTCGACGGAAGCGACCCCAACGAGACAGAGCTCAGCGCCGCCGGCCTGGCGGACATGTTCGTCGCCAAGTACCGGCCATAGGCGGCGGCCAGTGGCCGAAACATGGACGGCTGAGCAAACCTCATGTAAATTCTATCCATGTCCTCCGACCCATCGAACCTGGACGAGGTGTTGACACGGCTGCGGGCGGCCCACCGGAGCGATCCCCTTCCCACCCTCGGTACGAGACGGGGGTGGCTGAAACGTCTGGAGACCCTCGTCCGCGGCGCCCGGAACGACATCTGCGAGGCTATTCGCCGGGACTTCGGACACCGCCGAAGGTACGTATCCGAAGGTACGTATCTCAAACATCCTGAAACTCTCCCAATCGCATGCCAGTACACAGTGTAAAAATACAAAACGACCACCCGGATTTCCATCAAATCTGCCGAGAAAAGAGGCTCGTACATGGCTCTTTCGACCCATTTGGGCCTTGCCAAGACGGTTCGAGTCCAATCAGTAGAAAATGTCCGGGATCGGGACGGACGAAGGCAGTCAGATTCTGGGAATCCGAAAGAAACAGCTGGGGTTTTCGGTGGCTGTCAGCCCAGCTACAAGCCGGACGCGGTGTAGATCGTGATTAGCGGCGGCCGAAAGCTCCCATCAGGGAACTCGCGCTCGAAGTACCCGTTGCGATAATCGGCGGAGGCCGGGATGTACTGGTTGAGGAACTCCCGCCACGATTCCCGGTACTCCTTGGCGAGCTCGGGATCGGAGGCGTGACAGAGGGGTTCCCTTCCGCTCTTCTTGGGATTCTTGGGCCGGTCCCTCGGGTCTGTTTCGTAGAGCTTCTTCTTTCCGATACCAGTGGCGCCAATCGCTTTTCGTTTCTTCTTCGCGTCCCTTTCGGCTTCCCGGACCTGCTGCCTTATCCAGGTTTGCCGCTGATGCACGGTCCACCCGGCATGACCCGGGAGGGGGGCGCACTCCCAGCTCACCCACTTGAGGTAGTCCTTTAGGCGGTGGCTCTTCTTCCGGTCTCCTCCCGCCGCCCAGTAGGCCGAGTAGTCGAGGTACCAGAACCGCAGCTCGTCGCCGAAGGCCTGGTGATGG
>JBNLED010000040.1:0-27255 GCA_050304755.1 Polyangia bacterium | reverse complement strand
CTGGTCAAAATAAAGTTTCCAAGCTGGCAATCGCTGCGCCCGTCCGGCAAGGCGCGAGGAGTGGAGAATACTGGGGGTATTTGACCGACGAGCAACGCCGACGGGCGGGATGCAGCGGTTGTCAGATGGCAAGTTAATTTTAATCAGAGGCCTAAGGCGCTGTAAGGCAATCTTCGATTCCCTATGGGCTCCCGCCGCCGCGGGAACGACAGCCGATGATTCTTGAATCTGAATTTCGCGACACCCGCCGCTGCGGGAACGACCGTCTGATGATTCTTGAAGCGTACAGACCTGGACTCGTTAGATCCCGCCGTCCCCCACGCCCGCGTCTCCTAATCCGGTTTCCGTATCGGCACCCGCGTCACCCATCGTACCGGTATCCGCATCGGTATCGGTATCCGCATCGGTATCGGTATCCGCATCGGTATCGGTATCCGCATCGGTATCGGTATCCGCATCGGTATCGGTATCCGCATCGGTATCGACATCGGTGTCGGCATCGGTATCCCCGTCGGTATCCCCGTCGATATCCGCGTCGGTGTCCCCATCGGAATCAGCATCGGTATCCCCGTCGGTATCGGTGTCGGTATCGGTGTCGGTATCCGCGTCGGTATCGGCATCAGTATCGGCGTCGGTATCCGCATCGGTATCGGCATCGGTGTCCGCGTCGGTATCCCCGTCCGTATCCCCATCGGAGTCACCATCGGCATCTCCGTCCGTATCCGTGTCCGTATCCCCGTCCGGTGCGGGACCCGCGTCCGTTCCGGCAGGCGGCGGGCTGTCCGGTCCGATGGTGCAGCCATAAGCAAGAAGCAGAAACAGCATATAAAAAATTCTTTGAAGAATCATCATCGTTGGTGTCTTTTCTATGGTGAGCGGGAGTCAAGCCCCACGATCCATCCAGCTATTGAGTATCTCTAGGGCCGGTACCCGTATCCGTGCCGGTCCCCCCTGTATCCGTGTCTCCGCCATCAACCCCTCCATCCAAACTGGTGCCCGTATCGGTATCGGTATCGCTGTCGGTATCCGTATCGGCATCGGCGTCGGCGTCCGTGTCGGCGTCGGTATCGACATCCGTGTCCGTGTCCGTATCCCCGTCCGCATCGGTATCCGAATCCGCGTCGCTGTCGGTATCAGCGTCGGTGTCGGTATCCGCATCGCTGTCGCTATCCGCATCGCTGTCACTATCGGTATCGGCGTCGGTATCGGTGTCGGCGTCGGCATCCGTGTCGGCGTCGGCATCCGTGTCGGCGTCGGCATCCGTGTCGGCGTCGGAATCCGTGTCGGCATCCGTATCCGTATCGGCATCACTGTCACTGTCGGCGTCGGTATCGACATCGGTATCACTATCGGTATCGCTATCGGTATCGCTGTCTCCCGCGGAATCACCGCCGTCGTTTGCGCTCGGAGGGGGACTGTCCGGTCCGTTAAGGCATCCTGTCACGAGGAGGCCGATCCACACAATAATCACTAAGCTCAACAGGGTCTTCATAAGGTCAGTCCTTTCGAGACAGAACTGAAACATATCAATTATATGCTTTATCTCAAAGTAGATTATATCTCCCCCATGGGTTCCGGGGAACCATTTTATCCGGCGGGACGCAGTTGTGGTCGGCTCCCGGCCTCACCGCGATGAATTTTCAATGGTCGAGGAGGCCCCGGGAATTCAGGACGCGTCCCGGATGAAGCTCACGGCGTTGCGGAAGAGCGCCAGCCCGTCCCCCTCCTCCGGGAGGTTCCAGCGCGTCCAGCTGGGGTGGTTGGTCCGATGGAGGAAGGCCTCCGGATGGGGCATCATCCCGAACAGCCTGCCGGTGGGGTCGGTGAGGGCGGCGATCCCCCCGGGGGAGCCGTTGGGGTTGTGCGGATAGGTCTCGGTGGGCGCCCCGGTCCCGGGATCGACATATCTCAAGGGGACCTGGTGGCGGGAGCCCAGCTTTTCGAGCACCGCGTTCACCGAGGGGACAATCTTTCCCTCGCCGTGCCTCACGGGAAGATAGATCTTTTCGAGCCCGCGGGTGAAGACGCAGGGCGACTCGGGATCCGCGGTGAGGGTCACCCACCGGTCCTCGAACCGGGCCGAGTCGTTCCAGGTCAACGTCATCTGCTGCGTCCCCATCTGCCCGTCGAAGGCCGGCAGCAGACCGAGCTTGACCATCAGCTGAAATCCGTTGCAGATGCCGATGGCCAGGCCGCCGCCGGACACGAACTCGTGGATCTGCTCCGCCAGGACTCGCCCCGCCACCTCGGTGTGGCCGATCCGGATCGCCGAGGCCCGGGCGGATCCCAGGTCGTCGCCGTCCAGAAAACCGCCGGGGAGACAGAGGAGATCGTACCCCTCGATGCGGGCCTTGCCGGAGGCCAAATCCCAGAGATATACAATATCCACCTGATCCGCGCCGGCGAGCCGACACGCATAGGCCGTCTCCATCTCACAGTTGATACCGTTACCGGCGAGCACAATTACGCGCACCTGTCGCGCCATCGAAAGATTCCTCCTCAGAAGCTGAGCGGCTGTTGCCACACCTCTTTTAGCTTTGAAATCGCGAGATCGATAATCACCTCACCGCCGAGGCCCGTCACCACCAGCTGACGATCGGCGGTCACCGTACCGACAAAGGTCGCGGCGCCGCCGAGCAGGGTCTCGAAGGTCCGCGCCGCGGTCCGCGGCACCGTGACCACGAACCGGCCGGGGGTCTCCGAGAAGAGCAGCGAATCATCCCTCGTGACGCCCGTCTGCTTCACCCGCCGGAGATCCACTAAGAGGCCCAGGTTTCCGGCGAACGCCGTCTCCGCCAGCGCCACCGCCAGCCCCCCGTCCGAGATATCGTGGCAGGAGGCCACCAGCCGGCTCGTCATGGCCCGGTGGAGCCACCGGTAGCTCTCCACGGTCTCCCCTGGGAACCGGAGCTTCGGCACGGTCCCCCGCTCGGCGTCCCGGATCGCCGCGTACTGGGTCGCGCCGAGATCGTCGAAGGTCTCCCCGATGACGTAGACCGCGTCCCCGGCGGTCTTCGCGTCCATGGTCACGGCGAGCCCCGCGTCCTCGAGCTGACCGATGGCGCTGACGAGGAGCGTCGGCGGGATGGAGATCTTGGTCTTGCCGATGGAGTAGTCGTTCTTCATGCTGTCTTTGCCGGAGATGAGCGGCATCTTGTATATCGTGCAGACTTCGTAGAGCGCCTTGTTGGCCCTGACGAGCTGGGCGAGCTTGTGACGACCGTCCGGGTTGGCGGGCGCCTGCACCGGGTCGCACCAACAGAAATTGTCGAGGGCCACCACCCTGTCGGGATCGGCGCCCACCGCCACCACGTTGCGCATGGCCTCGTCTGCGGCGAGGGCGGCCATGTGGTAGGCGTCCAGGTCCGAGAACTTGGGGCAGATGCCGTGCCCCACCGCCACACCCCGCATGGACTCCAGCACCGGCCGCACCACCCCGGCGTCCGACGGCCCGTCACCATGCTCGCCCACCAGGGGCTTGACCACCGAGCCCCCCTGGACCTCGTGGTCGTACTGGCGGACCCAGTACTCCTTGGAGCAGATGTCATGGCTGGCGAGGAGCGCCTGCAGCACCCCCCCGAGATCCTCGGGCACCGGCAGGTCGAAGGGGGACTCCTCCGGGGGATTGAAGCGCGCGCTCAGGCTCATCTTCGGTACGCCGTCGTGGAGGAACGCCATATCCAGGAGGCCCACCACCTTCCCGTCGTACAGAATTTCAAGATCCGGTCCCTCGGTGTACTCGCCGAGCACCGTGGCCTCCACCCCCATCTCCCGGGCCAGGGAGACGAACCGGTCAGTGTTCTCGGGCGTGACCGCCGCGGTCATCCGCTCCTGCGCCTCCGAGAGGAAGATCTCCCAGGGCATCAGCCCCTGGTACTTGAGGGGCGCGAGGGCGAGATCGATGCGGGCCCCGCCGGGGGCCTCGGCCATCTCCCCGATGGAGGAGGAGAGCCCGCCGGCGCCGTTGTCGGTGAGGCAGGTGTAGAGCCCCTCGTCCCGCGCGCGCAGCAGGAAGTCGATCATCCGCTTCTGGGTGATGGGGTCGCCGATCTGGACCGCCGTGGCCGGAGAGCCCTCGTGGAGCTCCTCCGAGGAGAAGGTGGCGCCGTGGATGCCGTCCTTTCCGATGCGGCCGCCGATCATCACGATGCGATCCCCGGCATAGGCCTCCTTGAGATGGGACGGCTTGCCGTTGACGGTGGCGGGCATGATGCCGCCGGTGCCGCAGAAGACCAGGGGCTTGCCCAGGTACCGTTCATCGAATACCAAGGAGCCGTTGATCGTCGGGATGCCGCTCTTGTTCCCGCCGTGCTCCACCCCCTGTCGGACGCCCTCGAGCACCCGGCGCGGATGGAGCAGCCGGGGGGGAATCTCCCCCTCGTGGAAGGGGTTGGCCAGGCAGAACACGTTGGTGTTGCAGAAGAGCCTCGCCCCCATCCCGGTGCCATGGGGGTCCCGGTTGACCCCGACGATCCCCGTCAAGGCGCCGCCGTAGGGATCCAGGGCCGAGGGGGAGTTGTGGGTCTCGGCCTTGAAGACCAGGTTCCACTCGTCGTTGAATTTCCAGACCCCCGCGTTGTCTACGAAGACCGAGAGACAGTAGTCATCCTCCCCGAGATCCGCCCGGATCTTTTCGGTGGCCCTCGCGATGTAGCTCTTGAACAGGGAGTCGATCTCCTCCCGCTCCTCCCCGGGGGCCTCGTAGGTTATTTTCGCGTTGAATATCTTGTGTTTGCAGTGTTCCGACCAGGTCTGGGCGATGGCTTCCAGCTCCACGTCGGTGGGGTTCTCGGGGAGCTTCGCTGCGGCCCGCTTGGCCTTCACCTCGTCTCGTTGATAGTACCCCTGAATGGCGTGCATCTCCTCCAGGGAGAGGGCCAGGGTCTTCTCCTTGCTCATCCGGGCGAGGGCCTTATCGTCAATTTGGATATCAATGGTCTCCACGGCCGGCTCCGGCGCGTCCGTCACCCGGGGCACCTCCACCATCGCCCCCTCCATCCGGGCGAACTCCCGGTGGTCGATGATGGAAAAGCGATTGATCAGGGGATTGCCCAGCAGCTCCGAGGCGATCTTCTCCACCTCGTAGCGCACGAGCTCGCCGGTGATCAGGTACTGCCTGGAGGTGTACACCTTCCCCTTCTCCGGAAAGCGCTCACCGAGCACGAGCCGCGCGGTCTCCGTGGCGGTGCGGCCGACATTGTCCGTGACCCCCGGCCGGAATCCCACCTCCACGATCCAGTCGAACGCCCGCGCGATGGGCTTGTCCACGGTCCACTCCTGAATCACGGGGTCGACGAGGGCGCCCGCGAGCTCCTCGAGCTCTTCTGAAGAGAGATCGGCATCCAGGATATAGACATCGACGGTTCTGACCTTCTGCGCTTCCAGGAGCAAGTACTGTTTTATCTCGGCTGCGACACTGTTTCCGAGGGCATCGGAGTTGCTGCGTTTTAACGAGATCTCGATCCGGTGGGCCATTCAATTCCTCCTCGAGAGAACGCCGCGGGGTTTCGAAAGACGAAATACCACAACCGACAATTTCAGGAAATGTCTAAACTGAGTAAGAATATCAATTTCAAAATCTTGGCGGGGAAAACAGCGAAAAGAAAGAACTACTCCTCTTCCTTGAGCTCGTTCTCCAGGGATTCCACCGCTTGCTTCAGCTCGGACATGAAATCGGTCGCCAGGGAGATTCCCTTTCGGGTGGGTTTCCACTCCCCTTGATCGTCCATGTAATAAATCCGCAGGTCAATGTAGCGCCTCCCCTTGAACTCTTTGATGCCTGCCCTGACTTCCTCGGTTGGATTGCGTTTGAAAGAAGCAACTATTTTGTCCTCTGCCATGATCTCCTCCACGAGAATCGGTATAATACCGTGTATTGAACTCTTTCGACGACGTACAACTAAGATACAAAATCCATTCATAATATAAATAGAATTGCATTTCAATAATAAACAAACCCAAATATGTTTTCGTTTTAAAATGGAAGTTGAAAAGATAAACACAATGGACCCCAAACAGGTGAAACCGTGAAAACCCTTCGAGAAAAAACCGTGCTGTTATTGGTATCCGAGAATGTGATCACCGCCCGACGGCAGTCCCTCTCCCAACTGGTTGAGAACGACAAATATAACGATAACGGAGAGATATACAAGATCACCCTCCCCTCCGGGGCCCCGCTGACCGTCCACCTGAGCTCGGACGCGAAGGCTGCGGCGGAGGCGCTCTCGAAACAGCCTTTCAGCGCTGTGGTCCTGGACAACCGGGACGCCGATTCGACCCGGGTCTTCTCGGATACCGTAGCGGGAAAGGCGCTCCCTGGAATCCTCTCCATGGTGAACGACACCCGCCGCCTCAACCGAGGCGACATTTTCGTTGTCCTGCCGGACTTCGAGTACACAGCCCACCACGCCTTCGCGGTGGGGTCTCTTCAGCTCGGCGGTGTCATCGTCGCGCCCGCCGCCCTGGACACGGCCCTCGATTCGGTCGCGGTGACAGTCCAGAAGCCCACTGGGGGCAAGATAGCGCTCTGCCTCGCGGGGGGAGGCATCGAGGGATTGTTCTACGAACTCGGGGTGTTGAGGGCCATCAACGAAGCCCTCGTCGATCGATCCGTGTCGGAGTTCGACATCTTCTCGGGAATCTCGGCCGGCGCCGTGATCGCCGCGTGTCTGGCGAACGGCGTCAGCCCCAAGGAGCTGGCGGACGCCTTCAAAGGGCGCCCCAGCCGGCTGGCGCCCATCACGCGGGGGATGCTGTTCGATCCGAACTTCAGCGAGATCGTTTCGAGGCTGATGCGCTCGTTCGGCGATGTCATCCGGGGGGACTGGCTGAAGACCCCCCTGGACGCGGCGCTCCGGGTCACCCCCAACGCCATCTTCTCCGGAGATCGGCTGCGATGGCACCTCGAAAAGGAATTCAACAAGCCTGGGATGACCAATGATTTCAATAAACTGAGGAGCAAGCTGTTCATCGGCGCCACGGATCAGGACAGGGCATCCCACGTCACCTTCGGAGAGGAGGAGCTCCGGGACATTCCCATCTCCCACGCGGTCCGCGCCTCCTGCGCGATGACCCCGTACTATCCTCCGGAGCAGATCAAGGGCCGGTTCTACATCGACGGCATCTTCACCCGGACCGTCAACCTCGACATCGCCGTGGCCCACGGGGCGAAGCTCATCGTCTGCGTAGATCCCATGAGCCCCGTCAACGCGGATCAGCCCGGATATGTCTCCGGCCGGGGGGGGTTCTTCAACACGGTTCAGTCCATCAAATCCATGGTCCAGACCCGCTTCTTCGAGGTCATCGATCGCGCGGAGGAGGCTTACCCCAACGTCTCCGTTCTCGTCTTCTCTCCGACCCCGAGGGATCTGGAGAAGATGTCGGGTACCCTGATGCGGTTCTTCTACAAGACGGAGACCGAGGAGATGGCCTTCCGCTCCACGCAGGAGAGGCTGTCGCGGGATTTCGAATGGATCGCATCGGACTTCAGCCGTCACGGCTTCGAGCTGAGATCCCGATAGCGGCGAGAGCTTCGTGGAGACGGGGTTACCGGCTCAGCGAGGCCACCACCCCTTTGCGGATCTCCTTGCTGTCCGAGGTGCCGACGTACTCCACGCCGTCCTTGATCTTGTATTTGTTCTTGGCGTTCTCCGGGCCGTAGACGAGGATCTGCGATGCATCCTTTTGGGAGGAGAGCTTCTCCACCAGGTGCACCACATCGTCGCCGTCATTCCCGCTCACCAGCAGGAGATCCGGACGCTTCTTGCCGATGGCCAGGAGCGCGTCGACGTGATCGGCGAACGCCTCGACCTCGAAATCCCTCGACAGGGTCCGCTTCAGGGAGCGCCGCGCCGCGTCGGAGGACTCGCAGAGGATGACCCGCTTGCGCGACGGAGAGAACCCCTCGGGGATGGGATATCCGAACCGGTTGAGGAAATCGAGGATGTCCTGGCGACGGAAGCGAAGATGTCGTCCGGGCGTTCTGAAGGACTTGATCTCACCGCGGTTGACCCAGTTGTGGATAGTCTTCAGATCGGTGGAACAAATTTTGGCAACTTGTGGGGCTGTGAAGAGGTCGTCAGCATTCATCTTGTTCTCCAGTTTGGCTATAGGTTCCTTGACCGTTTCATCATATTGTAACTTTGTCCTTGTGACGGTTTTTTAATCATGGGTGACTCTTTAACTTGGGAAGGCAATCCGCGTCAAGAACGACTAAACACTTTTACTATAATTTCACCTTTTTTCTCTGTTTTCTATGTCGACTTTCAAGGCATACTTGGGATACGCCCGTGATGTGCTCGAAAAGGGGCACCGCCGCCGGTCGCCGTCGGATCACCTCACGCCGACGAAGAGCGTGACCGTCCCCAGGGTCAGAGGCTCGGAATCGACATCGTGAAACCCGACCGCCCGCATCACCTCCTCGAACACCGAAGGTGAGGGGAAGGCGCGGACCGAGTCCACCAGATAGGTATAGGCGCTCCGAAGGGAGAGGAGGGCGGCGGCGGCGGGGACCACCGTCCCGGTATAGAGTCGGTGACCGAGCCGGACCGCGGGATGGGACGGCTCGGTGAGCTCCAGGATCACCACCCGGGCGCCGGGGGTCAGCACCCGTCGGAACTCGTCGAGGGCTTTTCGCCGGTCCTCCACGTTGCGGATGCAAAACCCCAGGATGATCCCGTCGAAGGAGCGATCGTCGAACGGCAGCGCCATGGCGTCTCCGGTCTGAAAGGTGATCCGCCCGTCGAGCCCCGCGGCGCGGACCTTCTCCCGTCCTCGGGCGAGCATCTCCGAGGCGGGGTCGATGCCCACGCCCACCGCCCCCGAAACCCGCCGGACGATCTCCAGAAGGAGGTCCCCGGTGCCGGTGCCCACGTCCAGGTACCGCCCCCCGGGGGTCGGCGCCAGGCGATCGATGGCCCGCCGGCGCCATCCCCGGTCGAGCCCCATGGAGATGACCTTGTTCATCGCGTCGTATCGGCGGGCGATGCGATCGAACATCTCCTGGTTCTCCCTCGCGGCGATGAGGGTGTCTCTTCGCCCGTCGCTCACAATCCGCTCTCGCCGTCGAAGCGGTTGACGACCTCGTAGTGGGAATCCCGGAGCGCCGGCGCGAAGCCCGACTTTCGGATCATGATTTGAACCCGCTCCTCGGTGGTCCGCCGCTCGTACCCGGAGGTCTTGAGCACGTTCTCCTCCACCAGCAAGCCGCCGAAGTCGTCCGCGCCGGCGAGGAGCCCGAGCATGCCCGCCCGCTCACTCTCCGAGAACCAGGACGACTGGATGTGATCGAAGTTGTCGAGCACCAGTCGGGCCACGGCGATGACGCGGACATACCGCGCCGGATGGACCGGCACCGGGAACCGCTCGCTGAGCGGCGAGTTCCCGGGCTTGAAGGACCAGGGAATGAAGGAGCTGAACCCGCCGGTGCGATCCTGGACCTCCCGCAGCCGGAAGAGGTGCTCCGCGATCTCCTCGTCGCGCTCCGCGTGGCCGAACATCATGGTGGCCGTGGTGCGAAACCCGAGCTCGTGGGCCGCGGCCATCACCCCCAGCCAGGCGTCCGCGTCGCACTTCTTCGGCGCCAGCTCCCGCCGCACTGCGTTCGAGAGGATCTCCGCGCCCCCCCCGGGCAGGGTGTCCACCCCCTCCGCCTTGAGGGCGGCCAGCACCTCCGGGACGGTGAGACCTTCCCGCCTGGCCATGTAGAGGATCTCCGGCGGGCTGAACGGGTGGACGTGGACGTCCGGGCAGGCCTCCCGGATCGCCCGGATATAGGCCCGCCAGTCGTCGAGGGAGACCGCCGGGTTGTGCCCCCCCTGGAGCAGGACTGTGGTCGCCCCGCTGTGCCGCGCGAACCGCACCCGCTCCGCAAGCGCCGACGGGGTCAGGGTGTAGGCCTCCGCGTCCCCGGCGTCGCGACAGAAGGCGCAGAACCGGCACTTGGTGGTGCAGATGTTGGTGTAGTTGGGGTTGGTGTCGCGCACGTAGGTCACGAGCCCCTCGGGGTGTCGGGCCATCCGCGCCGCGTGGGCCCGCTCCATCACCTCGCCGAGGGGAGCGTCCGAGAGTAGAGAGAGGCACTCCGCCCGATCGATGCGTCGAGCGGCACGGCGGGTTGAAGGGAGCTTCGGGAACAGCCCCTCGGGCACATGTCTTCTCAGCTCCTCCAGAAAAATCGCCTGCCCCTCGATCTCCTCCTCCCCCAGGACCCGCCGCATGCCCCTCAGGTACGCCACCATGTCGTCCTTCGCCATCCCGACCCGCGCCGCCTCCGCCCTCGCGCTCTTCAGGAGGTATTCATCGTCGTGGTCCCGGAGCCCGTTCAGCCAGCCCAGCAACCGCCCCTTGAGATCTGGCGATGCGTCCCGCCGCACCACCCACCTCGCGAACACTAACGGCTTGTGGTGTCTCCGGTACCACTCTGTCACGAGATCGGTCACGTGCCGGTCCGTCCCCCGCTTCCAGCGGCGCAGGGCGTCGTCGCCGATGAGCAGGGTGGCGACAGCCCGCTTCGGATCCTCTGTCACGTAGGGGATGGCGTCGAACCCGTTCACGTACCCCAGGACGAGGTAGAGCAGCCGGACGGAGGTGGCGGACTGGGCGGTGAGCCGGATCTCCCGGGGCCGGCGGATGTCGCAGAGGGGGAGCTCGGAGAAAAGCATCACGCTCCCCACCTCGGTCCGGGCCGCGATACCGAACCGGCCGAGCATCTCCACCGCGTCGCCGAGCGAAGGCAGCGCCCCCACCGGCACCGCCGCCGCCTTGACCTGACCGGTCTTCAGCGCCGCCACCGAGGCGCTCGGCACGAGGGGGACGAATACCACCCCCTCGGGCGGGGTGAGCATCCGATAGGGCGCCATGTTGGCGTAGGGGATGAAGGAGACGAAGTCAGTCATGGCGGCTTCCGTCGAGGGTGTTGAATCGACCGTCCCGCTCGAAGGGCTCGAACCCCCCGGCCGAGATGGTGTCGATCATTCGCTCCCGGGAGACCGCCTTTGGGGTGGGGGCGCCGGCGGCGTGGGCGATGCGCTCCTCCCCGATGGTGCCGTCCAGATCGTCGGCGCCGAAGGAGAGGGCGGCGGCCGCGGTCTCTAGCCCCATCATGGGCCAGTAGGCCTTGATGTGATCGAAGTTGTCGAGCACCAGCCGCGCGAGCGCCACCATGCCGAGGTCGAGCAGCGGGGAGGGGCCGTCGAGGCGGTCGGCGTCGGCGCCGGGCTGGTAGGGGAGCGGGATGAAGCAGGAGAATCCCCCGGAGCCGTCCTGGGCCTCCCGGAGGGCCAGCAGGTGGTCCACCCGCTCCTCGTCGGTCTCGTCCAGGCCGTAGAGCAGGGTCGCGTTGGTGATCATGCCGAGGCCGTGGGCGCGCCGATGGATATCGAGCCACCCCTCCGGAGAGAGCTTGCTCGGGCAGTGGGCGCGCCGCATCCGCGCCGAGAAGATCTCCGCGCCGCCCCCTGGGAGGGCGTCCACCCCGGCCTCCCGGAGCGCCGCGAGGACCGCCGCCGGGGTCTCGCCGGTCTCCCGGGCGAAGTAGTCGATCTCCACGGCGGTGAACGCCTTGATGTGCAGCGTCGGCCAGAGCTCCCGGACCCGCCGGACGAGCCCCAGGCTCCTCTCGAAGGGCCACTCCCGGTTCATCCCCCCCACGATGTGCACCTCGGCGGGCCGCGCCCGATCGATGCGGTCGCAGATCTCCTGCTCGCTCATCACGTAGGCGTGGGGGTCGCCGGGCTTGGCGGCGTAGCGGCAGAACCGGCAGGTGCCCTCGCAGATATTGGAGGGGTTGATCTGGAGGTTGGAGACGAAGGTGGCGCGCTTCCCGTAGCGCCCATGGCGGTTCCTGAGGGCGGCGCACTGGAGCTCGAACAGGGCCTTCGGGGTGAGCAGCGACACCAGGGCCAGGGCCTCCTCCCGGGAGAGCCGCTCCCCCTCGCCCCCCTTGGTCAATGCGTTTCTCGTGAGGGTATCCATGATTCAGTCGATTCCGTAGCGGGACCACTTGGCGTCCACGGTCTTCTCCGTTTCCGGATCCAGGGTGAGGGGCTCCCGGTAGCCCGGCTTCCAGGTGGCGTCGATGGCGATGGGAAACCCGAACACCACCCGGTTGCCTATGAGCTCCCGCCGCGCCGGGTGGAGGTCCGCCAGGGGATCGAACCGGGTGAACCACCCCCAGAGCACCATCATGGGGTCGTCGACGGGGACATCCTCGGAAACGAGGACGTGGAACAGGTATTCCCGGGTGACCGGGTGTGCTTTGAGGGCCTCCCGGATCGCCGACTTGTCCCCGCCCTGGGTCACCCGGGCGACGAGGAAGGCCTCTCCGACGGCGGTCAGAACGTCGATATCCCGGTGCACCGCCGCCGGCTCCGGGGGGGGCTTGGGGGGCTCGGTGCGCAGCGGTCCCGCGGGGCGCGGGGTGGCCAGCAGGATGAGCCGGCTCCCGGTGTTCATGGCGGGGCCGGTGAAGTCCAGGGTGTCCTGGGCGGTGGGGGCCAAAAGGTGGATCCCCTCGGCCGCGTCCAGGTGTCGCCACAGGGCCCGGCTCACCTTCCCGAAGTCCCGGACGTCGTCGCAGTCCGAACCGGTCACCACGAGCACCTTGGTGAGGGAGACCTGCCCCTCCCCCAGGATGCCGAGGGCGTGCTTGAGGGCCTCCTTGGGGTACCGCTCCCGCACGGACATGACGGCCATGGGGTGGAACCCGGACTCCGGGTAGGACCAGAGATCGATGATCGCCGGCTTGATCAGCTTGAGCAGCGGAAGGACCATCTCCTGGAGGGCCACCCCGATATAGAAGTCCTCCTGGGGGGGCTGGCCCACCACGGTGGCCGGGTAGACGGCGTCCTGCCGGGCCAGCACCCTGTCCACCCGGAAGACCGGGAAGTCCGCCGAGTGGGAGTAGTGGCCCAGGTGATCCCCGAAGGGCCCCTCCCGGCGCAGGTCCCCCGGGGTCACGGTGCCCTCCAGGACGAACTCCGCCCGGGCCGGGATCCGGTGTCCCGAGGGGCGGGGGATGACGTCGAGGGGTCGCCCCAGCATCAGGGCCGCCAGGATCCGCTCGTCGAACCCCTCCGGGAGGGGGGTGATGGCCGCGATGGTCAGGGCCGGCGGCCCCCCGAGGATGACGCTGATGGGGAGCGGGCTGCCCAGCTCCACGGCTTTCTGGAAGTGGAAACCGCCCCCCTTCTCGATCTGCCAATGCATCCCCGTCGAGGCGGCGTCGAACCGCTGGAGCCGGTAGATGCCCAGGTTCCCCACCCCGGTCTCGGGGCAGATGGTGTGCACCAGGGGCAGGGTGAAGAAGTGCCCCCCGTCCTTGGGCCAGCACTTGAGCACCGGCAGGGCGTTCAGATCCGGCGGCGCCTGCTCGGTCTCGAGCACGGGGCCCCGCCTCACCGTCTTCAGCCGCGCCCCAAGGAGAGCCATCACCTGCCGCCGGGATCGCCACACCTTGCCCAGGGTCGGCGGGTTGAGCCGCTCGGCCAGGGCGGCCACCTGCTCACCGATCTCCTGCGGGGGGCGCCCCATGGCCCGCTCCACCCGCGGGAGGGTGCCGTAGAGGTTGGTCACCAGCGGGTAGCGGGAGCCCTCGACGTTCTCGAAGAGCAGGGCCGGGCCACCGCGGGGCAGCACCCGGTGCTGGATGACGGTGATCTCCTGATCCGGGCTCACCGGTTCCCTGACGCGGACGAGGTCTCCGGTGCTCTCGAGGTCGTTGATGAAGGCGCGGAGATCCCGGTGACTCATCGGACATCCTCCCAGGTTTTACCCGCCGGGTGGCCGAGGCGCCGCAGCACCCGGTCGGCGAACAGATCCATCAGCTCGGTCAGGGTCACCCGGTCCGGGTTCCGCCCGGCGGTCATGAAGAAGGGGGGGGAGAGGGGCATCACCACCCCTCCGGCCGCGGCCGCGGAACGGGCGTTATCAATATCTATTAATGTCAACGGGGCCTCTCGCAGGGCAAGGATGAGGGGGCGCCCCTCCTTGAGATGGCAGTGGGCCGCCCGGGAGATGAGGTTGGGGCTGGTGCCGGCGGCGATGTGCCCCAGGGTGTTGACCGAGCAGGGGGCCACCACCATGCCCGCGGTCTCCACCGAGCCGGAGGCGATGGGGGCGAAGAGGTCATCGATATCCAGCACCTCTCGGGCCCCGGCCTCGAGGGCGTCCACCCCGCCGCACTCCCGCGCGTAGACCTCCCGGCCGCAGCGGCTCATCACCAGCGAGACCGGCCAGGGGGAGCGGGCCATCAGCGCTTTCGCGAGCAGGGATCCGGAGGCTCCGGTGACGGCGAGAACGAGATTCGGCATGGTCTCCTCAGAAAAACGGCACCGCGGCGCCGGCCACCCCCGCGATGGCGGAGATGGGAAAGAACCGTTTGGGGATGGGGATGAACGGGAGATAGGCGCTGATAAAGGCCGCCCCCGCCACCCCCGCGGCCACCATCGCCATCGCGTGGCGCCCGTTGGCGGCCATGACGCCGAAGAGGGCGGCCAGGGCCCCCGCGTGGGTCAGACCGGCCACCCATTGGGCGCCCCGGCTCCCCAGGGCCGCGGGAACGCTCCGGACGCCGTTCGCCCGATCAAATTCGATGTCGAGCAACGAATAAATAATATCGAATCCGCTAATCCACAGAAACGCGAACACGGAGAGCCAAAGGATATCGCTCCCGGCGTCGAGGGTGCCCCGCACCGCGATGTATGCGCCGAGGGGGGCGAGCCCCAGCACCAGCCCGATGCCGTAGTGGCACAGCGGCGTGAACCGCTTGAGCAGGGAGTACCCCACCAGCACCACCGCCGGCACCGGCGAGAGCATCAGCACCAGCGGCCCGAGCAGAAGACAGGCGACCTCGTACGCGGTAAAGCCGAGCAGCGCCACCCCCACGGCGAACCGGAGGGAGAGCGCCCCCGAGGGGAGCTCCCGCTCCCGGGTGCGGGGGTTCTTCGCGTCGATGCGGCGATCCAGGATCCGGTTCATGGCCATCCCGAGCATCCGGGCCCCCACCCCCGCCAGCACCAAAAGCCCCACCTTCTCCCAGGCCGGCCACGCCCGCCCCGCGCCGAGCCAAGCCCCGGCAAAGATGAGGGGCAGGCTGAACACCGTGTGCTCGATCTTGGTAAAACGCAGGAATTTCGTCGTCGTCCCGGGCATGAGCCGCCTTTCCGCCACCTCGGCTACCCCGCTTATACCGCTTATCTTTCCGAGAAGCACGCCCCCCGGGGGAGATTTTCAATCGGCACGGGCAGTCCCCGATCGAAGCTGACGAACCCGGCGCTCTGGATCATCCTGTGGGGGCTGCTGCTTAGCGGTGTCTATGTCGCGTCCCCTCGAAAGCGGCTGGCGGGGCTCCTCGTCCTCGGCCTCCTCGCCGCGCAGATCGGGCTCCACTTCAAGCACTACACGGTGAAGGCCTGGCCCGGTCGGCCCCCCTTCGAGGCCTTCTTCTCCGCACATCAGTTCGAGGAAGTGAAGCGGGCCATCACGCTGGCGCCGGGGGAGAAGGTGGGGTGCATCGGCTTCTACCCGTCGGTGGCCCGCTACAACGGCCTCGACACCCTCGGCTTCTATCGCGCCGCCTACCCCCTCGCCGAGAAGGAGCGGATCCACCGGATCATCAAAAAAGAGCTCGCCGGCAACCCGGAGCTCGACCGCTACTGAGATCCGGAACGCCGGCCGCTGGGGCTGAGGGAGGTCATGCGAAGCGTCGACCCGAAGGACTACTACCGGCTCTACGTGTACGCGCTGCCTTAAACCCCCGGGACACACGGGAGCCCCCGGCTCACGTCCGCCAGGGTGGTGTTGGCGAGGTGGTGATACACCTGGTCCTGCAGGGCGCCGAGGAGATCGCCGAGCATGCAGCAGGTGCCGTCGCACACCGGCTTGGAGAGGAGGCACGTCTGCCGGGTGAGTCTGCCCTCGATGGTCTCGTAGATGTCGAGCAGCCGGATATCGGCGGCGGCCTTGTCCAGATAGAACCCCCCCTTGGGGCCCCGCTTGGAGGCCACCAGCCCCGCCTTGGCGAGCCGCTGCATCACCTTGGAGAGGTGGTTGTCGGAAACCCCCATCCGCCGGGCCAGATCCTGCACCGAGAGCTGGTGCCGGTTCGGGCTGGCCGCCAGGAACAACATGGCGTGAAAGGCGAGATTGACTGCATCGGATATCTTGAGCACCGCGTCTCCTTTTATAATGTATTCTAGTACATTAATTCTGAAATTAAAGCGTTTTTCTGTGGTAGGATCGGCCCGATCATGGATCTCAAATGACGTCAGACGGAAGCTCCAGGCGGCGGGGGATTCGTCGGTTCCGGCGCTGGTGGACGATGACGACGAAAAGGGATGACCGGGATCGCGGAAACCGGAAAATTGGGGTAGAGTGGGCCCGGCGCTCCCGAAGCCGTAACCAGGGAACGGCCCGGGCAACGCCGCGAAAGGTTTGAAGCTCATGTCCGACAACACGCCCTCCGACTGGAACCTCAAGATGCTGGTGGAGCAGTGGCACGCCCACCTCCGCTCTCTGATAGACGACAAGAAGACCGAGCTCCCCTTCGAGCGGCTCTGCTTCCAATCCCAGACCGACCCGCGGTACGCCGAGATCCTCAGCGGCTGGTCGTCGATGGACGCCGCGGCGCGGGCGGACGCCTGGCAGACGTTGGTCTCCCTCGCGGACGCGGCCAGGGACGAGATGCTCCCCATCTGCGTCCGCTGTGGGAGCTGCTGCACCGCCGGGAGCCCTGCGTTGACGGCGGATGATCTGGAGCTCCTCGGGGAGGAGGGGATCGCCTGGTCCCACCTCGTCACCCTGCGGCGGGGGGAGCCGGCCCACTCCCTCATCACGGGCGAGGCCTTTCTGCTGCCCGAGGAGCGGGTGAAGCTTCGGGAGAAGCCCGGCGGCAAGGTGTGCCTGCTGTACGACGAGGCGCACAAGAGCTGCGCGGTGCACGAGCACAAACCCTCCCAGTGCCGCGCCCAGGCGTGCTGGGAACCCGAGCTCGCGAATCAGCAGCGGGTGCAACCGCCCCTGACCCGCCGGGATATCTTCCAGGGAATGGCGGTCCTCCTGGAGGTTATCGACCGGCATGAGGCGCGCTGCGACTTCGCGAAATTCACGGCAGCCTTCGACACCCTGCGACAGACGAAAGGGGAGAACATCGACCAGATCCTGGACATGCTGGCGTTCGACGAGCACGTCCGGGAGTTCGCGGTGAAGGAGATGGGGGTGCCCGAGGACGGGCTGGAGCTGGTCTTCGGCCGCGGCCTGACGGATCGCCTCCGGCTCTTCGGTTTCCAGGCGGTAAGCGACGCGGACGGTTCCCGGGTACTCCGTCCCCTGACTGACAACGCCTGAGCATCGGACGGAGTGACCATGAGCCTGCCCCGGAGCCTGACCCTATTCGGCGCGATGATGCTCGTGGTGGGCAACGTGGTGGGCGCGGGGATCTTCACGACGAGCGGGATCCTCGCGCAGCAGGTGGGGCACCCGGCGGTGTTCATCGGTGTCTGGGTGCTCGGCGGGCTCCTCACCCTCTCCGGGGCCCTCACCTACGCCGAGCTGGGCGCCATGTTCCCGCGGGCGGGGGGGGACTACCAGTTCATCAAGGAGGCGTGGGGGCCGGTCGCCGGGTTCGTGTTCGGCTGGCTCAGCTTCTGGATTATCATGCCGGGCTCCATCGCCGCTCTCTCCATCGCCATCGTCGAGTATATCCCCGGGCTGGACGCGTCGGCGGGGTGGTCCGCCCCCCTGGCCGCCGTCGTCATCGCGCTGCTGGTGGCCCTCAACGTCCGGAGCACCAAGCTCGCCGCGTCCACCCAGTCCATCGTTACGGTGGGCAGCCTGATCCTGCTCGTCGGCCTCGTCCTGGGGGGCGCGGTGGCCGGCCGCGGCAGCGTGGACCACTTCTTCGACGCCGGCAAGGCGACCGAGGGCGGGATGCTCATCTCCGGCGGGGCCATGGCCCCCGTGTTCTTCACCTACAGCGGCTGGTTCGCGGCCGCCTACGTGGGCTCGGAGGTGAAGCGCCCGGAGCGCAACGTGCCCCTGGCGTTGGTGGTGGGGACCCTCATCGTCACGGCCCTCTACACCGCGATTAACGCCATCTACCTCTACGCCGTCCCCCTCTCCGAGATGGCCGAGGCGGGCAGGATCAACGTGGCCCGGATGGCGGCGGAGCGGCTCTTCGGCCCGGCCACGGCGGTCTGGGTGAGCGTGGCCATCGTGCTGGCCATCTGGAGCTGCGTGAACGCGTCGGTGATGACCGGCGCCCGGGTCTCCTACGCCATGGCCGAGGACGGTGTTATCTGGCCCGGGTTCGGCAGGATCCACCCGCGGTTCGCCACCCCCTACGTGGCCATCCTGGTCCAGGGCGCCTTCGCCTGCTTCCTCGTCACCGTCGGCACCTTCGGCAGGCTCCTCTCCTGGGTGACCTTCGCCATGATGCTCTCCAGCATCGCCACCGGCCTCGGACACCTCAAGCTCCGCCGCCTGCGCAAGACGGCGAAGCGGCCCTACCGGACCCTCGGATACCCGGCAACCCCGATCCTCTTCATCGGCGCCTACACCTGGTTCGCCGTGCTCACCGTGGTGGAGAGCCCCGCCACCTCGGCCATCGGCATCGGCCTGGCCCTCACCGGCCTCCCGTTCTATTTCCTGATCTGGCGCTCCTCCGGGCGGAAGGCGCCGCCCGAGTAATTCAAGACGCTTCGCCTCAACCCGACCAGCGCCGCCGTCAAGGGCTCGGCCTAACGGTCCTGCGGAACTCAAATATCGTCATTCGTTCTTCCGTCAAAGACGACTCGAACAGTCCTCGGCCCTGCGAACCGAGCCCCCGACGGCGGCTCGAAACTCATTCGTGAAGAAGTCAGCCCCAGCACAAGAGGCATCCACATACGACTCAGTTGCGGTTTTCGGGATTAATCCATATAAACAGACCCAGGGTTTGCATTCGAAAGGAGCGGACATGACCGACGAGCACAGGCGGTGCTTGACGAAGAGCGTCTCCGGCTCCGGCTGAGCGTCCAAGATCGGGCCAGGGGACCTGGCCGCGGCGATGGCGGGGCTGGATTTCGGCGACCATCCGGATCTCCTTGTCGGCTTGGGGCATCCGGACGACGCGGGCGTGTATCGTCTGACGGACGACATCGCCCTGGTGCAGACCGTCGACTTCTTCACCCCCATCGTCGACGACCCGTTCACCTTCGGTCAGATCGCGGCGGCCAACGCCCTCAGCGATGTGTACGCCATGGGCGGGGTCCCCGTCACCGCGATGAACATCGTCTGCTTTCCCACCGACGACATGGATATCTCCGTATTGAAGGAGATCCTGAAGGGGGGGCTCGACAAGACCCGGGAGGCGGAGTGTCCCCTCGTGGGGGGGCACTCCGTGAAGGCGCCGGAGCTCAAGTACGGGCTCTCCGTCACCGGACGGGTGCACCCGAGGCGGGTGCGGGCCAACCGGGGGGCCCGGGCCGGGGACCGGCTGGTGCTCACCAAGCGGCTCGGCACCGGGATCGTCACCACCGCCATCAAGGCGGGCCTCGCCGGCAAAGAGGCCATCGACGCTGTGTCGGAGTCGATGAAGGCGCTCAACCGGCGGCCGGCGGAGCTGTCGCGGGATCTCGACGTGCACGCCCTGACCGACGTCACCGGCTTCGGGCTCCTAGGACACGGCACGGAGATGATCACCGGCGCCGGCCTCGGCATGGTGATCGACGCCGCCCGGCTCCGGCTCTTCCCGGAGGTCACGGGCTACTGCGACATGGGGCTCCTGCCGGGGGGGCTCCACCGCAACCGGAAGCACTTCGCCCCCCACCTCGCGCTCCGGGACGGGGTCCCCCCCGTCTTCGCGGACATCGTCTCGGATCCCCAGACCTCCGGGGGGCTGCTCTTCGCGCTGGGGGGCGACGACGCGGACCGGCTCGTCGACGCGCTTCGCCGCGAGGCGATCGAGGCCGCCCTCATCGGTGAGGTGGTTCCCGACGATCGCGAAATCATCCTTTTGAAATGACCGGTATTTGTTATGATGGCTCCTCCGACGGGGCCGGACGACACCCCGACAGAAAGGAAGCGGCAGATGGCAAAATACGGAAAAGCGGAGATCTCCCCCAACCGGCACGACTGGCAGCCCGTGTCCATCCCGGAGCAGGTCGTCCTGGTCACCACCGTCGACGCCGAGGGGCAACCCCACGTCGCCACCAAGACGCGGTTCTCGGTGATCTCGTACGGTCCCCCCACCCTCCTCGTCCTCGCGTGCCGCACCGAGTACCGGACCGCTGCCAACCTCCAGGCCAAGGGGGAGTTCGTCATCAATATCCCCGGCGACGACCTGGTGGCCACCTCGTGGGTCATCGGCATGGAGCCCAAGAACCACGGCCCGAGCCTCTTCGAGGAGAACGGCCTGACGCCCATCCCCGCCGCCGCGCTGACGCCCCCGCGCATCGCCGAGTGCCGGGCGCACCTGGAGTGCGAGGTCATGGAGCTGAAGCCCCTCGGCGAGGAGATCGCCGCCTTCGGTAGAATCGTCGCGGTCTCGATGAACGATGATATCGTTTCACACGCCGATCCCGCGATCCGCTATAAACGCCTGGCCCCCTTCTTCTACCTGGAGGCCGGATGGACCGCCTCCCTCGGCGCCTCCCGGAGCGTGGAGGAGCCGGTGCCGGGGCCCGGGCATGAGGTCACGATTCTGGCCACGCGAGACCTGAAGCGCTCCGTCGCATTCTATACCACCGCCTTCGACTGGTCGATCCGGACGCAGAACAAGACCTACGTGGAGTTCGATCTCCCGGGGGGACGCGGGATCGCCCTCTGCACCACCGAGGGGTTCCGTCAGGAGGTGGGGGCCTGGCCCCAGGAGGTGGAGGACGGCATCTCCAACGTCCAGGTCTATCTTCGATGTGACGATCTCCCTCGGACCATCGCCAAGCTCCACACCGCCGGCGCCAGGCCCCTATCCAAGGTCAATTCCCGGAGCTGGGGGGAGGAGGTCGCCTACTTCGCCGACCCGGACGGCCACGTCATTGCGGTCGCCAGACACCTCAAGAAATAGGGATCGCTCCTTCAGGGCGCCGGGGGCGTCAGCGAGCGCCACGTGCACGGCCCCGCCGGAGACCTCCAGCGATACAGGGCGCCGTCCACGACGAGGCGCCGGGTGCCTTTTTTTCGGCAGGGTCATCGGAGGGCCAACCAGCCCTTCAGGAACCGCTCGAAGTCGTCACGGGCCACGGGGTAGAGGCCCCGGCGGTGGGAGGCGGTCCGGCGCCCGGCCTTCAGTTGCCCGAGCCGGATGTGCTTCACGATAGCGGTGCGGGCGGGGTCTCCGTCCAGCGCGATCCGTTCGACGACGCCGTAGCCGCTCCAGGGGGTCTGCAGCGCCTCGACGCGATCGACCCGCCGGACGTCCAGGCCGTCCGAGAGCAGCTGTTCGAGGGAAGGCCGTCCGCGCCGGGGCATGGGCTACTGCTTGGCCTTTCGGGCTCTTTCGATCGCGTTCTCGATGACGATCTCCGGGACATAACCGGCGAAATCCTGAGGGCCGACGAAGAAAGTGGGGGTGCCCCTGACGTCGAGATTTCGGGAGGTCGCCATGTCCTCGAGCACTTTCTTCGGCATCTTGGGGGCGGCCATACACGCGTTGAACCGGGAGCGATCCAGACCGATCTCGACGGCGAGGTCCTCGAGCACCACATCGGCCGCGGCGATACTCTCCTGAATGGAGAAGAGGGCGTCGTTCATCTTCCAGAAGGCGTCCTGCTCGGCCGCGCACTCCGCGGCCTTCGAGAACTCACAGGCGCGCGCGTGAAAGACTTGTTTGATATCTTTATTACATGTTTTATCAAGGGGCAGATGGCGGTGGACGAGGCGCACCGTGTCCGGATACTTGGCCGCCAGGAGCCGCGTCTCCTTGTGGGCCCGGCGGCAGTGGGGGCACTGGTAGTCGGAGAACTCGATGATAGTGACCAGGGCGTCCTTTGCGCCGATCCAGTGATGACCGTTCTCGTCGACCCCGGTGGGCAGCTCCGGCACCTCGGCCCAGCCGGAGTGGACCCAGTAGGGGGGGATGGCGACGGCGATGGCGGTGGCGCTCACGGCGGTGATCAGCAGCAGCGGGACGATGATGGCCGGTGCCGGAAAGGCCGCCCGCGCGTCGGCGATCACCGCCTTCACGGGATTCAGACGCGCCGCCACCGCCCAGCCCGCCATGACGATGAGCAGCACGAGGTTGATGCCGTAGAGGGTCATGCAGAAGATGCAGATGGAGTCGATGCGGGTCACCGAAATATACGCCAGGAGAGAGGACGCCGTGACCGCCGCCCCGGTGAGCCCTATGAGAACGCCGTAGGGCCAGTGGGGGTGGAGCCGGCCCGACAGTCCCCAGATCGCAAACGCCGCGATGAAGGCGTAGCCGAAGATACCCCAGGCGGACACCGGCGCGCCGAGGAAGACGGAGTAGCGGGATCGGGCCACCGTCGCGCAGTTGACCTTGTCGCTCACCTCGCAGACGGACTCGTAGGACGGATCGGTATGGGTGAAATAGTGGACGCGGCTGAGCTCTATGGAGACGCCGATGCCGCCGAGGGCGAGCAGGAGTATCAGGACAAGGGGGACATCTCCTGCAGGTGAACGTCGAGCGGCGGGCCGGTTCCTTTTTTCATCTGCCGTTTCAGTCATAACAATTCTGGTCGCATAACAATTCTGGTCGAGTTTTGTTTCGACCTCCCGGTGTTAAAATAAAAGAGGGTATTGTGTAAACTGGGTTGTTTGATAAAGGCGTCTTTAGGCGGCCAAAAATTTCGGGTATACTGTCCACCGAACCAGATGCCGTCGTGGAGGATGCGGTCGATGGGTGCCGAAGAGAGAGACTCGCTCGCCGAGATTATGGAAAAGATAGGGTACGCCTTCAGCGATACCGCGTTGCTCGCCTGCGCCCTGACCCACAAGTCGTTCGCCAACGAGAGCGCGACGGCGCTGGAGGACAACCAGCGCCTGGAGTTCCTCGGGGACGCGGTGCTCGGCCTGGTGGTGGCGGAGGCCCTGATGGAGCGGCTGCCCACCGAGCCGGAGGGGATCCTCACCCAGAGCCGCGCCGCCCTGGTCAACGAGTCGAGCCTGGCGGAGCTGGGTCGGGCCGTCGCCCTCGGGGACGCCCTCCGTCTCGGCCGCGGAGAGGAGCTGAGCAACGGGCGGGATCGATCCTCCACCCTCTCCGACGCCGTGGAGTCGGTCATCGGCGCGGTCTACCTGGACGGCGGGTACGACGCCGCGCGGGGGGTGATCCACCGCTGGCTGGGCGAGAAGCTCGGGGAGGTGGCCGAGGGGGTGGATGTCCGCGACGCCAAGGGGGCGCTCCAGGAGTGCCTCCAGGCGATAAACCAGACACCGCCGACCTATAATGTGGTAGGGGAGGAGGGACCGGATCACGCCAAGACCTTCGAGGTGGCGATCACCGTGGACGGGGAGATCCTGGCCACCGGGCGGGGGCGCAGCAAGAAGGAGGCCGAGAAGGACGCGGCCTCCCGGGCGTTGGACAAGTTGAGGACATCATGAAAAGACATTACTTTCCGTCGTGGGTGCTGCTGTTGCTGGCCCTCGGCATCGCATCGTCCGCGCGGGCCGAGAGCAAGCAGGAGTATCAGAACCGGTTTCAGGTGATGCTCGACTACGCGGTGCGGATGGATGACTACGTGCGATCCCACCTCGGGGACCGGAAGCTCGCGGCCTACGCGCACGCGATGGCCGAGCGGAACGCCATGGAGGCGGAGCAGATGACGCCGCCGGAGATGTACCGGCAGGTCCACCCCCACTTCCTCCTGGTTTTGGAGAATATCGAGCGCTCCTTCCACTTCGCCTCGAAGCGGCAGCTCGGGGACTACCGGCGCTACCAGAAGATCGTCCGGAAGGAGCTCCGGCTGTTGGAGGCGCTGGCCGAGCAGGCCCACCTGGATCTCTACCTCTGGCGCCGGTACTGAAGCATGCATCCCCGCCTCCTCGATCTCACCACCAGCATTAGGGGAATCGACTTCTCCCTGGACTCCTACGAGACGATGGTGGCGACGGGGTTCATCATCGGGGCGATACTGATCCGCCGGTGGGCCAAGGCCAAGGGGCTCGACCCCCGCGTCATGCTCGATTTCGTCATCTGGATGGCCATCTTCGGCGTGCTCGGCTCCCGCATCCTCCACGTCTTCGTCGACGGGCATTTCATGGACTACGTCCACGCGTGCACCGACCCGTCGTTGGTGGACTGGAGGGTGGACAAGGCGGACTGCGCCGCCATGAACGGCGTCTGGGACGCGAGCAGGGGGGTGTGCCACCCCAGGACGTCGAACTGCTGGGCGTGGATTGATATCCGCCAGGGGGGCTACGCGTTCTACGGGGGCTTCATCGCCGCCGCCCTGTTCTCCTACTCCTTCATCCGGCGCCACAAGCTCCCGGCGGGCAAGATCGTGGACATGTCCGGCTGGGCGCTGATGCTCGGGCTGGCCTGGGGGCGCATGGGCTGCCTGCTGGCGGGGTGCTGCTTCGGCTCCCGCACGGACTCGGCGTTCGGCGTGGTGTTCCCCGGCGGGAGCGCGGCGTCCCACTACCACGCCCAGCAGGACTGGATATCGTCCTATCGGCTGGCCTCCCTCCCGGTCCACTTCGTTCAGGCCTACTCCTCCTTCGCGGGGCTCGTCATCGCCGCCGTCGCCTACCTGATCGTCCGTCCCCGGAAGCGGTTCGACGGGCAGGTGTTCTGCATCGCCGCCGGGAGCTACGCCGTGTTCCGGTTCCTCATCGAGTTCATCCGCCGGGACGAACGGGGCGGGATCCTCGGCCTCTCCACCAGCCAGATCATCGCCCTCTTCTTTGTCGCCTTCCTCGTCTATCTCTGGCGGTTCTTCAAGCGCGCGAGCGAAAAACGGCTCGCCGCGATTGACGAATAACGGCGGATCGTGTTCTTAAATGAAGGCCCCGCCGAGGGCGAGGGCTTCACGAAGGAGCTGTCATGAATCGCACCATCGCGCGAATACTGCTCGAGATCGGCGCCGTCAGCCTGCGGGTCGATCCGCCGTTCCAGTGGGCCTCGGGGCGGCTGTCCCCCATCTACTGCGACAACCGGCTCATCATGTCCTACCCGGACCACCGCCAGAAGGTCGCGGAGGGGTTCGAGGCCCTCATATCGAGTCACGACTTCAAACCCGACGTGATCGCGGGCACCGCCACCGCCGGCATCCCCCACGCGGCCTGGCTGGCCCACCGGATGGGGCTCCCCATGGTGTACGTCCGGGGGGCGGCCAAGGGCCACGGCAAGCAGAACCAAATCGAGGGGAAGCTGGAGCCGGGGCAGCGGGCGGTGCTCGTGGAGGATCTGATCTCCACCGGCGGGAGCTCCATCGCCGCGGCCCAGGGGCTCCGGGACGCGGGGGCCGAGCTCCTCGGCGTCACGGCCATCTTCACGTACGGGCTCGCCGTGGCGGCCCGGCGGTTCGCGGAGGCCGGCATGGCGCTCGACACCCTGACCCGCTTCGAGGTGCTGAACCAGGAGGCGGAGGCGATGGGAATCCTCACCGCCGAGGAGAAGCGCGTCCTCGCCGAGTGGCAAAAGGACCCGGCGGGGTGGTCCGACGCGCGCAAGTAGGTTACATCCCTACCCGGAGGCTGACCATGCGAACCAACACCTACGCGAGAGAAGTGGAGACGGGGATTCGGGCGGTGCGGGAAGCGGCGACCCTGTGCCAGGCCGTGGTCGAGGAGATCGCCGGGAATACGCTGCAGAAGCTGGACAGGAGCCCGGTGACCATCGCGGACTACGGCAGTCAGGCGCTCATCCAGAAATCCATCTACGAGGTCTTTCCAGGCGTCTCGATCATCGCCGAGGAGGATTCCAAGGCGCTCATCGACCCGGAGAACAGCCGCCTCCTGGATCGGCTCGTCGCCCAGATTCGGCGGATCCGCCCCTACGCGGATCCGGACGCCGTCATCAGCTGGATCGACTGGGGGAAGGCCGAGCGGAATCCGAGCTACTTCTGGACCCTCGACCCCATCGACGGCACCAAGGGCTTCGTCCGGCACGATCAGTACGCCATCTCCCTGTGCCTGGTGGTGGCGGGGGAGCTGGCAGTGACGGTCCTCGGCTGCCCGAGGCTGATGGGCAGCTCCGGCGAGCGGGGCGCGCTGTTCTACGCAGTCAAAGACGAAGGGGCGTTCGAGCTGCCCCTCTCCCTGGAGGGGGATCCCGTCCCCATCCGGGTCAGCGACGTCTCGGACACCTCCCAGATTCGCTTCTCCGAGTCAGTGGAGTCCGCCCACTCCTCCCACAACGACTCCGCCCGTATCGCGGACGTGCTCGGCATTCAGGCCGTCCCCTGCCGCATCGACAGTCAGACCAAGTACGCCTCGGTGGCCCGGGGCAACGGCGACGCCTACCTCGGCCTCCCCACGGACCGCAAGTACCGGGACAAGATATGGGATCACGCCGGCGGGTCGCTGCTGGTGCAAGAGGCGGGGGGCCGGGTGACCGATCTTCGAGGTCGCCCGCTGGACTTTACGAAGGGGCGCACCCTGAAGAACAACGTCGGCATCGTCGCCACCAACGGAAAGGTCCACGATGCGTTTCTCAGCGCCATCGAACAGCTGGGGATCGGCGTGAGGTAGCGACCTTGGTACCTCGCTACTTTTGCAATCGTCGTGCAGAATAAGTTGTGAACGGCGTCCGGCGAAGGAAGACCTCTTCCAAATAAGTTGTGAACAGCGTCTGACGAAGGAAGATCCCTTCCAAAAAAGTTGTGGGCGGCGTTTACCCAAGCCGCGCCCCTTCACCGGCCCCCGCACGCCTCGCAAATCGAAGCAATCGGGGTTCGCGAACGCGGTGGTCCGGAACGACGGGGATGACGCCGTATCCTCGTGGGAGGTGATCATTGACGCGAACGACTCGCTCATCGATAATCTCTGGGATGGTGTCTTCGTGCAAAACGGGGCTGAATTCACGGTGTCCCCGGCTCCCTGGAACGCGGCGATCCCACCGGGTGCGACGCAATCTTTCGGCTTTTGCGCGACAAAAACGGGTTCCAACTTCTTTCCCGAGGTGATATCGGCGACTGGGGAATAAGAGTGACGTCAAGATTAGAGAGACTGGCTAACCCGCTCCGTGACGGGCTCAACGGTGTGCGTGCGCTCATCGCAATGATACCGGTGATGTCTTTGTTTTGCCTCGGATGCCAATGTCAAGAGCCAACCGAAGACGGCGAAACCGGGTCGCCCCGGGAGTTGCGCAATCCCGGT
>JBNLED010000039.1:0-48391 GCA_050304755.1 Polyangia bacterium | reverse complement strand
GGCACACAACACGACTACCCCATCGAAAATATCTTCAACTGGGGATACATCGAAATCCCCCTCGACTGGACCCCCGCGCAAGCCGACGAGATGGTCTCCATCCTCGGCCGCATCGAGGAACAGATCTGGATCCTCTATGGCGATGACCTCGTAGACCTCGCCTGCCATGAGGCGCCCGTCGACTGGGAAGCCGAGCTCACGGTATCCGACCTCGCCGAAGACGACATCCCTTTCTGATCTCCCAGCTGTCCCCGCAATTCCCCCGGTCCGGCTACATTCATGGGAAACCGCAGAAACCCTTATCCCACGTCATCTACCGTTACTTTTCGCTGGAATTCTTCTGGGTGAGTTTCGTGGGATGAGACAGCTGGACTCAATTAACTCGCCCTCCGGAGATCCCGGGGCGGTTCAGCGCGAGCCTCTTTTCTCGGCAGATTTGATGGAAACCCGGGTGGTCGTTTTGTACTTTTCCACTTTGTGTTGGCATGCGATTGGGAGAGTTTCAGGATGTTTGAGATACGTACCTTCGGAGATGTTTGAGATACGTACCTTCGGCGACAGTTACCTTAGGACAATACGACGAATTTTATCCAATAGCATCTCCAAGTCTTCATCTGGGAAAGCTGAATTGTATTTCCAGCTATATTGTCCTAGCTGCCCATGGAAAAAAAGTGCATTAGAGATTACGCTTATGCCCTCTTCAAAACCCTTCCACTCCCATGGTTTTAATTTGTTGATTAAAGATGCGATTTCCTTCCCCTTTGGATTGTCAAAGCCTACTCTTATAAACTGAAATCCAAACTCGTTCCTTTTTGTAGTGGTCATTTTTTCATCACCAGAAACCAATACTATTTCAATTGGAACGTATTTACCTTTTCTCTTGGCACGGGAAAATTTCTTTGATTCTCCTCCGCCAATAAAAAACTTAAACCTTCCTTCAATATCTTTTGGGTCTGGCATTTGAACTTGCAGTGCGATTTCTGGTGATTTCGTATTTCTATCGTTGGCACCACATCCTACAAGTAAGGCAAGCACAAATAGGTTTACAAAGCGATAAAAAAAATCATTCGCGATAATACGCTGGAAATCGATCTCCAAGAAGTCGTGAGCCGAGTTTTGTAGCAAATAACCCACCATATTTTTTACCCAATTTCCGCGTACACTTCCTTGCACGATTTTCCTCCTCAAGTGTTGGATCCAGGTACTTCCCATCCCACGTGCTGATAAAGTTAGCTTCAACCTGTGGATGTTCCAGACCTTTCGCACCATGTCCAATTGCCTCATGCCACAGCACTATAGAAAATGGTATCCTCTCCTCGTCATAGGAACCATCCGATTGATTTTCCAAAACACTCACGCGGATTCTTGGATTGATATATACGTCTCCAGTATATCGGCTTCCCAAAGAGGAACCTTTTTGTTCCCAGTTATGAATTTTGACTGTTCGTTTTTTCGATTCCATCCATTTTTTCAATACCTGCCAACAATCATTACTACAGATACATTCTGGATTTTCTTTTATATAATTCAACTTATAAACATCACGTTCTTTATTTTTTCCAAGCCTGCTTAATTCTTCTACTCCACTTTTCTCGACTGTAAGCTCAGCACAATCTCCGATAATTTCTTGAAAAGCCTCCATTACTATATTCGCATATTTTTCGACTGCGCGGTTTGATTGAATTGAAGAAAGTCGAACAGCACGACCCAGCCTAGTATATAGACCTGGGAAAACCTTTATTTCCTCTCCCAAATAATCAGTATAGTCTGAAGGACTATTTAAAACGAATCCATAGAGATTTACCCCTCCCGCTTCACCAATGGGATCTCGGTTCAACCAACGCCCCACCTCAGGCAAATAATACCGATACCCGTAGTAGACCATTCCCGACTCATCGGTGTACTTCGTACTAAACCGATACGGATTCTCTGCGGCCTCTGGCCCATCCGCTACGACGGTGTTTCCGAAGGCATCGTATTCATACCGCGCCGCGATAGACGAGTCGCCCCCATCCACAAGCTGCCCGACGTTCCCGTTTGCATCGTACTGGAAGTAGAAAGCGTTGGCGTCCCCATCGACACTGACAATCAGCCCACCAATCCCACCAGCCCCTTGCAGACTCTGACTCAGATCCAGCCCCCACACGTAGTACTTATTCTCGACATCGCCGATCTCTTCGACCATATTCCATCCGTCGTAAACGAATGAAGTCGTCTCGACTTCGGTCCACGTTCCGGCGGCGTATTCCGATTTGGTCTTCTCCACTCGCCGACCCATGTAGTCGTATGTGAAGTCGAGCCGCACATCACCGTTAGCCGGCGTCTCGGGTTGGATCGAGGTCAGCCGGTTTTCGCCGTTGTAGGCGTAAGACACTCCATCCATCTCCGTCATGTTGCCGTCGTCATCGTGGACAGGAACGACTCCATTTACGTCTACATACTGATTCAGCGCGTTGGACACGTATGTGTACGGTGTATTTCCTTCGGTAGATTGGGTCCGATTCCCAATCGGGTCATAACCATACCCCCGATACTCCTCCCCAACCGGTTGACCCAAATTCCCAATATCCCCCCCGCGATACCGAGAACTCTCCACCAACTCATTCCTATCGTTATACTCATACAAGCTAAACGCATCTCCATTCGCCGCAAAAGCGGCCCCGCTGTTCACTACCGAGGTTCGCCTTCCCGCATGATCGTACACATAATCATACTTCGATACTACCGCACCATCAAACCGGTTCTCCACGCTGGTCTTTACGTTGCGCTTGGGCTCGTACGCGTACGTGGTGCTCTGTCCCGCCCCGGTGGTCATACCGGAGAGCAGGTTGCTGCTTGCGAGGTAGCTGTAGGACGCCGTGTCCTGCACGCCGTTTGCATTCCACCCGACGGTGTTCAACCGGCCGGCGTTATCGTAGGCGTAGTCCACGGCGTAATGGGCGCCGACGTTGAAACCGACTGCCCGGCCTCTGACGCCGCTCTCCTCGTACCGCCTCGTGATCACCCGATTATACAGACCGGTAATGGTCTCGCTCTCGAGCTGCAATGCATCGTTGTATGCGAACAGCCGGGTTCCGGCCGCGTCGGTGATCGTTGTTTGTCGTCCCAGCCTATCGTAGGCGAAGCCCACATCCGGGGTTGCGTCGTTGTAGTCGATCCCAAGCAACTCACCGGTCGCGGGATGATATCCATAGCTGGTCACAATCCCCCCACCATCCCGGGCCCAGGCCCGCGTCGCCAGACGACCTCCCTCGCCATACGTATAGGTCACCGCCTCGCCCGCGGCGTCCTCCTTGGCCGTCAACAACCCGGTCGCCTCCTGATAATGCCACCTGGTAATATCCGGAGTTCCACCAGGCCAAACCGGATTGTCAAAACCCGAATCCTGACGGAAGGTATGCATCTCGGTTCGCCTGCCGTAATCATCATACACATACGCCACGGGATAAACCGAATCGCCCCAGGTATGGGTCATTCGGTTCATGTCGTCGTAGGCGTAATAGGTCTCATTCCCCAGCGCGTTGGTCTCGGAGATCTTCCGCCCGGTATCCCCGTCATACCCGAACCACGTCGTATTCCCCGCCGGATCCGTTACATGGTCCAACCGCCCTTGGTCGTTGTAGACCATCTCAGTGGTCCCGGTCCGGGCCTCCGTGACCCCGATGCGCCGGCCCAGCGGATCATAGCTGTACCTTGTCGTCACCCCGCTCTTGCTCGTACTGGAGACGAGCAGCCCGCCGATGCTTGTGGAGCTGCTATCAATCGTCGAGTCCGGATAGTCCGTCACCGTGGTCTCGGTACTGCCCGAGAGCGTCCGCCTCGTGACCGTCTCGTTCCCGGAGATATCGATACTCCGGCTCTCCCCGACCAACCCACCGCCGAGCCCGCTGACCCTGCTCAGTTGCACGCCGGTACTGGTCGCCGCCGGGCTGTTGGCCTCGGCATACACCCAGCTCTCGGTCCTGCTCCACCAGGTCCCGTCTACCTGTTCGTAGCTCGTCTCGGTCCAGGTCATCCGATCCTCGGAGGCGGTGATGAGCGATCCGTTGCCGTCCACATCCAAGCCGCTCGCCACGCGATCGCCGACTTCGTCATACAGATAGAGCGTATCCGCCATGCCCGGGCTCGTGCTCCGGACCAACTGCCCTATATCGTTGTAGAAGCTCTCGGCCACCTCCACCCCCGAATACCCGGGCCGCTCCACCCTCACTGTCCGTCCCAGCATATCTGTCGTGGTCCGCTCCCACACCGGCGACCCCAGGCTCCCGGTGTACACCGTCGTGCTCTGGGTCCCGTCCCCATTCACCGTTTTCTACTTCGGGGTGACAAATATGGAATGCGCTGGTGTTCTGAGATATTGTAAGAATCACTATCGAATGGAGGAGCGTCGAGTTGAGCCGTTTCAAAATACTGTCCTTTGTGGGTCCCCTGCTTCCGGTCCTCGTCCTACCCCTCCTCGCGGGGTGTGAGGAGGAGGTACACCTCGCGCGGGAATTCGAGGGGACGTTTGACGAGGTCGTAATTTTTGTCGGAGACGACGTCCCCCTCAACGTGAGGGCAGCGCGAGCGGGACGCGTATCGGTGGACTTTCGGGCCTCCTATCCGGACGATGAATCGAAAGACTACAACGCCTTTGACGATACGATGGGGACCTTGCTCGTTTTCGGGCAATGTGAGGAAGACTGCGTCGGCTTTACCGGCGCGCTGGACGTAACGATGCCTCCGGGGATCGCTCTCGTCGTCCATGCCGGGAACGATACCGTGGACGTGGAGGGCCTGGAGGGAGACGTCACCGTTACGACGACCTCGGGAAAGACCGTGCTGCGGAACCTCAAAGGTCGGATCGCGGTGACGTCGGGAAGGGGGAACATCAAAATCAAGAATGCCGAGGGGAATGTCACCACCGCGTCCATCGGCGGCGATATCACGCTGGAGAACATCGCGGCGTTCGTCCCGCCGGACGAGAGCGATCCGTTGTCGTCCGAAGACCGGGAGGAATTGCTGGCCTATCTGCCGGAGCCCACCGCCCAAATCGGAGCGCAGACCGGCGCCGGAGATGTCCGCGCCGATAATATCTTCGGGAACCTGCGGCTCGGTTCTCTTTCGGGGGACGTCACCGCGAGGCGCACCACCGGGCGTATCGAAGTATCCGTCGACAACGGCGACGTCGACCTGATCGATACGGTGGGGAATTTGTATATTTACGTTTCTGAAGAGGGAGATATCAGGGGAGAGGACGTCGACTGCGATGTGTGTTTCTCGGAGACCGCTCAGGGCACCGTCGACCTCTCCGACTGACGGATGGGAAGCTGAGATGAAGAAACGACACCATAGCCCGCCGGGTATCGGGGTGCGGCATTCGCTGCTGGCGGCGACGCTCTTTCTGAGCGGCTGTTTTCACGATTACGAAGAGACCCATGTCTATGACGAGCCGGTTACCCGTCTTAGGATTGTCGCGCCGAGGCTCACCGAGATAAACGTCCAAGGAAGCGGCCGCAGAGACATCAGCGTCGCAATATCGAGTTATTTCCGGTTGAATGAATCCTTTCGCTACGAAAAGCGGGTGTCGGACAACGGTACCATGACCTTGACGCTCGAGTGTCTGAATGAGGCGAACCACTTCTTCTCCTATCTGGACATCGAGGCGCCGGATGCAGTGGAGATCGTCGTCGAGGGCGAGGAGGACGTCACCATCCGCGACATGCGCGCCGGGGTCCGGGTCAACACCACCTCGAGCGGGAATGTCGTGCTGTCGGGCGTCGATGGGGATGTTATCGTCAACACCGAACAAGGCGCGATCGATTGCGCGGATGTGGCGGGAACGGTGCACGCGACGACCTTCATCGGCTCGGTTTGGCTCCGCCGGGTCGACGGCTTCGGCGAGCCGCCCGCTGCCACTGAGATCGGAGAGAGTCCGCGGGATACGCTGAACACCATCGTCGCGTTTACGGCCAGGGGATCCATCGCCGCGGCGGATATCACCGGGAACGCGGCGTTCGAAGTCGGCGGCGGCAATATCTTCGTGAAGCAGGCGACGGGGAATCTGACCGCGACCGCCGGGTATGGCAGTATCTTCATCGACGAGAGCGACGGCGACCTCTTTCTGTCGATCACCGAAGAGGGAAACATCGTCGCGAAGGCAGCGCGTTGCGAACAGTGTCACGCCGAGACCGTTCAAGGATATACCGATGTATCGTGGGACCAATAGAGAAACGGGCTTACATGGAGACCGCCGCGCCACGGTGAGCGCGTGGTGTATTGTGTCAGCCATCGCGCTTGTCGGATGCGACCACGCGGTCACGACAAACAAGAAGGTGTCCATCGACACCCCGTTCAAGCGGGTCGTCGTGGAGACCACCGGCCGGGACTCACAGATGGACCGGGGGACGTCGATGGACGTCGAGATCGTCGGCGGGAACCGAACCACCGCGGAGATCGACCTGACCCTTCACCACATGGACGACGCCCCCTTCGAGGGGGGCATCGTGGAAGAGGCGTACGATTTCGACACTTCTGTGGAAGACGGCACCCTGGTCATCCGCCTCGGATTGAACGACGACGTATTCTGCCTAGGCGGCGATCTGACCGTCGTGGTGCCGTCGCGGGTAGATGTGGAGGTTATCCGAACGGACGGCTTCCCGTTGCTCGGAAGCACCACCGAATGGAAAAAGAACACCGTTCTCGTCGAGGGCGTCTCCGGTGATGTAGCGGTATCGGTGGATCGCAGCGATGTCTCGCTCGCCGCCATTGACGGCGATATTCGCGTCGATGTCAGGGAGTCCGGCGAGGTGTCGTTCGCGGGCATCCGGGGAAGCATTGCCGCGGCGGTCGAGTTCAGCGACCTCTCCCTCTCCGATTTGGACGGGGATGTTGATATCCATATCCTGGGATTCGGGTCCGTGAAAGGCGAGATGCTCCGAGGCCGGATCGGATCCTTTTTCACGGCGGGAGGGGATCTGACGCTGTCCCAAGCCGACTATACAGACCGGCTCGATCTGGACACCCAAGAAGGGGATGTCCGATTGACACTCGACGGCGCCGCGTACGATATCGACGCCCGCGCGCCGAACGGAACCGCTGAGGTCTCCTCCTCGCTCACCGAAGGGGACGCGGAGAGCACCGTGAATGCCCGCACGATGTTCGGAGATATTCGAATAGACGGAATTTGATGCGAGCCTCGCCTGCTCGAATCGCGTCCGCTTCTTGACGCGCCCGTCGCGGACCCCGGGGAGCGCAGCGTGTTGGGAAGCGGCCTGCCCCGTGGCGCCACGCCGGACACCGGTAATCTGAAAAACAGTGCAACACCGGAAAAAACCACTATAATATCTAGAACAAAGAAATACTTTCCCGGGGGAGGGAACGATGACCACCAGGGCTAAGGCGCCTGATGACTTTCACGATGAAATATTCGACCGTCTTCCTGTAAGCGCACTGCTCTATGACGTTGACGGCGGGCTCATCAAGGCCAACCGGGAATGCCTGGCGCTGTTCGGGGTTCCGGATACGAACGAGCTGGCCATCGGGCCGATGTTCGAGGATCCGCTCCTCGGCGCAAAGGACGAGGACCGCCTGCGACAGGGGGAGCGCGTTCAGCTCAGCGGGGAGGTCGACCTCTTCGAGTGCGTCCCCTCGCAGACCGCGATGAAGATCGCCAGCATCGAAAAGACCATCACCCCGCTCGGACAACGGGGGTACCTCGTCCTGATTCAAAACGTCATGATGGGCTCCGACGCCCTTTCGATGAAGAACCCGCGGATGCTCTACCGTCACCTGGTCGAGTCCGCCGAGGACCTCATCTGGCAGTGCGACACAGAGGGGCGGTACACCTACCTGAACCCGGCGTGGGAGCGGACCTTCGGATATAAAAGAGAGGAGATGCTCGGCCGGCGCTACTTTGAATTCATGACCGAGGACCGCGCGGAGTGCGACAAGAAAGTCTTCACGTCCGTCCTGCAGAAGGACAAGGTCTTCAACTACGAGACCGTTCACATCAGAAAGAACGGCGAGCCGATCGATCTCTCGTTCACGGCGAGCTACCTGATCGACGAGTCGGGCGAGGTGATCGGCGTCCAGGGGACGGCGCGCGATATCTCGCAGCAGAAGGCGGCGGAGCGGGAGCTCCTAGAAAGCCAGCGGCGCTATCGGCAGATGGTGCAGGAGTCTCCCATGGGGATGCACTTCTACGAGTTGAGAGGAGACGCCCTGGTCTTCACCGATTACAACCAGGCCGCGAATCGGCTGCTCCAGGTGGACAACGCCCAGTTCGTCGGCAGATCCATCGAGGACGCCTTCCCGCCCCTCGCCGAAACCGAGATCCCGACCCGATATCGACAATCAGCGCGGGACGGCGTCCCGTGGTCGACGGAGCAGGTGATCTACGCCGACAATCAAATCCAAGGGGCGTACGAGGTCTACGCCTTCCAGACATCGCCGGGCAGCATGGTGGCGGTCTTCCTGGAGATCACGGACCGGAAGCGCACGCAGGCCGCGCTCCAGGAAGAGAAGGAGCGCATCTCGGTCACCCTCCGGAGCATCGGCGACGGCGTCATCGCGACGGATATCAACGGGAACATCACGGTCATGAACCGGATCGCCGAGGCCCTCACCGGGTGGTCCTTCAAAGATGCGCAGGGCCGGCCGTTGACCGAGGTGTTCCATATCATCCACGAGCTCACCCACGAGCCGTGCGAGAACCCGGTGGACAAGGTCCTCCAGACCTCCACCATCGTGGAGCTCGAGAACCACACGGTTCTCATCGCCAGGGACGGCCGCCGGATGATTATCGCGGACAGCGGCGCCCCGATCTTCAACGAAAAGAGCAATATTGTCGGGGTGGTGCTGGTGTTCCGGGACGTCACCGAACGGACGAAGATGAGCGAAGCCATCCAGCGATCCCAGCGGCTGGAGTCCCTGGGGGTCCTGGCCGGCGGCATCGCCCACGACTTCAACAACCTCCTGGGGGGCATCTTCGGGTATCTGGATCTGGCCCGGGATGTCACCTCCGAGGAAAACGTGCGCAGCTATCTCGAGAAGGCCTTCTTCACGATGAACCGCGCCAAGGGCCTGACCCACCAGCTGCTCACCTTCGCCAAGGGCGGGGGGCCGATATTGAAGACCACGGCCATCGATCAGCTGGTGGAACAGTCGGCCCGTTTCGCGTTGAGCGGCACCAACGTCAGGATCTCCTGCGAGTTCGAAGAGCACCTGTGGCACTGCGACGTGGACGAGAGCCAGTTCGGTCAGGTCATCGACAATATCGTCATCAACTCCCAACAGGCCATGCCCCTCGGCGGGGAGATCTCGATCCGCGGGAAGAACATCACGATCGCCTCCGAATCCCACCTGTCGCTGCCCAAGGGCAACTATGTCCTGATTTCCCTCAGCGATACCGGGATGGGGATTCCGAAGGAGATCCTCCCCCGGATCTTCGATCCCTTCTTCACCACCAAGCAGAAGGGCAGCGGGCTCGGACTCGCGACCAGCTTCTCCATCGTGCAGAAGCACGGCGGCATCATGGACGTGGAATCCGAGCTGGGCAAGGGCTCCGTCTTCACCATCTATCTCCCCGCGGCCGACGCCGAGGGCGATCTCGCGTCCCTGCACCCGGCCGAGCCCCACCGCGGTGCCGGCAGGATTCTGGTGATGGACGACGAGGAGTTCCTGCGGGAGATCCTGTACGCGATGCTGAAGAGCCTCGGGTACACGCCGATCTGTGTGGCGACGGGGGAGGCCGCCGTCGCCGCGCTGGAGGCCGAGGATGAGCTCGATCCGATTATCGCGGCGATTCTGGATCTCACCATCCCGGGCAGCATCGGGGGAAAGGAGACCGTCAAGGCGCTCCACGCCATTGACGAGAGGCTGCCGGTGATGGTGACGAGCGGCTACTCCGAGGATCCGGTCATGTCCGATCCGGAGGCCTACGGCTTCGTCGCGAGCATCACCAAGCCCTTTCGGATAAGGGATCTCTACGAGACCCTCTGCAGTACGCTGGCGAACCAAGCTCGAAGATAACCGGAGACTCCCGGGGGATTTTTTTCTGTCAAAGTAGTTCTACGACCGTACAGTAATAAACTCGTTAAATCCAGGTTATCTTCTCTTGTTGTGGTCAATTCATATGACATAAACTACATATACTTTGGGATGCGGATGGGGTACTCCCACCGCACCAACTCACCGGCGGTTGACGGGCGATAGTATAGTATGGAAACCACTCAAAATGCCCCTGCGAGATACCCATTGTATCTCTCGTTTGTCCTCCTCTCCCTCGCGGTTCAGACCGTCGGGATCACCTTCATCCGACGGGAGTTCCACGCTGACGCGTTCGCGCTGACATCGCTGCCCCCGATGGTGGCAGGGGTCCTCCTCGGCAAGCGGTGGGGGGCGCTCATCGGGATCACCGCGAACCTCCTCACCCTCGGCGTCCAGATAGCGTTCGGCGTCGCGCTGAAGCTCATCCTCTCCCAGATGCTCGTGGGAACCCCCCTCGCCGTCGTCGCCGGGGTGGGATTCGGATACCTCAGAGACATCTCCATCCGCTCCAAAATAGTGGATCGGAAACAGAAAAACGAGGCCATCAAGCGCCGGCAGCTGGAGGAACAGCTCCAACAGTCCCAAAAGATGGAGGCTATCGGTACTCTGGCCGGAGGCGTGGCCCACGACATGAACAACATCCTGGGCATCATCATGTCCTCCGCCTCCGTGCTCAAGGCCAACGGGACCTATGGCAGCCTCAATCCTGACGTGGACAATATTCTGAGCGCCTGCAAGCGGGGGCGGGACCTGACGCGGAACCTCCTCGGCTTCGCCCGCAAGGGCACTTATATAAAGGAGGTCATCGACATCAACGACCTCATCGCCAAATCCGAGAAGCTGCTCACCCCGCTGATTGACAAGAATACCCGTATCGAGACCCGCCTCGCCCGTTCCCTCCACCGGACCTACGGGGACCGGAGCCAGATCGGGATGGCGCTGATGAACATCTGCCTCAACGCCGCCGAGGCCATCGAGGGCAGCGGCAGGGTGATCATCTCGACCTGGAACCACGCCACCACGGACTCCCGCCTGATCCGACACCGGCTCTCTAACGGAGACTACGTCGTCATGCAGGTGCAGGATACCGGGAAGGGGATGGACAAGCAGACGAAGGATCACGTCTTCGAGCCGTTCTTCACCACCAAGCAACCGGGCCACGGCACCGGGCTCGGGCTCTCCATGGCCTACGGTACGGTGAAGAACCACGGCGGCGCCATCGAGCTGGACAGCGACCCGGGCCGGGGGACCACGGTCACCATCCTGCTGCCCGCCTTCAAGGCCAAGGGACGGCACGAGCCGACCCCGAGTCAGCTCGTCATCCCCTCCGGTCGGGGCAGCATCCTCCTGGTGGACGACGAGCCCCTCATCCTGACCTCGAACCAGCGCCTCCTGAAACGCCTCGGGTACGATGTCATCCTGGCCGAGAACGGTCACCAGGCCATCGAGGCCTACCGCTCGGCGAAGGATCCCATCGGCCTCGTCATCCTCGACTTCATCATGCCCGAGATGGACGGCGCGGAGACCTTCGTGGAGCTCCGGAAGATCGACCCGAACGCCAATATCATCATCTCCTCCGGCTACAGCATGGACGGCAAGATCGAGGCGATCCTAAAGGGGGGCGCCCGGGGCTTCATCCAAAAGCCCTTCGAGATGGACCAGCTTTACAGGCTCCTGAGGGAGATTTCGAAGAAGGGCAAGGAAAATTGATATTTCCGGCCCGCATCACTGATTGAATTGGAAAGACAGGTGTGTTATGCCAAGCAGCTGAATAGAGTAGCTGCGTCGAACCGTGCTGTCCGACGTCAGTAATTACCCAATAAAAATCGTGTATTAGCACAGTTAAAGCGGCCCGAGCTCTGGGCAATAGAAAGGATGAGACAATGGCAATCAAAGTTGGAATTAACGGGTTTGGACGTATTGGTCGGATGGTTTTTCGCGCGGCCGCCAAGAGGGATGACATCGAAATCGTCGGTATCAACGACCTTCTCGACGTAGACTACCTGGCGTACATGCTGAAGTACGATTCCGTCCACGGCCGCTTCCCCGGTCAGGTAGGGGTCAAGGACGGCAAGCTCGTCGTCGACGGCAAGGCCATCCGCATCACCGCCGAGCGCAACCCCGCCGACCTCAAGTGGAGTGACGTGGGCGCGGACGTCGTCGTGGAGTCCACGGGCCTCTTCCTCTCCAAAGACAAGGCCGAGGGGCACATCAAGGCCGGCGCCAAGAAGGTCGTGCTCTCCGCGCCCTCCAAGGACGACACCCGCATGTTCGTGTGCGGCGTCAACACCGATACCTACAACGGCGAGACCATCGTGTCCAACGCCTCCTGCACCACCAACTGCCTCGCCCCCGTGGCCAAGGTCCTCAACGACAAGTGGGGCATCAAGCGCGGTCTCATGACCACCATCCACGCCGCCACGGCCAGCCAGAAGACCGTGGACGCCCCCAACCCCAAGAAGCCCCGCAGCGGTCGCGGCATCCTGGACAACATGATCCCCGCCACCACCGGCGCCGCCAAGGCCGTGGGCAAGGTCATCCCCGAGGTGAACGGCAAGCTCACCGGTATGGCCTTCCGCGTTCCCACCCCGGACGTCTCCGTGGTCGACCTCACCTGTGAGCTCAACAAAGAGACCACCATGGAAGATATCTGCAAGGCCATGAAGGAGGCCTCCGAAGGGTCCCTGAAGGGCATCCTGGGATACACCGACGAAGAGCTCGTCTCCACGGACTTCCGCGGCGAGGACAACTCCTCCGTGTTCGACTCGAAGGCCAGCATCCAGCTCGACAAGACCTTCATCAAGATTATCGCCTGGTACGACAACGAGTGGGGTTACTCCAACCGCGTGCTCGACCTGGTCCGGATCATCGCCGGCTGACCTCCCGCCCCTTCTCTCTCCCCGCTTTTTTCTTCTGTTCCGCTGTTTTTGTGGCATATTTAGCTAAATGTCGTTTGGAGCGTCGCGCTCTTGAAATCGTGCGCCCCCGGACGCGGGAACAGGGATCGATGAAGGACATCGGGACCAGGGAGTCATCTCATGAGAGCACACCACATTATGGCAATGATCGCCGCGCTCCTGCTCGGCGCGGGCTGCGGCGGCAAGGTGAAGGCGCCGGACGCCCCCTCCGGGGGCCGGGTCACCATCCACCTCCTCTCGGATCACGGCATCAAGGCCGGGATGACCCAGCAGGAGCAGGACGAGCTGAACGAGCTCGGCGCCTGGATGGTCGCGGATCTGACCCGTACCTTCGAGGAGGGAGGGTACAGCGTGTCCCCCATCACCGCCAAGGAGGCGTTCAAGCCGGCCGCGAACGCCTACCTGCTGGCCTTCAAGATCGAGCGCTACCGTCCCGGTCGTCTGTCGACGAAGGAGGAGGCAGGGTTCGGCGGAGGGGTGGTGGAGATAGACACCTCCGTGGAGCTGTACAAGGACAACGCCACCCTCCCGGTGCTGCAGAAGACACAGGGCAGCGCGTCGGGACGGGATTGGCAATTCTGCGCCGGGGAGGTCAACAAGCAAACCGCGCCGGCGGTTTCCGAGAGGATCAACGAACTGAACTAAGTACCGCGCCCCGAATTTATGGGAAGTTGTACCAAGGAGGAATGTGATGAGAAACGTATATTGGGTGGTGATCACGGCCACGCTCTTCGGGTTTTCCTGCGGCGGCGCCGGAAATGGAACCCCGGCCACCGCGGAGACTGCCGACGATCCCGCGGCGGCGGATCCCCTCGACACCGCCTTTGGCGCCGAGGAGGCGCCCCAACCGGAGGCCGCCGAGCCCCCTGACGAGCCGGGGGAAGCGGCCGGTGACACCGCCGAGCAGGAAGAAGAGATCGCCGAGGAGGAGACCCCCGCGCCGGATTCCAACGCGCCGCCCCCGTCCGGCGATCTCAACGCCTATGTCGGCACCGGCGCCACCACCCCGGAGTACCGGACCATCACCGCGAACATGGATCTCATCAAGCGCTGTTACCTCGACGCCCTGAGCCGGGACGAGGATTTGCAGGGGGTGATGCGGGTCCAGTTCACCGTCAACAAGAAGGGCCAGATGATCAAGGCCAAGGCCGTAGAGAACGAGCTCACCCCGGAGGTGGCCAAGTGCGTGGTCAACACCATGAAGAAGCTCAAGTTCCCCAAGCGCGCGGACAAACGAACCACGGAGTATCCCTTCAAGTTCTTCCCGACCCCCTCACAATAGCGCTTCCCTTCGATTCTCCTGCCATCCAAACTTTCAATAATTTCTGGACACCTTCCTCGATAATAAAGTAGGTTCCTGAGTCAAAATTCAGACCGCTGAAAGGGAGGTAAAATGAAATCTACAGGAACAGGTGGGACGAGAATGCCGGTCGCGGTGGCGGCGGCGGTCCTGATGCTGGCGAGTCGGGGCGCGTCGGGACAGGAGGCGCCGACGGCGGCCGCGGAGGCCGGTGCGGCGCCAGCCGAGGTCGCTCCCGCGGAGGGCACGACAGGGGATTCCCCCGCCCCCACAGCCGAGACCCCGCCTCCCGCGGCCGAGACCCCGCCCCCCGCGGCGGGAACACCTGTGACGGGGACCGTCCCCCCCGATGCGACAATGCAGCCGGCCCCGGCGGTCGCGCCCGCGCCCGCGGCCCCCGCGCCGGCGCCTGCCCTGGAACCGCCCGTACAGGAGCCCCTCCCCCCGCAGGGGCCCCGCAAGCTGATGCTGCTCCTCGGACCGGGGTTCGGCCTCAGCTTCTTCTATCCCACAGAGGTCAACGACTACCTGGAGTACTGGGTCGACCGGATCCCCTACGCCGAGACCAGCGAGGGGAGCACCACCGCCATGGTGCTGGCCCTGCAGCCGAAGCTGGCCATCACCTTCGCCCCCATCGAGTACGTCCAGATCCAGCTGGTCGGGGAGATCGGTTGGGCGCCCAAGGTGATGGCGGTCATCGGGGGCGATTCGGAATCGTTCCACTTCACCCGGTTCTCCGTCGGGGGGACCGTCGCCGGGCACCTCCCCCTCCGGAACGGCAAGAGCTCCATCTCCCTCGGCGCCGGCGCCCTCTTCAACGTGCTCAAGTTCCGCTCTCTCCAGGAGGTCGCCCCGGGCTACCGGGGGGTCTTCGGGTTCCGGTTCTACACCCGCCGGGCCTTCACCCCCGAGATCTTCGTCGAGTTCAACTGGATCAAGGCCGACACCGGGCGGGATCCCACGGAGAGCATCCCCGGCGAGATCGGCAACCTCAGCTACATCTCCGGCACCATCGGCGGCAACTTCTACTTCAAGGTGGTCGAGAAGCGCTAGCCGAATCGACCGCGGTTTGAGTCCGACGTGGAGTTGTCACAGCTCGATATCCGGCGGCGGACCGTAGAGGGAGTCCCGCCAGGTGGCATAACCGAGCTCCGCCGGTATGGAGAGGCTCATCACCCGCCCCCCTTCCGGATCGATCTCCTGGATGACGCCGGCCATCGAGTAGACCACGAGCGTGTTCCCGCCGGGGAGGCGCTGGACATCCCCGAGCAGACGGGACTGGATTCCGGCGTCGTACCGGAAGATCGTCTCGCCGTCCTCGAGGGCGAGCTCCCTCACGACGGCGCTGTCACCGGGGGCGCCGTTGTCGAAGATGACGATGCTCTCGTCCAGCAGGTGATGACCGTGCTGATACCCGCTCCAGTCCGCCCGCGGCATCTCCTCGAGCCGCCAGAGCAGCTCCCCGTCCCGGGTCACCTGGAGGATATCGTGGTGATTGAGATCGGACAGGGTGTAGACCGCCTCGGTGGCGGAGTACCGCAGGGCGTTCGAATGGCACGGGCCGCCGGCAAAGATCCGCGCGGTATCGTAGACGACCCGGGTGTCCCCGGCCGGGGTGATCTCCACGATCCGGCTGCACGCCTCGGTGTAGTCGATGAAGGCCATGATATCATCGGTGACAGGGGTGATGTCATGCGAGGCGCCGGGGATATCATAGGTCTCCGAATGCAGGGCGTCCAGGGTCACCCGCCTCAGCTCCCCGTTCTCGCCGGTGTTGTTGGAGTATATCAGCCACAGGCTCCGGCCGTCACAGGAGATGCGCGCCCGGGTGATCTCCGCGCCCCTCCTCTCCACCGGATACCACCACACGATGTCGCCGTCCGCGTCGACGATGAACACCAGACGGCCGTTCATATCGGACGGCGACAGGAGGGTCGACAGGATGAAGCCCGGCTCCCGCGCGGCGGGCGCGAAGACGTCGCGCTTCGAGACCGTCACCAGGTTGGTGGCGGGGCCGGTATTCAGGACGCGATCGGTGCTCCTAGAGATCGTCCCGTCCGCCTGTTCCACGGTAATCCTGAAGTGGTAGGTGCGGCGGGGCTTCATCCCGAGCAGCACGGCCCGGTAGGGGGATCTCTTAAGGTCGGCCGGCGCGACCATCCCGTAGTCCCGGGTCAACCCGAACTCGATGAAGGCGCGGCTCGGCCGCCCGGTGTCGAAGGACCAGGTGACGAGCCCGACGGTGCCCGGCGCGTCCCGCCGGACCTCGCTGGAGAGCCGCGCGTCGATCGAAAACGGACCGCTCTGGGGCTCCGGGGCTTCACAGCCCGGCAGCGCGCAGGTCGAAACAGCGAGACAAAGGCACGCGCTCGGCAAGCCGGTGCGTCGGAGCAGCTCTAACACATCACAACCATATCCGCTCAATACCGCTCAGGAGGGCCGTAGAGGTCCCGCCGCGTGTCGGCGTATCCGAATCCGGCGTCGGAGACTTGCAGGGTGCGCACCAGCTCGCCCCCCTCCTGACCGTGGGGGACGATCTCGTGCATGAGCCCCCGGTTGGAGTAGACCACCAGCACGTTGCCGTTGGACAGCCGCTGCACATCCCCCAGGGTCCCGGTGCTGGCGCCGCCGCGGTATTGCCACTGCAGGGTCGCGGTGCCCGTGTTCTCGTCCGGGAGGAAGCGCAGCGCCAGGGAGTCGCCGCCTACGCCGTAGCTGCCGTCCCCGTTGTTGAAGAGGAGGAAGCTCCCGTCCGTCAGGGTATGATGACCGTGCTGCCGCTCCCAGGCGGGCCCCGAGAGGTAGGGCACCCCGTCCGCCGTGTTCCCGTCTCCGTCGAAGGCCCATTCGAGCCGCCCCGCGCTGCGATTCACCTTGATCACCATGTTCAAGAAGAGCACCGAGACGTAGTAGGCGTCCTGGAACGGCACGTAGTGGATGGCGTTGGAGTGACACCACTCCTCATCTTCTACGGGGCTCGCCAGGGCGGCGAAGTCGTCGCGGAGTCGATAGACGATCTTCGTCTCGCCGGCGGCGCTCCGCTCCACGATCTGGTCGCAGCGCCCGTCCCCGTCCGTTTCGAACTCCAGGTAGGCGATGCTGTTGTCCGGCAGGACGCAGAAATCGTGGTGGCGGTCCACCGGGATCGTCTCGACGTTCCCGAGCCCGTCCATCCCGATCCGGAATAGCTGTCCCCGGCCGCCGCTGACGTTGATGTTCCCCCCCCACATGCTCTTACCGTCGGCGGAGATGTGAACCCGGCTGAGGTACTCCACCGACCCGCCGCTCACCCCCGTGAGGAACCTGTACCACCAGACCACATCGCCGTCGCCGTCGAGGATGAGCGCGTAGCCGTCGGAGCTGGTGATGATGAAGTCACCGCTCGAGGCCGCCGGGGTGAGGTCCTCGACGATGACATGAGGAAGCTCGACGGGCCGATCGCCGGTGTCGATGGTGTAGTCGTCACTCGCGCACCGCCCGGCCCCGTCATCGATCACGAAGCGGTAGTGATAGGTGCGGTTCGGCTTCATCCCGAGCAGCAGGGTTCGGAACTCCGGGCCGTCCGTACTCACCGGGGCGACCGCGCCGTAGTCCGTGTCCGGGCCGAACGCGACGGCGGCGCTCGACACCTCGGCGGTGGTGCGCCACGCGATGATGCCGACCGTCGGAATCTGCTCGCTGGTCGTCGCGATCACCGTGAAGGCCGCGTCACACGGGAGGAGCGCCCCCATCCCCGTGTCGGTGTCGGCATCCGTATATGTGTCCATATCGGCATCCATGTCCGTATCAGCATCCGCATCCGTATCGGCATCCGTATCCGTATCCGCATCCGTATCGGCGCTGAACGGATCGCCCGCACTGTCGACGGCGGCGCCTCCCGGATCTTTCGCCGAGCAGGCCGCGACCATCCAGAGGGCTGCGATCCCTCGACACGCTGTTTTCGTCATCTAAAAACCTCAAACCCTATTTACGCACATCCGGCCGATGCCTTTCTACCAAAAACCGCGTCCGCGTGCACGGCGAGCTCGAATGACGATGCTTCGGGCCGCCCCTCCGGGACGCGTCGGGCTCCGGAAGCGCGTTGTTTAATGTTTTCATACACACCAATTCGTTATACTTAACTCCAAGAGAACCCATTTGGTCGTTACCAGACGAGAAAGAAGAGAGATGAATAGTCTAATGAAAATTCTGAGTTTGCTCATTCCAACAGTCCTTTTGGGGTGCGGATCCGGCGGTTCGTCCAAAGGAGACGGGGACGCGGGTAGCGATACGGGGGACACCGACGCCGACACCGACGCCGACACCGACGGGGACTCGGACGGGGACTCGGACGCCGACGGTGATACCGACGCCGACACCGACGCCGACACCGACGGGGACACCGACGCCGACACCGACGGGGACACCGACGGGGATACGGACGCCGATACCGATACCGACGCGGACGGGGACTCGGACGCCGATACCGATACGGACACCGATATGGATACGGACGGGGACACGGACACCGACGCGGACACCAACACCGAGACGGGAACCGGGAACGACACCGGGATCGCGCCGCGAGACACCGAGACGGCGACCGATTCCTCGCCGCCGGACACAGGCACCGGGGATCCGGACTGTCGGGCGCCCCGATCCGAGCTCTCGGAGACCACAGTGGTCACCCTCGAGTCCCTCGGGCTCGTCATGACGACCATCCGGGAGCAGGACAACACCCCCTTCCCGCCCACCGAGCCGGTCGTCGACACCGATGTCCCGCCGGACGCGGGGGTCCCGGAGCCGGATCCGGGCGCGCAGATCCGGTTCGCCATGGAGCAGGAGCGCAACTGCGCGCGGGTGGTCGTTCCCTACGCCACGCCCGCCGACATCATCGACGAGGACAGCGGGCTCGCCAGCCTAGGGCTCCCGCCGGACACCTACCTGGCCGAGCTGACGGATCTGAACTACGAGACCTCCGACGGGATCCCGGTGGGGCGCTCGGTGTACGAGGTCGCTCATGGGGAGTCCGCCACCCTCATCAACAAGCGGACAGCGGAGCTCTCCTTCACGGTGACCTCTCCCCCCTCCAGTGAGATGGAGAGCCTGAACGTGAAGGTGTACATCACCAACGAGGGCGGCGACATCGAGCTGAGCACCTCCCCGGTCACCTGGGGATTCTTCAGCCCCCTCTCCATCGACATGGACTTCGGCCCGGAGGACAGAAGCCGCTTCGTGAGCTCCAACGAAATCCAGTTCGACCTCCAGCTCTTCGCCGGGTACTACCGGATCATCATGGAGGCGGAGGTGAGCGACGGGGAGCGGGAGGTCGCCACCTTCGACTCCGGCGTGTTCGAGGTCAACGCCGGCCAGAGCATCCCGGTGAACTACGCCCTCCGTCAGGACGGAAACGTGCTCCTGCTGACCCTCCAGGATCAGACCCGGTCCGGGCTCGGGAGCTACACGGTGAACGCCTACGACACCACCACGAAGATCCCTGTGGGGACAGAGGTGAGCGACAGCGAGGGGCGGGTCACCATTCTCACCGGGGACTTCTCGGATGTCGTGGTGCGGGTGCAGGACGACGGGATGAACAACGTCGCCATCTACCGCTTCCCCGATTTGACCGTGGATTCGGATCAGACGCTGATGGAGAAACCGGTCGCGGGGCTGATCGATCCGGTGTCGGGCATCCTCAGGGAGGGGGACGAGGCGTCCGTCGAGTTCGAGCTCTCCCTCGGCATCGACGACGACTACTTCAACTCGATGGTCCACCTCTCCCAGCCCATCATCAACACCGGCGTCGACACCGGCACCTTCTACAAGAACCTCTTCGGGACCGAGGAGGGGCTCGCCTACACGGTCCGCGCGGTGGACGTGGAGGGGTATCCGGATGTCACCCCCCAGTCGCTCGTCGTGGACGCGGACGTGGAGGACCACCTGGTGGAGATCCCGGTGGCCCCCGGCGGGCTCATCACCGGCGTCATCGAGGACGAGGCCAGCAATGCCGTCGCCGGCGTGTACATCAGCGCGACGGGCAGAGACGGCGAGGGCGTCTTCAGCGACGTCTCAGACGCCGACGGGCTCTACGCCATCACGGTTCCGTACGGCACCTTCGATCTCTCGGTGGGCGGCGCGATGAACTATGGGTTCACCATTACCGAGACCCGGCCCACCATCAACCGCGGCTTCACCCAGTACATCTTGAATGGGCGGGTGGTGGACAACACCAACGTCAGCGTCGAGGACGCCTGGGTGAGCGCCACCGGCGTCGGGGACTACACCAACCAGATGGGGGTGTTCTCCGTGGAGCTGGTCGAGGGCATCAACTCCATCTGCGTCAACCCGCCGACAGGGAAGCTCGACCTGTCCTATAAATGTATCTTCGATTTCCTGGTCAACGACGAGACCATCGCCGGGCTAAGTCCGTCCGCCTGGTGAAATCCAAGGCGGATCCGGGCTCGCGGGAGGGGAAGGCCCTCGAGGCCGCGCTGAAGCGCCGCGGCGGCGGTTTCGAGCCGAGGTAGCGATGCATCGTCTTGTCATCCAGGCGAGGGCGTCAGCGTCGGCTTCCCACACCTCTTTTTTCTGCTCGGCGGGGTGTTTTAAAGGCTGATCCCGTGCAGTTCTTGAGGTAATATACCGATCTCGAATCTCCTATCGTTTATTCTGCTTGACAACCCTTGGTTTTGAATACATATACATTTTCGATGTATAAAAATACACACAGCAAGACCGAACGACAGGCGGCGCTCCTCGAAATCATTCGCGCCGAATCCATCGGAACCCAGACGGAGCTGGTCAGGAAGCTCCGGGAGAAGGGGGTCGTCTGCACCCAGGTCAGCGTGTCCCGGGACATCCGGGAGCTGGGGTTGAGCAAGAAGGCCGGAAGGTACACCGCTCCGACGGACGCGACGGAGTCTCCGGCCATGGATGTGGTGGAGCTCTCGAGCAGCGTGAGCGCCTTCATCGTCCGCATTGCCCCGGTGGGGGATAACCTCGTCGTGGTGAACACCATGCCGGGCACCGCCCACAGCGTCGGGGTGCTGATGGACAATCTCAAGTGGCCCGAGATCGCCGGTACCGTCGCCGGCGACGACACCCTCTTCCTGGCCGTCCTCGGCGGACGGACCAGCGTGGAGGAGATCGTCTCGAAACTGATATCTTTCATTAAGAAGGGATAGAAAATATGACCTACGAAAAAATCGTCGTCGCCTTCAGCGGCGGGTTGGACACCAGCTACATGGTGGCGTGGCTCAAGGACACCACCAGCTCGAACATCACCACAGTGACCGTGGACACCGGGGGATTCCCGGACGAGGAGCTCGAGGCCATCGCAGCCCGCTCCAGGGAGGTGGGCGCGGACGAGCACATCACCGTGGACGGCAAGCAGGAGACCTTCGATCGGGTCATCAGGTACCTCATCCAGGGGAACGTGCTCCGGGGAAACGCCTACCCGCTCTGCGTCTCGGCGGAGCGAATCGCCCAGGCGGAGATCCTCGTCCGCGAGGCGGTGAAGTGCGGCGCCAAGGCGGTGGCCCACGGCTCCACCGGCGCGGGCAATGATCAGATCCGCTTCGACGTGGCGATCCGGACCCTGGCCCCGGAGCTGGCCATCCTCGCCCCCATCCGTGAACACGCCCTGTCGCGGGATCAGGAGACCACATGGCTTCGGGACCACGGCATCCCCGTCGAGGACAAGACCAACATCTACTCCATCAACGCGGGTATGTGGGGGGTCACCATCGGCGGCGGAGAGACCCACGATCCCTGGAAGGCGGTGCCCTCGGACGCCTACCCCACGGTTGTCGATGCCGACACGGCCCCCGAAGAAGGCCGCGAGATCATCATCGGCTTCGAGGCGGGAATCCCCGTCTCGGTGGACGGCGAGAGGATGGCCGGGCCGGCGCTGGTCCGCTGTCTGAACCAGGCGGGCGCCACCCATGGCGTGGGCCGGGGAATCCACCTGGGGGACACCATCCTGGGCATCAAGGGCCGCATCGCCTTCGAGGCGCCCGCGGCGATGATCCTTCTCACCGCCCACCGGGAGCTCGAGAAGCTGGTGCTCTCCAAGTGGCAGCAGTTCTGGAAAGACAAAGTCGCCGACTTCTACGGCATCGTGCTCCACGAGGCCGAGTTCTACGATCCGGTGGCCCGGGATATCGAGGCGATGATCGCGTCCAGCCAGTCCCGGGTGACCGGCGAGGTGCGGGTCTCCCTCAAGCAGGGGGTGCTCCGGGTGGACGGGATACGCAGCCCCTTCTCGATGATGGACGCCAAGAAGGCCACCTACGGAGAGACCCAGTCCCTGTGGGACGGGCGGGACGCCGAGGGGTTCGCCCGGATTTACGGCCTCCAGGGGCAGCTCGCCGCCATGGTCGGCGCCAAAGAGGAGTAGCCGGAAGGGCTTCGCGATGATTCGGGTGAACCTCGACAAGGTGGCCTCGGCCGCCAAGAACGCCGGCCTCGACCGGGAGGTGTACGTCTCCGACGACATCATCAGCAAGGAGGGGTACATCGTTGCGGCCCGCATCACCTCCAACAAGGTGGTCTACAACACTCTGGAGAACGCCCACGGCCGGATGATGAGGCTCAAACACGGCGACGTCATCGCCGGCGTCCTCGGAAGCCGCCGCGCCGCCTATGGATACGCCGGCGCGGTTCCGGACACCCTCGTCCCGGGGGACGCGATCAACGTCCTCAACCTGGGGGGCGTGCTCGGACGGTGCACCTCCTTCGCGCAGCACATCGGGCCGCCTTTCGAGGCCGAGGTCATCGGCGCCGTGCTCCACTTCCCGGTGCTCGGGGAGCGCATCGGAGCGCCCGCCCACATCGGCCTGAACACCATCCCGAAGACCGCGACCATCGAGAGCTCGGCGCCCGTCATCGCGGTGGTGGGCACCAGCATGAGCGCGGGGAAGACCGTGGCGGCGTGCCAGATCATCAACGGCCTCACCAAGAAGGGATATCGGGTGGCGGCCGCCAAGGTGACCGGGGTGTCGCTGGAGCGGGACATCCTGGGGATGCGGGACTACGGCGCGGATCGGGTGCTCTCCTTCAACGACGCCGGGCTGGTCTCCACCAACGAGACCACCGCGCCGCTCGCCACCCGCCGCATCGTGGCGGAGCTCAACCGCGGCCGCCCGGACGCCATCGTGCTGGAGCTCGGTGACGGCCTGCTCGGCGAGTACGGGGTTCAGGCGGTGCTCTCGGACCAGCAGATCGCCCGGCATATCCGGGCGGTGGTGCTCTCGGCCCAGGATCCGGTGGGGGCCTTCGGGGCCAAGCCGCTCCTTGAAGACCGCTTTGGCCTTCACATCACCGTAGTGACCGGGCCGGTCACGGACAACGATATCGGAGAGTCGTTCATCGGCAAGGAGCTGGGCGTGCCCTCGGCCAACGCCATCACCCTCCCGGGACTGCTCACCGACTGTATCAGTATGGAGGTCTTCAAAAGTGAGTGAGAACAAGAAAAACGCCATCGTCCTCGGCGCCGGGGGCTTCGCCGGCGGGGAGCTGCTCCGGCTGCTCGTCTGCCATCCGGTCTTCGAGCTGCGGCGGGCCCTCTCGGGCACCAACGCCGGCAAGGCCGTCGGCGATATCTACCCCAACCTCGCGCCGTTCACCGACGTGGTCTTCGAGTCCCCCGACGCGTGGTCCCCGGACGAGCTGAACCGGGGGGAGTGGACCCTCTTCTCGGCCCTCGGCCATGTCCAGACCATGGAGCGGCTCGCCGACATCATCGGGAAGCTCGAGAACGACGCGGTCCGCATCGTCGACCTCTCCGGGGACTTCCGGCTGAACGACGCCGAGACCTACAAGACCTTCTACAAGCACGACCACGTGGCGCCGGCGCTCCTCGAACGGTTCGTCTACGGCCTGCCGGAGCTGAACCGGGACGCCATCAGGGGATCCCGCTTCATCGCCAACCCGGGCTGCTTCGCCACCGGATCCCAGCTGGCGATCCTGCCCATGGCCGCGGCACCGGTCGAGGTGCGGTTCGTGGCCGTGGACGCCAAGACCGGCTCCTCGGGCGGCGGCATCAGGCCGGCGGCCACCACCCACCACCCCAACCGGATGAACAACTTCTCGGCCTACAAGATCCTGGAGCATCAGCACTTCCCGGAGATCCGGATGGGATGGAGCGGGGCCGGCGGCGCGGACACCGCGGAGATATCCTTCGCCCCCCAGCGCGCGCCGCTGGTGCGGGGCATCTTCGTCACCGCCCACTTCCACCTGGCCGAGGCGGTCACCGAGGCCCGGGTCCGGGAGTGGTACGAGCGCTTCTACGCCGACCACCCCTTTGTCCGGGTGGTGGACAAGTCCCCCTTCGTGTCGGACATCTGGGGCACCAACATGTGCGACGTGTCGGTCACGGCCTCGGGCCGATGCGCGGTGGCCTGCGCCGCCATCGACAACCTCATGAAGGGCGCGGCCGGACAGGCCGTCCAGAACGCCAACCTCATCGGCGGCCTGGCGGAGACCGCGGGGCTCCTGACCCCCGCGCCGACCCCAATTTAGAGAAGGGAAAAGAACGGTCATGGATAATCAAACCAACGAATCGATTAAAGCGATGGAAGACGCCTACTCAATCCCCACCTACGCCAAATGGCCGGTGGCGTTCGTCAAGGGCGCGGGCGCGACCGTCTGGGACGCGGACGGCAACGCGTACCTGGACCTCTACGGCGGCCACTGCGTCACCCTCATCGGCCACTGCCACCCCCGCTGGGTGGAGGCGGTGAGCGCCCAGGCCGCCCGCTTCGGTTTCTACTCCAACGTCGCCTACAACGACGAGCGGGCCCGCTTCCATCAGCGGCTGGTGGAATTCGCCCCGGACCATATGACGGGGGTGTTCATGTGCAACTCCGGGGCCGAGGCCAACGAGACCGCCGTGAAGCTCGCCATGAAGGCCACCGGCGGCCGCACCGGGGTCATCGCCATGCAGGGGGGGTTCCACGGCCGCACCGCCGGGGCCCTCTCCCTCACCCACCTCGGCAAGTACCGGGAGCAGTTCCCCGCGGTGGTCCGCGACACCCAGGCCGCCCCCTTCGGCGACATCGACGGGCTGAAGGCGCTCCTCGACGCCGACACCGCGGCGGTGATCCTGGAGCCCATCCAGAGCATGAACAGCATCAAGATGGCGTCCGCCGCCTACTACCAGGAGCTCGTCCGGGTGTGCCACGAGAACGGCACCCTGGTCATCTTCGACGAGATCCAGACCGGCCTCGGCCGCCTGGGGGCCCCCTTCGCGGCGGACCTGTTCGACGCGGCGGTGGATCTCATCACCCTGGCCAAGGGGATCGGCAACGGCATCCCCATGGCCGCGGTGCTCGCCACCCGGGAGATCTCCGACAGTGTCGCCCTCGGGGAGCAGGGCACCACCTTCGGGGGCGGCCCCATCGCCTGCGCCGCCGGGAACGCGGTGCTCGACGTGCTGGCGCAGGAGGACCTCGTCGCCCGCGCCGCCGCGCTGGGGGCGTATATCAAGGAGACCCTCGCGGTGGGTCCCGTGAAAGGGGTGCGGGGCGCCGGCCTCCTGGTAGGGCTCGAGACCGAGCCGCCGGCCAAGGAGGTGTGCCGCTATCTCTTTCAAATGAAGATCCTGGCCGGGGGCTCCGCCGATCCCCACGTGATGCGGCTGATGCCCCCGCTGAATATCGGAGAGGCCGAGGTGGATCGCCTCAGACAGGCGCTCCTGGCGTTCCCCGGATAGCAAAACGCGAGACTGGAGGTCTGTTTTGAAAAGCTTCGTGTCCACTACGGATTTATCACTCGAAGAGCTGGACGAGCTCCTCGTCCTCGCCGCCTGTCTGAAGCGCGGCGAGGTCACCGACAAGCTGCCCGGGAAGACCCTCGGCATGGTCTTCTTCAACTCCAGCCTGAGGACCCGGACCTCCTTCGAGGCCGGCATGTTCCAGCTGGGGGGGCACGCCCTCAACCTGGCCGTGGGCCAGGGGCTCTGGAACATGGAGACCCGCACCGGGGTGGTCATGGACGAGGACAAGGCCGAGCACGTCAAGGAGGCGGTGCCGGTGCTCTCTCGGTACGTGGACGCCCTGGCGGTGCGCTGCTTCCCCTTCGGCGAGAGCTGGGAGACGGATCGGACCGATCCGGTGATCAGCGCCTTCGTCGACAACGCCACCGTGCCGGTGATCAACATGGAGTCCGCGGTGTGGCACCCCTGCCAGGCCCTGGCGGACGCCCTCACCTGGAAGGAGCAGGGACTGACGACAGGGGACAAGGTGGTGATCACCTGGGCCTACCACCCCAAGGCGCTCCCCATGGCGGTCCCCAACTCGGCGCTCATCGCGGCGGCCCAGCGGGGCATGGACGTCACGGTGCTGAGGCCGACGCCCTACGCCCTCGACCCGGGCATCATGGCGGACGCCGCGACCCTGGCCGAATCCGCCGGCGGCGCGGTGCGGGAGACCGACGACCTCGCCGCCTTGGACGGAGCACGGATCGTCTACGCCAAGTCCTGGGGCAGCCTCCGGGCGTACGGCGACGCGGCCCAGGAACGCACCCACCGGGAGCAGTACAAATCATGGCAGGTCACCACCGACTGGATGGCCCGGACCGACCGGGGCAGGTTCATGCACTGCCTCCCGGTCCGGCGGAACGTGGTGGTCTCCGACGGGGTGCTCGACTCGGACGCGAGCATCGTGGTGGATCAGGCGGAAAACCGGTTGCACGCCCAGAAGGCGTTGCTCCTCAAACTTTTAGGATAGATCAGATGGAACAGGACAGCGTTACCATGCAGCAGCGGATCGTCGGCCTCAAGCGGGCCGCGCCGTATCTTCGGATGTACAAAGGGAAGATCTTCGTGGTCAAGACCGGCGGCGAGGTCATCGAGGACGAGCAGGTGCTCGACAACTTCGCCGAGCAGGTGGCCCTGCTCCATCGCCTGGGCATCAACGTGGTGCTGGTGCACGGCGGGGGCGCGCTGGCCACAGACATCTCCAAGCGGCTCGGCATTCCGGTGGAGATGGTCAACGGCCGCCGGATCACCTCGGCGGAGACCCTCGAGGTGGCCAAGATGGTCTTCAACAAGCTCAACACGGATCTCCTGGCCGCCCTCCGCAAGTACGGGGTGCACGGGGTGGGGCTCTCCGGCATCGACGGGGGGCTCATCCGGGCCCGGAGGCGCCCGGTCACGCGGATGAACGACAGCGAGAGCGGGGAGACGCGGGACGTGGACTTCGGCTTCGTGGGGGACGTGGCGGAGGTGAACCCGAGTGTGATCCACCACCTCATCGGCGGCGGCTTCATCCCGGTGGTCAGCTCCCTGGCCGGCGACGAGGAGGGGGATATCTATAATGTCAACGCGGACACCATCGCGGTGGAGCTCACCATCTCCCTCGACGCGGAGAAGCTCATCCTGCTCACCGGCGCGCCGGGGGTGCTCAAGGACCCGAACGACAAGGGGAGCCTCATCTCCCATATGACCCTGGCGGAGCTCGACGGCGTGCTGGCCGGGAGCGCCAAGGGGGGAATGGTGGCCAAGCTGCAGGCGTGCAGCGCCGCCCTCAAGCGGGGGGTGCCCCGGGTGCACATCATCAGCGGCCTCAAGACCGACAGCCTGCTCATCGAGGTGTTCACCAACGAGGGATCGGGGACCCTGATAGAGAAGAAGATGCCGAGCGCGGGGGACGGGGAGCGGCCGAGCCGGATGCCTTGAGGGAAGAAGGGGACCTCGTGCCCCAGAGGAGGAGTCATGAACGCACTGTGGAGCAAGGAGTGGACCCATACGGACGCCGAGGTGCTGGCCTTTACCATCGGCGACGACGCGGTCCTGGACAACCGACTGATCCCGTACGACATCATCGGCAGCCTGGCCCACGCCGCGGGGCTCGAGGCCATCGGGATCCTGACTTCCGAGGACCGGGGGGCGCTCCGGGAGAAGCTCGCCGAGCTGTACAACGACTGGAAGGTCGGACGGTTCCACCTGAAGCCCGAGGACGAGGACATGCACTCCGCCATCGAGCGGGAGCTCACGGACGCCCTCGGGGATCTGGGCAAGCGCATCCACACGGGGCGGAGCCGGAACGACCAGGTGCTGACCGCGCTTCGGCTCTTCATGAAGGAGTCCCTGCTCATCAACATGAAGGCCCTGGCCCGGCTGGCCGCCACCGCCTGCGCGCAGGGGAAGAATCACCTGGGGGTGATGATGCCCGGCTACACCCACCTGCAGCGGGCCATGCCCGCCAGCGTGGGGTTCTGGTACGCCTCCTTCGCCGAGTCCTTCGCCGACACCCTGGAGACGGGCAAGGCCCTGTTCGACCGGCTCGATCGCTCCCCCCTCGGGGCCGCGGCCGGGTTCGGGGTCCCCCTGCCCCTCGACCGGGAGCTCACGGCCAAGGTCATGGGGTTCTCGCGGGTCCACGTCAACGCCGCCGCGGTGCAGAACAGCCGGGGGCGCCTGGAGGCGGCCTACGCCGGCTGGCTGGTGGACGTGGGCCTGGACGTGGAGAAGCTCTCCTGGGATCTGCTCCTGTTCTCCTCCCGGGAGTTCGGCTTCGTGCGGCTGCCGGCGCAGTTCACCACGGGCAGCTCCATCATGCCCCAGAAGCAGAACCCGGACATCATCGAGCTGCTCCGGGCCGCCCCGGGGATCCAGCGGGCCTGCCGGGACGAGATCGAGCACCTCATCGCCAAGCTCCCGTCCAACTACCACCGGGACTTCCAGACCACCAAGGGGCCGCTCCTCCGCGCCGTGGAGAAGGGACGCCTCATGCTGGTCATCACCGACAAGCTCATGGGCAGCCTCGAGTGGAACCGGGAGAACCTGAAGGCCGCCTGCACCCAGGAGCTCTTCGCCACCCACCGCGCCGTGGCGCTAGTCCAACAGGGCGCCCCGTTCCGCGAGGCCTACAAGGAGGCCGCCAAGGAGCTCCGGGAGGGCCGAACCGACCACTGGGACTACTCCGACGACGACATCTTCAAGGGGCTCGGCCACCTGGGCGCCCCCGGCAACCCCGGCCTCAAGGAGGCCGCGGCCCGCATCGACCAGCTGGGGAACTGGGTGGACGAGACCCGCGCGGAGCTCCTCACCCGGTGGGAGATGCTGCTGACCAGCCCCTGAGCCGCCCCGGCTCGCGGGGTGAAGGGATCAGCGCTTGTTGGATCCTGCACGGGGGATCGATCGGAAACTCGCCGGGGTGCATTGGCGCGAGCGTCAGGGGTTCCAGCCGATGACACGGACAAGATTAAGGCAGTATGTCGCTGAGATGTTACCCGTACGGGAGCGGAAGGACAAGCCGCTATGCGGCGGCGGACTCGGCTCTGTGGGCGGAGCGTTTGATCTCGGACGCGCGCTTGCCGCAGACCCGCTCGTACTCCAGGGAGTCGTCACCGAAGACGGCCTCGACGCCCATGCGGATGCGCTTCATAAGCTCTCTCGGCTCCTTGAACGCGTCACATCGGGTCTGATGGTATCAACATCAATCGGCGAGCCACTCTTTGGCTTCATCGAATTCCTTAAATCCCCGGATATTCAATCCGAAAACGTTGGAAATATAGTTGAGGAAGGCCTGTTGTATTTGGTGAATTCCGAGCACGGCAATTTTTTTTATCAGGTGTTTTGATCGGTGGCTAGTTGCTGTAAAGGTTTTCAGCGCCTTGATGTCAAGCTTCACGTCACGCAAATCGATCAGGATCAGGAGATCGGCTTCCGCTCTGGCGACCATTGTGTCAACCGTGCTTTCGATGGCAGGGACCATCTCCTCTTCGCGAAGCTCAGTGAAATCATGATGATATATCTTTTTATTGCGATATTTAAACCATTTATGATGCCGGTTAGAGGAGGGGTGATTCTGTTCTTTGGGCGTGACATCCATCCCGACATTATAGCATTAGACGTCAGAACAACAACCGGCTTGGTCCGGCTTGGCCCCCTATACTTGTTCGTGAGCCGTGCCAGGGTTTTTCTCAATTCCATCCCCTGAAATGTGCTTACAGACCCGGAACGCGGGCCTCCGCGATGCTCTTTCCCTCCAGCCCCAATGGGGACGTCAGGCTGAAGGCATAGGTCTCTTCGAACTGTTTGGCCTCCGGCTTCCTCTTCCGGTTCTGGCAGGCCTTGTTGTAACGATGGCGGTTGACGGCGGTGAAGGAGAACTCTCCCCCTGGAGCGACTTTTCCGGGGAGCTCCAGCCGATCCACTCCGCGGCGGTGTCAGCCCGGCCTTGACGGGGTTGCAAGTAACGTAGGTATACTTCTCCCAGAAGGTGTTCTTGCCATCGACGATTTTGTCGTCATAGTGCCCCTGCCAGAATGTGCCCTTGCGGCCGAGAGACCCAGAACCTGTCCCTCTCCATCACCGATTATTTCCGGGGGTACGAAAGTTGCGGCGACACCTACACCTACAGCGGAGGCTAGGCTGCGGCTATCTGAACGGCGAGCCTGTCGGTGAGCTCGACCACAGCACCTGGGAGATCACCGGAGTATGTGCAGAGGCGAACTGACTGGAGGGGAACTGACCGGAGGGTCAGTCTCGAATCGCGGCCGCCAGCCGCCGCAGGAGGAGCGCCTCGCCCGAGACCATCTCCACGTCGACGCCGAAGGCGAAGGCCGGCAATGCGAAGCGCGGCCAGGTCTGCCGGGCGAGATCCTTCTCGGTCATCAAGATGATATCGGCGCCAGCGGCGACGGCGGCTCGCTCCACCGACGCCATTTCCTGCCCGGAGAGGCGGTGGTGGTCCCGGAAGAGGGCATGGCCGGCGATCCCAATCCCGGCCCCGCGGGCGGTGGCGACGAATCGCTTTGGCCGCGCGATACCGGCGGTGAGGTAGGCCCACGCGCCGCGACAGGCTGTCGGCGGTACCCGCGTCGATGGGTCGTGGACCGGTATCAACCCGGTGATGACGTACCGGAAAACAAAGTCCGGCGCCACCGGCGCGCCGGCGAAGTCCCCCTCGAGGGCGCCCACGAGGTCGGCCCGTCCGAGGGCCCCGGCGGTCTCCCTGAGCGATCCCGCGGGGAGGAGCGCGTCGCCGAAATCCGCGGGGGTCACGAGGACGATGTCCAGGTCCCGCTCGAGGCGCCGGTGCTGGAAGCCGTCATCGAGGAGCACCACTTCGGCGCCGGCGTCCCTGGCCCGACGGACCTGGGTCACCCGATTTCGCCCGACCCGGATCATCACCCCCCCGAGCCTCCGGGCCATGAGCACCGCCTCGTCCCCCGCCTCCGCCGGGGCGAGGAGGGGGCCCCGCCCGTCGGACACGAGCCCCCCCTTCCGCTCCAGGCTCCCCCGGTACCCCCGGGTGACCACCGCGACGCGCACGCCGAGATCCGCGAGGCGTCTCGCCAGATGGATCGTGAGCGGCGTCTTGCCGGTACCCCCGACCCGCAGGTTGCCGACGGAGATGACCCGTATGTCCGGCACCCGCTCCGATCGGAGCAACCCGCTTCGATAGGCGTTGGCACGCGCGTGCAGCGCCGTGGAGAAGAGCGCCGACCCGGCCCGGGCTACCGGTCCGAGGCCACGCATCCCGTGAAATGGGCGAACTGGAGGGTCGTCGCGCTTCGTGACGCGACCCCCCAAACGAGGGCGAAGCCTTCACCAGTGTAGCGTATCGGTGAGACGATGAACTCGCCCGTCCGAAGCTGTCCCAGCCGGGTGAGCTGCCGGTCGAACGGAGCGAGCCCGTCGTCCAGGTAGCGCAAATCGAGGGAGAGATCGCCCTCGAGGTCCAGGAGGTACATCAGCGCGAAGCGGTCGCCGTCATAGGCCAACCCGATGTTGATCTGATCGGCGTCCGCCTCGGCGATGACGGCTTGGACCTCTCCGTCCGCGGCGGCCCGGATATCGCTCTCCGGCTCGGGCCCGACCTCGGGGTCCACTATCGCGATGTCGGTGAAGGAGACGACCCAGGAGTCCTCGGACACCCAGGCGATGCGGGGATTCGTCGAGGGGTCGCCGCGCTCTTCCGAGGCGATGGAGATCAGCCGGGGCCACCCCTCCCGATAGTCGAGGACGGCGCCCGAGGCGGCGAATCGAGCCTCGTAGATCTCATCGTCCCCGTCCTCCACCACGTAGGCCGCGAGGCAGTCCGTCCCGTCGAAGCAGGTCAGGGTGAGCTCCCGGATGGGGCCGGCGGCGGCCTCGCCCGTCAGGGGGACGCCCCCCTCGATCATCGCCTGCACGGTGTCGGCGCCCCCGGTCCGGGCGATCCAGGCCGCGGTCCACCCCTCGCTCCCCTGCCAGTCGATCTCCGGCTCCAGGAGATCCTCCGCGGTATCGTCGGTGAGCACCACGGGATCGTCGAGGACAATCTCATGGGTCTCTGGGTCGATCTCGAAGCCCAGCTGGACGATCGCCGGGGGCTCCCCCTCCGCGGTCGCGCGCCACACCGCCGAGAAGCGGCCGCCATTTCCGGCGATGGCCGGCATATCGGCGGCGTCTCCGGCGAGGGTCGTGAGGTCCACCGGCGCGGTGGCCGCCGTCGAATCGGCCGCCGCGCACTCCGTCTTCGCGACGCACTCCCCGGTCCCGAGCACCTGAAGCCGGACCGTCGCACCGTCACCGCTCCCCTCCTGCCAGACCACCGCGAAGCGGCTACCGTCGAATGCCACGGCGGGGGCCGCCGCATCGCCGCCCACTGGGATCTCCGCGGGGCCGTCCAGGGAATGGGCGTCCGTGAGACCGTCACAGTTGTCGTCCACACTGTTGCAGACATCGTCCAACCCGGGGTTGATGTCGGGATCTCCATCGTTGCAGTCGTCTCCGCCGAAGAGGGGGTTGTCGTCGCAGAAGCCGTCCTCGTCACTGTCCGCGCCGTTCTTCAGTTGCTGGTCGTCGCAGAGGCCGGTCTCGGGGTTGCACACCACCAGATAGCAGGAGGCCCCGGCGGGCTGATCGCACTGCATCGCGTAGCCGCCGGTGCAACCGAGCGTCTCGTCGCACTCGGATCCCATCCAGCAGGGGTCGTTGTCCTCGCACCAGTCGTCGTCCGCCATGTACTTGCACTCGCCGTCGGAGCAGCGGTTGATGGTGCAGGCCACCCCGTCGTCGCACTGCCCGTCGGACACGCACTCCCGTCCCGTCTCCACGCACCCCTCGTCCCGCCGGCACATCTCCAGCGCGTCGCACCGGGAGTTGTCCGGGTTGTGGACGCAGCGGTTGTTTTCGTCGCAGAGGTCCTCGGTGCAGTCGATGTTGTCGTCGCAATCGTCGACGGTGATACAGGTCCCCTCCCCGTCCGTGTCCTCGTGCCGCCCCGCCTGGAGCGAATCGAAGTCCAGCGCGAGAGTGCACCCCGCCAGCCCCGTCGCCAGAATCCCCCACTGAATACCATATCGTCCGGAACCCATCAGAACCTCCCTTGGACCGCGAGCCCGCCGGGCACGAGGCTGATCGTCGGGTGTCGCTCGGTGGGCGCCTCCTTCGGCGTCTCCCGCTTCTCGGCGCGCCGCTTCAGCACAAAGAAGCCGACCAGCCCGGCGACGGTGGCCGCGCCGCCCAGGAAGATCTGGACGTCCGTGGCCACGGCCAGCCCCCTGGCGGTGGAGAGGTCGTCATCCGTGCACTCCGGCTTGCAGGTCACCTTGAGCGCCTTGTACTCCTTGTGGGCGAGCACCGCGGTGATCACACCGCCCGCGACCACCATCCCACCGAGGCCGATCGTCAGCTGGGGCCAGAAGGGCTCCCGCTGCTTCTTCTCCAGCTCGGATTTGTAGAACTCCTCCGCCGTGACCGACTTCTCCTGCCGGGGCGCCGCGGGCGCGGTCTGCGCCGGCTCGACCGGTTCCGGCGGCGTCTCCTCGGGCGGGGGGGACGCCGGGGCCGGCTTGAACTCGCCGCTCTCCAGCAGCGCCATCTGCTTCCTGATCTCCTCCGCGTCCGGCGCGTCCGGGAGCTCCTCCAGATAGACCTCGTAGTAGGCGATGGCCCGATCCGCGTCCCCCAGCTGCTCCGCACACTTCGCCAGGTTGAAGAGGAGGTTGGGCTCGGTGGACAGGTTGTAGGACTCGGTGAACTTCTCGATGGCCTCCTCGTATTTGCCCTCCGCGAACAGCTGCTTGCCCTGCTCGTAGGCCGCCTTGGCCGTGGCCGCGTCGTCCGCCCGGCTCGTGGCCGGCATCACCGCGCCGACGAGCAGCAGGACCCCAATCGCCGTATTTATCTTCCGCATGTCAGCTACTCCGTCCCCTGGTTGAGTTGTTGTCCTTCTCCCGAATTATACCGACACCCGTCCCGCCGACAAGGGGCGAGGGGTCACCCCAAGTCCAACTGACTGACCTTCGGCCCGACGCAGACGACCACCCGCCTGGAGAGATCGAGGTATTGCCGGGCGGCCTCCACCACCTCGTTCGCCGCCACCCGGTCGATCTGCTCGGCGTAGCGCAGCGCCGCGTCGTGGCCGTTGCCGTAGAGCTCGTCGAGGGCCATGCTGGCCGCCCGGGTGGTCGCCTTCTGCCACGCGATGGCCCGCGTTCCGATGAGGTGGTGCTTGATGCGTCGCATCTCGTCCGCCGAGGGGCGCTCGTCGCAGATCCGGTGGATCTCCTGGACCATCGCCTTTACCACCTCGTTCTCCTTGCCTGGAGAGGTCCCGGCGTAGAGGGCCACGTGACCGGGCTCGATCCCCTCCATCGACATGGCCGTGACGGAGTAGGCGAGCCCCTTGACCTCCCGGACCTGCTCGAAGAGCCGCCCCCCGTGCCCGCCCAGGATCTCCGTCAGGATCTCCACAGCGAACCGATCCTCGTTGGTGATGGTGGTGCCGGGAAACCCGATGACCAGGTGGGACTGCTCCTTCTGGAGATCGTGGACCACCCGTTTGGGTCCCTTGGGAGGCTTCCACTCCCCCGGGGGCTTGATGCCCCGTCCCTTCTTGAAGTCGGGTCGAAGGAGGGCCTCGGCCAGGGCCTGCACCTCCTCCGGATCCACGCCGCCCACCACGGCGAGCACCATGTCCCCCGCGCCGGTGGTCGCCTGGAGCCCGGCCTTCAGGGCCTTCGGGGTCAGTTTCTGGACGCTCTCCTCGGTCCCGTGGGTGAGGCGTCCGTAGGGGTGGCGATCGAACAGGTTCCGATAGAAGAGCTTGAACGCCAGCCGGCCGGGGGCGTCCCGGCTCTGTCGGATATCCTCTATAAGGAGCTCCTTCTCCCGCTCCACCTCGTCCTCCGGGAACGCGGGCCGTCTCAGACAGGAGGCCATCAGGGCGAACCCGTCGGAGAAGTTGCTGCTCAAAAACTCGCCGTGGATGCCGACCGTGTTGCGGCCGGTAAACCCGGAAACGGAGCAGGCGAGGGCGTCCATCATGCTGGCCACCTCGTCGGAGGTCGCGTCGGCAGTACCGCAGACGAGGGTGTTGGCCAGGAGGTTGAAGAGCCCCGCCTCCTTCTGCTTCTCCAACCGGAGCCCCCCGAGGCACGCGGCGCGGGCCGCGACGATCTTCGAGCTGGGATCCCGCCGGATGAGCAGGTGATCCCCGGTGGAGAGGGTCGTGACGATGGTGTCCTGCTCGCCGCTCTTCACCGGGATGGAGGCGCTCCGGGTCCTGCCGATCTCCTCCACTTTCCGGAGCATGATCCTGGAGAGCTTGGACTCGTCGAACGCGAGCGCGTCATCCGCCTCGACGATCCAGGGCAGGCTGACGGCGGGGGTGTGATGGGACGGGTCGGGGAACACCACCGAGACGCTGGCCTGGATCCCCATCAGATGTCGCCGCGCCACCTCCAGGAGATCCTCCTCGGTGATCTGCGCGAGCATGGCCACGTACTTCCGCTCGAACTCCACGTCCCGGGCGTGCATCAGGTAGAACGCCGACTTCCGGGCCAGGCCGTCCACCGTCTCCTCGGAGTAGATGGACTCGCTCTCAATCATTGTCTTGGCCTTCTGGAGCTCCTGGGAGAGCACCAGCTCCTCGGTGAGCTGCTCCAGGGCCTCGACCACCGCGGCCGTGGCCTCCTCCAGCCGGTGGGGCTGGCAGGAGTAGACCACCGAGAAGATGCCGTAGTCCCGCGGGGTGTAGGCCATCGCGCGGATGTCGTTGACCAGGCCCAGCTGCCGCCGGACCGTGCGCTCCAGGCGGGAGCTCATCCCCTGCCCCAGGATGCCGGCGAGGAGATCCAGCGTCGGGACATCCTCGTGGGTGAGGCCCGGCACGGGGAAGGCGATGGCCGCGTGGGCCTCGCTGATGGCGCGGGTGGCGCTGATGAACTGCGGCCGCTTCGGGAAGACCTCCTTGGGGCGCACCCCCCGGGCGAGCCGGCTCGACGGGCCGGGCTTCCGGAACACCGCCCGCACCTTACGGAGCATCGCCCGGGGCTCGAAATCGCCGCAGATGGAGAAGACCATATTGGAGGGGACGTACCACCGCTCGTGGAAGGCGGCGACCTTGTCCCGGGTGAACGATTTGACGCTCTCGCTGGAGCCGATGACGGGCCGGCCGTAGGGGTGCCGCTTGAACACCTGTCGGAAGAGATTCTGGATGAGGATCTGCTCCGCGGAGTCCTCCCCCATCCGGATCTCCTCCTCGATGACCATCAGCTCCCGCGCGAGCTCCTCGGCGTCGAGGGCCGGGTTCTGCACGGCGTCCGCCAGGATGTCCAGCCCGTGATCCAGGTACCGGCTGGCCATAGTGATGTGGTAGACCGTCTCGTCGTTGGACGTCCACGCGTTGATCTGTCCGCCCGCCCGCTCGACGTCCTTGGTGATCTCCCCCACCCGGCGCTTCTTCGTCCCCTTGAACAGCATGTGCTCCAGGACGTGGGCCAGCCCCTCCTCGCCGGGGCGCTCGTCGGCGCTCCCCACCCCGATCCAAACCTGGAACGCCACCACCGGCGCGGTGGTCGTGGGCCTCAACACCACCTTCAACCCGTTTTTCAACTCTTCGACTATCGGCTTCATTCACCGCCTCCACTGCGAACCGGGTGCAACCGCCCAAGCGTCCGAACAAGCCCCAAGAGTATACGAGTTGTTGAATTTATCAAACCGGTTTGTAGTCGCTCGTTTCTGTCTCTTCTTTACATATCAGGTGATGTCCGCCCGGAAAGAATGACACTGAAACGGGAGGTCCTTCTAACTCCTCTCCGCTTGTCGGACAGGGGCCGGGGGTGAGGTTCTTTTCAGAAGGGTCAGATGAGACGATTGTCAGAGAGGGGCCGGGGGTGAGGTTCTTTTCAGAGAGAGGCTCGGCTCTCTATTCCATGGAAGGGATCGGCAAGTTTCAGCCAAAAAACCGAAGTGATCTCCTGCAATTAAAAATATTCTCATTTTTTTTGGAAACTCCTTTGCCGGTTCGGCCGAGAGAAGGAGTAACCGGAGGAATGGACCTTCGCCTGCTTATGACAGAAAGGTTCTCATGTCGTATCGAGTTCAGAGCAACCAGACCATGGTCGGAGTCCAGGGACTGGCTCGACATGGACAAAGTGCGGCGCCTCCCCCCTACCGAAGCTCCGGAAGCGACACCGGAGAGCGCTCCGGTCGAGAACGCGACCGCGGGCGACATCTGATTCCCCCCTCCCTTCCCCCAAGAGGGCGCCTCCAAGGCCCGAGCGCCGGCGAGGCGCCCTCCCTTTCACTTGCCGTTTGGTCCATTGAGTCTGCTTGAAAGGCGACCCTTACTGGATTTCGAAGCACCCCATGTCGATGCCGTCCCCCACCACCCGGGGGTTCCCGTCCAGGTTCGCGTCGGCGGTGACGCCGAGGGACTCCAGGCCGTTGTCCTCGCAGGGGGAGCCGGCCACGAGGTGGAGGTCCACAATGAAGGAGGCGGGGGGGGTGCCCCAGTTGTCGACGCGCAGGCCGGCGACGGACGGGGCCTCGAGGAGTCGACCGCGGCGTTGCCGGTGAGCAGCAGGTACGGTGCCGCCGGCGCAGAGGGGATCCCCCGCGGAGATCTCTGAGAAGTCCTCCGGAGAGATGGTGCTGCCGTACTGGCCGCCGGCCTCGGTGCCGGTCCAGGCGTAGCCGTGCCACTCCCCGAAGACCACGTAACCGCCGTCGCGGGTATGGGGGTTGGCTTTTTCCTCTGGAGGGTGTTTTTCAGGGGCAGGCGATGCGCCACGTCGTGAGATCCCAGTCCTTGATGAGGGTGGAGAACCCCTCGACGGCGGCGTCGCCGCACACCTCGTCCGCCAGGGCCTCACCGTCAGCGGTGTCATCGACATACTCGACATGGAACACGGCCTTGCCCGCGGCCACGAACGGCCGGTACCGCTCGCACTCCTCATAGGCGAAGCACTCCTCGTTCAGGGCCCAGTCGTAACAGGGCTCGAGCTCCGCCAGCTGGTCCACGTCGTTCTTGAGCCCTACCGAGAGCCCCCGCTCGTGGGCCTGCTCGGCGATGAACCGGTTGAAGTCCAGCTGGTCCAGCCCGTCGAAGTCGAACCCGGAGCGGTTGTCCTTCAGGTAGCCGTCCATGTTGTCCGGCTCCACCCCGTCGCACCCCTTGTCCCGGGCTACGTCCAGCCGCGCCCGCATGAGGTCCCGAACCGCCTCGGAGCGGACGTCGAGCCACTTCTCGTCGTCCCACTCCTCCAAGGTGTTGCCGATGGCGTCCTCCGGGAACTCCCCGGCGTCGTCCCGCCACTCCTCCCAGGTGCCGGCGGAGAAGTAACAGATGACGAACCGGTTCGCCGCCTGGAGCTCCGCGATCACCGATTGAGGCGCCTCGAAGAGGTCCACATCGAAGACCTCGGCGTCCACGCTCGTGTCGATGGTCTCCGTGAGCTGCCACTGCCAGGTCGTGCCCGAGGCGATATCCCCCTCCGAATCGTCCTCGCATCCGCCCTCCCATTCACGCCAGTCCGTCTCCTCGGGATCCCCCTCGTCATCCCCCTCGTCATCGTCACCGCAGCCGGCCGCGACGAGCGAAGCGAGGACCAGCGTCAAGAGTTCTATCTTCGCGATCAAACGAACCTCCTTGAATCTGCTGAAATCGGATTTATTCTATCATTTTCGAATAGGGTTTCAAAGCCTTCCCGCAACTGTTGAGCAACTCAAAATCATACCGCCGCTGGCGAATTTTTTTTAATATTATTTCCGGCACGTTACACAGACAACAAGCCTTGGAGGGGGCTCACATTTTCCAACCATCAGGCGGGGAGCCCTGCTACAAGTGTAGCATTTCGGAACAGCCTCGAGTTGATGGATACCACCCCCCTGAGGCTCGGACCGGAGCCGGCGGTCTGGAGCAGGCGGAAGATGGTCATCCTCAAACAACTCACTCGATAGGCGATCTCAACATAGGTTCTGGTTCTCAAACAGGACGGAGCGCTGTTTTCGAGGTATCCGTTTTCAGCTGAACGGGGGTATGTCGATCTGGATATGCCCGCGAAGATACTCATGTCGCTCCTGATGCTGGAGCTCCTGCGACGCTACAAGGGTAACGCGATGCGATGGACCGGCAGAGTTGCGGACACCAGCTTCGGGATTTTCTTCTTCCACCAATACATTATCTTGATACTGGTGACCGCCCTGCATTTCAGCTGCGGGATTGAAGTAGGAGATTACGGCGTACCGATGTTTCTGATTCTCACCACGGTCATTACCGCTATCTGCTACTACCTCGTGCTGCTCGCCAAGCGCATTGTCGGCTCCCGAAGCCGCATGCTTTTCGGGTCTTGAAAACGCCGCCGCGGGTCAATTTCAGCCCCCCCTTAGGGCATGGAAGTTTGATTTCCTCAAAAAAAACCTCCCACAATTGAGCAAATTGTATATATAAAGAGGTACTAATAAACAAAGGGAGGAATCGATGTCTCTACAGGAAAAAACCGTCAAGCGGGTCTTCGCGACCCTCGTCTGTATTTTGGTGCTGAACACGGCGGCACGGGCCGAGGCCCAGGAGTGCTTCCGCAGTACGGAGTGCCCTGGAGCGACGATCTGCGTCAATCGGGCGTGTACCACCCCCGACATGGTTCTCGAGGACTGCCTGAACAGCGACGATTGCGACTGGAGCACGTGTGTCCACGGATACTGCAAGCCGTCCGGGGTCCGGTGCGAGTCCACGTTAGGAACATGCGAGATGGACTCGAACCTTTCCTCTTGTGAATGCGCGAGCGGTGACAGCTTCGGGATGGCTTCGAGCAGTCCCGTCGAGCTGATCCCCGATCCCGAGCTGTACGCGATGTGCATCGAGACGCTGACGTCCGAATGCGAGCCCCCGCCGGATCCGGCGGAGGACTGTACGGAAGAGGAGTTGAACACCTGCATGAGCCTCATTCCGAAAATGGAATCGATCAACGACAACTGCTTCGACGATTGGGACACCGAAGGAGCGGTCGATACCGAGATGGTCGATATGCCCGGGGACGCGGACACCGACGAAACCATTGCGGAGCACGCGGATGGACCGGTTATATCGGCCCTCGACCCTCCGTCCCCTTATGATCTGGTCGACTGCTGCGAGGAGCTCCGGTGGGCGGCGGAGGCCCCGGAGACCCAGGCCTATATCGACTGCCTGCTCGACCTCGCGACCGACGACTGCGAGGGCGTGCTGGCCTGCGAGGAGATCTTCGAAGAAGGGGGAGATATCGATATTGACATCGATACCGACAATGGTGAAGCGGATACAGCGGGAGAGGAACCGCGGGATGCGGATAGCGAGGAAGAAGGCGACACCGGAGAATCAGCGGACAATAGCGACGAGGACACGGGGGACGTCGAGGGTGACGGTGAAGATGCGGCCGGAGAAGATACAGGCGAAGGGAGCGACGACCCCGGGGAAACGACCACGCCCAAGAGTAAAGGCAACGGCGCCACGGAGGATTCCGGCGGCTGCAGTGTGGTCATCCCTGCGGGTTCAGGCGCTCTGATCCCGATACTGGAAGCCCTCTTCTAAACCAAACGGACGACCTCACATTTGAAGGACAGGCAGGGGGACGCGGGACCTCGCCCCAACAGCGGTTCTCGATTTCATCATTGCGCCATATCAGATCCGGGCAAAGCAGTTGTCCGGCTCGGTCAGAAGCGGCTCGCCCCGCTTCGCCGCATACATATTCCGATCCGCCTTCTTGACGAGCTCCGACGGGGTGTCGCCGTTAAGCTCCACGGCCCCCACGGAGAGGCGGATATCATCCCGCTCCAACAGGGTTCCCTGCACCAGCTCGTCGCGCCGGCGTTTCATCGCGGCGACGGCCTCCGGGGCGTGGGCGCCGAGCATCAGGACCGCGAACTCATCGCCGCCGATGCGGTAGCAGCTGTCCATATGACGACGAATCGACCGCTTCAGGAGCGCCGCGACATTCTCCAGAACGCGGTCCCCGGTCGCGTGGCCCTGGGAGTCGTTGAACCGCTTGAAGTTGTCCACGTCGAGGTACAGCAGCGACAGCGGGATGCCCAGCCGTCTGGAACGGGTGGCCTCCGCCACCAGGTCTTCGTTGAACCGCCGGCGGTTGTAGATCCCCGTCAATTCGTCCGTCTCGGAGAGCCGCTTCAGCTTCGCCGATTCGCGGTAGAGTCGCCAGACACAGACACCGATGACCGCGCTGAGGCACACCATCTTGGCAATCTCCCACGGCGCCGACGGCATATGGAAGCTGTCGAGCCACTCCATGACCGCCGGAATCAGGGTCAACCCGTAGGCCCATCGACGAACCAACGGATCCACCACGCGTCTCAGGCGCCGAGTGGGTCGCAAGTCCGATTCAATGTCGTTCAGCCGCCAGTTCATGTTTCCGCTCCGGGACAACCTCTCCTTCCGCCGATCAACAAGACAACGGCCGAAGCTATTCCGTTGTCGTCCGGTCCGAACGGCCCACATTATCCTCACGCTACCGCGCGGAGGCGCCCCGCCCGGACCCCAAATCGCAACGGGATGCTTGGTGTTCGGTTCATCGGCAAGATTCGTCGGACGAACGAGAAGGAAATTAAAATTCTTCCTGGAATTCCGGTTCCTTTTCCAAATTCACGCGCCACCTCAATAGGGGGGAACCTGGTGAGATCAATGTTGCGAGGCCCGGACCTGATCGAGCCGGGCAGCCCACCATGACTTGAGGTTCGAGGCGACCTCGTCGATGTCGCCGACGGCGTACTGATCCGCGGCGAACGCCGCGCCGGCGACCTGCACCGCGCGATCGATTTCGGCTTCGACGGCGTCCCGGGTTATCTTGCGTTCCAGAAGATCGGTGAGGATGGCGTTGTAGGTCCCCTCCCACAGGGGAAACAGGACGTCCGTGTACTTGGGGGTGGCGTTCGGTGCATCGCCGCCGAACACGTCGTAGGTCTGGGTCATTACCGAGTCCAGATCCCACGGGAGGTAGATCCGGGGATTCGCGTTCTCCGCGTCATCCCCCCAGTTGTAATAGAAGTAGTTGTTGTCTATGAAAATCGGCGCGTCCGTGTTGCCCATCAGGGCGTTGACCGCGCCGATACGCAGCAGCTGTTCGATGTCGAGGTGCTCGGGGAGCGTCTCTTCGAGATCATCCCACGGGATCGGACAGGCGGCCTCATCATCCCAGAAACAGAGGTGCTCCGCGTAGGGATCCGCCTCGGTGTCCTGCTCGTGGGTCCTCAGCCCGTCCCCGAAAGAGCCGCTCTTCTTGTACAACCACCCGTTGTTCTCGCCGAGACGGGAGTCGAGGAAGCGCCGGTCCACCTGTTCGACGTTGATGAAGATCCCGAGGAGCTGGTGATTGATATGCACGTTCGCCAGCACCGCCCGACCGGAGTAGGCGCAGGAGAGGACCATCAGCCGCCAGGCCAGATACTCGGAGATGTAGACGCCGATGTCGGCGTCGTCTTCTGTTACCCCGTCGCTGATGCCGTTCTCGAAGCTCAGCTTCACCAGGTCGAAATAGGTGTAATCGTGGTACTCGTTGATGTCGACCTTGAGCCCCACCTTGAGGGTTCCCCCGGACCGCTTCTTTCGAAGACCGACGGTGATGGGCTCGTTCGTCCCACAGCTGATCTGCGCAGGGAAGTACTCGTAGTCGGGGCCGGGATCGGCCAGCAGGGCCGCCCAGTTGGACTCCGCGATATCGATATTGTAATCCAATATCTGATCGGGATTGAACACCCCTGCGCAGCCCGTTTTCTCCTGCAACTCATCCTGGATGGCGTGGCAGGACATCTCCGCGCCGGTGTCTGTATCTGCCTCGGTATCGGTGTCTGCATCCGTATCGGTATCGGCGTCCGTGTCGGTGTCCGTATCAGAGTCAGTGTCCGTATCGGCGTCGGCGTCCGTATCGGCGTCGGCGTCCGTATCGGCGTCGGCATCCGTATCGGCGTCGGTATCCGTATCGGCGTCGGTGTCCGTATCGGCATCAGCATCTGTATCGGTGTCTGCATCCGTATCCGCGTCCGCGTCCGTATCGGTGTCTGCATCGGTGTCCGTATCCGCGTCGGTGTCCATATCCGCATCGGTATCCCCGGACCCCGTTTCGGGATCGCCGCCGGAGCCGCCTGAGCAGGCAAGGTATGAAAAGGAGACGATAGCAAGGGCGAGCATGGGAAGTGTGAAATACCGAACCATCTATATTTCTCCTCTATCCGCACCCCCATCCCTTGGCATGCGCTTTTCAAGATACAAGATTATTGCATTATCGTCCATGAATGTCCGCCGGAATCCTCAGACGGCAATCGATGGTGTACGCTGTAGATGGGAGGAATCCGAGACGGAGGGAGAAAGCTACTTGCCGCCGTTCAGCTCCTGTTCCGCGGCGACCCAGTGCTCCACCTCCCGCCCGTTGGGATACCCCTCCTTTTCCCAGATCTCATAAGCGAGGGCCGCGATTTGATCATAAGTCGCCGGAGCGCCCTTCTTGGGCTTCGCGGCAGTCTTCTTGGGGGACTTGGCCGCCTTCGTCTTGGTGCTCGCGGTGGATTTCGTCGACGATTTTTTTACCGTGCTGGATTTGGTTGTTTTGGTCTTCGCCATGGGTTGCCCCTCTTCCGTCATGAGAAAAGCCCGTTGGCCCTCCTCGCGGTTGTTTTTTAAATAGGTTAAATTTACTTAGAGCCTAAAAAGACTTTGTCAAGCTCAGCCCCTCCTCTTCAGTCACTTTTCCTCCGAACCCGAACGATCAGGACTTCGCCTTCGAGAGGATGAGCCGTGTGAGGTTGGCGCTCACCACCTCCGAAAGACGCTCCAGGAGGTTCCACGGCGGCATCTCGATCCGCAGCTTGTCCGCGTAGAGGAGCCCCACCACCCGGTTGTGGATCTCCACCGGGACGATGAGCACACGGCGGGGACGGCCCCCGAGCGCCGCGGTGAAGATACTGTCGGAGCTGGTGCGACCGAGGGGGCCCAGGTGAATCTGCCCCTCGAGGGCGATCTGCCGGAAAGTGGACTCCGAAGAGAACGGAACCCAGTAGCTCTTGATGGCGGTCTGGTTGGTGCCGGTGCCCTTGATGGCGAATCCCCGGATCTCGCTTCTGCGAATCACCAGGAACGCGGTCCGTCTCGCGAACAGGAGGAGGTACTCCAGCGCCAGGTCGATGATGGCGTCGCGGCTCCCGGATCTCTTGATGGCGCCGAGCAGCTCCGAGATATTCTGTTTAGGGGTGTCCTTCTCCGGCGGGGTGATGGTGTCGAAGGGGGGCATGCTGTCCATCGTATCGCGCTCGCGATCTTCCGGCGGCGTCTCGATGGTCCGCCGGCCGGTGTGGATATCCCACAGGCTCGCCTTGATGGCGGGATTGGTGGCCACCGCCGAGCTCCGCTTCTCGCGTTGATACTGCTCGTCCCGGGGCGCGCCCTCTTTATAGGAAGGGGGAGGGAGCGTCTCCCGCGCTTTCAGGTTCGGGAGATCCCTGAATTTCCCGGTCTGTTTGGTGACGAGCTGGGTGAGGGGGAGGGGGAAGGTGCTGGTCTCCTCCGGTTCCTCTTCCCAGTCCTCAACGCCCCATCCCTCATCCGTGACCTGAACCACCGAGGGTTTGTGGGCGCCCGCCGAGGTCTCCATGGAGAGGTATTGGGACGGGTCGTCGACCATGTCCAGGGTCTGCCTTTCCAAGGTGGCGGGCTGTTTGGAGATCAGCGATTCCTTTTTCGCGCTATAGGAGGTGATGCTGTAATAGTACGCCAGCGCCCAGGACATGTCCGTCTCCGTGACCAGGACCGGATTCACGAACCGCTTGGTGTGAAACGAGACCTCCTCGGCGACGTGGGTCAGGCTGGGATCCGTCAGCCCGAGCGTGAGGTTCTGAGCCCGGATTCGGATGGGGAGAATTCGAAGGTTCTTGGCGAGGACCGGGGTGATGGCGAGGATCGCCTCTTTGGGGATGTTCTTGAGCTTGTATTTCGGCCAGTACTTGAGGGAGAAATGTCGCAGAAAGAAGCCGACGAGATCCTCGTCATCAATGGCCCCGGCGGCGACGAGGTGGTACCCCGGGGTCTCGCCGTATCGGGCGCTCTGAACCAGGGCGCGATCGTATTGCTTGCGGCGAATCCACCCTTTTTCCAGGAGCATTTTAATCGCGCGGCTCATAGCTTCGTCATCATAGCAGCTCGCATCTCATCGAAGAAATTAAGTCCTTTTATAATTATTGCTGCATTTTAACCACTTGTCGATACGGCGTGCACCTCGAATTCCGGGGGATCGAGGATGACCCTCTTGACCGCGCAGAGATCCGCGGCGCGAACCACGGCTTTCCGGTATTTCTCCGGGAAGGCCTCGGGGAGGCCGATCTCTATCTCGATCTTGGAGAGGCGGGGCGGGGTACCGGACCAGCTGGCCCGCTCGACGATCCGTATCCCGTCCGTGGGGATGTCACGAGATTGACAGAAGCCGAGCACATAGATGCCGGCGCAGGTACCGATAGAGGCCAGAAAGAGGGAGAAGGGCTCGGGGGCCGATCCGTCACCGCCGGCTTTCACGGATTGGTCGGTCCTGATCTCCATGTCACCGATGGTCGCGTTGACGCGTTTCCCTTCGCCGAAGCCGATGGTGATCTCCAGGCTCATGATTGTTCCTCCTTGTCCCTGTCCGCAATTTTGAAGACAGCACTTTGATATCCCGTGACTCCGTTCTATACTGCCATTTATCAAACCACTCGAGGAGACGGGCAATGAAAATCCATGAATATCAGGCCAAGGAGTTGTTTCGCAAGTACGGCATCCCGGTGCCCCGGGGGAAGGTGGCTTTCAGTGTAGACGAGGCGGTGGCCGCCGCCGAGGAGCTCATCCGGGCGACCGGAAACGAGCTCTTGGTGGTCAAGGCGCAGATCCACGCCGGCGGACGCGGAAAGGGCGGCGGCGTCAAGGTCGTCAAGGGGAAGGACGGCGCCCGGGAGGCGGCCTCGGCGATCCTGGGGATGAACCTGGTGACCCACCAGACCGGGCCCGAGGGGAAGAAGGTGGGGCGGCTCCTCATAGAGCAGGGGGTGGAGATCGCCGACGAGCTCTATGTCGGCCTGGTGGCGGACCGGGAGACCCGTCGCATCTGCGTCATGGCCTCCACCGAGGGGGGCGTGGAAATCGAGGACGTGGCCGAAAAGACCCCGGAGAAGATCATCAAAAACTGGTTCGATCACATGGGGGGGCTCTTCGCCTTCAACGCCCGGAAGGTCGCCTTCGCCCTGGGGCTCAAGGGCAAGCAGGTCCGCCGGTGTGTCGCCCTCCTGCAGTCCCTCGCCACCCTCTTCGTCAAAGAGGACGCCTCCCTGGTGGAGATCAACCCGCTGGTCACGACCCGGTCGGATGAGGTCATCGCCCTCGACGGGAAGCTCAACTTCGATGACAACGCCCACTTCCGTCACCCCGATCATTCGGAGCTGCGGGACCGGACCGAGGAGAACCCCGTAGAGGCGAAGGCCGCGGAGCTCGGCTTCTCCTACGTCAGCATGGACGGCGACATCGGCTGCTGCGTCAACGGCGCGGGGCTGGCCATGGCCACCATGGATATCATCAAATACTCCGGCGGCGATCCCGCCAACTTCCTGGACGTGGGGGGCGGGGCGGACGCCGAGACGGTGCAGAAGGCGTTCAAGATTATCCTGTCCGACGAGCGGGTCAGGGCGATCTTCGTCAACATCTTCGGGGGAATCCTCCGGTGTGATGTCCTCGCCGAGGGGGTGGTGGGGGCGGCCAAGGAGATGGGCCTACAGGTCCCCCTCGTGGTTCGCCTGGAGGGCACCAACGTGGAGCGGGGGCGGGAGATCCTGGCGGACTCCGAGCTCGCCATCGTCTCGGTGCCCGACATGGGGGAGGGCGCCCGGAAGGCCGTGGCGCTGGCCCGTGAGCAAAGTGAGGTGCGGTCATGACCATTCTCGTAAATAAGGAAACAAAGGTTCTGGTGCAGGGCATCACCGGCGGCGCCGGCGCGTTTCATACCCGCCAGATGCTGGACGCGGGCACCCGGGTCGTCGCCGGCGTCACGCCGGGCAAGGGCGGCCAGCGGTTCGATGACCGCGTCCCGGTCTTCGACACTGTGGAGGAGGCGCGGGAGGCGACCGGCGCCGACGCCTCGGTGGTGTTCGTCCCCGCCCCGTTCGCGGCGGACTCGGTGATGGAGGCGGCCGCCGCCGGTGTGGAGCTGGTGGTGTGCATCACTGAGGGGATCCCCACCGTCGATATGGTCAAGGTGCGGACCTTCCTGGAGGGCACGAACGTGAGGCTCATCGGCCCCAACTGCCCCGGCATCATGGCCCCGCCGGCGCGGCAGAAGCTCGGCATCACCCCCCACCGGGTGACCTCTCCCGGCCGGATCGGGGTCATCTCCCGGTCGGGCACCCTGACCTACGAGGCCATCGGCCAGCTCGGCGCCCTGGGGCTCGGCCAGTCCACCTGCGTGGGCATCGGCGGCGATCCCATCGGCGGCATGGACTTCATCGATCTCCTGTCGCTGTTCGAGAAGGATCCGGACACGGACGCGGTGGTCATGATCGGGGAGATCGGCGGCACCGCCGAGGAGCGGGCGGCCCAGTTCATCGAAGAGAACATCGAGAAGCCGGTGGCCGCGTTCATCGCCGGGGCCACGGCGCCTCCGGGAAAACGGATGGGGCACGCGGGCGCCATCATCGCCGGCGGAAAGGGCACGGCCGCCGACAAGATCGAGGCCCTCAAGGCCGCGGGGGTGGCGGTGAGCCCCACCCCGGCGGACATCGGGAAGACCCTCGCCTCCCTGATCTAAGGCCTCTGATCAAAATTAACTTGCCCTCTGACAACCGCTGCATCCCGCCCGTCGGCGTTGCTCGTCGGTCAAATACCCCCAGTATTCTCCACTCCTCGCGCCTTGCCGGACGGGCGCAGCGATTGCCAGCTTGGAAACTTTATTT
>JBNLED010000038.1:0-7507 GCA_050304755.1 Polyangia bacterium | reverse complement strand
GGACAGCGGGACGGCGGCGCGGTTGCAGACACCGCCGAGTCCGATACCGACGACATTCCCCTTTGAGAAGACACGGGGACAAGTCTCTCCGGCCCATCCTTGTCTCCGGCTCGAATCCGCGCTGCAGCGTGGAGGGAAGATCCTCTTGAGACGTAACATCGATCGCCCGTCTTCACGGCCTCGGCCGGATCCGACACCACCCGCCGCACTCGAAACCCGGCTGCTCTCGATTGACAAGGCGCTAGGGGTCATTCCACGACGTAGCGGCTGTACCAGAGTTTGTCGGCGTTCCCGTCCGCTGGATCCATTGCTTCGAAGACGCAGAACGCGCCGCCCTCCGGGGTTATCGAGAAGCTCCGAATCTCGCTCGGGAAGGTCATGACCCCGCTCCATCCCGTATCCCTCGTGTACCTCGCTATGCGTTGGGTCCGCGGGCTGAACCCCGACAGCCAGTACGCGAAGGCGTCCCCCTCGGCATTCATGGTGAGATGGAGTTGGTAGGCGTCGAGGCTGCCGAGCGTGCCGGGCTCGCCCCACTGACCGGTCCCGGCGTCGTAGTGATTCGTGCGGACAAGGGAGTCGTTCCCGCCGTCGTCCCGCTCCCGCCAGATAACAACGGCGTTGCCGTCCCCGTCCATTCCCAGGCGCGGATCCGAGGGGCCGGTCTCGTCCCTTTCCGTCACTGGCCGGCCGAGGTCGGTGGGCTCCACCGGGACGGGGCCGCTCCAGGCATCGAGGGCGGCGTCGTAGTGATTGGCCCATAGGTTCTGCTCGATGGTGAGGCAGCAGTGATCCTCCTCCATCCAGACCACCGCAGCGCTGCCCGCCTGGTCCATCGCGATCTGCGGGGTGTACACCGCACCGGTGTCGATATCGTAACCGCTCAACGTCGCCGCCTCGCTCCACCAGGCGACGTCCCAAGCGCCGCTCGACGCATCGAACCGGCTCACCCGCACCTCTCCCTCTTCTCTGGACAGACCGGCCCAGGCCCACACCGCAAAGGCGTTTCCGTCGTCATCGACGGCGACCTTGAGCACGGACGCCCCGGGAAAAACGTCGTCCTCCCCATAGTCGTTGGCCTCGAGGGGGACGCCGCCGACCCACGCGGAACCGTCAAACGCGTCGGCCCAGGCCGTGTTGGCGAAGATGCCGTCGGCATCGCTCTCGACCTCTATCCAGATAAGGGCGGCCTTGCCGCTCGCCGACACCGCGAGCTCGAGGTTCTCGTCCACCCGGGACGGCCCCGGATAGCGAGCCACCGGCGCCTCAAAGCCGCTCCCGGCCAGGTACCGGGAGGTAAAAACGGTCAGGTTGCCCGTGACCTCATCCTCGTCGACGAAGGCCATGAACCCGTTGCCGTCGGCATCGAAGGCCATCGCCTGGATCTCCCGGTCGATGCTCAAGGTCTCCGGTGTTCCCCACTCCCCGTCGAAGCGGCTCAGGTAACTCACCTTGGGGGTACCGTTCCGCCACACCAGCGTCGCCGTTCCCTCCGCCCCGGCCGCGACCACGGGAGTCGCGTAGGTCTGATTGAGAGGGGCGATCGCGGCGGGCACCTGCCACCCGATGCCGTTCCGGATGCGAAGCGTGGCAACGGCCGGCGTCCCCAGGGCGGCACCCTCGGGGCCGCTGAGCGCGAGCGCCACCGTTTCGTCCGGCTCATCCGCGGTGTCGTTGAGGATCGGCACCTCCACCCACTTGGGCTCCCCGTCGCCGGCCGCAAAGGAGACGGCGGTCTCCACCGCCTCGAAGTCCTCTCCTGCCCGGGCGGTCTCTGCCGCGGCCTCGACGACGACGGTGACCGGGCTTCCCAGATCCCCTGTCCGCGTCACGTCGATGCGGGCCACGCCGTCCCCCTCGCCGATGGAATAGGTCTCGCTACCGAACTGCACCGCGCTCGGCACGCCCGTGTCGTCGTTGCGGATGGTCAACACGGCCTCGTCCAGCACCTGGCCGGCGACGTTGTCGCTCACCCCCTCCAGGGTCAGGAGCACGGTCCGGTCCTCGTCCTCGTCGCTGTTGTCCGCGATGGGGATCTGCACGGTCTTCGGGGTCGCCTCGCCGCTCAGGAACACCACCTCCTCCGATGTCGCGGTGTAGTCGTCCGGCGCGGTGGCGGTGCCGTCCGCGGTCCTCACCACCGCCCGGATCTCTCCCTGCCGGCCGTCGCCGAGCCGCTCCACGGTGATCTCCGCCGAGCCCGCGAACTCGTCCACCGCGTAGGTATCCTCACTGAAGGCGAGCTCTCCGGCACTCGACGCGTCGTCATCGATGATGGTGATCTCCGCAGTGTCTATCTCTCCGATTTCCGCACACCCCAAGGGGTCGCTCAAGGTCACGGTGAGGGTTTCGTTGTCCTCGTGCAGCACGTCATTGATGATGGGTAGGAAAAGCGAACGCGGCTCGCTGCTGCCGTCGCCGAACCGGACCTCCATCGCTTCGGCGTCGAAGTCCTCGCCCGCCGTGGCCGTGCCCTCCGTCAGGGTGATGCGGGCCGTGACCGGACCGGCGTCACTGCCGGTGCGGGTGATCCGGATGCCCGGTTCGGAAATCAAAGATTCCACGGTTTCGAAGGTCGCGCTCTCAAAAGAGAGCACGGCGCGTTCTTCACCCGCGGGACACTCGTCCGGCACGATCCCGGGGGCGGCATCCAAGCTGTCCGGATCCAAATCATCAACATCGAGCATCAGGAGCCCCTCGGTCTCGATCTGTACGCCGTTGTCCCCCTCGTCCGATTCGGAATCGAGGGGGTCCCTCAGACCCGCATAGACCCATGGTTCAACAGAAATTACGTCATTGTTTACCGTGGCGCCCACCCGTGATCTAAGATAGAACTCCTCCCCGACCGGAATGGAAGACAAGTCGACGGAGACAACAACGGGATGCTTCAATGTCACCCTACCGTAGGTGACTTCTCTTGCCGGATCGCCTTCTGTCGTGTACTCGACATCTTCCTCCCTCCACAAGTAAGTGTCGCCCGACGAGTTGGCCACGGCGTCGTACTCGAACTCCGTTCCTGAGCACTTGGATCTAAGTACAGATATACTATTTGCGTTGTAGTATTCCACCCTATCGGTGTCGTCCGCGGAATAGGTCGAAACGAACATGTCCACTATACTTGAGACATAGCCGGCTTTCCTTAGATCCCCCGTGATGCTCAGGTTAACACGGGAGATGGTCATTTCGATGCTCGCTACTGCCTTGACCCGACGATAGCGCCATATCGTCGTGAGTTCAGTTGAAGAATACCCTTTGCTCAGCATCTCCTTGGCGAATACCTCATAGTATTCGCCAGTATAACTGGAATAGACATAGCCATTGGCGAGCTCCTTTGTGAGCTCGGACACGCCCTGGCCATAGAGCTCGTCTATCACCTTGAATTCATCGACCACTACCGGGTTGGACCGGATGACCGCAGACGTATTATTATAACTGTACGTCCGAAGCGGCGCCGCGCAGTACACCTCGACATCATCGACGTCGTAGGTCTCCCGCTCCTCGTCGTACTCGATTACGCCGGTTCCGTTGAGCACCACGCACTCCTGCTTCGGGTTCGAGGGCTGGGTGTGCACGGTGACCGCGTAGTCCTCCCCCTCCATGAACTCCCCTTTGAACCGGAACGGGCCGTCCCCGGTGATCTCCTCGCCCAGGATCTCGACATCGAGGAGATCGCCAAAGCTGAGGCCGAGCTCGAACTCCGAGCCCCTGAGGCCATGGATTTCCCCTCCGACAGTGGCGCCGCCGTTGCACCGGACCACCACGTTCTCCACATCGAAGCTCTCGGTCTCTTCGTTGTATTCTATGATGCCCATTTCATTTGTTATCTCACACTCCTGTTCCGGGTTCTCCGGATAGCCACCGATGTAGACGGTGTACGGCTCGCCCTCCTCGAAGACGTGCTCGAACGCGAAGGGACCGTTCTCCCGGGCGGTCAGTAACTCCCCCTCCAGGTCGCGATCGAAGCTGAGCCCCAGCGTGACCTCGTCCCCCATCAGCCCCTCGACCCGCCCGCCGACGGTTCCGGAGTCACACAGAATGCGGACGTCGTCCACGTCTTCGTCAGCGATGACCCCGCTGCCGTTCTTGACCGAACAGTGCTGCTCGGGATCGGTCGGTTGCGTATCGACCGTCACCTCGTAGGGCATGCCCGAAGGCAGCATCCTGGCGAAGATGTGGGAGCCGTTTCGCTCGGCATCGTAGAGAAACGGAATGTACTCCTCCGACGTATCGACACCGACGATGACCTTCTCGCCCTTCAGACCGCTCACGGTCCCCCCGACGGTGTAGGCGGGCTCGCAGACGACCTCGATCAGGACATCCGCGTCCTCGATTTCACCATCGATGAACATGAACCGGCCGTCGACGGTGCACGACTGCTCCTGGTTGAGATCGCCGAAAGCGATATCGTATCTCGTCCCCGTCTCGAAGGTCGAGGCGACCGCGAACTCCTCGTCGCTGTCGAGGATGAACTCCTCCCTGTAATCGGGGTCGTCCGAGGTCGAATCCGGGGCGTACGCATCGACCACCACCGAAATGTCGTTGCCGCCGCTGCCCTCAACCCGACCCCGAATGCGAAAAGTCGTCCCATCGCCCTCCCGGGCCCCGTCCCGATCACCGTCGTCCGGATCCGTCCCTTCTTGGTTGTCACACGCTGCGAACAGCGTCGCCAGCGTGATCAGGGTGATGAGTAACGTTTGGGGGCATTCGGTAGAGTACAGCTTTTTCGTTCCCCCAACGCGACATCGCCGAGGCCGGCGTGTCTCCAACACCCGACCGACCGAAGTCCTCGACCTGCCGGTATATGCGTCTGATTGGTTTGTCGCCATCATCGTTACCTCCCTCTCGCCGCGCGTTGCGGCGCTGTGTGTATTGCTGAGGATGTAGGGCATTCGGCGGCGGTGTTGTAGGAACTCCGGGTCCAGCAAAATGAACTCGAAGTCCACCCGTCTGAGCCGGCGCCTATCGCTCGACCGGATTTGATATGCCGCGCTTCCCGATCCGGCGTCGTCCTGCTCGATGTCGTTACCGTCGCCAGTACTGTCGTTTTCCTGTTCATCGCAAGCCGCAAGCAGCGCCATCAGGGCGACGAGCACGGTCGAAAGCGCATGCCGTGGTGTCTCATTCTGTCCAACAGCTTACTTGCCTCCGCGAGACATCGCCGAAGCAGACGTGTCTCCTCTTCCGTTCATGCCTTGGCCAACGGGGTTCGCCTTATTGAGCGACGTTTTGTGAGGCGCAAGATATGGACGCTGGCGCGCAACGCTCCCGGGGAACGAGACGTGGCCCACCCGGTCGTGCACGAAATCCAGGTGGAAACGCAACGGCCCGCCGGCTCCATATCCTGCCGCCCAGTTATCCCGGCATCCTGCCGAGTGTTTTCACGGGACTCTTGTTGCCGTTATTCCGGCCTATTTTCTTTGCTGCGGATTCGTCTAACCGACAAATTCGGCATGTGCAAGTTCAGGAATACATATTTTCCATTTCGCTTATTCTGCATATGGACTCGGTCCGAGGAAACCCTGGCCGGCCGGCCTGTTGGCGTCATTGCATCATGGAGGCGTACTGAGAGGAGGCGTACTGAGAGGCGTACTGAGGAAGCGTGTCACCTACCGTGACAAGCGATACGTCAATGACATTGATGGCGATGCAGTAGGAAAAGTCGGGGGGCGAGCTCAAAACAAGTGAAGCATGATGGACAGCAGCCCCCTCCCGTGTCCGGCTGCGGCGCTACAGCCACCCCGGCTCCCTTCTTCACTCATGTCGGCTTCTGCGTCGGACTCGCGCCCCGTTTCCGTGTCGGTGTTGTCGTCGGCATGGCTCCCTTTCGAAACATCTGTGCCGGTATTCTCGGTGGAATCCGTATCCGTTGAAAGCGTGTCGGCGGCACAGATATCATGACTGATGTCCGTTGCGTTCAGCTCGACGCTTTCTTCCACTATGCCGTTGCCATAGGTCATCGAGTAGGTATAGCTTCCCGGCGGCACGCAAGCGTCCCTGTATGTGAAGTAATAGACCCACTCACAGGCCTTGCACTCCGCTATTCCATCGCCGTCGCAGTCCGAACATGATTCCGGGTTGTCGGCGCACCATGCATCGTGTCCGGGGAATGTGACATCGGATACCCAGGCGCAATCCTCAATCTCATGTGACTGAACGACAGTCATCTGCATCGTGGTGGAGAGGATGACGCTTTCTCCGGTCGCAATGTCCATCCGCGACAGCTCACAGATGCGATAGTAGTCCCGCACGATACCAACATCGACTACAACGTCTTGGGCATCCTGGGTTGCCTCCAGCTCCAGGATTTCAGGAGAGGGCGGAACATTCGCAACTGTCAGGTTCGAATAGGCAAGACACACAAGGAGAACCGTTATCCGTACAATTCGGCAATCCAGGTTTTTTTTCATGGCTACCTCCATTGACGATTCTTGAAGGTTTGCAATATGGATACCAAAAGTACAATTTTGGATTTGTAAGCAATTTAAAATGCTTGGAAAAGAGCTACAGTTACAGCTGTGCCACATTGTGCCGGAACAAGTCTTCTTCTGAGGCCGCCTTTCCAGGAGACTACACGAGAACGACATAGGAGGAGAACTCAGCTTTAATCTTCTATCTTTCCAAAGAAGACGTTATCGAAGCAAATATAGTCTTCGTAGTACACTACCTCGCAGTTGAAGACCGCGCCCATAACGGGATGAGTATCATTTGGGGTAACGATGTACGAGTATGACTCCCAGTAGATGGAATCAGGAAATTCAACCTCACTGAGTATGGCGCCGGGTATGACGAGTTGGCCGATACTGGACTCCAGATAGCCGTGTCCCAATGCCTGAAAGGAGAACTCGTAGGATACCCCGGCTTCGACCATAAAAGCGTCAGCATCATCGGTGGGAAACCCCCAGCTAAAGGAAAGCGTGTCGGGGCCGACGTTCTGAACGCAGAACGCCCCGTCTTGGATGTAGGTCGCCGCTTTACTCATATGCACCGTCAGATTCCAATATGCTTCGCCCTCACTGAAATCACCATTCTTTATCAGATTGGATGAACTGCCGGTATCGGTGTCGCCTTCCACGTCAGTGTCGATGTCGGTGTCCGTGTCATTGTCTGAATCGCCATCGGTGTCGCCATCCCCGTCCGTATCGCCGTCTGAATCGCCATCGGTGTCGCCATCCCCATCCGTATCGCCATCGGTGTCGCCATCCCCGTCCGTATCGCCATCCCCGTCCGTATCGCCGTCTGAATCGCCGTCTGAATCGCCATCGGTGTCGCCATCGGTGTCGCCATCCCCGTCCGTATCGCCGTCTGAATCGCCATCGGTGTCCGTATCGCTGTCTGAATCGCCACCGGAGTCACTGTCCTCGTCCGTGACCGTAGCCCAAATAAACGCCCTCTTCAAAGTTGCCGTTTAGAGCGCACATAATTTCATAACACCAATATTTTTCACCTTGAACCAAATTTTCACCATCAGGCTATGATGTACGTGAAACAGAGACCGTCGGAGCACCGG